>JBGAWM010000022.1:0-42794 GCA_044227615.1 Ignavibacteriaceae bacterium
GGGGAACCGTCAAGAATTTCCTTGGCAACCCAAAAGACCAGCTCGTTAAAATTGATTTATCTACTGGCGATACTACTAGATTTGGAAGAACCGGGTATAACGTTAATACTCTCGATTTAGCATTTGATGAGTCAAATCAACTCTATGGAATAAAAGGCTCAGGCACGCTTTTTAGTGATTTGTTTAGAATTAATCAGACAACAGGTACGGGAACTATGATTGGCTCAGTTGGATTGAAAGATCTAACAGGCTTAAGTTATAGCGGCGGTGTTACCGATGTTGAAGATGAAGTTATTAAACTACCTTCTTCTTATTCTTTAGATCAAAACTATCCTAATCCATTTAATCCAAGCACACAGATTAAATTCTCATTGCCTATTAATTCTAATGTTAGAATTACAATTTATAATTTGTTGGGAGAAGTGGTTCGTGAATTAGTTAATACTGATATGAATTCCGGTGTTCATACGGTCCTTTGGAATTCTGATGATAGATCTGGGAACAAGGTCAGCAGCGGAATATATTTTTATGAATTGAATGCTAATGGTGTTAATGGTATTCAGTTCAATCAGGTTCGAAAAATGATTCTAATGAAATAAGAATCGTTTTTTAAAGTACATTAAAATGCCGGATTTGTTCTTCAAGTCCGGCTTTTTTTATAAACTACTTAAAATAATCAGGATCATCTTCAGGATAAGTTTCTTCAGCATCACTCATTGTAAACATACTGCTTAACATATCTTTGAACTGAAATCCATTTTCCAATCTCAATTTGCTTAGCTGGGAATACTCTGATAAACCGTGTAAAATAAATTCCATATATAATAATGATAAATTTTCATCCGCATCAGGTTTAAATTGTTCTACAATTTTTTGCAGTCCTGGAATACTCATGAGAACATTTTTGTATTCTTTATTTGATGAGCTAGATAAAATATCAACAATATTATTTTTTGAGAACCACGAAGTTACTGAGTTGTAAGGATTTTGCTCTTTCTTTTTCTTTATCAATTCCGGACTGGGAAAATTCTTTTCAAATACACTTTTAATTGCTTTACCGATTAAAATGTTTGCTACTTTTAAAGGTCCCTCTTGCTCGCCTTCAAAGACAAGTTCAACTTTACCAGTAATTGCAGGTATTGCTCCAATTATATCATTAATTCTGCAATAAACCTTTGGTTCATTGTTGATTATTTTTCTTCTTTCAGCAAAACTAATAATATTTTCATAGGCAGAGATTGTTAATCGTGCCGAAACCCCGCTCTTTTCATCAACGTATTCGCTGGATCTCGCTTCAACAGCAATCTGCTCAATAATTTCTTTAATCAGTGGATAAATAACAACGGATGAATTCTGATGATCAGTTATCTTAGCCTCTTGCTCTGTAATTCGCTGAGAAACAGAAATTGATTTTGGATAATGGGTAAGAATCTGACTATCAATCCTATCTTTTAATGGTGTTACAATCGAACCTCTGTTTGTATAGTCTTCAGGATTAGCAGTAAAAACAAATTGTATATCCAATGGAAGTCTAATTTTAAAGCCGCGAATTTGAATATCACTTTCTTGCAAAATATTAAATAAAGAAACCTGTATGCGTGCCTGTAGATCCGGAAGTTCATTGATAACAAAAATTGATCTATGCGATCTTGGAATAAGACCGAAATGAATAACTCTTTCATCGGAGTAGGGAAGTTTAAGAGTTGCAGCTTTTATCGGATCAACATCACCAATCAGATCTGAAACAGTAACATCAGGTGTGGCAAGTTTTTCAGTATATCTTTCAGAGCGATGAATCCATTTAATTTTTATTTCATCCCCTAACTCTTTAATTCTATTTTTTGTTTCATTGGTAATCGGATTAAACGGATCTTCATTCAAATCACTTCCTTCAATAGAAGGGATATATTCATCAAGTAAATTCACAAGTAATCTAGCAATTCTAGTCTTAGCCTGACCTCGTAATCCCAAAAGTAAAATATTATGTCTGGATAAAATTGAAGTTTGGAGTTCCGGCAGTACTGTTTCATCATATCCAAATATTCCTTCAAACGGATCCGAATTATTTTTTAATGCTGTAATCATATTCTCACGCAATTCATCTTTTATTGATCTTGGCTTATAGTCGGTATTTTTAAGATCACCAAGTGTTTTTATTTCTAAAATATCTATCATAATAATTTACCTTACTCTTTTTTTTCTGTTTCTTATATAATCTTCAAATACAAAATCACCCAAACCAGACAAACTGCTGTAAAAGGCTCTTCCGTTGTTTGTCTGCGTAAATTCCCGCACAAATTGCTGCAGATATGGGTCGCGGGCAATCATAAAAGTCGTAATTGTAATTCCCATCCTCCTGAATTTTGCAGCCTGGTCTAAAGTTTTATTGAGAATTTTACGATCCAACCCAAAACTATTTTTATAGTATCTTACACCTTCTTTAAGGCAGGTCGGCTTGCCGTCAGTTATCATAAAAATTTGTTTGTTGTTAGTTTTTCTTCGTCTTAAAATATCGCCTGCAAGTTCTAAACCTGCAACAGTGTTTGTGTGGTAGGGACCGACTTCAAGATATGGTAAATCTTTAATTGTGATAACCCACGCATCGTTACCGAAAACAATTATATCAAGAGTATCTTTTGGATATTTAGTTGTAATCAATTCAGAAAGTGCCATTGCTACTTTTTTTGCGGGAGTTATTCTGTCTTCACCGTATAAGATCATCGAGTGTGAAATATCTATCATTAAAACAGTCGATGTGATTGTTTTGTAGTCGCGCTCTTCAACTTCAAGATCATTTTCAGTTAAATTAAATTCATCAATACCGTGATTGATCTGAGCGTTTCTAATTGAATCAGTCATATCAATCTGCTCCATTAAATCACCAAACAAATATTGTCTTTTTTCAGATGTTTGTTCATCGCCCTGTCCTGGAATAAAAGTTCGATGATTACCTTTCATTGATTGTTTTAATTTTCCAAATATTTCTTCTAAAGCTTGTTTTCTAATTGTTCGTTCTGATTTTGTCGTTGGGATAAATTTGAGTCCGGATTCATCCTGTTCAATAAAATTATTCTTTTTCAAATCGTCAATAAAATCTCCAATACCATATTGGTCATCTGTCAATTTATATTTTCGATCGAGTTCGTTCATCCAGCTAAGTGCCTCACTAACATCACCTGATGAAATTGTTAGAAGCTGAAGAAATACCTTTAATAAATTATCAAAGGAAGATTTCAGCTGCTCAAGTAAGGGATTGTATTTTGTAAATCTATAGCCAATCATAAACATTAAACAGAAAAATGAATAAAATGGTTCAGTTACGCCGGGAGATATTTGAGTTGATAAATAGTGAAAAAAATTAAAAGCTAAAAGGACTTATTTACTACTTAATTTTTTTATAAGGTTATTTATTCTTGGATTTGAGCTATTTAGTTGTGCAGCCGATCGATAATATCTAAGAGCAAGTCCGTCATTCTTATCTTTTAAGTATGTGTCTCCAATTGCAGCAAGGACATTAAAAGATTTAGGATAGTATTTTAAAACTTCTTTAAGATAAGAAATAGCATCAGAAATCTTATTCAATTCAATTAGGTCATTTGAAAAATAAATTGCCTCATCATCATTTAGAGTATATACTGATTGCTCAGCAGAATAAATATTATTAAAAACTTTATTTGTACTGTCAATTCCGGCTGAAAGATAGGTCTTCATCAATTCATCCGACAATGTTTTAGCCGGTTTAGGTAATTTCCCTGATGAAAGCATGTCATAAAAATCCTTTGCAGGTGCTTCAAGATTTCGATCCCTAATGTTTATAAGATGCACACCAGCTCTTTTTTGTTCTGGATCGATCAACAGCATAGAACTAAAACCAGTTCCTGCTCCATTGTGTGAAATATATTTCAAAGAATCCTTTTCAAAATTTAGAGAGAAGCCCAGACCATAATCAATCTCTTTACCACTTTTAAGTTTTGATCTGCTAAACATCATATTTAATGTTGATTGTTTCAGTAATTTATTTTCCATTAATGATTTAGCAAAAAGTAAAAGGTCGTTAGCTGTTGAAAGTATTCCGCCCCCTGCAACTTTGATACTTAGATCAGCGAGCGGAGCATTTACAATTTTTCGTTCGGCGTTTTTTTCATAACCTTTAACACGGTTTAATATTATCTCGCGCTGTTTATCTATCTGCGTAGAGGTCATCCCGGAAGGTAGAAAAACATTATTCCTCAAATAATTTTCAAAGCTGGTTTTAGATACTTTTTCTACAATTGCGGCCAGCAGAGTATAACCAAGTGTAGTGTAAGAATATTTTGTTCCTGGTTCAAACATTAATGAATCATAAGCTATTAGTCTAAGGGCATCATCAGTTGTTGGATAATAATTTTTACTATCAAATTCACCCTCTTTATAGTTTCTTATTCCGGCCGTATGATTTAACAATTGCCTGACTGTGAATTTATATCTCTTCACAGGAAAACTTGGAAGATATGTCCGGGCATCAGTATCAAGACTAATAAGTCCTTTTTCCCAAAGTTGTAGAACTGCTACCGCCGTTATTGGTTTGCTTATGGAGGCAATACGATATAAAGAAGAATTTGAGGCTGGAACATTATTTTCAATATCAGCTTTCCCAAAACCGTTTATCCAAATTATTTTTCCTCCTTCTAATAATCCTGCAGAAATAGAGGGAACATTTTTATTGGTTAGATATTGATTTAAATATTCATCAAGTAGTTTGCCGTTAATTGTCTGTGATAGCGCAGCAAATTGATATAAAAAGATGAACGATAAAATTAAAACTGCTCTTGAAATTATTAATCTCATTCTACAAATATATTTTCTGGTTAACGTATTACATCTCATTTCAAAAAAAAGGGCTGAAGAAATCAGCCCTTAAATATTACTTAATTGGAATTCGTTTCTCAATAATATTGTCTATAAGATTGTATTGTTTTGCTTCTTCAGAAGTCAAAAAATAATCTCTATCACAATCTTTGGTAATTTGCTCAACGGATTTTCCAGTATGTTCCGCGAGTATTCTATATAATGAATCACGTGTTTTTATTAATTCTTTGGCATGAATCTCAACATCTGTTACCTGCCCGCCAATTCCCTGTGTCCAGGGTTGGTGAATCATAATTTTAGAATTTGGAAGCGAAGAACGCTTACCAGCGGCACCGCCTGCTAGTAAAACAGCACCCATACTTGCAGCCATACCAACACAAATTGTTGCAACATCAGGCTTTATAAATTTCATTGTATCATAAATTGCCAAGCCCGCTGTTACACTGCCACCAGGTGAATTTACATACATATTTATATCTTTTTCAGAATCTTCTGCCTCTAAAAAAATTAGCTGTGCGATCGTTAAACTTGCTACGTGATCGTCTATCGCTGTTCCTAAAAATATAATTCTCTCTCTAAGCAAACGGGAATAGATATCCATTCCTCTTTCGCCGCGACCTGTCTGCTCAATTACATATGGAACTAGTTGATTGAATATTTCAATATTGTTACTCATTTACAGCCTCTTGGTTAACTTTCATTTTATCGGGATGAACTTTATTAATTGTATTGTTTGATTTAAGAAAATCAAAAAGTTTCTGATCCAGTATTCTCTCTCCCTGATTGGAAGTTTTATAATAATTGATCAGTTTGTCTACAGGGATACCAATTTTTTCAGCTTCTTTTTCAGCCAACTCTTTTATTTCGTCATCTGTTATTGCAATGTTCTCAGCTTTTTGTATCTCATTTTTGATAAGATACCATTTAACTTCATTCTCAGCAGATTTTAATAATCTCTTTCTTGTTTCATCTTTGTTAAAAGGATATTTAGATTTTTTTGCCTGCTCTTCTTCACTCTTTACATATTCTTCAAGGATATTGTTTACAAGGCTTTTAGGCGGCTCAAAATCATTATTCTTAACAATTTCTCCAACAAGCTTTCCTCTAACTAATTCTTCAGTTCTCTGATCATAATAGTTTTGAATATCGTTTTTTATCTGATCTCTTAACTCGGATTCAGTTGAAACTTTATCTTTGGTAACTTTCTTTATTAATTCTTCATTTAACTCCGGAAGAACTACTTTTTTTATTCCAAGAATATTTACCTGATAATTATATTCCTCTTTGTGAACTTCTTCAGTTCCATCTTCTAACTTATGTTTGTGTTCGTCCTTATAAGAAAAAGAAAAACTTTCACCAACCTTCTTATTCTTTGCATTATCAACAATTTCTTTAGCAACTCCATCGGCAGCTAAATCTATTTGCATTTTTTCGGGTTTAGCTTCAGAAATCTTTTCACCATTTCTTTCAATTAGAATAACTTCTGCATCAATAGTAAAATTGTTATCCAAGATCTCGTCAGCATCTTCTAAAGTTTTGTTCGATTTAAGAATGTAGTCTATCTCTTTTTCGATTTCTAAATCGCTTACAACAAAATCAGGAATATCAAAAGAGATCCCTTTGTAATCTTTAATATTTAGTACCGGTATAGTTTCATATTTAACTTTAAAGGATAATTCTTTTTCAGGTTCAAACTTTAGATCTGTCATAGTTGGCTGACCGATTGGCTTAAGCTTGTTTTCTTCCGCAACTTTCCAAAAAAATGAATTGGCTATTTTTTCAGATGCTTCATATTCAAGAGCATCGCCATACATTTTTTTAAGCATAGAAACAGGAACTTTACCTTTTCTGAATCCGGGTACCTGAATTTTTTTTGATTGCTTCTTTACTTCGTCTTCAATTTCTTTTTTAATTTCATCGTACTGAAGTTTAATCTCAACTTCGTGTTCTGAAGAGTTTAATTCTGCGACATTGTATTCCATAAAAACACTAACCTTAAATAATTTAACTGGGATGATTTGAAAGTGCGAGAACGGGGACTCGAACCCCGACACCTCTCGGTACTAGATCCTAAGTCTAGCGCGTCTACCAATTCCGCCATTCTCGCAATGAACTTAAAATGATTCAAATTAAAATGAGAAGAATACACATAAACTTATATTCTAAAATGATTTATGAATCATAAAAATCGCTTGCAAATATAATCTTATAGCGATTGTTAAACAAATTAAGCCTTTTGATATTACTCACTAGTTAAATGCAGTTATGTTTTTTAAGGCAGATAAGGCTATAATTTCTTATTTTTGATTAAGACATATATTTAATAAGCTAATTTTTTTTGGAGGTCCCTTAATGGGATTAAGCTATACAAGGTTTACTAGTCCCGGTAACGAGAAAAAATTTAATGAAGATGCTGTTGAAACCGCAGAAATTGAAGGCGGGCTTTTAGCAGTTTTATGCGATGGTGTAGGCGGTGATAGAGGTGGTGATTTAGCTGCAAGGATTGCTCTAAAATCGGCAATCTATTTTTTTTCATCTTCTGACAGTGATGATTATTTAGAGAGAATTAAAATTGCTATCGTAGAATCAAATAGTTTTGTTATGAATCATTCTTTATCCAATAATCCGGAAAAGAACATGGCAACTACTATGGAATTAGTTTTTGTAAAGGATAATGTTGCTTATTGGGGGCATATCGGTGATTCAAGAATATATCATCTAAAATCTAAAAGATTAAATCAAATAACAAAGGATCATTCTTTGGTTCAAAAACTATTGGATGAAGGATTTATTACTCATAAGCAGGCTGCAAATCATCCACAAAGAAATGTAATTGTTAAAGCTTTAGGAGACAATGAATCCATTGATCCTGATATTAGTAAGATTAGATTAAATGAAAATGATGGCAATAGATTTTTTATTTGCTCAGATGGGGTCTCAAATTTAATTGGCAATAATGAACTTGAAGAAATATTGGCTAGCAATGATATTGAAGATGTTAAAATAAAGCTGGTAAAAATGATTAAGCTTCGCGGTGCTTATGATGATTACTCATTTATCATTATTGATCTTGTAAAATGATTGGCAGAAGAATACAAAATTACAAAGTTATCTCACTCCTGGGTCAGGGTGGGATGGGCTCTGTGTATAAAGTATTCGATGTTAAACTTGAGAGATATGCCGCACTTAAAATTCTTAGTCTTAACACAACTCACAATTCTGCTTTCATTGAACGTTTCAAAAGGGAGGCGAGAAATCAGGCAAAGTTAATGCATCCTAATATCGTTTCTGTCTACGGCTTTGTTGAAGAAAAAGATATTCTTGGTATTGCAATGGAGTACATTGAAGGCGATACTCTTGAAAGTATAATCCACGAGAGAGGAAGGATTGAATTTAGTTATGCTTTAGAATTGATGACGCAGATTCTGAATGGAATTGAATTTGCCCATAGCCAGGGATTTATTCATAGGGATCTTAAACCTTCAAATATAATTCTTGATTTAAATGGCAATCCTAAGATTATGGATTTTGGAATTTCAAAATCTATCGATGAATTGAAAACAATTACCCAGCATAATGCAAGACCAGGAACACTTTTATACATGAGTCCTGAACAGCTTAGTGGAAATATTATCACTGTAAAAAGTGATCTTTACGCTCTTGCAGTTACTTTTTATGAAATGCTAACAGGTGCTCACCCATACAACGCACAAACTATATACGAGATAATAGAAGCACATGTTAATCGGGTTCCTGCAAAAGTTTCTACTCAAATTCCGGCAATTCCCGCTGAAGCCGATGAAATTATTTTAAAAGCGATGAATAAGTCATTAGAAAATAATTTTTCTTCTGCTTCAGAATTTAAAAACTCTATAACGCAGTTAAGTCTCTCGCACTTATACAATAAAGATGTTTATGTCCCACTTTCAAATTCTTACGATGAGGAGTTAGTTGAATCAACTACAAAATCTTCTAAAGGATTTCAGACTGTAAGCAACATTTTACTATTTATAATTTTTATCGGTTTAGGTGTTATTGTTTTCAATGTTGTAAAATCCATAATAATGGAGGAGAGCAATAAAGCTGATTCTAAGTCGTTAAATTACTCTCAGGATTATTCTAAAAATCCAAATTTTGTTAAAGAAAGTGCGTGGGAATTAATTAAAACGGATACTGATAAAAATCTTAACTCAATTACTTTTATTGATGATTACAGAGGTTATATTGCTGGCGATTCGGGATTAGCTATGCACTCTTCAGACGGGGGAATAACCTGGAAAAAACTTAATTCTCAATATTCAAATAATTTCAATTCAATTTGTTTTAGCGATAATAAATTATTTCTGGTCGGTTCTTCAGGATTTATTGGAATTTTAAATAGTAAGTCAAATCAAATAATAAAAATAAGTTCAAATACTACTGAGACTTTGTTTGAAATTTATTTTATAGATATCAATACCGGATTTATAGTCGGAAGCAATGGAATAATTTTAAAGACCTATGATGGCGGTTTAACTTGGCAAACGATCCCGAGCAATGTTAAAGAAAATTTATTCAGTATCAATTTTGCCGATTATAAGAATGGAATTATTGTTGGATGGAATGGTACGATTTTAAAAACCATTGACGGCGGATTAACATGGCAAAGACAAATAATTGATTTTAGATCTTACTTTAAAGATGTCTTTTTCGTAAATGAATTTTTAGGGATTATTATTGGGGGCGAAGGTAAAGTACTTCGTACTGAAAACGGTGGAGAAGATTGGAGTGATATAAATATTAATTCAAATTCCGGTTTATACAAAGTTAGTTTTGATAATAATGGCGAAGGGATTATTCTTTCTAACAGAGGTGAAATTTTCTTTTCTTATGATGCTGGAAAGAATTGGACAAAGAAATCTGTTGGGCAGCCAATAATTCTTAATGATATAAAGCAGCTTAAATCAGGTAATTTTATCATCGCGTGTAACAATGGAAATATTTTTAAAAGTAAGATCAATTCCAATAGATAGAACAGTATGTCTTATTATTAACTCATCGACCTCAATTATTTTTATTCGATAATGCCATTTCATAAAATCATATCACATAGAAACGGATTATTAATTTATTCTTTCATAATAATTCTAATTAATATTCTTCTTACTCAATTGCCTCTGATGAGTACGTTTGGTTATGAATTTGCAGCATTTAATGGATTACTTCTATCGGTAATTGCGGGTTTACAAACAATAAATTTCCTTAAGAATTCTGAAAAGGATTTTTTTAAATTGGTAAAAAATCTTTTGATCCTTTTTCTTATTCCACTTATTGTTACGATAATAAATTCATTGCTCACAATGTTTTGTTCATTTATTGATGGACTAATTTTTTATTTAGTAATAGTAAGCGTTTCAATTTTGTTTGGTTCGTCAATAGCTTTTATAGTGAACTTAATTACCAAAAGATTTACTCGGATTTTATTTTTTATATTATTATTCCTGATTGCCCTCATATCGGTTTTAGAAATTTATTTTAATCCTCAAGTTTATTTCTACTCACCATTGATAGGTTTCTTCCCCGGAAATATTTACGATGAAGGACTAAGTCCTGATTGGAAATTATTATTCCATCAGATGATAGTGATTATTTTTTCATTATCAATATTATATCTTTTTATTAAACGAGCTGATTTAGTTCTGAAGTATAAAAAATATTTTGTTATTGCAGTCGTAATAGTCACTTTGATATTCCAGTACATTTCACCCCTTTTAGGATTTACTACTACTTTTTCTAAATTAAATACTGTTTTAACAAAGAAGATTGAATCTGATTTATTAACATTGCACTATGATAATATTGATTCCACCCAGGCTAAGTTAATAGCATTGCATCAGGAATATTATTATTCAGAATTATTAAATCAACTAAAAAGCAAACCAACAAGAAAAATAAATGTCTATCTATTTAATAATCGCGAGCAGAAGAAAATTTTGTTCGGTGCAGGAAATGCTGATGTAGCAAAGCCCTGGCAATACTCAATCTATATCAGTTCAGATTCCTGGCAAAGTACCTTAAAGCATGAATTAGCTCATGTATTTACAGCAGAGTTTGGGACTGGAATATTTAGACTAGCATCTGGATTTAATGCTGCTCTAATTGAAGGCCTGGCCGAGTCAGTCGATGGAATTTCAAACGATATTTCAATCAAATATCTAACTTCCTTAGCATACAACAATGGATATGCAGTTGATGTAAAATCGCTGTTTACTGGATTAAGTTTTTTTAAAGGCAATTCTTTGTTGGCATATACTTACAGCGGTGCATTTATTCAATATCTCACACAAAAATTCGGAGCTCAAAAGGTCATAGAGTTTTATGGGAGTGGAGATTTTGAATTAGTATTTGGAAATAGAATTGAAAACGTTCAAAAAGATTTTGAGCAAAGTATCACTGATAAAGATTTAAGTAATCAGAACCCAATGGCAGATTATTATTTCGGAAGATTATCCATTATTCAGAAGGTTTGCCCGCGGTATGTTGGCGATCGCTTAAGGAAAGCTTATCGATATTTATATGAAAACAGGATGGATGATGCTGAAAATATTTTTATCGAAATAAATAATAAGACTCTAAATTATTCAGCATTAATAGGATTAGCAGAAATATATTCCACTCAAAATAAAAATGAAGATGGAATTAAAATACTTAAAGGGAATTACAACAAATTCAAATCAACACCATATTATTACAATATGCTATTCAAATTGGGCGAACTTTATACATTAAATTTTGTAAATGATTCAGCGGCCAATTGTTTTGAAAAAATAATCGCAGAAAATCCAAATCATCAATTAAAATATTTAAGCAATACAAGATTAAGTTTGCTGCAATCAAACAGACTCAAGGAATATTTAGATGGCAGTGATTCCTTGAAATTAAGTATTTTGATTGAACTGAATGATGAACATTACCAATACAATTCCATACCGATAATAATTGATTTGTTAAACAACCTGAAAGTTGATTATAAAGCATCCCTTAGTATATTTAATAAAACATTTATAGTTGATAATTTAGAGAGTAGTTATGCAGCATTTAAATTATCTGAATATATGCTTGATAATAATGATTACGTAAATTCCAGAAAGTATGCAGCGTTAAGTTTAAGAATAAAAGATCAAAATATATTTTATACTGCTTTGCAAGAGCAATATAAAAAGACAAACTGGTTTTTAAGAAATGCTGATCAGGTGGAAGATAAATTTGTTTACAGTAATAACAATTAGATAGAAACTTCTGAAAAATAGATTTCTAATTGTCTGTCATTCTCGCGAAAGCGGGAATTTGCTCAAAAATCAATGGACGCCTGTTTACACAGGAATGACGCATTGAATTTTTCAGAAGTCTCAGATAAATATAGGATTAAAAATTTAGTAAAAATGAATCACAACTTAGAAATATTAATTGAGCAGAAAGTATCACATCTAAAAGTTGTTAATGTTATTTCGCAAATTGCTGAAAGAGATAAAGTAAAAGTTTATGCCGTTGGCGGATTTGTCAGGGACCTTATTCTTAATCGTGAACGAAATGATCTTGATATTCTTGTTATAGGAAGCGGTATAGATTTCGCAAAAAATGTGGCAGATAAACTTATGATTGAGAATGTATCTTACTATAAAAATTTTGGTACGGCGCATTTTGATTATCAGGGAATGAACATTGAATTTGTGGGTGCAAGAAAAGAATCCTACGATCGAACTACCCGTAAACCAATTGTTGAGGATGGAACTTTTGAGGATGATATTAAGCGAAGAGATTTTACAATTAACACACTGGCAATATCTCTTAGTAAAATAGATTTTGGAAAATTAATTGATACTTATAATGGTTTAGCTGATATTGAAAGTAAATTAATTAGAACACCACTTGATCCATTTAAAACATTTGATGATGATCCGCTAAGAATTTTGCGGGCATTTCGTTTTGCGGCACAGCTTAATTTTAATGTCGATGAGAGCATTATGATTGCTGCAAAAGAAATGAGAGAAAGACTTTCCATAGTTTCGCAAGAACGAATAACAGATGAGTTCCTTAAAATTCTTGCTTCACCAAAACCATCAATCGGATTTACATTACTTTTTGATTCTGGTGTTCTTGAAATAGTTTTTCCTGAAATATCAATAATGGCTGGGGTTGATCAGAGGAAAGATTATCATCACAAAGATGTATTTCTGCACACGCTGCAGGTGGTTGATAACATTTGCAGAGAAACAGATGATGTTTGGTTAAGATTTGCGGCACTTGTTCACGATATTGCAAAACCACCAACAAAAAAATTTGTTGAAGGAATCGGCTGGACTTTTCACGGGCACGAGGAACTTGGTGCAAGAATGATGAGGAAAATCTTTATAAGATTGAAATTACCACTTCATAAACTGGAATACATCCAAAAGCTGATACGATTACATTTAAGACCAATCGCTTTAGCGAAAGAAGATGTTACAGATTCTGCGATAAGGAGGTTTGTTGTAAATGCAGGTGAAGATCTTGAAGATCTCATTATCCTGTGTCGGGCAGACATAACAAGTAAGAATCCAATTAAGGTGGAAAAGTATCTTGCTAATTACGAACGTGTTATGCAGAAGGTACGTGATGTTAAAGAAAGAGACCAGCTTAGAGCATTTCAATCGCCGGTTAGAGGAGAAGAGATTATGCAGATTTGTAATCTTAAACCATCAAGAAAAGTTGGAGAGATAAAGACTGCAATTGAAGAAGCCATACTTGATGGAAAAATTGGAAACAACTATGAAGAAGCTTACAAATATTTGATGGAGATTAAGGATCAGTTGTTAGAAAACTGATCCTTAAGATTAAAAGTTATATGCTAATCCAAAAAAATATCTTCGCTCATCTTTTAGAGCTTTATCTTGCTGCATTCCAAAAGAAAAATTAATGGGAATTTGAGATTGCAAATTTTTAACTTTTTCTTTGTAAGTGAGATTTTGTTCTAAGAATTGATCATTAAGAATAGTAGCAGTGGTGTCTTTAGTTGGTTTTTCTTTTTTATCCAGAAGTAAAGCATAAACTACAATGCCAGCTACAATAATTCCTCCAACAACATAAAGCGTCGTATTGTCATCAGATTCAACTGTTGTAGTTGTATTACCTGAGCCGCCACCAATATCCTCAAATATTTTGTTCAACTGCTGTCCGTAACCACTTTCTATGAAACTGAATGATAACAGCAATGTAAAAAGTAAAAAAGTTGTTAAATCTTTTTTGATGTGCAATTCCATCACTACCTCTATTAGAATTATTTACTGCTGGAATATAATTCATTTGATTTCTGAGAATCAACCTAAAATCTGGTAATTCTACCAATATGAACGATAAATAAGATTATAGTGTTAGCTACTCTTGAATACCGCAAATGTAATTATATTGCCATTCGTACTTAAAATGACAATATGATGTGCAATTAAACTATTTTTGAGTGGTCAAAATCAAAGATAGATTTACATTATTGTTGTATTTTTACTAAAAGTCTGAAATTTTAATCCAACATCCGGAGAATCAAATGAAATTATTCGTAGTATCAGTTTTACTTTTAATATCTGCAACTTCAATTTTTGCCCAAAATGAACTGACCCTTGATCAGGCAATTAGAATTGCTATTCAAAAAAATAGCGGATTGTTGACTCAAGAAAATGAGTTGGCAGTTGGGAAATCGGGAGTTACTGCAGCGTATGGCGGTTTTCTACCAACTTTAGATGCAAGTGCAAGCTGGAACTGGAATCGATCTGAACAAGCTGAACGCACAACTGTTATTGAAGGTGTTAACGTTACGGTACCTGCAGGTGATAATGAATCACGACAATATAGTGTTGGAGCAAGATCCAGTATTGTTCTGTTTGATGGTCTATCAAATTTTGCAAACCTTTCCCGAAGCCAGAACTCTCTGGAATCAATTCAATTGTCAATTGAAGGGAAAAAGCAGGAGGTGGTTTTTCAAACGATTAATCTTTATTACTCAATTACAGAGGCTTATCAACTTCTAAAAGTAAGAGAAGAAGATGTAAAACAGCAGCAAAAAAATCTTGAGACAATTTCTGAACGTAATCGATTAGGCTCAGTAACTATGGCTGATGTTTATCAACAGCAAGTACAGCTTGGAAATGCTGAATTAGAAGTTATTCGTGCAAGCAATGCTTTAGAAACTGCTAAAAGCAATCTGCTTTTTTATCTAGGGTTGGATGTGCTAGAAAATTATACCTATTCTAAAAACTTAACAGATAGAGAGTTAGATATCCTTGCCGCAAATATTGATACTGATTATAATCGATTAAATGACCTTGTACTGCAAGCCCTGGAAAATCGAAGAGATTACAAGGCTCAAAAATTAAGTCTTAATTCGTTATATGATAATTTAACAATTGCTCGGTCAGGTCATTTACCAAGCCTATACGGAAATGTTTCTTATAACGCACCAGCAAATACCATTAATGAAATTTTTAATTCACATAACTTTTTTGCCGGATTAACATTAAACATTCCTATCTTCTCAGGCTTTTCAGTTGATAATGCTGTTCAAATAGCAGAAGTAAATGCAATGAATTCTGAAATAGAGTTAAAGGATACTGAAAGATTTATCAAACAAAATTTACAAAAATCATTTCTTGATCTTGAAGCAGCAAAAAAATTATTGGTTGTAACAGAAAAGAATGTAAAAGCTGCAGAGGAAAATCTTAAAATTGAACAGGAAAAATATAACCTTGGTGCGGGTAAGTTATTAGATGTTTTAATTGCAAATACAGCATATCAAAATGCACAAACAAATTATATTAACGCACAATTCTTCTACATCCGAACAAGTGAAGAATTACAGTATAATCTTGGTGTTTTAGAATATAGTCAATACGAATAAATTTTATTATAGGAGAATATCTCAAATGGCTAATGGAAAGAAAAAATCAAAAAAGAAATTATTCATCTTCGGCGGAATAGGATTACTGCTTGTTATTCTTTTGGTAGTAGCCTTTATCGGTGGTAATAAAGAAGAAATAGTTTCTGTTCAAACTGAAAAAGTTGAAAAACGAACTATCACACAAACTGTGGCGGCTACAGGTAAAATTAATCCGGAATTTAAAGTAGTTATTAATCCTGAAGTAACCGGTGAAATAATTCAATTGCCGGTTAAGGAAGGTGATATAGTTAAAAAAGGCGATTTGCTTATAAGGATAAAGGGTGACCAATATGTTGCTCAAAATGAAAGATTGGAAGCTAATCTTCAATCTGCCAAAGCAAATTTAAAAATGAGAGAAGCAGAGCTGACCAAAGTTGAACTAGATTATAATCGTGTTAAAGAATTGCATAGTAAGGGATTAGCAAGTGATTCTGAATTAGAAACTTCTAAGTCAAATTACTTGTCCACAAAAGCTGCTTATCAAGCGGCAGAGGCAAACGTCGCTCAGAGCGAAGCTTCATTAAAAGAAATTATGGATCAAATTTCTAAAACTGCAATTCGATCCCCAATTGATGGTGTAGTTACTAAACTTAATGTAGAACTTGGTGAAAGAGTTTTTGGGGCAGGATTTAGTATGGGTTCAGATATTATGACTATATCCGATTTGCGTAACATAGAAGCTGTAGTTGAAGTAGATGAGAATGATGTTGTGTTAGTTTCCATTGGTGACACTGCTACGATTAAAGTAGATGCATTTAAAGATCAGGAGTTTGTTGGATTAGTTTCTGAAATTGGTAATAGCGCAAACACAACAGGCTTGGGCACTCAACAGGAAGTTGTAAACTTTCAAGTTAAAATAAAATTGATTGATCCTAAAACTACTTTAAGACCTGGAATGTCATGTACCGCTGATATCGAGACAGAAACAATAGAAAATATTTTAAGCGTGCCTATTCAGAGTGTTACCACACGATCTGATGCTCCCAAAATGGATATGCCTTCAGGCGATGGTGAAGATGAAGGCATCATTCAAGTTAAGACAGATAAAAAAGAAAATATTAAACCAAAAGAAGTAGTCTTTTTAATTAAAGATGGTAAAGCAAAATTAGTTGAAGTTGAAACAGGATTGAGCGATGATAATTATATTGCCGTTCTAAAAGGACTTGAAGGCGGTGAACAAGTTGTGTCAGGAAGTTATAAAGCAATATCTCGTGAACTTAACGATGGTTTACAAGTTAGAGTTGAAGAGAAGCGTCCAAATATTACAAAAAAATAAAACGTGGTAAACAATAATGAATATAATTAACATAGAACATATCGCTAAAGTTTATCAGGTTGGATCAGAAGAGGTTCATGCATTACGTGATGTTTCTTTAACAATAGATAAGAATGAATATGTTGCTATCATGGGACCTTCAGGATCAGGAAAATCTACTCTTATGAATATGCTCGGATGTTTGGACACTCCAACTTCTGGAATTTATGATTTTAAGGGAGTCAGCGTTAGTGAAATGACAGACAATGAATTAGCAAGGATTAGGAATAAGGAAATTGGGTTTGTATTTCAGACTTTTAATCTGCTTGCAAGATCTGATGCTGTTCATAATGTTGAGTTACCACTGATTTATGCGGGAATTCCTTCTTCTGAAAGAAAAGAAAGAGCAAGACAGGCATTGATAGATGTTGGTCTTGCTGACAGAATGCATCATAAACCCAATGAACTGTCCGGAGGACAAAGGCAGAGAGTAGCGATAGCCCGTGCACTGGTTACAAAACCAGCAATAATTCTGGCTGATGAACCGACGGGAAATCTAGATTCCAAGACAGGTGAAGAAATTATGGCGTTGTTTCATGAGATTCATGAGAAGGGTAATACAATAATTCTTGTAACACACGAAGAATATATTGCCGAACATGCATTAAGGATCGTTAGATTAAAAGATGGTCTAATAGAAAAAGATGAGACTGTTGAGAAAAGATTAATTCCAAAAGTAAAAGCATCATTTGTATAAGAATACGTAGGACAGACTTCAGTCTGTCAATTAAAATATTTTTACTCAGAATAAATTCTGAGGTAAGAAGGAAATAATAAAAATGTCTGCAATATTATTTGAATTGAGCGAAGGACTTGCAATTGCATGGCGGGCGATAAGAGCTAACAAAATTCGTGCTGCTTTAACTATGCTGGGAATTTTTATTGGTATTACTGCAGTAGTTCTTATGTCCACGGCGATAAAAGGAATTGATAACTCATTTAAAAATGGCATCAGTGCACTCGGTTCCGATGTCTTGTACGTTGATAAATATTCCTGGTTCTCTAATGAGGAATGGTGGAAAATGCGTAACCGCAGAAATATCGAGATGGATGATTTTTATGCATTTAAAGATTTAGCCAAACTGCCCATAGCAGTTGCACCGGTTACTAATAGTATGCAAACAATTAAATTTGGTGAAAAAAAAGTTGAGAATGTGTTTTTAAATGGATCGAATGCTGATTATGTAAAAACAACTAACTTTACTTTTGATCAAGGCAGATTCTATTCTGAAATTGAAAGCAATGCTTCAAGAAATGTTGCTGTAATAGGAAGTGAGATAAGCGAAAAACTTTTTCCAAGAGGTGATGCTTTAGACAAAACTATTAAGATTGGCGGTACTAACTTTAAAATTGTTGGAGTACTTGCTGAGCAGGGAAGCGTTGTTTTGGGACCGTGGAATCCGGACAATCAGGTTTTCATTCCAATTGGAACAATATTTAAAAATTTTATATCAAGGCACTCGCAAACTGTTACCTTAAATGTACGTGCACCAAATCCAAATATGGTTGAAGAAACTAAAGCAGAAGCTGAAGGCATTATGAGAAAAATACGTGGTCTTAGTTATGATGAACCAAATGATTTTTCTATAAATCAGCAGGAAGCATTGCAGGAGCAGTATAATTCTTTCGTCGGTGTTATTCAAATTGCTGGATTATTTATAACAGGATTATCGCTTTTTGTCGGCGCAATTGGAATAATGAATATTATGTTCGTATCGGTTAAGGAAAGAACTAAAGAAATAGGATTACGAAAAGCTATTGGTGCAAAACGAAGAACAATATTATTTCAGTTTCTTTTAGAATCATCTGTTATTTGCCTGCTTGGTGGACTGATTGGTTTGATAGCCGCATTACTGTTAAGTTTAATGTTAAATCAATTTTTCCCGACAGCAATTCAGTATGATGTTGTAATCATCGCCATATTAATTTCATTATTAACAGGAATTGTATCAGGTTTGGCTCCGGCTTACACTGCTGCAAAGATGGATCCCGTTGATGCATTGAGGTATGAGTAAATGAAGATTAACCAAATTTTAGCAATATCTCTTCAATCATTGAAGAGCAACAGATTAAGAACTGCTTTGACAATACTTGGTGTTGTAGTTGGAATATTTTCTATCATTGTGATAATGACAATTTTAACCATGCTTCAAAATAGTATCAATTCTGGATTATCTAGTCTTGGCAAAAATACTTTTCAAATCCAGAAGCATGATAATGTTTTTGGCGGCGGACCAGGGAGAAGAGATGATCGAAACAGAAAAGACTTGACCATTGAACACGGTATTCGATTAAAGGAAATGCTACCCCAGGCAAAATATGTTGGTGTTGAACAATGGCAATTCGGGAGAGCAGCCAAGTTTGGAAACAGAGAAACTAATCCAAACATTCAAATATGCGGTTTAAATACTGATGCTCTTAGAACTAACGATTGGAATGTTGAAGAAGGAAGAGATTTTAGAGAAGACGATATAAATTATTCATCTGATGTATGTTTAATTTTTCAACCAATTGTTGACAAGCTTTTCCCCAATATCGATCCAATTGGTCAAACAATTCGTGTTGATGGTAAACCGCTAAGAGTTGTTGGAATTGTTGAAAAACAATCTGCACTATTCGGTCAGAGCAGAGATAACATTATTTTAATCCCAATTACAACCTGGCAGTCAATGTATGGAAGATATGGTCGTTCAGTAAATATAACTGTCATGTCTCAAAGTAAAGATGATTATGATGAAGTTATTGAATCTGCAACCGGTCATATGCGGAGTATTAGAAAAGTCGCTGCAGGTGAACCGAATGATTTTTTTATTTTCAGTAATGAATCAATGCTTACAGAAATAAATAAAATTACTGATCCTATTAAAATGATTGCTTTAGCAATTTCACTGATCGCTCTTATTGCAGCGGGTATTGGGATTATGAATATTATGCTTGTTTCGGTTACAGAAAGAACACGTGAGATTGGAATTAGAAAAGCTTTAGGCGCTAGAAAAACGTGGATACTCTCTCAGTTTCTTTTTGAAGCAATTATTTTATGTATGCTAGGGGGATTGATCGGAATATTAATAGGCGTAAGTATTGGAAATATTGCAGGTAGTTTGATTAATGCACAATCAGCTGTGCCCTGGGATTGGGTGTTCCTTGGTTTGATAATTTGCGTGCTCGTCGGTGTTGTATTCGGAACTTATCCCGCATACAAAGCTGCTAATCTTGATCCGATTGAAGCTTTAAGGTATGAATAAATTAATTTTAATTTAAAAGTCATTTCGATTGTTAAACCAAAGAAATCTGAATTGTGAAAATTAGCAGTTTTTTCAGTCTTCCAAAGAAATGCCAAATGCAGAAGACTCCTTCGAAATGACTTTTAGAAATTCTAGAAACTCATATCAATCTGAAAACTAATTCTGTTATCAACATTTCCAATAATTTCATTATCTCCTGAGCTTAGTGAAGTTACATCCGGTTTGTAAGTCTCTGAGTATTTAGTAGAGAGCGTAAGAAAATTCAGCGGTTTATATTTTATAATTAAGTACCAGCGAACTCCTTTTCCATACATAGCCAGGTTTGGCATTACACCCAGCAAATCGTTTTCATATTCGTAAACTGCAGAGTTAAATGAATCGGTTTGAAAGAAGATTATTCTGCCGTAAAGATTTATATTTTTTTGAGGCACATATCGAACATCCTGGAAAACTAAAAAACCATTTTCTTTTAATCCGGCATCCTTAATAAAATAATGGTTGTACTCAATTCTGGTTTTTAATCTCAAGAATCTGGAGACGTTGTATATAAGTTCGGTTCTCGCAATTTGTTTTAGTCTTCTGACAATTTCCTCATCAAACCCTATTAATTCTGTTACCTCCTTATTCTCATATTTATATCGTAACCTCACTTCAAAATTTGGCAGCGGCACAGAAACAAAATCAACCAGCAGGTCATTACCTTCACTTGAAAGTGAGTTTTGATTGGTACGATATGGGAATTTGAATATGTCATAGTAAAGGTTTAACACTCCAATTGGGATAACCCACTTGAAGCCGGAATAAATTCCAACCTCATTATTTATTCTGCCGGATTTTTCGCTAAAACCAAATCCGTATAGATTGATATAGTTACGCGGATAACTTCTTACTGCGGAGGTGAAGATTAATTCACGATTAGCTGAAAACTGAACTCCATTTATTGAGGCAACTGAATTACCATCATAGCTTGCTTCGCCAAATAAATTGATTTTGGAGAAATTAAAATCATAATAAAGCGAGTAGTAATTAAAACTTTCTCCCTCAATACTGTATAAGGAATTTGATTGGAAATTTTTATTGAAGGAGGCATTGTAATAAATCATCCCAAAGTTGAATTTATTACGTAATTTATAATCCAAAACTCCACCGATTAATTTTTCGTGTGCGGAGTTTTTCTTACTAAGCTCACTCTCAAATCGGTGAAAGCCTGTCTGCCCGACAGAAGTAATGTTACCTGTTATCGGATCTATGGTTGCATCAAATGTATTACCTGAATAGAAAGCAGTTAGATTGAAATCATCAATTACTATTCTTGCTGATGCGCCTCTGAAAAATCTATACTCGGCAGCACTTGTATATGGACGCAAAAACCTCGCTTTTTTCTTTACCGGATAAACTGCATCTGCACCTTTTGAAAAACCGAACGGGCTCCACAATGCAAGTCCCTGTCCATATTCTAAGAGATAATCACCGGCAACAAAGTTCTTTAATATTCCAATCTCTTTAACCTGAAGATGAAATGAAGTAAAATCGGTATATGATAATTCTCCAGGATCTTTTTCAACTAAGACTCCTGCTTGATAATTTTTATCAAAATTATATAAAAATCTGTTATATGATTTTAATTTAGAGCCTTGATATTTACCAGTGATAAATCCATCCCGATTTTGTAAATCATTTGTAACCCTGCTTCGTAATGTTAGCTTTGATTTTGTAAAAATGGATTCTGTGCCTATAGTAACTTCCTCATTATTTTCGGCATCATCTTTAGGTCTTGAAGTTTTAACAAACGGTATAATACTTTCAATTAGCTGTTTATCTAATTCGCGAATCGAGAAAAGTTCATTTGGCGAAAAATAATATCCAAATTTATTTCGGTGTTCTATTATTTTTTGAGCGGATTGAGAATCCATATTAGGTAACTTTAATAATTCGAAAGCGTCAGCAGAATTGATATCTATTGGATTGCGAATAAGATCTTCAAATATTTCTACAAGTTCTTCAGAGTTAGTTTCTATATCAGGCTCAATTAAGAGATTATCCAGTACATCCTCAGTTATTATTGATGTACTGTCTAACTGGGCGTAAGTAGGTTTGATGATTATAAATAAAAGTAAAAGAAGCAGCAGTGAGGATTTCAATCTATTGCTGCCCAAGATATTTCCTGATTGCTGTACTTCGATCATTCTCTCTGCCAAAACTTATAATTATTCCAGCTTGGTGTGTTAATCCCAAATCGTTATGCGTAAACATTGCATAATCCAAACTAAACATTGAATAATTTATCCCTATTCCTGCACTAAACTTTGAAGGTTCATTGGAGAAACCTGTTCGCAGTGAAAAATATTCGATAAG
The DNA here is from genome assembly GCA_044227615.1 of Ignavibacteriaceae bacterium. Classification (GTDB taxonomy): domain Bacteria; phylum Bacteroidota; class Ignavibacteria; order Ignavibacteriales; family Ignavibacteriaceae; genus IGN3. The sequence goes on from JBGAWM010000022.1 coordinate 22,709, forward strand.
GTCGTAGTTAATTCCAAATTGAAATGATGCTTTATACTTGATATCCTTTTCAACAGCAAAGTTAATTGTTAATTCATCAACCACATCGTAAGAAAAACCAGTATTAAAGATCATTGGTATTTGATCGTCTTCATCACCGTAAGTAGCACGATTGATATTTTGAATTGCAAATCCTAATCTTAAAACATTTGATAAGTATGCTAATCCGCCGATGTTAAAAAATAATGCACCGTCATTACCGTAATTCTGGATTGATACAGTTTGATAGTTGATGGTGAGACCAGCAAAGAATTTGTTTAGATAATTATAGGAATAGGCTACTGATAATTTTGATTCACGATAAAGATCAAATCCATAACTCATTCCGCCAATACCAAAAGAGCCGATGGAAGTTGGTTCATGATAAGCCACAAATCCATTTGCTAATTCAGTTAACCCAAATGGTGCGGGAGAGTAGTAAACTCCAACCTCACGCCAATTCATCTGAGACAATCCTGCAGGATTGTTAAAAAGAGCGAACACATCGCTGCTCAAAGCAACATCAGAATTGGAAAGAGAGATTTGTTTTGCCCCAGGATTGTACTGAGAATATGCACTTAAAGTTAACCAGCAAATTATTATAATTGTGTAAGCAAGTTTCATAATGTTTGAAAGTTAATTGATCCATTATATCTAAATTCCTATATTAAATCAACAAAAAATTTGTCTGAAATTATTATGCGTCTATTCTTAATTTTAGTTTTAATCCCTTTTACAATTTCTTTTTCACAGGAGTTAAATTGTACCGTTACTGTTAATTATGAGGGATTGTCTGTTGAAAACAGAGAGCGATTAGTTGACTTTAAAGGTGTTATTGAATCATATATGAACACAACTCAATTTACAGGACAACCTTGGAAGGGACTGAAAATTGATTGTGCATTAACTATTTTTTTTACTGGTGCTGCCAGTGAGACCGATTATTCAGCCCAGGTTGTTGTAGTCTCAACACGCCCAATTTTCAGGTCAACAAGGCAATCACCAATGTTAACAATTAGTGATCCGAATTGGTCATTTCGATATGTGCAAAATCAGGCTATGTACGCTAATCAGTCAACCTTTGATCCGATTACAACTTTCTTAGATTTTTATGCAAACTTAATTATTGGTTATGATTGGGACACATGGGCTGAATTAGGTGGTACACCTTACTATAACAAAGCATTTAATTTAATTAATCTTAGTATCGGAAGTCCATATAACAAGGGATGGGAGCAGAGCAGTGCATCTTACAGCAGGTGGGGTTTTTGTCAGGATTTGTTAAACGATAAATATCGTCCATTCAGAGAGGCGTTTTACGTATATCATCATGGAGTTGATGAATATCAAGTGAGTAAAAAGGATGCTCAGGGTCGAATTGTTTATTTTATTGCTACCCTGGAAGAGATGCATAAAAATGTTGGACTGGGCAATAGTGTTATTTTAAAACAATTTTCAGATTCAAAATATGGTGAGATTATAGAATTGTTAAGAGACTATCCGGACAGAAATATCTTCGAGAGATTGAAAAAAATAGATCCTCAGCATGCTATAAAGTATAATGAAATGCTGCAATAGAACTATCAGAAAAAAAATTAATTAAGTTCTATTGAAATTATTTTGTCTTCTTCAGTAATGTTGTAAACTACATCCATTCCTTCAATAACTTTGGCAAATAAAGTATATCTGCTATCCAGATGAGGATGACTGCCTTGCATAATAAAAAATTGTGAGCTTTCCGTATCCTTTCCTGCGCTTGCCATTCCAACATATCCAATTTTAAAATCTGTATCAGAAAATTCTGAAACAATATCATAACCGGGTCCGCCCCAGCCTGTTGCAGTTGGATCGCCAGCTTGGATTACAAATCCGGGAACTACGCGATGAAAAATTATTCCATTATAAAAATCTTTTTGAGCCAGCAGACAAAAATTTGCGACTGTAATTGGTGCAATCTCTGAATTAAATTCAATAACCACATTACCTTTTGAGGTTTTAATTGCTGCCTGTTTATATTTGAAAGCATAATTCCAAAGATCGTCAAACTTCTCAAGTTCTTTAAAACCAATTTGCTTGTCGCTGGTTTTTGTGGAAACAAACTTTCTGATGGAATAAGGCTTTGATGTTTTTACTTTTTCAAGTATAAGCGTATAAAAATCTTTATCAACCCGCTCCGCTAGATTAACTAAAGACATTGTTGCTTCCATGAAATCAGGATTGTCTTTATAAAAATTTATTTGTTCAGAAATAATCTCCTTTAACTTCTTTTGATTTGAAGAGATTAAAATTGAATCAATACCATCAGCTGCTATCGAGATTAATGGCGCTTTATTAGATAATAATGCAGAAAAAATTTGCGAAATAATTATCGAATTAAATTCTTCTTTACTCTGAAACTTTAATAATTGGGTCAGTGATTCAATCTTAACATTTATATCCGGAGAATCATAATATTTAATCAATTGTTTTACGACGAGTGATTCGTTTGGATTTTCAGCGTAAAATCTTATTCTGTATTTATCAATAAATTTCTTATCAAAAATTAATTTTTGGAAATAATCGTAGTCCTTTACTAACCGGTAACCGGTTAATAAGATTTCTGATCTTAAGATATTGCTTCTTTTATGATTTAGATAGATGTTAGCAACCATTCTTTTAAAGTATTCCTTTTCCCCAGAAGTCAAATCCTTTTCAATAGACCTAAGTGAAATAGCAGATTGAACCGCCAAATTGTATTCATCGTGATCTAACAATTGAGTAGAAATATTATTTAGTGCTTTGTTGTATTCTATCGGACTAATAAAAACAATTGCTTTTGCTAGTTCGATATAAAAAAGCGCATCATCATTTTTTAAAATTGTATTTCTAAATTTCCAGTCAGCAGGAAAGTACTTCAATCTTTGGAAATTCATCAGAGCAAATTGGATACTTTCTAATTTTAATAAATCCAAAGAGTCGATAATCTCAGCATTTTGTGATTTTATTGAATTAGTATCTAATAAAATATTCGTAAGTTTTTTTATAATTACATCTGAACTATTATATCTTGATAAAGCAAACAACGCTTTTGTAATCCTTCTTCTGGAAGAAAGCTCGTTTAGAATCTCAGTCTCTAAAATTATTTTTGCTTCATCAGTCTTAATTCCCCTAATTTGAAATTGAAGAATTGCTTCAGAAATTCCTTCATAAGGAAAAATTGATTCATTGAATGAGTTATAATATTCAACAAGTTTGTTCAGATCAGTATCATTACCAATCTTTCCAATTGCAAAAAATATTTTTGGGTATTGATCTGGTGGGGGAGAGGAATGTAAATATTTCCAAAGGAATTTTATAGATTGATCACATTTGCCTATTTGAGCGAGCGCAAAAAATACATCACTGGTGTACTTTGTTAAATCTAATTTCAATAATTCCGGAACGAAAGATGTATCTTCACTTTGTGCGATGCTTAGTATTGCTGCTCTTGTTTTCTGTTCAGAGTTTGAGTTAAGATAGTTAGATATGATTTGTTTATCAAAACTTCTTTCATAAGTAGTCTTGATTAAATCAAGCATTGTGGAATCGTATTGAGCAAAAATTAATTTGCTCAATACAAATAATAGGATGAGGACTCGCATTTATTCCTCAATAAAATATTTTGTTACAACTCAGATTGCCAGATTCTGTATTTTTTATAAGCATCACCGCCCATAACCACTGCGCCGCGGTTCATCATGTCATTATCTTCTAAAATCCAACTGGCTTCACCCAAATCTATTCCAACTGCATGAGCACGATTAACAATTTCCCAATAGAATACTGCATCCAAACCTTTTTTCTGATGTTCTGGAATAATTCCAAGAGTTATTATTCTGGCCCATTTAATTTTTTTCTTCTGAGTAAAAAGTTTTATAAAATTAAATGGAAGCAATCTTCCGTTCATTTGTTTAAATACATAATTGTAATCAAGCATAACAAGTGCAAAACCAACTAATTGATTATCTATTTCACCAAACAGAACTAGCGAAGGTTCAACAAGTGGTTTTAAATCTTTTGCCATCGCATCAATTTGAGCCTCAGTCATTGGGATGAATCCCCAATTGGGTGCCCAGGCTTTGTTATATACTATTTTAACTTTTTCTAATTCCTTAGCAAAGTTTTTCATATCAAGCTGGGATATTTTTAGCTTGTAACGATCACGTGCTAACTGCTGTACTCTTTTTAATTTCTCAGATCCCATTACTTTATGGTTTTCAAGTTTGTATGCAAAAAGATCTTTTGCTTTCGTCATTCCGAAATTAGCACAAAGATCTAAATAATATTTTGGATTGTAAGTCATCAATAATCTTGGAGAATCTTCAAAACCCTCGAGAAGCATTCCGTACTCATCGTTGCTTGATGGATTAGCCGGTCCAAGCATTCTGCTTAATCCTTTTTCTTTGAGCCATTTCTTAGCTGCATCAAACAACGCGTTTGCCACTTCCTGATCATTTATACATTCGAAGAATCCAAAAAATCCGGAGTTATCATTATGATATTTTGTGTGCATATCATTTTTTATTGCAGCAATTCTCCCCACAATCTTATCATTTTTGTATGCAAGAAAATAATCAGCCTCAGCATTTTGGAAGAATGGATTTTTTTCTTTGTTAAGCAGTGTCTTCCTTTCCATGATAAGAGGCGGAACCCAGTAAGGATCATTCTTATAAAAATTCCACTGGCATTTTATGAATGTATTAAGATCTGATGTTGTTTCAACTTTTTTAATTTTTATGTTTTGCATAGATAATCCTATATAAAAAAAGCATACTCAATGGAGTATGCTTTGAAATAAATTAGTTTGATACTAAATAAGTCCTACTTCTTTACCCGCTTTTTCAAAAATATGAAGTATTTCATCCAGATGCTCCTTTTCATGAGAAGCCATATAACTTGTTCTCATCATTTGTCTTCCTGGAGGCACACCTGGTGATATAAATACGTTTACGAAAACGCCATAGTCGTAAAGCAGCTTCCACATTTGAAAAGCTCTGGCATCATCTCCCACAATTACTGGAACAATTGCAGTTCTTCCATCAATTACATTAAATCCTTTTGCTATAAGATTTGTTCTCATGTAATTGGCATTATTAATTAGCTTTGTAACCAATTCAGGATGAGCTTCAAGTACATCAAGAGCAGCAAGTGCAGATGCAACAGATGCAGGAGTTGGTGAAGCACTGAAAATTAAAGCTGGAGAAAAATGTTTAATAAAATTTATTACTCTTTCAGTTCCTGCAACAAATCCGCCTAACGATGCAAAGGTTTTACTGAATGTTCCCATTGTAAGATCGACATCTTTTTCAAGATTGAACTCACTAGCTGTTCCTCTTCCACCTTTACCAATAACACCAACAGAATGTGCGTCGTCAATCATAATTCGAGCACCGTACTTTTTGGCGATCTCAACTAGTCGGGGGAGTTCAACAATTTCTCCGCCTGTACTAAAAACTCCATCAGATACAATTAACTTACCAGCATCTTCTGGAAGTTTAGAAACTGTTTTTTCTAGATCATCCATATCATTGTGTTTGTATCTAACAAGACCACCCATTGCTCCTTTAGTCATTAAAGTTCCAGCAACAATACAAGCATGGTTATCTTTATCAGAGATAACAAAATCGTTTCTTTGTACTAAAGTTGGAATAACACCCTGAGCTGATTGATAGCCCGTGCTGAAAAGTAGAACAGCTTCTGTGTTGAAGAACTTTGCCAGCCTGCTTTCTAATTCGATATGTAAATCGAGAGTCCCTGTTAAATATCGGGAGCCTGAACAACCTGTTCCATATTTTTCTACTGCCTTAATTGCAGCTTCTTTAACTTGCGGGTGACCGGTTAATCCAAGATAGTTGTTGGAGCCCGCCATAATTACTCTTTTACCCTCTATCTGAACAACTGGTCCTTCATTAGCTTCGATTGGTCTGAAGTAAGGGTAGATCCCCATAGCTTTAATATCGTCTGCGCGTGTAAATTCATGACACTTCTTGAAAATATCCAAAAAATCCTCCTGAACTGATGTGTATTAAGATAACTGATTCGACTTTTTATTAAATTGCGATCAAAAATTATATCTAATTACCCTTAAAAACAAATAAACATAGTTATGCAAACTCAAGAAATAGCATTGGTTACAGGTGCAAATGGATTTGTAGGAAGTCATCTTGTAGATAATCTTTTATCAAAAGGATTGAAGGTTCGATGTTTGGTTAGAAAATCTAGTAACCTTCAGTGGCTTAATAAAAAAGAAGTTGAAATTTATGACTCAGGATTATTTGACAAGGAAGGATTGCGTAAAGCTGTTAAGGATGCAAACTATATTTTTCATGTTGCCGGAGTGGTAAAATCAAAAACTAAAGAAGGTTACTTTAAGGGAAATGTAGAAACCACAAGAAATCTTCTTGAAGCAGCACTTGAAACTTCATCAACCATTAAAAGATTTTTAGTGGTCAGCAGTCAAACAGTTTCAGGTCCATCAACTGAAGGCAATCCGGTTAATGAAAAAACCGAATGCAATCCAATTACAACTTACGGCAGAAGTAAATTGGAAGAAGAAAGATTAGTACTTTCTTACAAAGATAAATTACCAATTACTATTTGTCGTGCACCAGCGGTTTATGGTGAAAGAGATACTGAAATCTTTATTTACTTTCAGACTTTTAGTAAAGGATTGACGACAACAATTGGATTTAATAAAAAGGAATTAAGTCTTATTCATGCTGTTGATCTGGTTGAAGGATTTTATCTGGCTGCGATGACTGAGAAAGCAAAAGGTGAAATTTATTTTATTGGTTCTGAAAAATTTTATACCTGGCCGGAAATAAATTCAATCACATCAAAAATACTAATCAAGAAACCAATCATAATTAAGGTACCTCATTTTTTAGTGTACACTATCGCAGCGGTTGCACAATTCTTTGCGCTGTTTAGCAGTAAACCTGCAACGTTAAATATTGAGAAAGCTAAAGATATTACCCAACAATACTGGACCTGTGATACTTCAAAAGCGAATAAAGATCTGGGATATAGACAAAAAATATCGATAGAGGATGGAATAAAAAGAACTTGTGATTGGTACAAACAAATGAAGTGGATTTAGTTAATTATCTTTAGCACCTTCTCGGATCCATGTTTTAATTCCTTCCAACTGATCAAGCGTAACGGGGCTTGCATATCCTACTGGCGGCATTTTAGAAACACCTGAAACGCTTGGGTCAATCGTCCAAACAAGTCTGCTTAAATCCGGTTCTCCAAGAAAAACAATATTTGGGTCTGCGGTTACGCCTGCATAAGTGGATAGATCTATTCCATCAGCGGGATTTGGTTGAGCATGACATCCTGAAAATGCACATTTAACTTGAAACACAGGATATATATGATCTGCAAAACTTACATTGCTTGCTGGAATATCTTTATCATCAACATTTTGAATAGTTAATGTGTCATCACAGGCTTGCAGAAATAAAAAAGAAATTATTATCAGAGAAAGTAATTTCATAATCCAATCAATTTATTGCTTGTAATAATATATTTTGGTGAATCAGAATCAAAGGCAAAATTAAGTAACGAAAATCAGTTAATGAAAATTGATTCTTGAGTTAAACATAATTATTTTTGAATCACAAATAAGGGGCTATAGCTCAGCTGGGAGAGCGCTTGAATGGCATTCAAGAGGTCAGCGGTTCGATCCCGCTTAGCTCCACAAAAACTCACTTTTTAGTGAGTTTTTTTATTTAGAAAAAAGTAAAAAATTTAAAAAGATATTTAACGTCGTGATAACAATTGGACAGGTCAGCGGTTCTCCCTTAGGGACTCCGATGGAGGATCCTGCTTAGCTCCACAAAAAATCACTCAAAAGTGAGTTCTTTTATTTTCACTCAATATCACAATTAAAAATTTTAATCCTAAATTACTATCCTTATTTTTACCAGTAATGAATTTACTTCCAATTAATAGTTACTATAAAAAAATTCTAAGAGTTGCACTTCCAGCGATTGCAGGTCTTTCAACACAAATGCTAGTTTCTCTTGTGGATTCCGCTATGGTTGGCAGATTAGATGAAGCTACTTATGCTCTTGCAGCTATGGGAATTGGGGTGCTTGCAACCTGGGCTCTGGTAAGTTTCTTTTCAAGTTTGGCAACCGGCACTCACGTTATAGTTGCACGCAGGTTTGGGCAAGGAAATTTTTTAGAGTGCGGAAATACATTAAATAATTCGCTTATCATTTCAGTTTTAGTCGGGGGTATAGTAGCGGCAATTGGTGCTTCCTTAGCAGGACCGATTGCTCATTTCTTTGCATCTGATAATACTGTTGGTGATTATGCCTCGCAGTATCTTTTCTTTAGATTTCTTGGAATACCATTCTTTTTGATTTCAGTTTCGTACCGAGGATTTTTCTTTGGGATAAGCAAGACTAAGATTTTTATGATCTCAGGTATTCTTACAAATCTTTTCAATATAATCTTTAACTATATTTTAATTTATGGATCGTTTGGAGCCCCTAGGATGGGATTAGCCGGCGCGGGATTAGGATCTACGCTTGCAACTTTTAGTGATGTGATTTTTTATTTGATTATTATTCTTTTACCGACCTATAGAAATAAATATCAAAACTTTAAACATTTTAAAATTGATAAGGAAATAATTAAGGGCATCTATAAGATTTCACTTCCAGTATCATTCCAAAATGTTTTTGTATTAATCGGGTTTTTAAGTTTTGTTGCTATTACCGGAATTATCGGAACAAAAGAGCAGGCTGCCACTCAGGCTATCATCTCAACTCTTTTTATTTCATTTCTTCCTTTGTTTGGATTTGGAATTGCAGTTCAAACTTTGGTTGGTAATAATCTTGGAGCGGGTAAGTACCATATTGCAAAACTTTACGGATTTGAGACTGCCAAGGTGGCAACTTATTATACAATTTTGCTCGGTATAATTTTTATCGCTATACCGCAATATGTTTTAAACATAATTACAAATGATTGGAGTATTATCGAAGTTGCGAAATCATCGTTAAGAATTGCAGGATTTGCCCAGATATTTTATGCGACCGGAGTAGTGCTTGCAAATGGATTACAAGCTGCAGGCAGAACTGTTTTTGTGATGAAAGCCGAAATGTTTACGAACCTTTTTATTTTTGTTCCGTTGGCTTATTTACTTGGAGTTGTTTTTGATTTTGGATTAACAGGAGCCTGGTTTGCAATACCGGGTTATATAATTATTTATTCTTCGCTAATTTATTATAAGTACAACTCAGCAGATTGGCATAAAGACATACCAGTTAAACTCGATTAGGTTTTAGACTAAAATAAGCGGCGAAGGCGATTAATAGAAAAATTGACCCCGTAAATAAAAATGATAATGAAAATCCAATTGTAGCTCCCGCATATCCACCGAGTAAAGGACCAATTAAGTTTCCCATCACTTGAAAACTAGAACCAATTCCTAATACACCGCCTCTTCTTTCTTTATTAACATTACTACTGATCCTTGTGAAAAGAAGCGGCATCAAAGCGCCATATCCAAATCCTAAAGCCGTTCTTACAGGTATTAGGTAAAACGGATTAGTTATAATAGAATGAAGCATGTACATTGCGGCTGTAAGCATTGAAGCGATGACAATACTTTTTCGAAGCCCAAATATTTCAACTTTTTTTCCCCACCAATAAGCAGAAAAAATTGAGAACACACCAACTATGCTATACAATGCACCTGTAATAGTTGGTAAATAGTTTTTGTTTATTTCCAGAGTCTCAACAAACAATACAAAAATTGGGCGAACGAATGATATACCAAGTGATGTAAGCATTATTAATATCGCTGGGATCAATATTTTTTTATCAAAAAGTACGTACTTCCAATTATCAAACAAAGTAAAATTATCCTTTGATTGTTCACGCTTATCTTCTTTAACAAAAAAGATGATTGCAAATCCAACGGCAAACAGAAGTGCTGCAACAACAAAAAATACCGCGCGGAAGGAAAGAAAATCCGAAATCACTCCGCCGAATAATGGTCCTAAAACTGTTCCTGCCGCAGTTGATGATTGTAAAATACCTAGAGCGTAACCGGTTTTTTCTTCAGGTGTATTGGAAGCGATTAATGCCATTGCTGCAGGCAAAAATCCACTTAATCCACCTTGCAATAACCTGCCAATAAAAAGCTGATTGATATCTTGAGAAAATCCGATGATAACTTGTGACAGAGCTAATCCAAAAGTTGCACGAATCATCATTAATTTTCTGCCGTATTTATCGCCTAAATTTCCCCAAAGTGAAGAAAGAAAAAGAGAAACAAAAAATGGTCCAGCAAATACTAATCCGCTCCATTTAGAGGTTTCCTCAATTGATGTAACTCCAAGTTCTCTAACAAATAATGGAAGAAATGGAACGATTGAACTCATCCCAACCATTGCCAAAAATTGGCAAATCCACATAATGTAAAGATTTTTCTTCCAGTTTATCATTTTTTTGTCTGCAATATTACTCATATTTATTCAATAGATTAGAACGGATTCTACACTCAAGATTGTCAAATGCAAATAAAAAAACTTTGCAAAATTACTTGACAATCTTTGTTATTGCGGATATATTAGCCCTGTGAAAATGAAATTATCAACAATTATCATATCATTTCTAATAATTGCCACTGTTTACGCAGGGGCTTATATAGAATATTTTCATGCCAGAAGCGAATCTGATGATATCAGACTTGAGTGGCAGACTGGTGAAGAAGCAAATCTTCAAAAATTTGTAATCGAAAGAAAGACCCCCCAAAGCTCTTACACAGAAATCGCGACCATCACCCCAAAGGGTAATAATTCAAACTATTTTTTCGTTGATCAAAATGCTTATAAGTCTAATGATATAATTTTTATTTACAGACTTAAAATAGTAGATAATAATAATTCAGCTACTTATTCTGTAGACGTTTCAGTATCACATAGCATTTCAAGTGTATATAAAAGAACATGGGGCAGTATCAAGGCTATGTTCAGATAATAAATAGTGTATCATTTCTACTTCTTTAAAATCCTCAAAAACTTACTCCCTAAAAAATTCCAGAATCATAAAACTACATTTTTGCTTTTACTTTTAATCTTTGTTGGATGTTCCTCTACCAAAAGGTTTACATCGGATAATAAATTAGAGTTTAATGAATCAAATACAATTAGAGTTTTACTTAATAATACTTCCAGCGAGTTAGAAATTTCTGTTAACGATGTAATTTTTATTTCGGATGATACCAAATCATTAGCCAAGGTTAGTTCGGGTAATAAACTTAGGTTTAGTATAGGTTCAGAAAAATTGATACTCAAAATAGGGGATAAAGAGTTTTCTTCAGATAAATTCTTCTTAACTCCTCCTGAAGAAACGGAAATAATTAAAGTTGATGGAAAGAAGTTTAGAGGAAGAATTATTATTTCTATCGTTGCTTCAGAAATTAAAATTGTTAACCAGATTGGATTGGAAGATTATGTAAAAGGTGTGATGACCAGAGAAATGCCAATCGGACAGGGTACTGAAAATTATAATGCACTTAAAGCTTTTTCAATCTGTGCCAGGACTTATGCTTATAACAAGATTAATGAAAACAAATTGTTTTTTGATATTTATCCCGATACGCGTGATCAGGTATATGGCGGGGTTGAAGGTGAAACTGTTTACACTAATAAGATTGTTGATGAAACAAACGGACAAATATTATTCTATGATAATCAGCCGGCTACTATGTTTTATCATTCAACTTGCGGCGGACAAACAGAAAATGTAGAAAATGTATTTAGTAAAAGTAATATTCCTTATTTGAGCGGAATAAAAGATGGTGATGAACCCTTTTGCAAAATCTCACCAAGATATGAGTGGGTTGAAAATTATTCTGAATCAAATTTTATTGAACAGTTATATAAAGCAAAATTAATTGAATCGACTAATTATAAGATTTCAGATTTAAGAATAAAGTCCCGATTTAATTCGGGCAGAGTAAATGAGCTTGATATAATTTTAAATGATAATAAAGAAATTCAAAAAACTATTTTTCTTATCGGAAATCAAATCAGGAGTGTTATAAGAAGCAGTAATGATAAATCAATTTTGAAAAGCACTTTGTTTGATATCACCATCGACAGTAAAAATAATGTCGTCATTTCTGGTAAAGGAAATGGACACGGAGTTGGGCTTTGCCAGTGGGGAGCTATAGGTCAATCAAAAAAGGGGATTGACTTTAAGGAAATTTTAAATCACTATTTTCCTGGAACAAGATTAAAAAGCATTTATGATTAACTCCTCTATACCAATTTTTCTCGCATCAAAATCACCGAGAAGAAGAAAATTATTAAAACAGTTAAATCTAAAGTTCAAATCATTCAGCGTTGATATGGATGAAAAAGTTCATTTAGATGAAACGCCGTCAAATGCTGTAATTAGATTATCTAAAGAAAAGCTTAATCTTGCCAAAGCTAAAGTAAAAGATGGAATTTTAATTACCGCAGACACAATTGTTGTCTTGGATAAAACTATTCTTGGTAAACCGATTAACAGAAAAGACGCATTCAGAATTTTAAAACTGCTAAGCGGAAGAACTCATATTGTTTATACCGGATATTCAATCTACAATTCTAGAAATGATAAAACGATTTCCGAGTACGAAAAGACTGAAGTAACTTTTCGTGATCTTACAGATGAAGAGATAGATGATTATATCTCCGGCGGAAGTCCAATGGATAAAGCAGGTGCTTACGGGATACAAGATGACTTTGGCGCTGTCTTTATAAAAAAGATTAATGGCTGTTACTATAATGTTGTGGGTCTACCGCTTGCAAAATTTTATCACGCTTTAATAAGAGTTTTATAGTTGCTGCAAAAAATTCGTAATAGAGTTTTCCTTTCGATTGCCATTGCTGCAATAATCTACCTTGCATTTATGGTTTATGTGGATTATGAAAAAGTAATTAGTTCATTTAAAAACTTTGATTGGTATCTTTTGCCAATATTATTGGCGCTGTCATTTGGTAATTATATATCAAGATTTTTCAAGTGGGAATACTATTTAAAAATTATTGAAGTAAAACTTCATAAAATAGATTCACTTTCAATTTTTATGTCCGGTTTAATTATGAGTGTTACACCGGGTAAGATGGGTGAGTTGTTAAAATCATATCTGGTAAAACAAGTTAATGGAACCTCGATCAGTAAAACTGCTCCAATTGTTTTTGCTGAAAGAGCGACTGATTTTTTATCCTTAACGATTCTTGCCTTGGTAGGAGCTTATTTTTATGACTATGGAAAGAATATTATAATCGTAATAGGACTAATTATCATTATTGGTTTAGTGATTGTATCAAACAAAAAATTATTTTATAAAATTGTTTCACTTTTATCTGGTATCAGTTTTATTTCTAAACATACTCTTAAGATCAGCACAGCTTATGAATCTTCCTCAAAGTTATTATCAATAACTCCTCTTGTTCTAATGACGATGTTAAGTATTGTATCCTGGGGTTTTGAATGTTTTGGATTTTACCTGATCCTGAAAAATTTTGGAATGCAGATAGATGTTCTCTGGGCTTTTTTTAGTTATAGTTTTGCAACAATTGTTGGTGCTTTATCCATGCTGCCCGGTGGATTAGGAGTTACTGAAGGATCATTAACGCTAATGCTCGTTCAAAAAGGATTATCTGAGCATAGGGCATTTGCTGCAACTTTTATTGTTCGTGCTGTTACACTTTGGTTTGCTGTATTAGTTGGAGCTATTAGCGTATTGTTTTATCAAAAAAGATTTGAAAAATTATTATTGAATCAAATGCCGGCTATAAAGATGTTTAGATAATCCTGTTTTATCAATTAAACATTGATGCCTATAGATCTTATGCATATGTTGAAAAATGCAAAAAGATGTTAAATCTTCTTAATTTCCATCAAAATTTTTAGAAATTTATAATTTCTTAATTAGAAAGATTATAGTTTTTAGATAATAATTAAAATCATTCTCAGTCTCTCTGTAATTTCTTCTTTTCCTTGATTTTAGAAAGCCCTATTGATATATTTTGAGTAGTAATTTATAAATGAAAGGAGTTTGACATGTCACAAAATAATAATCTGGCGAAAGGTTTCTTAATCGGGTTTTTAGCTGGTGGTACAGTTGGTGCTATTGTCGCTTTGTTAACGGCTCCTAAAAGTGGTAAAGAGTTACGCGCTGATATCAAGTTGAAATCTGAAGAGTATCTTGATGAAGCAGAAAAATATCTAACAGAAGCTAAAGATAAAGCACGTGAATTGATTAACGAGGGTAAGAAAAAATCTGAAAGAATTATTCACGATGCAAGATCAAAATCTGAAGATATTTTAAAGGATGCCGAAAAAGTATTCAAGGACGCAAAAGTAAAAACAACTGAAGTTTATAACACCGGTAAAGAAAAATTTGAATCAGAGGCAGATAGAATTAAATCTTCTGTTAAAGCCGGTCTTGATGCATATAAAGAAGCTAAAAATTCTTAGATACAAAAATGGATACAATTCAAATATTTACAATTGTATTACTTGTTTCTGCGTCTGCACTTTGCATTGCACTGATTTTCTATGTAAATAAAATTGTAAAATCAGTGCAAGCGATTAATAAGAATCTGAATGAATTATCTACCAACCTTAAACCGCTTTTAGATTCCACTACAGAACTTTCTGATAACCTTAATAAATTTACTGCCGAAGCAAAAAATCAATTGGGAATATCAAGATCTATTCTTAATGATTTTAGGGACCGTGCAGATAAGTTATTAAGCGTTGAAGATAAAATTCGTAGCGGAGTTGAAGACGCTGTGTTGCCGTTATTTAAGAATTTGCGCGCAGTTGGAGTAGGAGTTGAATCATTTTGGAGAAACTTCAAAAATAAGTAATCGTTTAATTCTCACCTTTAAAATTTTTAGGAGGAGTTCCCTTGAAAGAGTACGCACCTGAATCAATACGTAATATAGCTTTAATCGGACACGGTGGAGGCGGTAAAACATCACTTACAGAAATATTATTATTTACTGCCGGTGAAACAAACAGAATCGGTAATGTTTTAGAAGGCAATACAGTATCGGATTACACATCAAATGAAATAGAAAAACAAATCTCAATCTCAACTTCACTAATGCATATCGAATGGAATAATAAAAAGATAAATATTTTAGATACACCTGGCTATTCCGATTTTATTGGAGATGTAAAATCAGCTATGAAAGTTTGCGATACAGCGGTAATGGTCCTAAAATCTGCTGAGGGTGTTGAGGTTGGCTCCGAAGTAAGCGGAAAGTTTGTTGATGAGTTTGGACTTCCATCTGCTATCATAATTAATAAAGTTGATAATGAACATTCCACCTTTGAAGATACTTTAGCAAAAGCAAAGCAAAGACTTACAAGCGGTGCCATCGCAGTAACTTTTCCGGCCGTAGAAGGAATTATTTTTAATTCTGTAATCGATGTATTAAAAATGAAAGCATATACTTACGGTGAAGCCGGATCAAAAAAAATTACTGAAGCAGAAATTCCGGAAAACTTAAAATCTAAAGCTGAAGAATACCGCACACAGTTAATTGAAAAAATTGCGGAGACTAACGAAGAACTGATGAATAAGTATTTTGAAGCTGGTTCATTAACTGATGCAGAGATTGAAGCTGGTTTAAGAGCTGCAATATTGGGAAGAAGCTTAAGCCCAGTATTTGCGGTATCAGCCACAAAGGCTGTTGGTATAAATAATTTTCTAGATTTTATGGCTTCATATTTTCCGTCACCTGTTGATAGAGGTGGCGAGGAAGCAACTTTAGCTGGTAAAAAGGAAAAAGTTTTGGTAAAACCTGATCCAAATGGTGAACCTGTGCTATTTGTCTTCAAAACACTTGCAGAACAACACGTCGGAGAGCTATCATTATTTAAAGTTTATTCCGGTACAGTTAAAGCAGGATTAGATTTATTGAATGAATCAAACAGTAAGGTAGAGCGACTGAGTCAGTTATCTGTGCTGAATGGAAGAAATAGAAAAGATGTTTCTCAGATTTCTGCCGGTGATTTTGGTGCTGTAGTAAAATTAAAAGACACACACACAAACAATACACTTGCTTCAAAAAATCTTTCTGTAATAATTAGTCCTATTGAATTTCCTGAAGCCGTTATCCGCAGTGCAATCCTTCCAAAAGCAAAAGGTGATGAGGATAAAATCGCATCCGGATTACACACACTGCACGAAGAAGATCCATCATTCAATGTGAAATTTGATCCTGAAATATCTCAAACAATTATCTCAGGTCAAGGTGAACTGCAATTATCACTTGCTGTAAAACGATTGAAAGAAAGATATAAAGTTGATGTTGATTTAGTTGAACCGAGAATACCTTATCGCGAAACAATCAAAGGTAGAGTTGACGATGTTGAGTATAAACATAAAAAACAATCCGGCGGAAGAGGTCAGTATGGTCACGTTCACTTTAAAATGGAACCTCTACCTCGAGGAACAGGATTTGAATTTGTAAATGCTATAGTTGGCGGAGTAGTGCCCGGTAGATTTATTCCAGCTGTTGAAAAGGGAATAATTGAAACTATGGGTAAAGGTGTTTTGTCCGGCAACCAGGTAATTGATGTTAGAGTTACATTGCATTTTGGTTCTTATCACGATGTCGATTCGGATGAAATGTCATTTAAATTAGCAGCTAACCAATGCTTTAAAAAAGGATTCCTGGAGTGCAAACCTTGCTTGCTTGAACCTATTTATGAAGTTGAAGTTAAAGTTCCTGATGAATATATGGGCGATGTAATGGGTGATATTTCTAGTAAACGTGGTAAAATTTTAGGAATGGATTCTGATGGACATTTTCAAATTATTAAAGCACAAGTACCGCTTTCAGAGCTTTATAAATATTCATCCCAATTAAGAAGTTTAACTCAAGGACGAGGTGTTCATAAACGTAAATTTTCTCATTACGAAGAAGTACCTAAGGATGTTGAACAAAAAGTTATTGATGAGTATAATAAATCCCGCGAAGAGGATAAGTAATTTTAAGGCGGAACAAGTTTCCGCCTTTTTAATTTAAGGTGTAAAATGGAAAAACTCTGGTCACCGTGGAGATCAAAATATATCGAATCATTTAAGACTGATGAAGATAAATCTAAATGTATTTTCTGTCAGATGATAAATTTTAATCCGAAGGATGATGATAATCTTTTGGTGGATATGTCGGAACATACCTTTACAGTTCTTAATTTATATCCATACAATAATGGACATTTAATGATTGTACCTAAGCGACATACAAATGATTTTTCCGGACTTAGTGCAACTGAATTAAATGAGTCTTTCCAAAAGCTGCAAATTGCAGAGAGAGCTTTGCGTAGAGTTCTAAATCCTCATGGTTTTAATATTGGAGCAAATATCGGAAGAGTTGCTGGTGCTGGGATAGAAGATCACATACATTTTCATATCGTTCCAAGATGGAACGGTGATTCTAATTTTATGCCTGTAATTGGAGATGTTAAAGTTATATCACAAGATCTTGCAGAAACAAAATCAAAATTATTAATTGCATATTCTGAATTAAATTCTTAATACTAATCCAAATTAAACTTAAAGGCTGCTAATTGATCAAATTATTTTTCTCAATCATAATTATATCTTTAATTGTTTCCTGCAATCTAAAAAATGAAGAAAGACTTTCTAAACCATTAGTTCTTAAAGATGGGCTTTTATATGCAGATACACTTTCTACAATACCGTTTACAGGAAGAAACAAATCGCGTATGTTGGATATGAAAATTGAATATGATGTTGTCGCTGGCAAAAAGGAGGGTGATTTTATCATCTACTTCCCAAATGATAAAATTCAAATGATCGGGTATATGAAGCAAAATAAAAATGTGGGTGAGTGGAAATATTATTTTTCTAATGGGGCATTGCAAACTTCCGGATTTTATGATGATGATGTTCCAACCGGTAAATGGACGTGGTATGATGAAGCTGGCAGAGTGATTGAAGAAGGTGAATACTTAAATGGTAAAAGAGAAGGGGAATGGAAAAATTATGATACATTGGGTGCAGTTGATATAGTAAGGGTTTATAAAGAAGATAAATTAATTGATTCAACAAAAATAAACTGAGATAATGAGCACTATAAGATTTGGAACTTGCAGCTGGAAGTACGAATCGTGGAAAGGAATTATATATCCAGAAAAAGAAAAGATAAATTACTTAGAAGAATACTCAAATCACTTTAACACAGTTGAAATAGATCAATGGTTCTGGTCGTTGTATGCTCCATCTAAAGTAGTCCTTCCTCAAAATAAAACTGTGCTTGAGTATAAAAATTCAGTCCCAAAAGATTTTCTGTTCACGATTAAGGTCCCAAATTCTATTACACTAACACATTTTTACCAGAAGAATAAAGTTGAAGAGTTAGTTGTAAATCCGCATTTTCTTTCTTTAGATATATACAGACAGTTTCTTAATTCAATTGAACCATTAAAAGAAAATATTGAATGTTTAATATATCAATTTGAGTATTTGAACAAAAATAAAATGCCATCGCAGAGTTTGTTTCAAAATTTGATTTATGAATTTGTATCAAAAACATCTGACTTACATTTTCCAATAGGCATAGAAATCAGAAATCCAAATTATCTTAATAAAAATTTCTTTGAATTTTTGGAACAGCTAAAAATAATTCCTGTTATGCTGGAAGGCTATTATATGCCTTCTGTAGTTGAAACTTGCAATAAATATTTACCACAGGATACCAGTAAAATAGTTTTTAGATTACATGGACCGGATAGAACAGGTATTGAAAAATTGAGTAATGAAAATTGGAATCAGGTTTACATTGATAGAACTGATGAACTTGAAAAATTGAGCAAGTTATTTAAAGATTTACTAACTCGAAGAATTGATTTATTTATCAACGTGAACAATCATTTTGAGGGATCTGCGCCCATCACTATCCAAAAACTAAAAAAATTATTAAAAGTTTGAACCAATTGGCTTCTTGATTTAGCAAAGATTAAATACTATTTTTGGACGCAAAATAAATGGGCTCATAGCTCAGTTGGTTAGAGCATCTGACTCATAATCAGAGGGTCGGTGGTTCAAGTCCATCTGGGCCCACATATAAAGGCTGAATATCGAAAGATTTCAGCCTTTTTAATTTTACTACCTTTCCTAAATTCATCAGAACTAATCAGAGTTTTTACAATTTTGGGTGCTATTTGGGTACCAAGATTTTTTCTAACTTTTCAAATTAGCGAAGGTGGAGTTTTTGATCAGTGAAGTTATTGAACTTGTACGAAGGGAAGTGAAGATTACGGAACGCAGCGAGTAAAGCTGAAGCTGAGCGAGTAAAGGAAATAACGAATTAAAAACTGTGCCTGAGCCATTCGGAGTTTAAAATAAGCGCGGGATTTCTCCCGCACTTTAACTAAGTGAGTATTTAAGCAGCCTGGTCTAATTGGTTAAGAAATGCAATAGGATCTTCCGGCTGTGCTGCGGATAATGATTTGAATAGTTCTTCAAGTAATGTCCTGCAGTGATTTAATTGCGCGGCATCCATTTTTTCTATCTCTGTATTTGAAGTTGTTCCAAATATTTTTTTAATGATAACTGCTTTTAACTGTTTATCAACTTTGCTTCTTGCATCACCTAAACCATTTTCATCAAAAACAGATTGTATCTTTTCAACTTCAATCTTTCTTGCCAAGTTCTTCTGAATCCATTCAAGATCATTTCCCGGGGCAAGGTTTTCTGTAAAACTTGCACCTGCAACATCATCCACAGGCAAGCCCTGGATAAAACGAATAACCGGACGAAAGTTTTTATAATTAGGCATTTCAAAGACCTTTGCATTTATAGTGTCGCTTCTGTCTTTTAAGATGTAAGCAATATTTTTTTGTAATGGTC
The DNA here is from genome assembly GCA_044227615.1 of Ignavibacteriaceae bacterium. GTDB lineage: Bacteria > Bacteroidota > Ignavibacteria > Ignavibacteriales > Ignavibacteriaceae > IGN3. The sequence continues at coordinate 42,657 of JBGAWM010000022.1, forward strand.
TCTTTTGATCGTCAAGTGATTTTTCCAACTGCATCCAGACATTAAGGTCGGTTTCATAAGGAGTTTCCCCAGCAATTTTCATCTTTACTCCCGATTTAACAAACTGCCCTTTATGAGTTACATTTCCCTCATCGTCCT
>JBGAWM010000023.1:0-42117 GCA_044227615.1 Ignavibacteriaceae bacterium
CCAATGCCAGGTATCCAGAGCAGACGTTGAATATCTTCGTTAGGAATAAGATAAGGATACAAAGATTTTTCAAGAGTTAACATTTGTTCTTTTAATAATGAGGCGTGATCAGATAACTGTTCATACTGTAACTTAGGTATATTCTGAAGTCCTTCAGGTTCAGTAAGATTATATTTAGCAAGAACAAGAGCCATAGAGTTTGTTACTGATGTACAACGCTGCACAATTTTAAGTCTTGCTCGCAGAGCATCTCTAAGTGTCCGGTTTTCGTTGGAGATCTTGTGAGCTTGTGGAATAAAGTTAAGACGAAGAAGCTGTGCAAGTATGTGTGAATCAACTTTATCTGTTTTTACTTTTGCGTAAGCAATTGCTTTAACATACTTGGCGTGAGCAAGAGTAAGAGGAATGTTAATAGAAGTGAGCAGATCATTAAGCCAGTACCAGGTGCAGGTTGATTCAACAGTTGTTTGATGTTCACCAGAAATATCAGAAAAGTACTGAAGAAAGTTGTAATCAACATTTTTAATGTTTGCTTGTTTTACGATACAACCATCAGAATCTATGGTTGTAAGATAAGATGTGAACTTGTGAAGGTCGATACCTGTGTAATACATATGATACCTCCTAATAAGTAATGATTGTTTATTTACAAACTTAACTTTTTACTTATTGGAAATATCAAGCGCCTCAACGCCGACCGCCATTTTAGTTCGGCGGATTTATAATTTTTGGCGTTTTGTTTTTATTTGAGATTTTGTTCAAGGTGTTCGTTTTCCCATAGGGATCCCTTTGGGATAATTTTCCCGATAAGGAATCGGGATTAATATTTATCAGTTGTGCCTGCCTGCCGGTAGGCAGGTTTTACTTGGGTTCCCTGTTATGGGCGGCGGGTTAAAAACAACGTCGTTAGCTACTTTTTAGAAAAGGAAACAAAATGAAAAACAAAATATTTGCGGTTCTCACAATAATTAATTTAGTCCTTTTATTATCATCTTGTTCGAAAGATGATTCAAACCCCGTATCTTCGAATAAACAATATGATTGGGAGGGTGAAATTGGAAAATATAATACTGCTTACTGGGATAGTGTTTTATTTACGTCAACAAGATATTTGGGTACTAGCTTTGCTCCAAATATTTATATAATGCATAAAGATGGGAGTGGTATAAGGGCACTAACTAATGAGTATTTTACTTTTGGTGCAACATATTCACCACGTAGATTAAAAATACTTTTTATAGCTGATACAAGCTATTCAACATTCGCACGAGCACTTTATTCAATGGATGTAAATGGAGCAAATAAAAAAATCATTTCACAACCGGGTGAAGATGTTTGGGCCGTTGCTTGTTCTCCAGATGGTTTAAAAATTGCTTATATAGTTCTTGAATCATCGAAGGGCAAAATAAGAGTGCTCAATACTAAGGATAATAGTATTAAAGACATAACCGGTCTATATGGATCAAGTAACTTTAAAACAATCTCTTGGTCAGCTGACAGTAAAAAAATTGTATTTGATGGAATGCCCGGAGATCGAATCGGTATTGCTAATGCAGATGGAAGTGGTTACTCTGAATTATTCTACTCTAGCCAAGGTTGTTACAATCCTAGATATTCACCGGATGGGAAATTAATAGCTTTTTGTAGTTATACCTTTATAGAAGGTGAATATTATTCCAATATTTTTATTTACGATGTTAACGCAAAAACATATAGATCTATTACGAATATAAAGGGATTCAGTTATGATCCTTGTTGGACACGAGATAGCAAATCAGTGGTTTTCGCTTCAAGGGGAATAGGTGACGCCCCATCTTATCTTTTTAAAGTTGATATTAGCACTAAAGAAGTAACACAAATTACTAGTGGTGGCGGCTCAGATTGGAGTCCATATTTTTGGTAGTTACGTAGCTAACCCGTACCTCAAGCCGAAAGCTTTTTTCGCATTTGGCATTTGTGCAGTATAAAAGGTAGTCGTTCCGTGTAATCGTTCTTATTAAAGGTTATACATTCAAAAAAGTTTGTTGTAATTTTTAATTGTATATTTTTAATTAAACATTGTTGCTCTGGGCTTCGGCTTAGGCGCAAAGTCGTTATTATCGGTTATGAAGAATGATTTGCAAGAACTAATAGACGCATATCGTGCCAAGGCATTTGAGTTAGTTCCTCGTTTGTCAAAAGCCCTTGACTTCGCATTGCCAATTACAAACATCGAATGGGCTGGGCTCGCCATCCCGCATAGAGGACGAACAAATAACGGCCTCCATTACTTCAAACACGGTGTTGGTGTTACAATTAAATTCGATGGCGGTGAAATTGATATCGATTTTGGAAAGAAAGGCGAGTACGACGGCTTTGATGGGTGGCGGCTTTTGAGTTTCGCCGAGAAATCTTTTATTCGGACGTCCTATAAAGACCTAGACGAACTGGAAGTAGATATCAAAAATGCCGAGGCAAAAGGCCAGATTCGGTTTTCAGGCGGCAGCCTCTACTATTTAAACAATAACAGGTAACAACGCATTCAATACCGACTAGTCGGTATTAAAAAGCTAGACACAATACTGTTAACACTTGAAAATTGTTTTAAGGATAATTATGAAAGCAGTTATTTGTACTAAATACGGTCCACCCGAAGTTCTCCAGATTAAAGAAGTTGAAAAACCTTTTCCCAAACCGAATGAAGTATTAATAAAAATATTAGCAACAACTGTGCATATCGGTGACACTAAAATCCGGCGCTTTGAGCCAGGTTTAGGACCGGTTAAAGATTTCTTCTTTAAACCGTTAATGAGAATAATTGTTGGCTTTACAGGACCGAGAAAAAAAATACTTGGAATGGAACTCTCAGGAGAAATAGAAGCGATCGGGAAAGATGTAACACTCTTTAAAGTTGGCGATCCCGTTTTTGCATCCACAGAATTTAGATTTGGTACGTATGCCCAGTACTGCTGCATTCCTGAAAATGGTATTCTTGCAATCAAACCTACAAATATGACTCACGAAGAAGCCGCGCCGGTTTCTAACGGCGGAATAACCGCTTTGATCCATCTTAGAAAAGCAAATATTCAGAAGGGGCAGAAAGTATTAATCTATGGAGCTTCAGGCAGTGTTGGCACTTATGCAATACAAATTGCGAAATATTTTGGAGCAGAAGTTACGGCGGTATGCAGTACTTCGAATATGGAATTGGTAAAATCGCTCGGTGCTGATAAAGTAATTGACTACACGCAGCAGGATTTTACACAAAGCGGTGAGACTTATGATGTTATTTATGATGCTGTTGGAAAAATTGAATCTTCAAAACGAAAAAAATCCTTATCCAAATCAGGGTATTATACCAACGTACTTTCTCCGAGGGGTAACATCAAATTAAAGGTTGAAGATCTTTATGCTCTTAAAGAATTTTGCGAAGCAGGAAAGCTGAAAACCGTTATTGACAGACGCTATCCTATGGAAGAAATAGTGGAAGCACATAGATATGTTGATAAAGGACATAAAAAAGGTAATGTGGTAATAATTATTAAGCAAAATGGTAACACATAACATCGTTAAAACATATACAAGGCCCTTTCAATCCCTAATTATAAGCTGCCAAAGCAGGTAACCGTTTTAAATTTTACATTTCAATTATCTGACCTCAGGTTACACCAAAACATTGCGTGTTTTGTAAATCTCAGGACTAGAGTCTTGAACTAAGATAGAAAATAAAAGTCACTCGGTTATATTAGTAACAGAAGCTGTTTTTCTTGAGAAGAAGGAATAAATAGCGGGGACAATAAAAAGAGTTAAAAATGTAGAAAGTATCAATCCGCCAACAACGGCAATACCCATCGATACTCTGCTTTCTGAGCCGGCACCAAGCGCTAAAGCAATCGGTAAAATTCCAAGTACTGTAGAAAGACTTGTCATTAAAATGGGTCTTAACCTGGAAGCAGCTGCACTGATCACAGCCTCGTCTTTAGAAAGTCCGGTTGCTTTTCTCTGGTTTGCAAATTCAACGATTAATATTCCGTTTTTGGTTACAAGACCGATCAGCATAATAATTCCGATCTCACTAAAAATGTTTAATGTTTGATTGAAGTACCAAAGTGAAAATAATGCACCTGCAAGTGCAAGAGGAACTGTAAACAAAATAATAAATGGATCACGAAAACTTTCAAACTGTGCAGCAAGCACTAGATAGATTAATCCCAGAGCCAATATAAATGCAAACAGAAGGCTCGAAGAACTTTCTTTAAAATCTTTTGAGGGACCATCCAACGATGTTGCAAATTTTTCATCTAAAACTTTATCTGCAATTTCATACATAACGTCAATGCCTTCACCCAAAGAAACTCCCGGGGCTAAACCTGCAGAAACTGTTGCGGATACATAACGGTTAAATCTATACAATTGCGGAGGTGCACTTTGTTCATCAACAAAAACTACATTATCCAATTGTATAAGTTCGCCCTTGGTATTTTTTACGTAAGTCGATTTCAGATCAATCGGGGCATCTCTATTCTCACGCGAGAACTGTCCTATAACCTGATATTGTTTTCCATCTTTTATAAAGTAACCAAACCGCTGTCCGCTAAAAGCAGATTGAATAGTTTGTGCGATATCAATAGTAGAGACTCCAAGGGCTCTTGCTTTTTGTCTATCAATTGAAAGTTTTAATTCCGGTTTATTAAATTTTAAATTAACATCTACAATCGTAAACTGCGGATAATTTCTTGTCTCATCAATAAATTTTGGAAGATATTCTTCAAGTAGTTGAAAGTTGGGCGCCTGTAAAACAAATTGAACCGGTAAGCCGCCGCGCCTGCCTCCGCCAATAGTCTGCTGCTGAGTAATAAAAGCTCGTGCACCGCTAAGTGAGTTAACAAGAGGAGTAATTTCATCCGCAATTTGCTGCTGAGATTTATTTCTGAATTGAGGTTCTTTTAAAATCAAATTAATAAAACCTGAATTAACAGAACTTGAAGCACCAAATCCCGGTGAAGTAACTGCAAATATCCCCTCCTTTTCAGGAACTTTCTCATTTAGAAGATCAACAGTCTCATCGATATATCTATCCATATATTCAAACGTTGCACCTTCAGGAGCAGTTGCATTAATTGATAAACGGCTTCTGTCTTCAAGCGGTGCAAGCTCTGTCGGGATTGCTGCAAAGAGAATATAAATAAGAATTATTGCCGCTGCTGTTGCAGGAAAAGCTAACCAGCGATGTTTTATAAAATAAATTAACTGTCTTTGATATGTTTCATTAAATTTAACAAAGAACGGCTCTGTGATATTATAAAACCAGTTATGATGTTCTCTTCGCTTTAGGATTTTTGCGCTTAGCATTGGCGTTAAAGTAAGCGCAACAAAAGATGAGATTATTACTGCACCGGCTACTACAATTCCAAACTCTCTGAAGAGTCTTCCCGTTAAACCCTGTAAAAAGATAACGGGCATAAACACGGATGCGAGTGCAACTGTTGTAGATATTACTGCAAAAAATATTTCAGCAGATCCCTTTTTACCTGCTTCAATGGGATCCATTTTATTTTCAATTTTGGTGTAGATGTTTTCCAGCACAACAATTGCATCATCAACCACCATGCCTATTGCAAGTACTATTGCCAGCAGTGTTAAAACATTAATTGAAAAATCCGCGATATACATTATAAAGAATGAACCGATAAGCGAAATAGGAATTACCAGCATTGGTATTAGTGTTGTACGCCAATCGCGCAGGAATAAAAATATAATTAACACAACCAGCAGAAAAGCAACTATAATAGTCTGTTCTACTTCTTTTATAGATTCTCGAATAAATATTGTAACATCAAAACCGATTGCTGTTTTTATATCAGAAGGAATTGTTTTTTTTAATTGCTCTAATCTTTTATAAAACTCATCTGCAATTGCAATGTTGTTTGCACCTGCTTGAGCAATCAGCACCACTCCGACAGTAGGAATTCTATCAAACTTTAAAATTGAGCGTTCGTTTTCTGCACCCAGCTGCGCCCTGCCAACGTCTCTAACTCTTACTATACTTCCATCTGATTCTTTAATTATTAAGTTGTTAAATTCCTCCTCTGTTTGCAGTCTGCCGATTGTTCTAATTGAAAGTTCAGTATCATCTCCTTCAATTCTGCCGGAAGGTAATTCTACATTTTCTCTTACAAGTGCATTTCTTACATCAACGGGAGATAATTGGAACGAAGCAAGCTTTGCCGGATCAAGCCAGAGGCGCATAGCATATTTTTTCTCTCCCCAAATTTGTACACTGCTTACACCGCTTATTGTTTGAAATCTTTCTTTAAAAACATTGTTAGCTATTTCAGTAAGTTCAAGCAGATTTCTCGTATCACTTTGCACACTTAAAAAAACTATTGGCGTTGCGTCTGCATCAGCCTTAGAAACTATTGGGACATCAACATCGGGAGGCAGGTTTGAAAGTGATCTTGATACTCTATCACGCACATCATTTGCTGCTGCTTCCAGATCAACTTCAATATCAAACTCAACTGTAATGGTACTTCTTCCATCGCGGCTGACTGAAGTAAGTGATTTAATTCCAGCGATTCCATTTATTGATTCTTCAAGCGGTTCAGTAATCTGACTTTCAATTACATCAGCATTTGCACCAACATAATTAGTTGAAACAGTAATGATGGGCGGATCAACGGAAGGAAATTCACGAACGCCTAAATAAGTATATCCCAAAACCCCAAACACAATTATTACAATTGACATTACAATTGCAAGGACCGGTCTTTGAATACTTATTGATGATAAACTCATTTAGGAATTCACTGCTAATTAAATTCTGAAATTTTTACTTTCGAGTTCGGTCTGATCTGTAAAATTCCCGAAGTAATTACAGTATCACCCAAACTTAAACCGGAAATTATTTGAACGCGAGTTTCTTCTCTGGTTCCAAGTTCAACATTTTGCGGAACAACTATTCCGTTTTTATACAGATAAACTTTTTGCCCTTTTAATTCTGGAACAATTGATACTGTTGGAATCAGAATTGCATCACTGGTTTGTTTTAAACTCAATTCAACATTTGCAAAAGCGCCGGGAATTAACTCTTTATAAGCTGAACTGCATATTGCTCTTATTTGCAAAGTTCTTGTACCAGGATCAATTTTTGGTTCGATAGCATAAACTTTGGCTTTAAACTGATTTGAACTGCCGCTGATTTTAAATTCAAGTTCATCACCTGTTTTAACTGATGCTGAGTATCTTTCAGGAATTGAAAAATCAACTTTAATACTGTTAAAATTTTGTAATCGGGCCATCACTGTAGATGTAGTTACGTAACTGCCCTCGCTTACTGATCTCAATCCAACAATGCCGCTAAAAGGTGCTCTAATTTCTGTTTTATCTATCTGCGCTTTAATTAAATCATAATCAGCTAGATTAACATTTAGCTCGCCAACAGTATTATCATACTCTTCCTGGCTAATCAAATTGCCATCACGTAATTGTCTTTGTCTGGCTTCTTTTTCTTGAGATAATTTTACTTTTGATTCTGCTCTTCGTAATTGCGCCTGCAAATCTGCATCGTTTATTTTTATTAAAAGATCGCCCTTACTTACAAAAGATCCTTCTTTAAAAAGTATTCTAACAATCTTACCTGAAACTTCACTTCTAAGCTCAACTTCTTCGTTTGCAAGAACTGTCCCGGTTGTAAAAACACTATTGCTCAATGTCTCTAACACAACAATATGAGCCTTAACCGGAACAACCATATCTGGTCTGCCGCCGGTCATCAAATTGCTTCCGGCACCAGAAGATGATAGGAATTTGGGAAGAAATACAATTGCAAGAATGACTGCAATTGTTAATCCTACAATTATTTTTTTTGTGTTTTTATTCATAATTCTATAACAACCTAATCAAACAGTTAGTTTCTTAAAGCCTAAAATAAAAAAGCCCCGAAAGTACTCGAGGCTAAAAAAACTTCAAACTCAAAAAATGCTGCTATTGTTTCTTGCTGTATTTCTTGTTGAATTTTTCAACTCTACCTGCAGTATCAAGCAATTTTTGTTTTCCGGTAAAGAACGGATGTGAGCCGCTTGAAATTTCTAATTTAACTAACGGATATGTGTTTCCATCTGTCCATTTAATAGTTTCGCTGGTTTTAATCGTAGAGCGAGTTAAAATTGCAAAGTCACAGGATGTATCTTGAAATACAACTGGTTTATATTCTGGGTGAATTCCTGGTTTCATATCTATCCTAAATATTTATTTTTCTTAAAATCGTGGGTGTAAATATAGAAGATTCGGCAGTATTATCCAATAAACTTATAGGTCTATTTGTTGGAATTTTGCTCCGTTTTTGAGCTTTTTTCGGACTGTACTTTCATCTTTAACTGCTGAACTTCCTTTTTCTCCTCTGATGAAAGATTTCTCTGCATAAAGTTAAAATTATTTTTATTTATCTGATCCGAGCTGCTTTGTACAACTGGAAGATTTTCAATTTCATTTCGTTCTCTTTTCATTTCTCTTTTAAAACTATCGGCTTTACTTATTTCAGATGCTAAGTTTGTAGCTGAGGGAGCTGCGCTTCCACTTAAAGTTCCCAATTGGTCAGATTTAAAATTATCAGATTCGGATTTTTTAGAAACTAACTCATCCGTTATCGATCGTTCAATACCTTTTGATTTCATCTCTGATGTCTCATCCAGATCCTCGTTAGGCTTAGATCGAACTTCAACTTCTTTCTTATCTATAATTCCCTCGTTAAGATCTTTTGATTCCTGTTTAACGCTTTCAGATTTTTTAAATGGTACAACAGGTATTTCTTCAAATGATTCAACAACCACTAAATCCTCACGCAATCTTGGTGCAATGTTAAGAGGATCTTCCATCTCTTCGGAATTAACATCAACAACAAAAAAGATAATTGCGGCAGAAGCCAATGCAACAGCTGCAGGTGCTAATTTTCCGGGTGAAAGTAGTTTATCCCAAAAACTTTCTTTCTTTTCTGGTTCAGATGAATTGATCTTTCTTAAAAGTTCTGTTTCAAAATTTTTAGGTGCATCAACCTTTGGAAGATTTTTTAAATCATCTAATAATTTTTTATGTGTTTTTTCTTCTTCATTCATTTCATTAAACCTTAATCTTAACAATACTTGAAAGTCATGCTGAATTTATTTCAGCATCTTCTGTAAATTATTGAGACCCTGAAACAAGTTCAGGGTGACGACTTTCAATTCTAATCATTATAAATATCTTTTAGATATTTCTGCAGCTCTGCCCTGCCACGATTTATTCTTGATTTTACAGTGCCAACTTCTATTTTCATTATCTCTGCAATCTCTTCGTAAGACAATTCCTGCACATCTCTAAGTATTACTGCTTCACGATAAGAATCTCGCACTTTTAATAATGCTTTCTGAATAATTTCATTTTTCAAACTCATATCAGCAGCAACATCCGGACGATTAGAATTGTCAGGAATATCAAAAGATTTATCTTCTTCTCCAAAACTGCTTATTGAGAAAAAATTTCTTCTGCGTTTCCGCTGATATTCCGTTCGTGCAAGATTACCTGCAATTGTATAAATCCATGTTGAAAACTTTGCTACCGAATTGTAATTGTCTTTGTATCGATAAACTTTTACAAAGGCATCCTGCACAACATCAACGCACGAATCATAATCACCAAGAAATCTATAAACATAATTTGTTAAGGGATTTTTGAATCTCTGAACTAAAATTTCGAAAGCTTTTTCATTGCCGCTGCTTTGAAATTCCAGGATCAGTTCCTCATCTGTAAATTCGTTAAGATTTCTATCCGTCAACGGTTTTATACTTCATTAGTTGGATGTTTGTTTCAATTTCCGTACAAAATTTACAAAAAAGTTTAGAAAAGACTTTGTTGATTTATGATCTATTTAATCAGGTATAATTTCTGCAATTAACACACTTAACAACGTGTAATCATCAAGTGATGTGGTTTTGATGGACAAATCAGCCTTTAACAAAGCTGAAAATGCGTTGGCTAGATCTTTATCTGAATACATTCTTCTTGCGCTGTGATAATCTTTCAGATAGAATGGATGTGTACTCATAATTCTTGCGACCTGAAATTCATTTGTGTTGGCAGTTGTTAATTCAGTTAACCTTGCAAGGCTTGTAAAATATTTGTTCAGCATTGCAATTATCTGGATTGGTTCCATTCCGTTTTTTAACAGATTAAACAAAACTTTAAGTGCAGCGGATTTGTTTTTTTTGCCAATTGCATTCTGCAGATCAAAAATTGTGTATTGTTTTAATGATGTGGATAAGCCACGAATGCTGTCTATTGTAATTTCCTTACTGTCACCAACATAAATAAATATCTTTTCAAGCTGAGATTCTAATGTATTTCTGTTTTCACCTGAAATATCTGTAAGCAACTGTGCATTATCATATGATATAGTTTTCCCGTTTTTTTCTACAGTAGAAATCAGCCAATCAATCAAGCTTTTTCCCTTTAGCTCTTTTGCTTCAAAAAGAAATCCTTCATTTGCAAGAGTTTTATAAGGTTCGGTAGTGGGATTTGTAATTGTTCCTTCGTGAATAAAAACAAGAACTGTAAAATCGGCAGGTGATTCAAAATAGTTGACTATCTCTTTTTTTTCTTTCTTATCTTTTAACTTTTCTGCTTGCTTTACGATGATAAGTTTTTTTTCTGAGCCAAACGGAAATGCAGATGCCAGTCCAATTATGTTTGCAAAGTTTTGATTCTCCCCGTACAAAACCTCTTTATCAAAATCAGATGTAATAAACGGTTTAACCGCTTTTTCGATTTCTGTAAGAGTAATATCAACACTATATGAGTCCTCACCAAAAAGATAATAAACAGGTAAGATCTTTTTTTGCTTTAATTGCTTTTCAATATCCTGTATAGCTGGTGCTTTGTTTTTTGCCATAGTGAACTTTTCAGAGAAGAGGCTGTGTCAATCGCAGAACATTAAATGTCATTCCCACGAAAGTGGGAATCCATTTCAACTTAAAGGATTTGGATTCCCGTTTACACGGGAATGACACAAAAGGATTTATGAAACGGCCTCAGATAACATGTTCAAAAGAAATTAACTATCTTTTTTCTATCGTAACACTTTCCATCACAACATCATTCAAGGGTCGATCCTGTGCGTTCTTAGCAACTTTACCAATGGCTCTAACCACATCCATTCCATTTATAACTCTGCCAAATATTGTATGATTGCCATTTAACCACTTGGTTGGAGCTAATGTAATAAAAAACTGGCTGCCGTTTGTATTTGGTCCTGCGTTTGCCATTGCAAGAATGCCTTCACTATCAAATACAAGTTCCTTAACAATTTCATCATTAAACTTTTTGCCCCAAAAGCTTTCACCGCCGCGTCCAGTTCCCGTTGGATCTCCGCCCTGAATCATAAAGCCATCAATTACTCTGTGAAAGATTACTCCATCGTAATATTTTTTATTTGCAAGACCGACAAAATTTTCTACTGTTTTTGGAGTTTGTTTGTCATAAAGTTCTATCTCTATCGTTCCCATATTGGTTTTGATAACCGCAACCGTTGTGCTGTCATTCATTGCTTTTGTTTCCTTTTCTTGTGAAAAAATGTTTGATGATAAAATTAACCCGAAGATTGCCGAAGCAAAAAGTAGTTTTTTCATTTAACCTCCTTAAGGATTTATTATGTTTGAATAAAGTAAAATTAAAATTAAAACTCCAAGTGCAATTCTATAAAAGATAAAAACGAAAGTTGAATTCTTTTTTAAAAACTTCAGCAGAAAATCAATTGCCAGATAGCCGCTAATGGCGGATACAATTGTCGCTGCTATCAGATTAACCGTTAAATCATAATTAATGTATTTAAGAGATTCAACCAATTGCAGCATTCCGCTTGCAAGAACTGCAGGAACACTTAACAAAAACGAAAACCTCGCTGCAACATCACGCTTCAATCCAAGAAATAATCCGCCCGTTATTGTTGTACCAGATCTTGATGATCCAGGAATCAATGCAACAGCTTGTGCCAACCCAATTAAAATTGAATCAAGTAACGTTATATCTTCAATATCTTTTTTAAACTTTGCAGTTTTTTCTGCAACAGCAAGTATAATGGCAAGAACAATTAAACTTCCGCTTATTACGTATAGATTTTTTGTTAATGCGCCTTCAATCATATCCTTAAAAAGCAACCCGATAACCACGATTGGTATTGTGCCCAATATAATCATCCAGCCAAGTTTTGAGTTTATTGATTGCTCAGAATATTTAACCCGCTTTTGTAAATTATTCTGCAAAAATTCTGTTAGGATATTCCAAAGGTCTTTCCAGAAATAAACAAAAATAGAAAGCATTGTTCCAAGCTGAATAACAGCAATAAAAGAAGTCCAGTGCTCAGGATTTTCGGCTGATATCAATCCCATAAATTTCCCGGCAAGCGTAAGATGTCCCGTGCTGCTAATCGGAAGAAACTCGGTAAGTCCCTGAACGATCCCTAAAATAATTGCTTCAATTAAACTCAAAGGTAATCCTTAAAATTGATATGATATTCCTAATCGGATACCAAATGAAAGTGAATTAAAATTAACATTTTCTTTGTAAACAGCATTGTAGATCGCCTCCCCATTGTTTTCAGGCTCACCATTAACATCATAACGAACATCTGCTGCAATATGAGCGTAAACGTTTTCTGCTATTGCCGTATTACCTTCTGCGCGTAATATAAATCCATAACCGGTAGAGGAATAGTTATCAGCGTTTACTGTCCCCGGTAAAGATTCATCCACCGATAAAAATCTTACACCAGCACCACCGCCGAATTTAAAATTATAGCCTGTTCCAGTTAGTACGTAATAGCCGAGTATCGATGGCATTACCAAACTATATGTCAAATCGTATTGCCCATCTAAACTGGAAGAAGTGAATGAATAAAGCAAATAACTTAATTCTGCCTGCAACTGGAATGATTCAGAAAGCATTCTGCCGTACGACCCTGAAAAATTAACTGCAGAATTAAAATCTGTTAACTGCTCGTAAGGCAGTTGATCAATATATTCTTTTAAAGAGGGTACGCTTACAAAATCAATTCCCATTGAACCCCTTACTTCATTGGGAGTTTGTGCATATGACAAGATTGGGATGATTACAACAAATAATAATACAAATTTTTTCATATTTCCTTTATTTCCGTTTCAACTACTTCAAATAAATTTTCTTTTTGTTTCTTAACAACAAAAAACATTACTAAAGCTGTTATTATGAATAATATGTAACCGATAATGTGAGTTAAAAAAGCGTACGCAGCACTTATTGTTTCACTAAACCCAAAAATTAAAACTAAAGTTGACTTGGCAAGAGTGTGATATGAGCCGGTGCTTCCGGGCGTTGGTATTATTACTCCAATCGCACTTATGCTCATTATTATCCAGCCCATCCCAAAAGTAATTGGTTGAAACTTTTGCATATCAAGCATTAGCATTCCCGCATAAGAACCAAAAGCATACAAAACAATTATTGCTGCAGTCCAGAATATCGTCCAAAAATAATTTTTAGTTCCCTTTAAACTTGCAAAGCCTTCTGCAAGCATTGTAAATATATAAGCAATTCTCTCCGCCAGTTTCTGTGATATTTTACCAACGAACTTTATAATAATTTCAGAAAATTTTTCTTTTGATCGTAATATCAAAGTAAGAAGAGCTATTGATAAAATTATTACCGCACCCATTATGTAAAGTGAAGAGATTAACCATGGAAATTTTTCTGAAAGATTTACACTCGTTAATAAAATTGCAATAATAATTGATCCGCCCATTGATATTATATCAATAATTCTCTCAAGTATAACTGTTCCAAACATTGATGAGCGCGATAGCTCTTCCCATTTTCCAATTAAAACCGCGCGGGTAACTTCTCCTAATTTTGGCGTTACACAGTTAACTCCGTACCCAACCATTAACGAAGCAAAAAGATTTTTCATTGATGTGTCTGGCTTAACAGAATTAAGAATGTACTTCCATCTAACTGCTCGAAAATAATGTCCAAGCATAGTTACTACTATAAAAATAAAGACCCACAACAGATTAGCGTGAGATACAACCCCTAACACTTCGCCAAAATTAACATCATAAAATGCAATGTAGAGAAATACAACAGCAAGTATAATTGAAACACCGTAGTTAACAAGCATTCCAACTTTACCGAATTTACTTTTGTTATCTGAGGTCAACTACAGTGGTTCCTTCCGGCGCTGTAAATGAAAATCTTGAATCAGATAAATTTTGATTTAGTTTATAATTTGCAAATGAAACTTCCATTGGTCCGGTTGTCTGGTTTATAATAACTGCTTTATCAATAAGATTTTCTTTATTGATATAAAGTTTTACTTCGCCCAAATTTTCTTTTTTTGATTTTGGAGTTAATATCAATATCGTTTTGCTTCCTTCAGAAGATAAACTCAAATCACATTGGGATGGATACTGATAAACAAGATAATTAATTGATAACAATCCTGAACCTGCATCATCATAATCACTTATAATAACCTTTTTATTTTTCTTGTTGTAGTTCCAGGATGTTTTTCCATCCGCAACGATTGTTTGGTTATCAAATTCCATCCTAATCTTGTTATCTTTTTTAAAAGACATTTTTCCGGTAAGACTTGTTTTACCATTGGATTTCTGGACAACATCTGCAGAAAGATCTGTAATAGAATCAAATTTAGTTTGTAGTGATTTTAAAACTGATTCCGCATTTTGCGAAAACCCAAGTGTAGAAAAAACAAACACTATAAGACTTAATAAAATTTTCATGTAAAACTCTTAATTATTAAAAATAGTTTTCTGTTTGGACTAAAGATTACGCAGAATTGTTTCAAGCTGCTCTTCATTTTCAACAAGTACTGAACGAGCTTTGCTTCCATCATTTGGACCAACAATTCCAGCCTCCTCAAGCTGATCAACAATTCTTGCAGCGCGTGAATATCCGAGCTTTAATCTTCTTTGAAGCAATGATACCGATCCTTGCTGATGGCGTACAATTACTTTTGCCGCGTCTTCAAACATCGGATCTAAATCTGATGAAACACCGCTTGAAGTTTCTTTTTTCTTATCATATAAAGAAGGTAAAAAATATGGCTTTGAATATGCCGGCTGTGAATAAACATAGTTCGTAATTTTTTCAACTTCTTCAGTCGAGATGAATGCATTCTGAATTCGTATAGGCTTTGGTGAACCGGTTGGCAGGAAAAGCATATCGCCTCTTCCCAGTAATTGTTCTGCACCATTCATATCCAGAATTGTGCGTGAATCAATTTTTGTTGCAACCTGATATGCAATTCTTGAACTGAAGTTTGCTTTTATAACTCCAGTTATAACATTAACAGAAGGACGCTGAGTAGCTAATACGAGATGAATTCCAACAGCGCGTGCAAGCTGTGCTAATCTTGTTATGGGTTCTTCTACTTCTTTTCCTGCAGTTATCATTAAGTCTGCAAGTTCATCAACAATTACAATTACATATGGAATAGGATGATGTTTAATTTTGTCAGTATCGTGCGGTCTGGTCTTTGGATCTTTAACTTTCTTATTGTAATCAACAATGTTTCTTACACCGGCTTTAGCAAGTTTATCGTAGCGTCTTTCCATTTCGTACTCAACACTCTTTAAAGCTAAGATTGCATTCTGCGGATTAGTAATAATTTCTTCATCCAGATCCGGGGACACAGCAAGATAATGTTTGCGCAGTTTGTTGTAGAAAGAAAGTTCAATCTTTTTAGGATCAACCATAATAAATTTAACTTCTGAAGGATGTTTAGTATAAAGCAAACTGCTCACTATCATATTTATTCCAACACTCTTACCAGAGCCTGTTGAACCAGCAACTAACAAGTGCGGCATCTTTGCAAGATCAGCAACATAAACATCTCCGCTGATTGTTTTACCAAGCGCAAGCGGAAGTTCAGCATCTGATTCACTTATTCTTCCGATAACGGCGCGAGCATTTACAAGAGAGGCTACTGCATTAGGAATCTCAACTCCGATTGCTCCTTTACCAGGTATTGGCGCAATGATTCTTATACCACGTGCAGAAAGTGCAAGTGCAATATCGTTTTCCAATCCTACAATTTTACTAATCTTTACGCCCGGGGCAGGAACGATTTCATATAATGTAACAACAGGTCCCGGAGTAACTGAAATATCTTTTATCTCGATATCAAAAAGTTTTAATTTTTCTTTAAGTAAACTTGCATTGTGTGTTAACTCTTCTTCAGCTACCTGATAATTTTCTTCCGGTGCGGGGTCAAGCAGATCGATTCCCGGCATTTTGTATTCAATATTTTCTTCCCATTGATTAGGCAATTTTTGTTCATCTTCAGTTTCGTTTTTCTCTTTCTTTTCAGGCAGCTCCCCGGTTTTTTCTATATTTACTTTTTTGCCTTCTTCAGTCAGAACTTCATTTTCTGCAACGGGAACAGGAACATCATCTTTGCGTATAATTCTAATCTTTGTTTGCTCCTCAGATTCTTTCTCCATCAACTCTGCAGCAGATAATTCTTCTTCACTTTGATTTACTTTTTTCTTCTTTTTGTCACTGCTAAGTTTTTTTATCTTATCAAGATTTTCTTTTTCCTTCGGATCAACAACATCAGCAACTTTTTTATCTTCACTTTCTTCAGAATCATCACTAAATGAAAATACATCTTTAAAGAAATTAATAATGCTTTCGATGTTTATATCCAGAGCAAAAATTAAAAGAGTTATAAATAATCCGGAAAGAATAAGTATGCTCCCAATTCCGCCAACTAATCCACTTAAGAAATTACCAAGATGATCCCCGATAAATCCAGAAAGCTCATACGTAGATGAGAATAAATCATAATTAACATGAAGCACACCAAAGAATGCAGCAAAGATGATTGAACTTAATAATAAGAAGTTTGATACGTGAAGACGGAACTTGAAATCTATTTTCTTGAAGAATGAAACTCCCCATAAGAAAAGCACGATGGGAATTGTAATTGAAAAGTATCCAAAGGTTGCCTTGACAAGAAATTTGGAAAAATGTGCTCCGGTAACACCTAACCAATTTTGTATGTCAATTTTTTTATCAAAGGAAGTAAAAAAATCTGAAAAGTAAGATTCCGAAAGATTTGCTTCATCTCTTCTATCAAAAGTTATAACACTCAAAAAAAGTATAACGGAAATAATCAGTAAAAATATACCCAGTATCTGTCTTTTATTATCGGACGTTAAAATAAAGTAGTTTTTATTCGAACTGCTTTTTCCGTTTTTTTCTTTAACGCTTTTTTTCTTTTTAAGTGCCATTAAAACTTTGATTAATCTTTTTTCAATTTTTTCAAAACACTATTAGCATAGGATGGTATAACATCCAGAAGATCAATTGAACTGCAATATTCAAGATCAGCTTCAAATCCGTTTTCTAAAAGAATTTTTCCGTGATCAGATTCACGCATCATTTTAATTAAGTTATCTCCGTACTTTTCATATAAAGTTAGTACGGCTGCACCTGAGTCATTTAAATAAGAGTCGGATTTAACTTTACTGATTTTTGAAATAAGCATTCCTGCGCAAACTGAATCTTCAATAGAGAAATAATTATTTCTGCCGGCACAAACAATTTCTACATCGGTATTTAATGTTATAAGATGTTTTGCAACTGCACTTATATTCAGGAATGAACAAGTGTATAAATTTTCTGAGTACTTTGCTTTTGCAATAGATTTTGTTCCATTAGTAGTATAAAACACAATTGTTTTGCCTTCAACAATTTCTTTTGAGTATTCAAACGGAGAATTACCAAGTGCAAAGCCTTCAATTTTTTTTGTATTTCTTTCACCGCCAAGTAAAATTTGTCCGCCAAACATTCCACCGGAAACTTTAACAGCAAATTCAACGCTTGCAACAGGTACAACTTCTTTTGCACCGTTATTTATTGCTGTTACAATTGTAGATGTTGCCCTAAGCACATCGATTACAACTGTGGTTTTACTTGTAAAGTAAAGCTCATCAACAATAACGGGCGAAAGAAAAACATTTAACTTCATAATTTATTTTATCTTGTTACAAAAGGAAGTTTAACAACTTTTGCCGGAACTTCTTTTCCTCTAATCATAAAATTAACATTAGTACCAATCTCTGCATACTTTGTTTCAACATAACCCATTGCAATTGGTTTATCAAGCATAGGACTAACTGTTCCACTTGTTACGGTACCAATTTTATTATTGTTTACAGTTATATCATAACCATGTCTTGGAAATATTTTTTCATCAGAAGTGATAGCAACTAGTTTTCTCTTTAGACCCTCGGCTTTTGCTTTAACCAAAACATCTTTTGCAATAAATTCTGTTTTAGCAAGTTTCGTGATCCAGCCTAAACCTGCTTCTAATGGATTTGTAGTCTGATCAATATCATTTCCGTAAAGACAGAAACCCATTTCCAATCTTAATGAATCTCTTGCAGCTAACCCCACCGGCTGAATATTAAATTCCTTCCCGGCTTCAAAAATTTTATCCCATAAATCTTTAGCAACTTTTTCATCGCCGGTAAAGTATAGTTCATAGCCAAGTTCTCCGGTATAACCCGTTCTTGAAAATATCATATCAACGCCGGCAAGATTTAATTTGGTAAAATGATAATACTCTAAATTGATTTCTGTTTTGGTAAGTTTTTGTAAAGCCTTAAGTGAGTTTGGTCCCTGAACTGCAAGTAGTGAAAACTCATCGCTTCTGTTTGTTAGTTCAACACCAAACTTGTTGTTCTTCTGCATCCATGCAAAATCTTTATCTATGTTAGATGCATTTATTACAAGTAAAAATTCATTCTGAGCAATTCTGTAAACAAGAAGATCATCAACTATTCCGCCATCTTCATAGCACATAGCCGAGTATTGCACTCTTCCGGGAAAAAGCTTTGAAGCATCGTTAACGGTTATATGCTGCACAAAATCCAGAGCTTTCTCTCCCTTAACAAAAACTTCACCCATATGCGATACATCAAAAACTCCAACTGAATTTCTAACTGCCTTATGCTCTGCAATAATTGAAGAATATTGAATCGGCATTTCATATCCTGCAAACTCAACAATTTTTGCACCTAAGTTTTTATGAATATTATAGAACGATGTGCGTTTCATTTTTTCATTCCGTTTAGTTAATCTAAAATTTATTTACTTTGAGATTTTTTCCAATCGCTTAAGAATTTTTCTAATCCAAGATCTGTAAGAGGATGGTTAAATAATTTATCAATAACAGAAAATGGCATCGTACAAACATCTGCACCCATTAAAGCGGCTTCAACCAAATGCAGTGGATGTCTGATGCTTGCAACTAAAACTTGAGTTTTATAATTATAGTTTTTATAGATCTGTACGATTTGAGAAATCAATTCCATTCCATCGTGACTAATATCATCAAGTCTGCCCACAAAGGGACTGATGTATGTTGCACCTGCTTTTGCTGCAAGCAAAGCCTGCGAAGCAGAAAAGCAAAGCGTAACGTTTGTATTGATATTTTCAGAGGATAAAGTACGAACAGCTTTTAATCCTTCTTTAATCAACGGAACTTTAACAACTATATTTTTATGAATTTTTGATAACTCATGCGCTTCTTTTATTATTCCATCATAATCAGTAGAAACAACTTCGGCACTTACAGGACCATCAACTATAGCTAAAATTTCATCAAGTAGTTTTCTAAAATCTTTTCCCTCTTTGGCAACCAGGGATGGATTAGTAGTTACTCCATCAAGAATACCCAGTGCTGCAGCTTCTTTAATTTCTTTTATGTTCGCTGTGTCGATAAAAAATTTCATGGGGAAACTCCTTTTTATTTAAACTTTTCTGTTAAATCAATTCCCTTTTTCTTAGAGAAGAATCTGAATTTACCCATTGGAATTCCAGGATCTTCTTCGATACGCAATCTAACCAAATATTTTAATTGAATTCTTGTAAACTTTTTATCCTGCAATCTGCTTGCATCTGCTGGATGGCATTTTATAATTAAACTAAATTCACGTGAAAATCTTCTAAACCTCTTCAGCCAATCTTCAATGTCATAAACAAGATGAGATTCTTTTGTCATAAATCCTGATCCTGCGCAAACAGGACAGACTTCCTTCATTGCCTGCATAATATTTTGGCGAATTCTTTGTCTTGTAATTTGCACCAGGCCAAAATCACTCATTGGTAGTACAGATACTTTAGAGCGATCTCTTCGAAATTCTTTTTTTAATTCATCGTAAATCTTTTTTCTGTTTTTATCTTCTTCAAGATCGATAAAATCGATAACAATAATTCCGCCGATATCTCTTAAGCGTAATTGTCTTGCAATTTCTCTCGACGCTTCAAGATCAGTTTTTAGAGAATTAAGTTCCTGTTCTTTACTTTTAGCATAACGTCCACTGTTAACATCAATAACAACCATTGCTTCGGTATGTTCAATGATAAGGTAGCCGCCGCTTGGCAGAGGAACTTTTCTTCCCATTAGAGTTTTAATTTGTTCTTCAATTTTAAATTCATCAAAGATGGATGATGAAGACTTATAAAGCTCAATCTTTTCTAACAATCCAGGCTGTACTAATTGAACATATCCCTTAATCTGTTTGTAAAGTTTTTTTGAATCGACAAATACTTTGGAAACGTCAGGAGTTAATAAATCTCTTATAACGCTATCAGTTGTACTTAAATCCTGATGCACAAGTGACGGCGGTTCTTCACTCTTTGCAGTTGCTTCGATTGTCTTCCAGGTTTTTACGAGATTAGTTAAATCATCTTTAACCGCATCTTCTGTCTGATCTTTTGCAACGGTGCGGATTATCAATCCGTAATTTGGAGGAAGAATACCTCGTGCAATATTTCTTAATCGTTTTCGTTCTTTATAATCAGAGATTTTTTTTGAGATGCCAATCTTATTATCGAAAGGAAGTAAAACACAAAATCTGCCGGGAAGTGAGACTGATGATGTAACGCGTACACCTTTGTTGTTAACAGGTTCTTTGGTTATCTGAACAAGAATTTCTTCGCCTTTGCGGAGTTTGGTTATAACGTGTTCAGGCTGTGGTGCTGATGTACCATTTCCATTGCTGCGATTTGATTTAGATTCATCATCGTCTGAGAGATCGACATCAGAATCCTCCTCGCCAAGCATATCCTGAAATTGCTTCGTGCGATCACCAATATCTGAAAAATGAAGAAAACCATCATGGTGCATTCCAATATCTATAAATGCAGCTCTTATTCCGGGAAGAACACGTGCAACTCTTCCAAGATAAATATCCCCAACCATTCTCCTGTTTTCAGGATAGTCAACAAAAAAGTCGGCTAAATCTCCATCTTCCGTAATTGCAACACGCGTCTGGTTGGAAGATGAATTTATTATAATTTCTTTTATCATAAATAAAAAACTCTCTGTATGAAATAAAACATTTCATTAAATAAAACTTTTGGGACTCTAATTTGAGCAGAGGAATGCTCTGAGTGCGGTAAAATCCGGAACTGCTGTTTAGCAGTGAATGTTGAGTTGTAAAACTCCTGAAAAAATTTATTAATGCTGATAGCATTAAAATCCTGTTTAAAAATTTTTTTATAGATAATTAACTAAAATCAATTATCCCAAAACAATGTCAGTCTGAGCTTGTCGAAGACTGACCTTAATAAAACGTATTGTCACACTTCGACAAGCTCAGTGTGACATAAATAATATTACTAAATCATGTTTCGATTTACGAAACTAATTAGCTGACTGCTCAGCTGGTTGATTATTTTTAGCTTCTTTTTCAGCAGCTTCAATCAATAATTTTCTTCTGCTTAAAGAAAATTTACCGTTTTCTATTTTTAATAATTTAACGGTAATCTTATCACCAACTTTTAAATAGTCAGAAACTTTATTTACCCTCTTAGTATCTATTTCAGATATATGCAGCAATCCGTCTTTACCAGGGAGAATTTCTACAAATGCACCGAAGTCGGCAATCTTTGTAACAACACCATCATAAACTTCCCCTACTTCCGGAGTTGCGGTTAATTTTTTGATGTATTCTTTTGCCTGCTGTGCATTTTCTTTATTCGGTGATGCAATGTGAATGGTTCCATCATCTTCAATGTTTATGTTAACACCATATAATCTTTGCATACCCTGAATTGTTTTGCCTCCAGGACCAATAATTAAACCAATCTGATCTGTTGCAACATTCATTGTAATTAATCTTGGTGCAAAAGGAGATAGTGAATCTTTCGGTTTGCTTATTGCCTCATTCATCTTACCAAGGATGTGCATTCTTCCTTCTTTTGCCTGATGAAGTGCTTTCTCCATGATTTCAAATGAGATTCCCTGAATTTTGATATCCATCTGAAATCCGGTTATGCCATCACTTGTGCCTGCAACTTTAAAGTCCATATCACCAAGATGATCTTCGTTTCCAAGAATATCTGTAAGGATTGCGTAATCGTTTCCTTCTTTTACCAAACCCATTGCAATTCCGGAAACAGCTTTCGTAATAGGTACCCCGGCATCCATCATAGCAAGTGAACCGGCACAAACCGTTGCCATTGATGATGAACCGTTTGATTCAAGGATATCGGAAATAATTCTTACAGTATATGGAAATGCTTCATCAGCGGGTACAACTTGTTTTAAAGATCTTTCTGCAAGATTACCATGCCCGATTTCTCTTCTTCCAACACCCGTCATTCTTCCAACTTCGCCAACACTAAACGGAGGAAAGTTGTATTGAAGATAGAATTTTTTTGAATACTCTTCTAACAAACCATCAACTGTCTGCTCGTCATCTTTTGTACCAAGTGTAACATTTGTCAGGCTTTGTGTTTCACCGCGAGTAAACAGTGCTGATCCGTGAGTTCTTGGTAAATTTCCAAGTTCTATTGTTATAGGTCGTACTTGTGTTGTGTTTCTGCCATCAAGACGAATTCCCTCTTTTAAAATTCTTTCACGCATAAGATCTTTTTCCATATCGTGAAGAATTTCACCGATCATTTTTTCCTGTTCAGGATACTTTTCTGCAAGAGCTTGTTTAACAGATTCAGCAAGTTCTTTATTCTTTGCTGATCTTTCTTCTTTGGCAAGAATTGAATAAACAATTTGTTTGAATTTTGATTCTGCTAATTCATAAATATCTTTTTTAAGATTTGCATCAACAGTTTTTTCTTCAACAGCCCACTTAGTTTTTCCAGCTTCTGCTTTTAACTGATTTTGAAGATCAACAATTTTTTTTATCTCAGCCTGGGCAAACTTTAAGGCATCAAGCAGCTCCTGTTCGCTTACTTCTTTAGATTCACCTTCAACCATCATAATCGAATCAGCAGTTCCGGCTACAACAAGTTCGATATCACTAAGCTTAATTTGCTCATGTGTCGGATTAACTATAAACTCCTCGCCGATTCTTCCAACTCTAACCTCAGCCATCGGACCATCAAACGGAATATCTGATACTGCAAGAGCAGCAGACGCACCGCAAGCGGCTAATACATCAGGATCGTTTTCACCATCGTAAGACATAACCATTGCAACAACCTGAGTTTCATTTGTAAAGCTTGCAGGAAACAATGGTCTGATTGGTCTGTCGCACAATCTTGAACTAAGAATTTCTTTCTCGGTTGGTCTGCCTTCGCGTTTAATATATCCGCCAGGAAATTTTCCCGCAGCAGATGTCTTTTCGCGATACTCAACCTGTAATGGGAAATAATCTAATCCCTCTTTAGCTTCGCTAGCAGCAACCGCTGTAACAAGCACCATCGTATCTCCAAAGCGAACCATAACAGAGCCGTTCGCCTGTTTTGCGTATCTTCCTGTCTCTATCGAAAATATTCTTCCGCCAATCTCAACTTCTTTCGTAACTACCATAACTAAACCTTTACTTTCTGATGTTCAAATCTTTAATTATTGCTCTGTATCGTGCAATATCTTTTTTAATTAAATAATCGAGAAGTCTTCTTCTCCTACCAACCATCATCATTAAACCTCTTCTTGAATGATGATCTTTTTTGTGAACATCAAAATGCGAGGTAAGATCATTGATTCTTTTTGTCAGTAAAGCAATCTGTACTTCAGATTTGCCTGAATCGTTTGCGTCTTTGCCGTATTTAGAGATTATCTCTAATTTTTCTTCTTTGGTCATTGTACCTATCCTTTATTTATTTGTACGATATAATTCCAGTGTTTACCGGAATTTATTATTTAGTTCATTAAAAATTTTTAATCCGTTTTCTTTGTCTTTGTTCATTTGGCTGATCAAATCTTCTGCAGAGTTAAACTTTTCTTCTCCGCGAAGTCTTTCCACCAATTCTATAGTAACCTCTTCCCCATAAATTTCACGATTGAAATTATATATATATACTTCTGTAACAAGATTGCCTGCATCGTAAAACGTTGGGCGTTTACCGATGCTTAAAAGTCCAATATGTTTTTCGCTATTTAGAAGAACACGAACAGCATAAATACCAATTGCCGGAAGAAGTTTCTCCTGCGATGATAATTTTATATTTGCTGTTGGATAACCAAGTTCTCTACCCCTTTTATCCCCGCCTATAACAGTCCCGGTAAAAGAATAATTTCTGCCGAGTAAAATATTTGCTCTTCTTAAATCCCCTTCAATCAAAGAATTTCTGATTTTTGTACTGCTAACAATCTCGTTGTTGATGTAAAAAGCATCAACCGTTGTAACAGAAAAATTTTCTTTTGCCCCAATTTTTTTTAGAAGCTCAACGTTACCGCCTCTGTCTTTGCCAAAGTGATGATCATGCCCAAGAACAATTTCACTTAAGCCGATTCCGTTTATCAGATAATCATAAATAAACTGTTCTGCTGTAAGTGAAGCAAACTCTTTTGTAAAATTTATAGTTAAAAAATTTTCAATTCCATTTTTTTCAAGAAGATCTTTTCTTTCTTCCTGGGTTGTTAACATTTTAACATCACTGCCGGAACCTAATACTGTTCTTGGATGCGGATGAAATGCAATAACAACATTTCTGCATCCCTTCTCTTTGGAACAGTAAATCAACTTGTTAATTATTTTCAAATGCCCCGGATGAATTCCATCAAATGTACCAAGTGTAAGAACAGTATTTTTATTCTTAGTTAAATCTTTAATACTATCAAAAACTTGCATCTATAATTTCATCAGGATAACTGTTAATAAAATCTTTTTCGTTCTTAATAGAGCTAACAGTAATTAATTTTTCTGAATTTCATTAAACATTGCCGTAAACTTATCCAGATCAAAAGCATCAATAACTTTATAGTCACCAATTTCAGTTCTCCGCAGCAAACTTAAAACTCCGCCGCAACCTAGTTCCCTTCCAAAATCATCGGCTATTACGCGTATGTAAGTACCTTTAGAGCAGGCAATTTCAAAATGTATATCCGGTAATTCGATCTTAGTTATATCAAACGAAAAAATTTCTACCTGCCTGGGAGCCCGTTCAACTTCTTTTCCAGCTCGTGCAAACTTATAAAGTGCTTTGCCTTTATGTTTTAATGCTGAAAACATTGGCGGAACTTGTTCAATATTTCCTAAGAACTTATCTCTGACGGAAAGAATTTTTTCTTCACTTAATTCATCCGGCAAAAACCGTTCGGTTATTTCTGTTGCCAAATCCATTGAAGGCGAAGATTTACCGAGAGTAATTATTCCAGTATATTTTTTCCTTTGTGCCTGGTATTCAGAAATCTCTTTTGTTTTTTTGCCTGTGCAGACTATCAATAACCCAGTTGCTAAAGGATCAAGAGTACCTGCGTGACCCACTTTTTTAACTTTGGTTAATCTTCTTACACGGCTAACAACATTAAACGAAGTCCAGTTAACTGGTTTATCAATCAGGATTGCCTGGCCTGCTAAGTAATCAAGATTCTGAGGATCCTTCGTTTGTTTTGTTATCATCATCTTCGTGAATTTTCTTAATCAATCCTTCAATCTTTTCAACGTAATCAAGAGTATCATCTATATAAAACTTTAACTCGGGAATAAATTTAATTCTTATTCTATGAGCAAGTTCGGATCTTATAAATCCTTTTTTATCTTCAATCTTACTAAGAACAAGTTCTCTTTTTTCTTTTTCAAAAACAGATAAATATATTTTTGCCAATTTAAGATCAGGACTTACTCTTACGTTTGTAATAGTTATAAATCCAAGATCAACATGAGAGAGCTTATGCAGAAAAATAAGACTAATCTCTTCTTTAATAAGATGTTCAACTTTATCAATTCTGTAAGCCATTTATTTTTCACACGATATAAAAATAATTACGCTAATGTTTTCTTCGTCTCAATAAGTTTAAATGCTTCGATAATATCGCCGACTTTTATATCATTAAAGTTTTCAATATTCAGTCCGCATTCATAGCCTGCATCAACTTCTTTAACATCATCTTTAAATCTTCTTAAATTACCAATGCCGCCTTCATGAATAACTATTCCATCACGAATCAATCTAATCTTATTGCTTCTGGTGATTTTTCCATCAAGGACATAACATCCTGCAACCGTACCGGATTTTGGAACTTTGAATGTATCACGTATCTCAATTGTTCCGGTTACTTCCTCAGAAATTATTGGCGATAGCAATCCTTCTAAAGCTGATTTGACTTCATTGATCGCATCATAAATAACGCTGTAAAGTCTAATATCCACTTTCTGATTTTCTGCAAGTTTTCTTGCATTGATATTCGGACGAACGCGGAAGCCTATTATAATTGCGTTTGATGCAGTGGCAAGAAGTACGTCGCTTTCAGAGATACCGCCAACACCTTTATGTATAACACGAACAATAACTTCCTGATTACTTAGTTTCATCAATGAATCTGAAAGGGCTTCAACAGAACCATCGACATCACCTTTAACGATAAGTGCAAGTTCCTTTACTCCACCCATACTAATTTGCTTAGCAAGTTCATCAAGTGTGATATGGTGAATTTGTTTTTGATCTTGCTCTCTCTTTAACTGCTGTCTTTTCAAACTTATCTCACGAGCTTCACGTTCAGATTCAAGAACAATAAAAGTATCACCTGCCTGGGGGGCGCCTTCAAAGCCCAATACCAATACAGGTGTTGATGGAGGAGCATCTTTTACTTTATTTCCTCTTTCATCAAACATCGCTCTAACTTTTCCATGATGAATTCCTGCAACAAATGGATCACCAATTTTTAAAGTGCCTTTCTGCACAAGTACCGTTGCAGTAATGCCGCGCCCCTTGTCTAACTCTGCTTCAACAACTGCACCACGGGTTAATCTATTAGGATTCGCTTTTAAATCAAGCAAATCTGCTTCAAGAACAATTTTTTCAAGAAGTAAATCAACATTCAATCCGGTTTTTGCAGATAAATGAACGCACTGATATTTTCCGCCCCAATCTTCAACAAGAACATTTCTATCAGCCATCTGCTGTTTTATTTTATCCGGATTAGCACCGGGCTTATCAATTTTATTTATTGCAATAATTATTGGAACGCCAGCAGCCTGTGCATGATTTAATGCTTCAACCGTTTGAGGCATCACCGCATCATCGGCAGCGATAACCAGAACAACAATATCTGTTAACTGTGCGCCGCGTGCTCTCATCGCAGTAAATGCTTCGTGACCCGGAGTATCAAGAAAAGTAATTTGCTTTCCTTCACCAATATCAACTCTGTATGCACCAATGTGCTGAGTTATACCGCCGGATTCACCCGCAACAACATTTGTTCTTCTTATATAATCTAGAAGTGATGTTTTACCGTGATCAACGTGACCCATAATTGTAACAACAGGAGACCTGGGCTGAAGATCTTCATCATTATCTTTAATGTCTTCCAAGACTTCAGATGTATATTCTTTTTGGAACTCAACTTCAAAACCAAACTCATCAGCAACAAGTGTAATGTTCTCAACATCAAGTCTTTGATTTATTGAAACCATTAATCCAAGACCAATGCATTTAGAAATAACATCACCAACAGGAACTTCCATAAGATTAGCAAGTTCACTTACAGCAATAAATTCATTAACCCTGATAATGTTTTTATCTAATGTTCTTAATTCTTCCAGTCTTTCTTCTTCAGCTTCTCTTTCGCGTCTTTTTTTCTTTCTGGATGAAGCCCGGTTTGTTGTAACCGTATCATCCATGCTCAACATTGTTTTCTTTATTGCGGCTTTAACATCTTTTTCATCAATTTCAAATTTCTTAACACGTTTTCTTTTTTTAGTTACAGGTGTTTCTTCCGTAGTAACTTCAGTAGTAGTTTTCTTTTTAGTCTTTGGTCTTTTCTTTTTCTTAACTGCATCTGCAGAAGATTCCGTACTAACTGGCTTGCTTTCGGGCGGTCTCTGTGATGGCGGAAGTCTTTTTACCTGCGGTTTAGATTTTTTAGAATCACCCAGATCCATTTTACCAAGAACTGTTAATCCCCTTTTTTTGATTGCTTCAGTTTTTTGCGGAGACACAAATTTTTCCGGTGTCTTCTGCTCTTCTGATTTTTCAGGAACAACTACATGTGATTCGTCTGCAGGAGTTACTTCAGTTTCAGTTTTTAAATCTTTAGCAGCAACTTCCTCGGCAATAGTTTCCGTTTCTGCTTCAACCGGTAAATCAGTAATTACTATTTCTTTTACTTCTTCTTCGGGAAGGGGCTCTTCTTTGATCTTAACTACATCTTCATCTTTTTCAGTTTTATCTGCACGTTTCTTGTTAAACTCTGCGATCTTTTTGTAGTGCTGTTCAGCTTTTTCTATATCTTTTTTAAAGTGAGCATTAATCTCAGAAATCATTTCTTCGGTAAGAATAGAATTATGAGATTTGACAACGTGACCTTTGGTTTTCAGAAACTCAATAAGATTTTCTGAAGATAGATTTATCTCTGCTGCGAACTTATATAATCTAATTTTGGGCGATTTTATTTCAGACATTTATTAGTTACCTTTTCTTAGGCTATTCCTCTTCTTCAAACTGCGATTTAATTATTTCCAGGATCTCTTCAATCTTTGCCTCATCAAACTCTTCAATCTCTTTTAGTTTTTCATGTCCCGCAGTTAATACTTCAATAGCGGTATCGTACCTGTGATTGATTAGTATTTCATAAACTTCTGCACCAAGTTCTTCCTTAATATCAATTAACTCAATATCTTCTTCATATTCTTCAAACGGTTTTTCTTCACGCAAGATTTCAATTTCATAGCCTGTAAGTCTCATTGCCAATCTAATGTTAACACCGTTTCTTCCAACGATAAGTGAAACCTGATCGCTATCGGCAGTTACAATTGCTTTTTTCTCATCTTCATCAAGCTCAATTTTCTTAAGCTTTGCCGGGGCTAATGATTTCTGTATAAAAACTATAGGATCATCAGAATAGCTGACAACATCTATATTTTCGTTATTAAGTTCGCGTACAATTGCGTGAATTCTAACACCCTTCATTCCAACGCAGGCACCAACGGCATCAATTCTTGAATCCTGTGATTCAACAGCAATCTTTGCTCTTTCACCTGGTTCGCGTGCAATAGATTTTATTTCAATTATGCCGTCATAAATTTCAGGAATTTCAATTTCAAATAATCTTCTTAAAAACATATTATCTGATCTTGAAATAACTATAACAGGACCGCTGCTGCCTTTTCTTACTTCCTTAACGATAGCTCTAATTGTTTCTCCTTTTTTATATCTTTCAAAAGGAATCTGTTCGTTACGCGGAAGAATAAGTTCGTTTTTGTTATGATTAACCAGAATATCATTTTTTCTTATCTGATAAATATCACCCACAACAATTTCACCAAGCAGTTCATTGTATTCGTTGTATATAATTTCTTTTTCAAGTTCACGTATTTTTTGATTTAAACTTTGCTTAGCAAGCACAACAAGTCTTCTTCCCAACGAAGCAAGTTCAATCTTTTCAACAAAGTCTTCTCCAACTTCAAGATCATCTTCGTTGCCTTTTTTATTTACTTCTTCTAAGCTTATCTGTTTATTGGGATCTTCAACAACATCAACAATTTCTCTTTCAAGAAAAATTTCAATATCGCCTCTATCCATATTAACAACCACATCAAACTTGGCTTCCTCACCGTATTTTTTCTTCACGAGCAATCCAAATATTTCCTCAAGTATTCCGCCGAGTACGTCTTTATCAATGCCTTTTTCCCTTACCATCTGTGCAAAGGATTCGACAATATCATAGTTCATTTACTTTCTCCTCTTCTAAGAAAAACTAATTATAACTTTTGCAGTTGTTATGTTTTTAAATTCAATTAAAATTTCTTTTTTATCAGAAAGAAACATTAACTCTTCTCTTTCTACGGATAATAATTTTCCGGTAATAGTTCTGGTTTCATCTCCGGTTTTATAAGTAACTTCAAAATTTCTGTTGATATGCTTGGGAAATTGTTTTAGAAATTTAAGCGGTCTATCAACACCAGGAGTAGAAACATCCAGCCTGTAAGCTTGTTGAATAAGATCCTGTTCTTCTATAACAGAATTAATTTCGCGGCTTATCTCAGCAAGATTATCAGCATCAATGTTTTTTTCGGCATCAACATAAACCTCAATTATCTTCTTTCTGTTGTCGCCTCTAAAATTAATATCAATCACAAAAAAGTTTAGCTTTTCTGCGATTTCATTAGAAATTCGAACTATATTTTCTTTAATTATATCCATACTAACAAAAAACGCCCTCAAAGGGGCGAATCACATAGTCAAAAATAGGATTAATTATTATGACAAACAAGAAATTGTTTTAGGATGGATTGCCGGAAATAGCTGATTTATAACTAAAAACTTACTTTAGCACCATCATCTTTTTTGTGGATATAAAATTACCAGAGATTAATCTGTAAATATAAACTCCGCTTGCAAATTGTGATGCATTGAAATCAACTTCATAATAGCCAGGTTCTTTTTGCTCGTTTACCAATGTGGTTACTTCATTTCCAAGAATATCATAAACCTTTAAAATTACGTTTGACATTTCACGATTGACATTTGGTGGAATACTGTAACGTATTTTTGTTGCCGGATTAAAAGGGTTTGGAAAATTCTGTTCTAATTTATATTCCGTTGGCACTCCGTAGTTAAGAACAAATTGTTTTGTTAGATAAACAGATTTGTTATCAGTGATCATAAATTCAATAGTATCAGCTTCAATATTTCCGATATTGTAATCAACATCAAAAGTGTAAACAATTTCTTTTGTTTCTTTAGGATTCAAAACAATCTGTTCTTCTATCTTGTCAGAAAATTTTAAGTGCTTAAAGCCCCTCCTTAGGAGGGGTTTGGGGAGGCTTAGTTGTTCTGTTTCTGATATATTTTTTAGTTCAAGTACAATCTGGTTATTCTTTACTCCCGGCTGAACGTTATATAAGTTTTGAGCTGATACTATCGAGGATAATAAAATTATTGTTAATAATATTTTCATAATTGTACTCCGTTTATTGTACAGATGTTTTTTTTCTTTGCGAGCTTTGTCTTGCTTTTTCTTAGCGCGCTTTGCGTGAAATGTTTTAGGCTTTTGTTCTCGCAAAGTGCGCAAAGTATTTCGCAGAGATCGCAAAGTTTTTATTTAATATTTTACATCAACTCCCGAAGGGATGGCTTCGCCACATCAACCATCATCCATCAACCATTATCCATCTTAAGGAATGTTCAACAAAATTTCCACCAGATTATTTACAGAAATATCCTGCTGCTTATCCAAACTAACACTTCCTGAAGTTGCTCTAAAGCTTATGTTTGCTGGTAATAACTCTTTTGTTGTTATTCCATCGCTGTTTGTTGTTCCAAGATTTCTCCAGGCACCGGAATAGTATTTTACACCTGCATTATTTATCGGTTCATTATTATTTGTCTTACTAACTTTTACAGAACATAGCACTGTACTAAAATCCACAACAGGATTTGTACTTGGGTTTTGCTGTTTATCTTTAGATACAAATTCATAAGTCATTCTAAAGCTGTAATTGATTGGAAGAAGTTCTTTGTAAGCAATACCGTTTGATGTTGTACCGAAACTTCTCCACGCTCCTGCGTAATATTGAACTGTGCCTTGGTCAATCAAGTTTCCTAAACTATTTTTTAACTGCACCGCAGCATTTACAGTTTGGAAAATTACTGTTGGATCAGTTGAAAGATTTTGCTGTTTATCTATACTGGAATATTCATAAGTCATTCTAAAACTATAATTGATTGGAAGAAGTTCTTTGTGTGCAACTCCGTTTGAAGTTGTGCCAAAGCTTCTCCACGCACCTGCATAGTACTGAACTGTCCCTTGGTCAATCAAATTTCCTAAACTGTTTTTTAATTGCACTGCCGCATTTACTGTTGTAAATGTATAAGTGTTGTTTTGTGCTGGCACATTTTCCACTTGCTGACTTGCATACTCATAGAAAACTCTTATGCTTACTGTTGGTCTTGTTGTTATAACTGTAAATGTACCGTCTCCATTGTTTACTGCGTTTTTCCAGCTTCCCTCATAGTATGTTACATTGCTTGCTGGTATTTGAACACCCAAACTGTTTTTTAGGTTAACTAGTAAGTTTGGGTTAGCTGGCGGCTCCGGCAGCCTGTCTAAAATATATTGGGCATTCCAGTAAAGAAATTTCCAGCCTTCTATTGTTACAAAACGTGGGTCTGAGTTAAGAGAATCTTTGTAAACATTATCCACTAAATCCTGGAAAGCTTTTACCTGACCTCTGCAAGCGAGTGAATCCCCGTTTTGCAAATTGGTTTTGGCTGTTGTTAAAATGTTTTTTAGTTCGTTGGAGAAAGATAAATCGCCGAGCCAAAGGTAACCATACAAAGCATCGACAAATGTATTAGTCGTATCAATCTGTTGAATCAGATTTTCAGTTTTGGGTGGTTTGGGCTTTACTGTTGCAACATAGGTTGCAATACCCTGTGCACGCTGTTCATTTTGTATCGGTGGTCTGTAATTCTTTAATATGTAGTATCTCTGTGGTGTATTTAGTCTTGTAGCTATTGTTAAAGCAACCTGAGGTCTCATAATACTATCTGAGTCCAAATATAACTTATATATTAAAAGCGAATCTAATCCTGAATAATTTAATTCTGACAAGTAATTTAAAGAAGCACCTCTAATTGAAACTGATGGATCATATAAAAATGAGTTTATAAGTAAATCTTTAATCCCTAAACCATATTTATCTTTAAGAAAAGCTAATATTCCAGACCTTGGGTTACTTAAGCCATCTGACATTGATTTATAATTGTAATTGTCAAAAAAATATAACAGCTCCTCTTTTGCTTGATTTTCGAATACCGGATTATATAATAGTTTAGATAACATTGCTATCATCCCAGGTGTTATAGTTTGTTGTTGTTTATCTCTATCTATTATCTCAAAGATAAGGTTAGCTTTAGAATAGTCATTAAAGTCAATAAGTACACCCGCAGCGATAGCTTTTGCCTTTAGACGATCTATTCTTTTATCAACATTTGGGTAATAATCTATTGTGTCGATGAATTTTTTTGCTATTGCGTACAAATTTGGTGAATTGATTACTTCTATTGTGCGGAAAAAAGCGTATGTATAAAATGGATCATTTTCGGAAAAGATTCTTTCCTCTAAATGCCCAGCGTACTGAGTCAGTTTGCCATCTTCAATAATTCCTAAAGCCTGGAGTCTGTCAAATCCATTCTCGCTATCAAGTTTTTTTAATATATGGTCTTGCTCTTGGGCAAAATATAATGTTGAACTAAAAGCAATTATAATAATAATTAAAATCGGTTTTAATATTTTAAATGTATTCATAATGATCTCTTTTAATTAAATAGTGGTTGAATTAGGCATCCAAAAAAATTATTAACCAGGATTATTTCATTAGATATTACACTCTTGACCAGCATTCTTCTTTGAACATCATCTTCATATGATTCTAGCCCTCCCTTACTTTTAATAAATTCGGAAAAAGAATATTTGCTTCTAATCTTAAATTCTTCAAACTCATTTTTTATTTTAGTAATCCAATATTCGCTGGCTACTTTCATATTTTCGAAGCTTGAACAATTTAGGACGACTGAATCCAAACTAATAGCAAAATTTAGTTTTTCTTTATCGATAACAAATTGATAATCCTTTACATGTTCATTCTCGTGTGCTAGTATTACATTCTTTAAGAAGAAACAGGGTGCTACTTCAGGTATTGGAAAACTGCCATATTTATACATCTCTATAAAAATAGCTTCAAGTTGATCACAATTTAAAGTGTTCGGAAACCCCATCCAGTTATCAATTAAATTGCAATCATCGTTTGGTAAATTATCACAAATAATAGATGTATAATTAACTTTTAGAGAGTTGCCGTCATTTATATTAAACCATAGTTTTTGAAATTCTGAGCTAAAACAAACACTTACATTGAAAGTATATAACGTATCAGTCCAATAAACTTGAGTAACGCCTTGTGGCTTTAATCCATTGCTTGGTTTACAGAGATCAGTACCACTATAACCATTTGGTACTTGATTAAGTATAATATTTGGTAAATATTCATTTGAGTTACATATAATTAAACTATCACACCAGTCCCCATCTTTCTTCACCACCACATCACCATAACCTTCAAGAAATAATGTACCGGGAATAATAAAGTTCGGAATAATTGTTTTGTCATTTTCAACTTCTGCTTCTTCCTTGGCTTCTTTATCACTCTCTTTTATGTGTAATTTATATTTGTCTACTGTTAGCATCTTTGCCGAAGGAAAAAAACTTTCTTCTGTGCTTACTTTTATTCTTATTCTTGTTGAGTCTATTCCTGTGCTGTCTTTTGCTATTATCTTAAAGCCTTGTGGTATGTTTGAGAAAGTAGTAAGTGTATCATTGCTCAGGCTGTCAAGTATCAAACCATATTCTAAGCCCTGCACTATCTCTACATTAAATACTTTATCTGGTGCAAAATCTTCTAAACCGTTTACTCCTCTTTTCTTTAACACAACACTTGCTGTATCGCCCTGCGATATTACAGATGGAATTATCTGCACATCTATTTCATTTGGATGAATAAATATTACAGCTTCTGTTGTGTCTATGTTTTCATTATTTGAAAATATCTTTATCAGTACTGTGTCTTCTTCATTCAGTATTTCACCTTCGGTAATAAAATCAAGATACTTCTCACCATCTTCCTGCGGTGTTAAGTTTGTAAGTGTATCGCCGCTCTGCCCGGTATCGTAATCATAAAGCAAACCTCTGCTGCTGCCCTTTTTTATAAGCGCTGTGTATTTTAGGTTTTCTGAAATGTACGGCGGACAAATACTGCTGTTGTATGTTTCTATCTTCAGCCCTCCAACTCCGCCGCTAAATACAATTATTGGCTGATCAGGAACTCTTATCTGGAATTGTTCCTGCGGATTTATTACAAGCTGCTGGTATTTTATTATTCCAGTCCAATCGGATTTAATATTTATATTTAGCGGTGTTGAACCTATATATGTGCTATCCTGCCTTAAGTAGATGCTGCCAAGTTCATTGAACATAAAAGTAACTGTGTCTTTTTTTTGGCTGTTTTTGTAAAACGAAACAAACTCTCTGCCAGTTTCAATTGTTAGTGTTATCGAGTCCAGTTCGGTATTTATTTCTGCTGTTGCATTGCAATTTCTACTTGTGGTAAGGTAAATATCTTCATACCTGCCTGGACATATTTCACTTGTATAAATTGAGAAAGTGTAGTCTGTAAGCACCGGTGATTGGTAGTGAGTGTTAAAGTATGCAAAATTACTGTAGCTAGCCGGTTGTGCCTGAAAGCTTGCAGAGCGTATCAACTGCTCATCGTAGTAGAGCTGATATGTTCCTGTTGTTGTTGGTTGATTCGGGTCAAGACTTCCAAAACGTAATTGTATCTGGTAATTCTCATATCCCGGACTTGTAAGCGAGAAAGTATTTGATCCTGTTGTAGACGATGCAGATGAATAATTATTTTGATCACAGTTGAGATCGTAATACATTATCCAGCCTGGCAATGATGCAGGCGACCATTGAATATCAACTCTGATTGTATGATTGCTTAATGGGGCATCTGGTATAATTACACTCTGCGGATTTATCTCCACTTTTTCTTTAATTATTACCTGGGCTGGTACGAGAGATGAAAGAAGAAAGATGAGAAACGCAAAAGCGAGAAGCGAGAAGCGAGAAGCGAGAAGCGAGAAGCGAAATCTTGCTTAATTTGTTTTGTTTGTCAAGAACTTTTAAAACTAAACTTTTTCCCATAAAGTTTTACTCCACTGTAAATATTTTTTAGAAGCAGAAAGATTTTTTAAATCTTACTTCCAACGTACAGGTCCTTTCTATTTTTGTCAATAGCTCCTTAAAATATTTTATGTTGCGCTTTAATCGTAACTAATCTTAATAAATCAGTCAGATCAGCGTACCATTGTTTTATTGTGCTATTTTCTCTGTGCTTCTCCGTGAATGCTCTGTGGCTCTCTGTGTAAGAATTTCTCTTAATCAATTTCACGGAGAAACACAGAGTTTGCACTGAGAACCACTGAGTTTAATTTTTAATTCTTAATTGCACGGCGCTGAGTTACTGCTTGCCGTTGATGTTCTTCCATTCAGCGTCCAGACAAGATTACTGCCGTTAAAGTTTACTGTAAATACACGGTAATTTCTTCCCGGCAGAAAGACTTTTGTTTGTCCCCTATCCTGTGGAGTTGGGGTAAACTTGTTCTTACTGCCTGCAGGAATGTAAACACTTACCGTGTTATCGTTCTTGTAGCCGAAGTATGCTGTGTATGTGCCGTCTCCGTTATTTGTTACACACTCCAGCACTGGCCGGACTGGTTTTGGCAATGTAGTTACTACGCTATAAATAAGTGTATCGCTGTTTGTTGTGCCGCTGCTTACCCATACAGGAAAGTTGCCTGCAACACTTACATCTGTACTTTGTATTTCTGCTGTAAGAAGTGTATCTGCAAAAAACGTGGTTGTTCTTGCGTTACCATTAAAGTAAACAGTTGAGTTTGCTGTAAAACCAGTTCCTTTTATCTCCATTGTGAACGCACCAGGATTGACCAAGGACATTGCCGGATTTATTACTTCGATATCTGCATTTGCAATAACCGGAGGTGATGGAAGCCTGTCTAAAATATATTGGGCATTCCAGTAAAGAAATTTCCAACCTTCTATTGTTACAAAACGTGCGTCTGTGTTGAGTGAGTCTTTATAAACATTATCTACTAAATCCTGAAAAGCTTTTACCTGAACTCTACAAGCGAGTGAATCTCCGTTTTGTAAGTTTGTTTTGGCAGTTGTTAAAATGATTTTTAGTTCGTTTGAGAAAGTTAAATCGCCGAGCCAAGTGTAAACTGACAAAGTATCACAGAGCGAATAAACAAAATCTAAATAATCTGAAAGTAAATCATAATCCGTTGGAGGAATTGAGCGATTTGATTTAAAAAGCCAATCATATCTAGCTATTTGATCACTACTAAGGACACTTCTATAATTGTTTAAAACAAATTTATAATTCGCTGGTGTATTATATTTTAGTAATATTTTATTCAACATCATCCACGATCGTTCAGGATCAGAGAGGAACTGTTCTTTAGTTAAGTCCTCCATGTCAGGATAATTTCTCTTCTCCAATTCTTCGTAAACAATATTTTTCATTGTACTTGAGTTACTATTTTCCATTACATATAATAAATCAGGAATTATTTCATCACTTGAAATTTCTGAAAGTGAAATAAGAGACATTGGTGCATAATAATCATCATTTATGCTTAACATTATTCTTCTAAATTCGGCTTTTGCTTGTTCTTTATATTCTGGAACATTGTTTATAACATCACTCAAAAGATCAAAAGGAATAATTGCTATATCTGGCTTTTTTGCCTCAATATATTCAAATAAAAAAGGAGTTCTTGAATAGTCTCCGCCCTCAAATAATATTCGCACAGCCTCTGCTTTTAGCTCATAAACATTTTCAGTGTTAAGGTAATCCCCTAAATAAGCTATAGTATCAATGAATTTATTCGCAATACTAATAACATTTGGAGAGTTATACTTATCAATAGCCAGCAAATAGAATAATGCAATATCCTTTTCTTGCTGGAAGATTTTCTCTTCTAATTTAGGTAGGGCTTCGGGTATATTTTGTTGATAGATATCCATAATTGCTTCAGATCTAATTGCCCATCTTGCATTATCTAAGTTGCTAATTATAATATCTTTTTCTTCTTGTGTTAATGTTTGTGAAAAGGCAAACTGGCTAAATATGATGATTAAAATAATTATTAAATTTTTCATTTTATCCTCTTTATTTTTCATTTATTAGGGACAAGTAAAACAAGTTACTGGGTAATCTGTTCCTCTAGCTTTGGATAATGCAAAGTGATAAGAATCGATTAATTTTTTAAGATACAGGTTGTTCTGTATTTTTAATTCATTCTTTCTTTCTTTTACTGGGTCACCAGGATGAACATTACCAAAATAGTCTGTATACTCAAGCCCTGATTGTTTCCTATACTCGCGCTCCGCTTTAACAATATATTGGTTTATTTTACTCTTAAAATCTCCAGAGGCACCTTCCGGGGTTTTAATGTATTGCTGATAATACTGACAACTATATGTTAAATCTTTTTTTAGTTCATTTACTAAAGAATCAATCTTCGTATCATTTAATATTTTCTGATAATGACTCATATGTAAGAGCTCGTGAAGTTCCACATCTTCTTTTAGTATATAACCATCTTCAGAAATGACCTGTGGATAACAATAATGCCCACATATATCGTTTACAACATCATCTAAATCTGAATCTGGGATTTTATTCTCATCTTCTAATTCAGTTGTATCATTAACTAAAATATTCCCAAACTGATTTATTAATTCATAACATACGTCCGCTACAAAATCTACATAAATTGGAATCGGCATATTTATATCCGTTGCCACTGGTCTCAATTCAATTTTATCTTCAATATTTTTACATGCAACTAAATTCCAAGTATTTACCCATTCTGCATTTTGATTTTTCCTAAGTCTGCTATAAAATGGTACCGGGGTAGATTGACCCGTTGGATATTTTTCTGCAGTGCAAGTATCACATTTACATACACTGATTGTTTCTCCACTTCTAAATTCAAAATTGTTATACTGTCTAAAAAGTTGTACTTGGATATCAGCATAAGTATCACTACAATTTTCAAAATCACACTCATTCCCCTCTACCACCACATCACCCTCCCAGTAACCTGTTTCATATAAGTAACTGCCATAATAGCATACTTCAAGTATTGGCGCCTCAGTTGGCAGTTCTCCCCTTAAACCACTTTTTGATTCAATGGCTTCCTTTTTCTTTTCCTCCATCATCTTTTTATAACCGGCTTTTAGTTCAGCTATTCTGATTTGTTCATCTGTTAAATCTTTATTTTTCTCATCGTCTTGTTTTAATAGTTTCATTGCCGAACCACTAAGTTCTGTTCCAACTCTCAGTCTTACAACTCCACTATCACCTTCAACACTATCGGCCGCTACAAAATAAATTGGCAGTTGTGCGTCTGAGAAGTAAACACCAATACTATCGCCAACTAATATGTTTCCGTTTACGCAGCCATCCAGTACCGCAAGCTCAAATGTTTGTCCCTGTGGAAAGTCTTCTAAAGTTCCATCAGAATTTCTTTTTTTTATTACAACTTCTGCAGTATCAGCAGCTCTCACAACATCCGGATTTGTGTAAACATAAATCGGTGGTGGTTTTATGTAAACATTTATTTCTTTTGGTATTATTTCCGGATCGGTTGTGCTTATTCTTATTGTAATTGTATCCGTTCCATCTTTTGGCTTTCCATCTGCTATATATTCAACCCAGGCATATCCCCACCAGTGATCTAAATTTGTTATCGATTTTACTCTCTCATTGGTATAAGGATCAATAAGATTTCCAAATTCTATTCCATTTATTATTTCAAGATTTATCTTTGTTTCTGGTGGTAGTGGTCTGCATTCATTATAATAATTGATATCTAGATATGTTGTTTCTCGTGTGGTTAATGTATCGGGATATACTTCTGCATTAAGTATAAAAGTATCCGGGAAATACTCAAGTTCTAAAGTGTCCTTCACATCATTTATACTAGCTTCAACTTTGATTGTTTGAATTGTCTGAACTCCCGGAGCATCATCTTTTCTTTGCAATCCAATATTATTTATTTCCATATAATCGATTATCTGAACAGAACTGCCTAATATTGTTTCTGTTGGAATATCAATAAATGTTACATACTCTGATCCTTGAATTATGTTTAGCTCAGTTGCATCGCCTTCATAAAAGCAGGGTACATTGCAATCGTTCCAGTTAACATTTCCTATACTTAAACTTGCAAAATTGTTTGGACAGGTGGAACCATTATCTCTTAATTCAAAATCGTTAGGAAGTCCATTGTAAGAACCAAGTATGTTTTGGGGATGGTTTTGATTTATATCATCAATAAATACTTGTAATAACCTGCCTGGATGTGTGCTGCCCCACCATCCCCAGCCATTGAAATTATGATAAAACCATCTTTCTTCCTGAAATAAGTAATGATGTCTTCCGTTTGCAGT
Source organism: Ignavibacteriaceae bacterium (assembly GCA_044227615.1). GTDB lineage: Bacteria > Bacteroidota > Ignavibacteria > Ignavibacteriales > Ignavibacteriaceae > IGN3. The sequence goes on from JBGAWM010000023.1 coordinate 40,532, forward strand.
AAACGAAATAGTAGCATAACCACTTGTTGTCCAGCCGCTGTTCAATGTATCATTATTACAATCAACAATCCGGATGTTTCCTCTTCGATACTGATCAGGACTCCAAGTTAAAGTGTATGTGAAAATATGCTCGTTTGAAGAATTTGGTGATTCGGGATTTACTGTCTGCGGATTTATCTCCACTTTTTCTTTTATTATTATTTGTGGAAAGACGCGAGACGAAAGAAGAAAAATGGCAATGCCACAGGCGTAAAACGTAAAAGCGAGAAGCGAGAAGCGAGAAGCGAAATCTTGTGCAAGCTTGTTTGCTTGTCAAGAACTTTTAGAACCAAACTTTTACCCATAAAGTTTTCTCCACTGTAAATATTTTTTCGGAAGCAGAAAGATTTTTTAAATATCATTCCCAACGTAAAGGTCCTTTTTATTTTTGTCAATAGCTCCTTAAAATATTTTATGCTTCGCTTAAATCGTAACTTATCATTATAAATAAATTAGACCGGCCGGCAAAGGCAGGTCAGCGTACAATTGTTTTGTCGTGTTTTTTTCTCTGTGTTGCTCCGTGAATGCTCTGTGGCTCTCTGTGTAAGAATTTTTCTTAATCAATTTCACGAAGAGACACGGAGATTTTACACTGAGAACCACTGAGCGAAATTTCTTATATTCTTTTTATGAATTTTAAGTGAGAAAAAGTTATCTTAGAATATAAAATCAGTAACTAATCGTTTATTAAATAAAGAGAATCTGAAATGAAAAAAATTTTTACTATAATTCTTTTCATCATAACCAATCTGCTTGCAGTTTATCCGCAAGGGAATCCTCTGCCATTTGGCAGAACGACGCTGTTTGCAGGTTCGGGCTTGTGCGAAGTTTGCCACGTTAGTGATGGAACTGTTTTAACTGTTAATGGGCAGGATGTTTCTATGGTTACATATTGGCGCTCAACAATGATGGGCAATGCAAGTAAAGATCCTTTTTGGCGCGCTGTTGTTGCTGAAGAAGTTCACAGGTTTCCAACATTGCAGCAGACAATAGAAACAACCTGTACAAAATGCCACGCACCAATGGGTTACAAAGAAGCAATCTTTAATGGTCAAACAAATTATTCAATGGCAGAAATGAAAGCTGATCCGATTGCTAATGATGGTGTAAGCTGTGCAGTTTGTCATCAAATAAAGCCGGATAATTTTGGAATGGTAACTTCATATTCCGGACATTATCAGATTGATCCTGACAGCATAATATATGGCCCATATCCAGATCCTGAACTAAATGCTATGACTGAGATGGCTGCGTTTCTTCCTGTTTATACAACTCATATGAATCAATCTGAATTGTGTGCAACCTGCCACACATTGTTTACTCCGTATTTGGATAACCAGGGACAAATTGCCGGAGATTTTCCCGAACAAACTCCATACATCGAATGGAAGAATAGTATTTATCCGGCACAAAATACTCAGTGCCAGGATTGCCATATGCCGATGATAACCGATTCAGTTGATATAGCATGGATTCCTCAATCTCACCAGGTGTACCGAACACCTTTCTGGAAGCATTCTTTTGTTGGTGGAAATGTTTATATGCTT
>JBGAWM010000024.1:0-41614 GCA_044227615.1 Ignavibacteriaceae bacterium
ATACCCCGGTTTTATCAACTAATAAAGAGAGAATACCGTTACTGCTAATACTTTTTTCATCTTTGGGATCAGACAAAAAACCTTGTAGTTCTCTTGATTGAATATTTAATTTTAATAAACCAGGCACTGTATTGATTGTAGGATTAGCAGTATCGTCGTTTCTGGAATTAGGATTATTTTCAATTGGAATTCCCCCAATCCAAAGATTACCGGTTTCATCGTTTTCCATTGCTATGATAATGATAGAATGTAATAAGTTACTATTCTCAATTGGTTCAAACTTTCTGATGACTTTATCTTTATAATTGAATCTAAAAAGACCTTCTCCCGGAGTACCAATCCAAATATTTCCATCATTATCTTCCTCAATTGAAGTAGCTGCAGTACTAAGAATTTGATTTTCAATTTTTATCGGCAGCAATTTCGGAACACCAGTCTCACTATAACTTATCTCAAAATAATGAACCTTTCCGTCTGCACCGATCCATAATTTATTTTGTTTGTCCTGATGAATAAAATAGATTCGATCTTCCGGAATTTTATAATCAGGTGGAAGCATGTTAGCCATGTGAATAAATTTTCCCTCATTCACAATCATATAATCAAAACCTTTATTCTGAGTAACTACCCATAGGTTACCTTCTGTGTCCTCACTAAACGAAATAATTATGTCCTCGGCTAAAGAGTTTGGGTCGGAATGATTGTTATTATAACGGGTAAAAGTTTTTGTTGCTGAATTGTATTTACTTAACCCTGTAAGTGAACCGCCGATCCATAGTGTTCCATCTTTAGCAACAAGCATTGCAAGTGCCTGATTATCGTTTAACGAGAGACTATCTCCGGGATTTCTTTTAAAGATCTCAAAATTGTACCCGTCATATTTATTAAGTCCATCTTCAGTACCAATCCAGATGAACCCATCATGGTCTTGGACTATTGAACTAACTCGATTTTGGGATAAGCCGTCACTTGATGTTAATCGATTAAACTTAACTGGTTTTTTCTGAGCAATTGTAGTTGAAGAAAGCATTATAAATATCAGCAGCAATACTGAATATTTAAATGAGTGCCTTAAAGAGTTAATATTTATCATAAATTTTTTCCGGTTTATTTTGCTTTTATTACAATTGTTTTGTCACTGTGCATCACGATTCTGCCTGTCGGCAGACAGGTTTATCTAGATGAAACAATCTCAAGTATTTCCTTAGATTGCATCGTCCCGATTTATCGGGGCTCGCATGACGATCTCTATAGATCTCTCGCAGAACCAAATAATTTCATTTCGAAAGAGTCTTCTGCCATAGGTATCCCTTTAGGAGACTGAGAAATCTTTCTACTATACTATGAAAAACATTTCTCTCTGCGTTCGAAATGACAGCAATTTGATTTTTGTAACACACCTCAAAAATCGGGGCTATTATTAATTTTTACTTTACTTTTATCACAACAAACGTTACATCATCATCAGGTTCTTTATCATTTGTCCAGCTTCTGGCTTCTGCTCTTAAGTATGATATAATTTCTTCCGGTTCTTTCTTTGCGGATTCCTCAAAACTGTTTCTTGCTCTTTTGTATCCGTACATCTCATGATTTTGATTTTTCAATTCAGCAAAACCATCGCTCATAAGTAATAATGTATCCCCTCTATCTATCTTAAATTCCTGTACATCATAAACCACTTCTTTCATTGCACCAAGCGGCATATTGTTTATTACAACCTCTTCAATAGTTTGGGAATTTTTTCTGTAAATAAAAAGCGGCGGCATTCCTGCATTTGTAGTTACTATTTTATTATTGCTTATCTGAACGCAGGTAAGAGCCATCATCAATCTGCCAAGCTGCATATCCTTTATTGCCGCACTTGCATTTTCAAAGAATGGTTTAAGAGCTTTGTTTGTTCTGTCTGACATAAAAAGTGATTTCATTATTGATACCATCATACCGGACATCATTCCGTGACCGGTGGCATCACCAAGAACAACTGTTAATGTTCCATCCATATGAACATGAAAATCATAATAGTCGCCGCCTACCTCAGTTGCAGTTTTCATAAACACAGCGATATCAAGATGCGGAACGCTTGGGAGTGCTTTTGGAAGCATCGATAGCTGCAGTTGCCTTGCTTCTTCTAACTCTTTTGTTTTCCTGTCGTTTTCCAGCTGCAGGAATTTTTTATTTTCATTTTCCTTCCTTCGCTCTAATTCATACTTTCTTATTCCAACTAAGCCAAGTCCTATAAAAATGAGATATAAAGAATATGCCCACCACGTTCGCCAGATTGGAGGATTTACTTTAAACGAATAAGATGCTTCATTTGTTTTAACTCCGTTAGATGTTATAGCTCGCACTTTAAATGTGTATTTGCCAAAAGGTAGATTTTGGTACTCCGCAAAAGGAAGCGTGCTTGCTTTAGACCAAACCTTATCAAAGCCTTCAAGAAAATGTTCATAAGTTGTTTGCTTTGGATCTTTGAAATTCAAAGCAGCATAATTGAAAATAAAAGAATTTTGAGAATAGGGTAATTCAGTTGGAAAATTATAATAATGAGATTGCCCACTGATAGCTACAGATGAAATTAATAATGGATAATTTTTTTCTTCACTCTTATTAATGTAAAGACCAACGCCGTTATAAAACTCAATCATATTTCCGAATCCATCCATCACAGAAATATAGGGACCGCCGCTTGCAACACTCTCGTCGTGATAAAACGTTTGAAATTTATTGCCGCTTATTTTTAATGCACCTGAAGGGGATGAAAAATAAACCTCTTTTCTAATTTCATCGACAATAGGATTTGAAAGATTAGTAGATAGAAGTCCATTCTTTTTTGTATAATAGTTTAAGTTTGTACCGTCAAAGATTACAAGTCCTCTGCCTCTAAGCCGAATATATAAATTATCTCCTGCCTGTATGTCTGTTTTTGTTCCAATAACACTTGCCCCTTTTAAGATTCTAAAATCAGCGGTGGCATTTACGCTGTCAATTAAATTCACAAAACTGTTTCCGTTAAAAACATAAAAGCCTCCAACCGTTAAAAAATACATTCCATTTTTTAGGTTGCCTACAAAGTGCAATTGCTCCGTTGGAATGTTCCAGCTTACCGGCGGCTTTGACCATGATTTACCATCGTACAACATTATTTTTGATTGTACTGAAGTGATATCTTTAATATTATCTGCGAATAGACCGAAGAGCCAGAGCCGTCCATCATTATCTTCCTTAAGATCAAAAAGCTGATATTTTTTCCTATTATCCTCATCACTAAAAGGTGAGTTTATTTTAACAAACTTTTCTCCCTCAAGCTTTCCCAAATAATAGTTGGCTTCAACAAGGTCAGTTTCAGCTGGTCTTACATAGTTTTGCCATGCATAAATTTCACCATTCTTTGTTTCGAGTATACTGGAAGTATTATAAGCGTTTCCTTCTCCACTTGATATTGAATTAATTTTAAATATTTGATTACCCTCACTGTTTTTAATTTCACGAACCATCGTCAAACCTTTTGATGTGGTAATCCAGACTCTTTTATTACTATCCTGAAATATTCTGAAGGTTATATTGCTGGCTAATCCGTCTTTTTCTGTAATTGTTCTTAATTTTTTTCCATCCCAAACGTTAACTCCAACATTAGCAGTTAAGGCGTAAGCCGGTAGATCAGTATATGAATAAGAGAGCCAAACGAGTCCATTGTTATCAGTGTAAGGGGTTACAATTCCTGCCTGTGTAACTAGTAATCCATCTTTTGAGGTAAGCATTCTGGAATAATTGGGATAGTAAATTCCGATACCTTTTGAAGTTTTCATTGCAACGCCATCACTTAATACTATTCCGGGCGCTGATTCGAATGAATCAAATTTTTTCCATTTGTTATCTGTAAATGAAAATAGTTGATTTGGATATTTTGAGCTTTGATTTTGGGCTGTAACTTGAAACACAAGCCTTTCCGGAAAATATTTAGTCGATTTCAGAAAAATCACGCTCTGGTAATTAAAGTCATTAATAACTCTATCTGTTTTCAGATCTCTGATCGAATTAATTTCCTGAAAAATATTTGAAACCTTCCATTTACCATTTTCAAATTCAAGAACACTTTTATTCTTTCCATTAAAAATTTCACCACCCCTTGTTAAAGTTGTCATAAACAGCTTATTCATTTTTGAACTATAGTAAACCTGAATTGGAAACTGATCACTTTTCAGCTGATTCTTGAATTCGGTGAATTGATAAAATTTATTACCATCATACATCAAAACTCCGGAATTTATATCAGACCCTTCTAAAGCACGCACAACACCGGCACAAGCCAGCCATGTATTCCCGTCTTTATCAATTGTTGTTACATTTTCCGCGGGGTATATGTTTGCATTCTGCAAAGTTATGCCAATTGATTCATCAATTCTTTTGAACACTTCATTTTTAAATAAAGCAACATATGAACCTTCGCGTGTTTGAGTATTACGACCGGCTGAATTAAAAATTAGATCGCCATAAGGGGTTTCAATGAAGTTGATTGCATTGTCGAGAGGAAAATTTTTAGAATCGTAAACTGTAAATTTTCCGTTTTCAAATTTTGTAAGACCGCCGTTATTATTTTTATCTACAAACGGTGTTGAGGAACCAATCCATATCCGCCCCTTACTATCTGCTTTAACAAACATAATTAGCTGTCCCTCTAATCCGTTTATCTTGTACCCTTCTTTTTCAGTATATACTTTAAATTCTTTTCCATCGAATGTTATAAATTTAGCGGGGGAGGCAAAGTAAACTATATTTTTTGTCGAATCGTAATACATATTTTGCATAGTGGGCAATCCAATATCAGCGCCTACTTCTTCAAATTCATATCCATTAAATCTGTATGTTCCTTCAATACTAGAAATCCAAATGAACCCATCTTTAGTTTGAATTCCATTTGAGAAATTTGTGGTAGGCAGTCCTTCTTTGTTGGTGTATTCAACAATATCCGCGTTGGCTTCGGTTTTTAATTTTTGCTGTGAGTATGTAAATGAAAAAAGAATAAACAAAAATAATATCATCAGATATGCTGATATTTTGGCCTTCATAAATCTCTCCACTTTAACGAATGATTAAAATTTAATTAGTACGTTCATTTAGTTATTCAACTCATATTGCTTCGAAATTCACTGGCTGTTGGGTACTTAAAGCTTGTTGAAAAATTGCCACGACTTTTAGAAACAGAGTAAAAATTACTCTTCGTCAGTCTGAGCGGGGTCGAAGACTGACATTTAGAAATAAATTCCCTCCTCGACTTCGCTCGGTGTTACGTTTTTTTAATTATAACACAACCTCTAAAAGTCGAAGTTATTTTTTACTTTACTTTTATTACCACAAAGGTTACATCATCATCAGGTGCCTGATTGTTAACCCAATCCGCACTAATGTTTTTAAGATTTTCAATTATCTCTTCAGGATTTTTGCTTGCAACTTTTTTATAGGTTGCCATTACTCTTTCATACCCAAACATTTCTTTGCTTCGGTTGAATAATTCTGGTAAGCCGTCACTCATTAGAAATAATGTATCACCGGGATATATCTGCATCTCTCGTAATTCATAAGGGAAATCCTGATAAGCACCGAGCGGCATACCCTTTAAAACAATTTCTTCAACCGTTTTTGTTTTATTTCTGAATAGTAATGCAGGCGGCATTCCCGCTGCGGAGATCTGCATTTTGTTTCCTTGTATTTTAATTATAGAAAGACACATAGAAACCAGATGCATATTCATATGTTTTATACAGCGTGTTATTTCCTGAAAAGTAAAAAGTATATCAGGATTTGAAGCGTGCGAACTGAATAAACTTTTTGTAGCTGTAACCATCGTGCCTGCTTTCATTCCATGTCCTGTTGCATCTCCGATAACTACAGTAAGAGTTCCATCCATTCCAACATTAAAATCGTAATAGTCACCGCCAACTTCTGTTGCAGTTTTCATATATACAGCAATATCAAGATGCGGAAGGTTCGGCAGTTCTTTTGGAAGCATTGAGAGCTGGAGCTCACGTGCTTCTTCAAGTTCTTTCTTTTTCATTTCATACTCAACCTGTAAAACTTTTCTTTCAGCTTCCATTGCTTTTGCCTGAAGTTCCGCCGCTTCGATACGATGTTCTGCTTCGATAAGTTTTTGTTTTTCTTTCTCTTTAGTCAGTAATCTTTTTCTTTGAACTCTATCAACTACAAAAACGAATCCCAAAAACAAGAACCCATAACCAATGTATGCCCAGGTTGTTAACCACCACGGAGGAAGTATTGTGATCTTAATTGATTTTCCCTTTTCATTCCATACTCCATCTCTGTTGGATCCTTTAATCATAAATACATATTCACCGGGGTCTAAGTTTGTGTATGTTGCAAAACGCTTGCTGTCATAAATCCAGTCTTCATCATATCCCTTAAGCATATGAGCATATTGATTTTTTGATGGTTTTGCATAATGCAGTGCTGCAAATTCAAAACTCAGATCATTCTGAGTATGAGAGAGAGTTAAATCTTCCAAATCATAAATTGAGGTTTTTAAAGGCGAATCATCTCCCATATTTAAAACAGATTTGTTAGAAATTTTTAAATCAGAAAATATCAGTGCCGGAGGAGTTTGATTGACTGTAACATCACCAAATTCATTTAAACCATGTTCGCCTCCAAAATAATATTTACCGCCGCTGGATTTAAGTGCAACCAACGCCACAAAATCAGTACCGCCTAATCCGTCGGCTGCATCGTAATTTACAAATGTTATTTTATGTGTTGATTTATTATTTACCATTTTAGAAATACCGCTTCGTGTTGCCAGCCATAGATCATCATTATTTCCGGGCAATATTGAAGCTATATAATTTGTAGGCAGTCCATCTTCTTCGGTGTAAACTGTAAACTTTTCAGTTTTGGGATCAAACTTATTTAAGCCTCCGTTTGTAGCTAACCATAGTATTCCATTCGGATCTTCGTAAATAAATTGAACACTATTATTACTTATTGAATTGAGATCGTTTAATTGATAAGAATAATTTTTTGCTTCTTTTGTTTTGATGTTATACTTGTTTAATCCATTGTCATCAGTGCCTATCCAGACAATATCACCGGAAATATGAATTGATCTTATGTTACCGCCTTTTACAAACCTGGTTCCTTCAGCTTCTTTTATAAAGTTATGAGCAGATTGAATTTCATTTGCTTCATTTAAAGGATAAATTTTTATTCCCCAAAATTCTTTGTTATAAGGGGGTTCAGCATTCCAGACATTATACCCATGACTATTATCAGAAATGTATTTCAAAGAATATTGACCGGGAGTTAGTTTAATTATTTCTACAGATATTCTATTTTTAGGAGCACCACCCAGGTGATAAGAATCTAAAATCTTCTCAGCGGACCAAATTTTTTTCCCTTTGTTATCTTCTAACCAGCCGTAATCTGCCATAGATGAATCTCTATAAACTCCTTCACCTCCGGATACCATAAGGTATTCGCCGTTTTGAGAGATTGTGAATTTTTGAGTTAAATTTTGTGCATCACCAACCTCTTTGATTTCGGCTAAGTATTTTTTTTCTGCGTTCTTTTGTTTGAGAAGATTTATTAATTCCTGTGGATAATTTGAAAAAGTGCCGTCACTAATCCTTGATATTTTTTTTGTTTTACCGTTCATAAAATTCAGTCCAACATCAGCTCCGCCTATCCAATAATTTCCATTATTGTCTTTCTTTATTACTCTTATATTGTTATCAGAAACACTGTTAGTATTAGTTGAGTCTCGTGTATACCTTTCTACTACTTCATAGTTTGAATTCATTTTGATAAGACCGTCACCCCAGGTACCGAGCCATAATGAACCATCGGGTTCTTCCAGAACAGCACGAACAGAACCACCAAATACGTCCTTCAAAACTTTGTAGGGAATGTTAGCAAATGATTTAGTGACTGGATTAAAAGTGTTTAATCCCCCACCCCTTGTTCCAACATAAATTTTACCGGGATATTTTTTAGATTCAATAATGCTAAAGATCTGACTGCTGTTAACACTGTTCTTATTTTGGGGATCATTTTTATAATGAACGAACGGCTCAGCATCAGGATTATATTTTAGCAAACCCGCCAGTGTCGTGCCGAACCAGAGCAGTCCGGTATTATCTAACATTACATCTGAGATTGTAATTTCTGATCTTCCATCGGAAAAAGAACCATAACCTTCAATTTGGATTCGTTTATAATTATCTGTTATCCCGTCAAACTTTAGCAACCCACGAAAACTATTTGCTACCCAGATATTTCCATCTTTATCCTGTGTGATACCATTGTAATAAGCAAAAAACGTTAACTGATAATTAGAATATTCTTCAATCGTCTTTAATTCTTTTGAGTTCGGATAGTATTTATAAATACCGCTTCTGGTAGTAAGCCACAAAACATTATTTTTATCAAAATAAAGTTCGGTTATCTCTTTGCCCGTTTGTGAAAAATTAGGAGTTTTAGAATTTCTGATTATTTCTGCATGTCTAAAAATATTTTTATCTGAATCATAATAAAGTAAACCATAACCAAAGGAGCCAGCCCAAACATTACCATCATTATCTTCAGTAATCGGATAACTACTCTCAATAGCCGGAGCGTAATATGAGATGGAATCTGACACAATTACTTTTATCTGTTCCCATTTATCAGATTTACGATTGTACTTAACAATTCCAACAGCATTTGTTGAAGCCCAAACATTATTTTTTGAATCAACATAAATAAAATTAATTCTTGCTAAAGAAACGTTTGTATTTGTAACCATGTCTTTAGTTTCATAGTTAACAAATTGATTTTCTGAAGGAATATATTTTGACACACCTGCTTCAGTAGCGATCCAGATGTTTCTGTCTTTATCCTCGGAAACACACCAAACACTATTATCTACAATACTTTTGGGATTACCCGGAATGTTTTTGTAAATCTTGATTTTATATCCATCATAGACATTAAGACCATCTTCAGTAGGAATCCATATAAGTCCGTAACTATCCTGAAATAAGCGTTTGACTGTAGTGTTGGAGAGTCCTTCCGGAATAGAGATTTTTTCTACCTGGATTGTCTGAGAATGAATTTCAATAAAATTCAAAAGCAGAAAAAGTATTATTAATAAAACATTTTTAATTAGTCGCATAGATAACCCAAATAATTATTAATAAAGGAGGTGTACTGTTTAAGAAAAATATCAAATGCGTTTAAGTATCATAGCCGTAATATCATCACTTTGCGGTGTTCCACCGGTATGATTTCTTACATCTTTAACCATCAAATCGATAAATTCTTTTCCTGACATATTAGAATGAGTTTTAAAAAAGCTTATCATTTTTTCATCAGAATATTCTTCTTCTCTTTCGTTCATTGCTTCAGGAATACCATCTGTGTAAAGAAATAATTTATCACCCGGATTCATAACGGATTTCTTTCCTTCAAAAGGAATTCCGAAATCAAACATTCCAAGACCAACCCCGCCGGCATCAAGTTTTTCGAGAGTTCCGTCTTTTCGTAATAAGAAAATTGGATTGTGTCCCGCATTAACTATATCCAAATCACCTGTATTAGAATCCAGAACAGCCATAAAAAAAGTTATATACTTATCAGAAGGTGATGATTTATAAATCAGTTTATTAAGCCTATCGGACATATCAGTCAATGGAATATCAAATTGCAAGTAAGAATTTAATGCGGCATTTAACGTGCTTACAAGAAGAGCAGCGCCAATTCCTTTTCCTGCAACATCAGCAATTATCAAAGCATATCTTCCATTACTCAAGCTAAAACAATCATAATAATCACCGCCAACTTCACGTGAAGGAATATTTATACCTGCAATATCATAGCCATTAATTTTTGGTAATGATTCAGGTAAAATTCTTTTTTGAATTGAAGCAGCAACAGTGATCTCCTGTTCAATTTTTTCTTTCTCAATTGCCTGCTTATGTAAATATTCATTCTCCAATGAGGCTGCTACCTGCCTTGCAATGGAATCCAAAAGTAACTGGTCTAATTCAGTAAAAGCGGTGGTATTGTGCCGGGTTTCTTTTTCCGATAAAATAAAAGTGTATGTGCGATCATAATGCTCAAATGAAGATTGAATCCTGAATTTATTATTCAAGATCTTTTCGGGATTTATACCATCAGGAAATGTAATATACTTTGTAAGATTGTTTTTCGACTTTTTTACTATTTCCATACAAGCCGATGATGCATTGGTTAAAGAACAAACACGCTCCAATGATACATCATATAAAATTCTTCGCTTATTGTACCTGGATATTTCAATTCCTGTATCTATCAGATTATTTAGGTGCAGTACTTTTTCATTTAACTCAAATATTAAAGTTTTTTCTTTTTTATGATTTAGAAAAGATTTGTGGGCACTATCAAAAACCTGCAGCAGTATTTGCAAAGTAATTTTATCAAGATCGGTAAATGGAGATTTATCCAGTTTAGGACCGATTAGAATTCCTAAATAAGATTTATCCGCAAGCGGAAGTAATATTGAAACATCAATCTTCTGATTTGCAAAATATTGAATTGAAGGACTATTTAAATCTTGCAGGTAAGACAAATATGATTGATCAGGAATCTTCTGAAGTGAAATGTTTTTCCAATCTGGAATATCTTTTATTTTGTGAAAAGCATAAATCTCGGTGATGATAAAATTTCCCCGTATTATGTGAAGAAAGTTCTTTACCATCTCAACTAAACTGAAAGACTTGGATAAAATCTCAAATCCTTCCTGAAAAGATTGAACCTGCACCGAAAGTTTTTCTACAAGGTTATTATTTTCCAATTATATTTTGTCTTTGTTATGAATGGAAATTTACTTTTGCTGCTCAAAACAAAAGTAAGTTAACTAAGTTGATTAGCTAAATTTCTTGATGCTATCTTAAAAGTCAAAAATACAGTTTTGTCATTCTCACGGAAGTGGGAATCCATTTCATTCTATGGTTTTAGATTCCCGCTTTCTCCCGAAGGGATGCCAATGGCAGCAAGAATGACAATAATAAAACTTAACCCCAAATGTTAACTGAATTAGGTCAATCAGGCAATCAGCTTTTTAAAGCAGACTCAACTGTATCCGCTTTTTCAGCAAACTGGAACAATCCCATTATAGAAAAAGTTTTTTCTATTGTAGGATCGAGATTAGTAAAAACTAATTTACCGTTTGATTGATTCAGTCTTTCGATAACTTCAATCAGATGAGAGATGCCGATCGAGTTAACAACTTTAGAATTTTCAAGATTGAGAATAAGTTTATTTACAGCAGTATGTTTTTCAAACTCCTGAACGATTTTTTCACCGCCGCCGCTGTTTATATATCCTTCCGTTTTGATTACTAAAGTTTTATCGTGTAATTCTGAAATTAAATTAAAATCTGTGCTCATTAAATTTCTCCGATTAGATTAATTTTTTAATAATTGTAATTCTTGTTCCATTTGGTCCTGATTCGATAATAAGATCATCTGACATAGACTTCATCAGCTTAAGTCCCCAACCGCGTTTATGCGGGCTATGAAGCTTATCACCAATTTGCGGATCCTCAACTTTGTCAGGTTCAAAGCCGGTACCATAATCAGTTACAAGTATGATCAGCTTTTCCTTGCCCATATCACATTCAATATTAACATAGGGTTTATTTTCACCCGAATGTTCAAGGGCATTTATAATGGCTTCGGTTACTATTATTTTTGCTTCGCCGATTTTCTCTTCAGAAATGCCAAAGTGTCTGCCCATAATCTGTAAGCTTTCAATAGCTACCAGTTCAACATCTGGAATATTGGGAAGCTTGATTTCTAGTTTTACATTTTCCTTCATGAAAATACTTTCTTACTAATTGAATAATTATTTATTAAAAGCGGATTAGTACGTTTGGAATATAATATAATTTTGAACATTGTCTAACACATAAAAGTCGGTTTATAAAAAATTATTTAATTCTAATAACAACAAAAGTTATATCATCATCCTGAACTCTGCCATCCATCCAGTTATCGCCCGCTTCTACTAACTTTTCTATAATTTCATTGGGTGGATTTCCTATTATTTCAGTAAAATGACTTTTCACTCGTGAGTAATCGAACATCTCTTCATTATTATTCATTTGTTCAGGTAATCCATCTGTAAGCAGTAAAATTGTATCCCCGCTCTTTATTTCTTTTTCAACAATTTTGTATGAAGCATTCCTCATAGCGCCAAGCGGCATTCCCTGAATTATTAACTCCTCAACTTCATCAGTGTCTTTATGGTGATAATAAATAGGCGGCATGCCAGCGCTCGTTATATGAAGATTATTATTCTCAAATTTTAGATAACTAAAAGACATTAGTATTCTGCCAAGCTTTATATCTTTAATAACACGACTGCAATGAGACATAAAATCTTTTATTCCAAGTTTGGATGAATCAGCAGTAAAGAAGCCTTTCATCAATGTTACCATTGTTCCGGCTTGCAAGCCGTGTCCAGTTGCATCACCAAATGCCACATTTAAAACTCCATTTTCCTCAACCATAAAATCGTAGTAGTCACCGCCAACCTCCGTAGCAGTTCGCATAAATGCAGCGATCTCAATATTAGGCAACTGCGGCAATTCTTTTGGAAGCATAGAAAGTTGTAATTGTCTTGCCTCTTCGAGTTCTTTAGTTTTCCTTTCATTCTCAACTTCCAAAACACGCTTCTCAGCTTCGGTTGCTTTTACCCGCAGTTCAGATTCTCTAATTCGTGATTTTTGTTCTCGTCTGTCAATTTCAAATTTTCTTATACTATATAATAACGCTATAAATAAAATTCCGTAAATCGCGTATGCTAAATTGGTCCTCCACCATGGCGGATTAACTTGAATAAATAATGTTGTTCCAACTTCATTCCAAACACCATCATTATTTGATCCGATAACTTTAAGCTTATAATCACCCGGAGACAAATTTGTAAAGGTTATTGTGTGATTGTTTCCGAGCTGAATCCAGTTTTCATTAAATCCTTCGAGCATATATCTGTATTGATTTTCAAAATTGTTGTAAAAGCTTAAGGCTGCAAAGTCTATTGTTACGATATTATCTTTATAAGTTAATACAATGCTATCACGTTCGGAGATACCTTTTTCAATAATTGGCTTCCCTTCTTCATCATCAGTATTGTACCGCAGATAATTTGTAAATACAATTGGAGGTAGATAATCATTTTCTTTTAGATTATCAGGATTGAAAATATTAAGACCATTTGGACCACCAAAAAGTAGTCGGCCTGTTCTATTATCTTTTGCAAATGCATTTTGATTAAATTCATTTCCCTGCAAACCATCTTCAGAATAATAATTTTTAAATACTTCTTTTTGCGGATCAAATTTGGAGAGTCCGTTATTTGTACTTAACCAGAGATTACCATGATTATCTTCAAGAATTCCATAAACAAAATCATTTGCCAGTCCATCTTTCTCGCGATATGTTTTAAACTTTTTTGTGTCGCGATAATATCTGCACAATCCTTTTGTTGTACCAAACCACATATTGTTTTTACTGTCTTTAAATACCCTGATTATATTATCATCACCAAGACTTGCAGGATCATTAGGATCATTTTTGAAATTAGTAAAAGCTTGTTTTGTTCGATCAAAAATATTTACACCACCCCCAAAAGTTCCCAACCAAATCTTGCCTTCATTATCCTCAGCTATTGTCCACACACTGTTAGAGCTAATTGAATTAGAATTTTTTTCATCATGTTTATAAACTGTAAACTTACCCGAGTTTTTATCCAATCTATTTAGTCCCCCGCCATAAGTTCCAATCCAAATAATTCCATCTCTATCTTCCAGAATATCATATACGCGGTTATCTGATAGCGAGTATGGATCAGCAGGGTTATTAACATACCTGGTAAATCTATTTGTGCTGGGATCAAATGAGTTCATTCCACTGCTGAAAGTACCGAGCCACAACACACCTGATCTATCCTCAGTAATAGAGAGCACTGAATTATTTATCAGACTATTTGGATTTGCAGGGTTGTGTGAATAATTAGTAAAAGTTTTTTTATTGTAATCAAATTTATCTAATCCGCCTTCTCTGGTTCCGATCCAATAATTGCCCTCTTTGTCTGCATGTATTGCGAGTACTGCATTATCGCTAAGGCTGTTTTTATTTTTAGTTGAATTGATAAATCGCTCGAACACCTGAGAAGCAGGATGGAAATAATTAACACCGCCTGTATTTGTTCCAAACCAGATAACACCACTTCTATCTTCATAGATAGAAAAAATAAAATTATCATTTATACTTGTTGGATCGTCGGGATCGCTATTAAAATTAACAAATGTATTTGATGCAGGGTCAAATTTTGAAACACCGCCTCTTACCGTACCAATCCATAAATTACCTTTGGAATCTTCAAAGATAGGCCACACCCAATTATCCGGTAAACTATTTAGATTGTTTGGATCATTACGGAAGTGGATAAACTTTCCGGTTTTTTCATCCAGCTGATCGAGCCCATTAATTGTTCCTACCCACAGATTATTTTTGCGGTCTCTGTAAATGGAATATACTTTATCATCACTTAAACTTGAGGGATCAGCAGAATTATGTTTGAAAGTTGTTGACTTACTGGTTTTACTATCAGTGCGTGTTAATCCGACCGGACGAGAGAGTCCTCCAGTCCATTTAGTTCCATTTGACTCAATATAAAGTGCGCCCAAGGAGCTGCCCTTTTTGTTTACTAAATCTATATCATCTTTTTTTATTACTGAAAATGATTCTGTTTGAGGATGATACTTGTTAAACTTGCCAGTTTGCGTTTCAATAATCAGCGTGCCGGTTTTGTCCTCATAAATAGAAAAAATAAAATTGTCGGTCAGACTTGTTGAATCGGAAGGAATGTTTTTAAAAATTTTAAAATTATAACCATCGTAGCGATTTAATCCATCTTGCGTACCAAACCACATAAATCCATGTTTATCCTGAAAAATAACAGTTACAGCACTTTGAGATAGCCCATCTTGAACGGTTAGATGATTGAACCTGATATTACTTTGCGGAGTAATCGTTTGAACCAACAAAATAAAAATAGAAAACAATGCTAACTTAATTCGGCGCACGCGCTCTCTCCTGGCAATGTTGAGAAAATGTTTAAACAATACTTTTAATAAATACTAACAAAACCTAAATGACAAAAAAGACAAGTAAACACTTTAACCCTCGGTCTCAAAGAAGAGATCGAGGGTCATTATTAATTATTTCATCAATATAAGTTTTTTTGTTGCTACAAATTTGCCGCTGGTTATTCTGTAAAGGTACATCCCGCTTGAAAGTCCGCTTGCATTCCAGGTGTAAGAATGATAACCGGCATTTAGTTCCTGATCAACCAATGTTGTAACCAGATTACCAAGAATATCAAATATTTCCAGCTTAACATGTCCATTCTCCGGAATTTGATAACGTATTTCTGTACTTGGGTTGAATGGATTTGGATAATTCTGTTCAACCAAATATTCTGTAGGATTATCGGTCGGCATAGTAGCAGCACTTTCTTCTTTTCTCAATTGTGTTCCTAATGCCGTTTGTGCTGCTGTCCAGGAAAGAGTTAAATGTGTAAACGCAATTATGTAATTATCGTCAGCAAATTTTTCATCTGCATTATTTATTTGAGAATGAGCAATTTGCAATAGCAGATCACAGTTACATGGTGGAGCACAATTTAGTTCTGCCAATTCAATAGCTTCTTCAGTTAAAATTCTAGATCCACTGTAAAGTAAATTGATTGAATTTACAACGACACTATTTATCTGAGAATTAGAAGATAAATTTTTAATAAAGAATGTTGCTGCTGAAACACCTAAATAAAGTCGTAATCCGTATTCAGATAAATTATTATCATCAATAAAATTTCTGTCGTTTAAGGCTGCTTCCAGCGATGCAATTGCGTTATTAACTTTATTTCTTTGTTGGTTTGATAAATTGAAATCTAATAACGATTGGATAAGTACTAATGCTTCCTCCACATCACCCTTACCAGAAATAATCTGTGGAATTTCAGTTTCTGCAACAAAGACTGAGTGCTCACTTCTGATTTGGTATTTTGAATTTAAGAATTCACTTCCGTTAAATCCGTTTGTAGAATCCATTGCAAAGATTGTAAAATCATAACTTCCAATTTCTGTTGATCCATTATAAACATATTGGTAGATGCCATCACCGACTCGGCTAAATACAAAAGCTGAATCAGTTAATGGTGTTGGATCATTTGGTTTAGTTAAGAATGCAACAACAAAAGCATTATTAATAGGATTACCGGTGCTGAATTGATGATCTGAACCGCCGCCGCCTTCACCGCCTTCATAAACTTTTGCTGTAAGAACAACAGGCTCACCAATTAAATAACGTTCTTTATCAGAATTAACATTCATAAATCTATCAGATTCCTGCGCCATATAAACATGAACATTTTCAGATTGACCAGGTAATGGACCAGTAACTTCTTTTACGAATCCGGACCAGCTTCCAACGATAGGGTATTTTATTCGGAATATTTTGAAAGGTGATCCAAGTGTGTTGTATCCATCAACCAACTCTATTCCAAATGATGTTACAGGAATACCATCGATCAAGAAATTTGGATTATTATAATTTGATTCAGTAATCCATGAATCAGCATCAGTTGAATCTTTTCCTGGTGGGACTAAAATTAATTCGTATTCACTACCTTCCCAGTTTACACCTAGTTCCAAAGTGCCGCCCTGGTAATACAAACCACCCTGATAGTACAAGCCGCCTTGATAATATAATCCACCCTGATAGTAAAGACCACCCTGATAGTATAAGCCGCCTTGATAATACAATCCATTCGCTCCAGCATTTGCTATTGTTGTGCTGCTTATTGGATCTGAAACAAATGTAACTTGAATTCCCAAAAGTCTGTACCATATAACATTTACAGCATTTGATATTTCAGATGAGTTAGGAACTTCAAAGTAATCGCCACCTGTTTCGTTAGCAAGCCACCCCATTAAATCCTGTCCGGATGTGCTGGACTCATATCCAAAAGTATTTACAGGAGCAGTAGGAAGAATATAATCCTGATCAAGTATGGATGGAGATGAATTATCTTCACCCGCGCTGAATAATATTATGGATTTTTGTCGCTCAACAATTCCGTTTGTGTTTATTTCATTTTGAGCTTGAGAAATTCTTTGTGCTAAATTACCAACACCTCCGGGCTGCATTGTTGAAAGAAAATTTATTGCGGCTTGTTTTGTAAATCCTGTTAATGGAAAATCGGTTGAAGTTGAGTTTACTATCGCAACTCGATCTCCATCTCTCAATTTGGTAACAAGCTCAAGAGCACTGTTTACGGAAGCAGTAAAACCATTGTAGGAATTTTGAGCTGTAAAATTATTTGAGCCATCAAAGACTAAAACAAGATCAAGAAGTGAATTTTCCACAGCCTGATAAATAGCTTTAATGCCCGCAATATCACCCTTTAAGTTTGGATTTGATCCATCATCAAAAAGAGATCGCTTTTTTATTTCATTAATATTTATTCTTCCATAAGCAGTTTGATCTTCGTTATATGCACCCATTCCTTTATCAAATGCATATGCATTATCACCCGGGTTATATAAATCAGCCAATCCGGTAAAATGAGTAATCTCATGAGCCGCGGTATTTTGAACATCTAATTTTCCCTCATCTAACGAACCACTAACTGACCATTCGAAATCTAAATTAAGAGTGATTGAATGCGGAACACCATTGAAAGCAATATCAACATCAATCATCTCACCGGTAATTGCATTATACCGTACTCTGGTTGCAGCAAGAACATTTTCCGGAACCTCAGTTACTTCCCATTGTTCAGGAGCCATCCACACAATATTATTTACGCCATCTGGATCACCGCCCCAGTTTTCATTTGTTGAGTCTGGTGCCAGGTATCTTCTAGTATAATCTAACTCTTCTAAATCACTATAAGTTTGAAATGCGGTTTCAACTTCAGACGCATAAGAAGAACTAAAAGATGAAGCTATTGTATAGCTTGCATCCCCATTTTTCCAATGCAATGGAATACCGCTCAAAGTTTTATTTAAAATATAATGATTACCATCATCTACAACCGTAGTTATTGCCGATGAGAATTCTGATGTGTTTCCGTTTTCATCCGTTGCTGTAGCGCTTACAGAATGATTACCTGCAATATCAACTTCTACATTTGGAAAATTTGCCTGAAATTCTATCACACCGGTTTCATCAGTTGTAAAACTCTTCTCACCTAAAAACACTTCACCGTTTCGCTCGTTCGAAGAATTTGGAGATGAATTTGAAAAGAACTGAAGATTAAAAATTTTATTGGGTGAGCTTTCAAGATATCCTGCGATACTTGTTCCGCTGCTTGCTGAATAAAATTTAGTTATCACCGGATAATTTTGAAGTTTGTTGCCTCCTTCATCAATATCCAATTGATCATTATCAGTAATTCCATTTTCGGTATCGATTCCTAAATCAATTCCAATTCCTGCATTTGAATGAATTGAATTTGATAAAACCGAATTGTTGATTCCTGATTTGACAGATATACCGGAAGAGCCGTTATTATTTATCGTATTATTTTCTATTACATTGTTATTGCTGCTTTCAACCAGAACACCGTAACTGGTGTTTTCAAAAATTTGATTGCTCGAGAGAGTATTTAAATTTGCAGAGTATAAGGATATGCCGAAAGATAAATTTTGTGAGATTGTGTTTCCGCTTATTGTCCCTGAAATGTCTGATAAAAACAAACCACCATTATTGTTCGTTTGGATGGCATTATTCAAAATTTGATTTCCCGTTCCAGCATTTACAGAGATTCCAAAACCAGAATTTTCAGATATCGTATTTCCAAAAACAGTTCCAGCCGAATTTGAAACAGATATTCCGTTTAACAAATTGTTTGTAATTGTATTGTTAGATATTTGATTTCCAACACAATTTAAAAGTGAAATACCGCTGCCAGTATTGCCCGAAATAATGTTGCTTTCCGTAACACCAATTTCATTATTATTTCCTCCGTTATTAATTAAGATACCATCACCATTAACATTAGAAATTGAATTCCCATTTATTTTATTTCCTGCCGAACTTATTACTACACCCGAAAGAATATTTGATGTAATGATATTCTCACCTAATGTAGATATCGTAAGTGCATAACCCGATGTTGAATTTATATTTAGCCCTTTTAATGTGCTTCCACCAGCACTTAGGTTTAATCCCGCATAAGCACCGCTTACTTCTACTAATGGAGATCCGCTATAACCTTTTTGATAAGTCCCATCCAATATTAATTGCCCTGATATTGTTGGTAAATCAGTTAATGGCTGAATGATAAAAGGTTGTGTTCCCGGCAAATAGAAATATATTTTCTGAAGATTGGGCAAAGCATTTGCTTCTTGAATTGCAGATCTTAAAGTAACTATTCCGTTTCCAGCTTCTGCTTTTTCGTCGCCCAAACAAAGATCGTTTCCGTCACCAATTGAATTTACAACAAAGAATGGCAAGGGATCGCTTTTTACAATTTCATTAATGTCGGTTAATCTTAAATGATTTTTCTTTGATGTTAAATCTTTTACAGTGACCGTTCCATTGTATGTAGTCTTTTCAGTAAAAGACCATCGACCGACCAGATATGAAGAAAGCGAAGATGGAATTGATGAAGACGGATCTCCGCCACCATTACAACTATTGATCTGGCTGGCAGATAGTGCAGTGTTAAAAATTCTAACTTCGTCAATTAAACCATTGAAAGCGTTCTCACCATATTTCCCAACGAATAAACCTTCTCCGCTACTATATACTGGACCAAGACTTTGAGCGCGGCTTTCAGCTAGAGTATTATTATAGTAAATCTTTAATGTTGTACCATCGTAGGTACCCGTTAATCTAATCCAACGAAAGGCAGGAAATGAAGGAAAAGTTAATGCAGTGCTGACGGGGGTACAATTTCCAATAGAAAAAAACGCTGTACCATCTTTAACATACATTCTAAATGAACTACCGCCCGCGACAGATCTTGTGATCACAGGCATTTCAACGCCTGGATTATCACCAAGAAGATACACCCAGCTATCAATTGTTATTTTTTTACTGGATGATGAAGTAGTGCTATTAAAATATTTAAATGCAGATTGATTTGCATCGCTGTTTACGGGTGCCCCATCTAATATTTTAAGTGAGCTTGTAGATCCATTAAAAATAAATGATTTGTTTGTGTTTGTTGCATAAGAAATGTTGCCGTTGATCAGCAACATCATTAAAGCAAAGAAGCTAATTTTTATTGTATTTGAAAATTTCATTTTTATCTCAATTAAATTTTAATAATTATTTTGTGTGGTGATATCAAATCTGAAAAAAATTATTGCTCTTCAACAAAGCTTTTAATTTCCTTCTTTATCTCATTTGCCTTAATATTTTGGGAAGTAATTTTTTCTCCAGTCCTCTTATCCTCGTACAAAGTTAATTTGCCTTCCTCACCCTGAAAAACGCTTAGACTTTCATCTTTACTGGATTTTTTAACAAATACTAAAACATCTTCATCATCTTTAAAAGTTGGTACGTGACTGTAAGTTTCTCCAACATCTCCGACTTCTCCTCCAAGATGAGTGATCACAATCCTGTTCTGGTTGTTGGTACCTTTTAGAAATTCATCTACCTGAATAGTAACATTTGTGTAGATTCTGGATTTTTCAGAATTCCATTGCGACGTTTGATCTACAACTTTTCCTGTAACTATCATATCAGCCCCTTTGGATAGATTTTTAATTTCTGCCTGCATAGTTTGTGAGTGCGCCTCAAATTGAAGTAGTAATGCCATCAAAACAGCACAGAAAATAATTGATCGAAATGGCCGCATAGCTTTGTCTCCTAAAAATCTTGAAATAATTTAACTTTGTTTCAAAATTAATATTTTGAGTAAGGCTTGTGTTAGGACAATAAATGCAATCATTAGGACTTTTATTGCATAGTGGAATAATTGTGAAAAATTACTTTTTGAGTAATAATTAAACGAATGCTTGTCATTTTCAGAATCAATTAGATGAGTTTAAAAAATGAATATTAACACTATCAAAAATCGATAGCCCCAAAGGAGGAAATTAAATTTTGACTTTACAAAAAAACCTGAAGAAAAAGTGGATGATCTTCGAGTGCTATTTCACTGAAAAGAACAAATGATTTTAAAGTTTCACGAGACTACGATCTGCACTTTTTCTTTTTTGATAAATGATTTTTTAGCGTATTTTGCCGGTGTACAAATTTGAGTAAAAAGGCAGATTATTTTTTTAATTATCAGGCTTAGACTTTTCAATAATTATCCATTTTGCTTAAAAATTTATTTAATCAATTCTTATTAATTAGAATTTAAAAACAATAACGATAAATGCCATTAAAAAAATTCAATCATTTTGAAGAAATGATATTGTGCTATCGTTATATAAAAGTGTTAATCTTCCTAATTCTTCTTCTCGCACTCCCCTCTTTTGCACAAACAAAAGATATAAAATTCAAACATCTTAGCAGTGACGACGGACTTTCTCAAAATTTTGTATCCTGCATACTGCAAGATCAAAAAGTATTTATGTGGTTTGGCTCTAAAGACGGCTTAAATAGATATGATGGCTATACATTTGTAGTTTATCAGCACGATCCCTTTGACACTACGACTATTTCCACAAATTACATTACAGCATTATATGAAGACAGCCGCGGTTATATTTGGGTTGGAACTTTAAACGGCGGATTGAATTGTTTTGATCGTAAAACTGAAATGTTTCATCACATCTATTATCGTTCAGAAGGTTTGGATAATTTTAATACGAATGAGATCAAGTCAATTGCAGAAGATAAAACTGGAAATATATGGGTAGCCACAAGGAACGATGGCTTATTTAAGATAACTATCAAAAGTAATAATCTTTATGCAGCAAGTTATAAACAGTATATTCACAAAGAAAATAAGCCCAAGAGCTTAAGCAGTGATAACACTTTAACTTTATTTTTCGACTCCAAAGAAACTCTATGGGTTGGAACTGAGAACGGATTAAATAAATTTGATTTTAATTCAGAGAGTTTCACTTACTATAATATTCAAATAAAAAATCCAAAAGCACCAGCAAGTCAATACGATCAAAGTGTTAATGCAATTTATGAAAGCAAAAATGGATCATTCTGGTTAGGTACAGTAAGCGGTATAGTCAAGTTTCAAACAGGAAGCGGCGCTTACAAATTATTTCCTCATCACTATGAAATTTATCGGTATGGTTGGGGAAATATAATTGCAATGACTGAAGATCACCATGGAAAATTATGGCTTGCAACACCAGGTGAATTAATGAGATTTGATCCGACTAATAGCTCGTATGATTATTTTAAGAATGATCCGTTTAATCCGAAGTCTATCAGCTTCAGCAGCATTTCCAGTTTATTTACAGATAAGACAGGTATCGTTTGGATCGGCACTGCGGGAATGGGAATTAATTTATACGATTCGAAATCAAACCGATTTTCAACTTTAGTAAGGAAGGAAGAGACCTCATCACGAATTACTGGTTTTAGTGTCAGATCTATTCTTGAAGAGAACGATGATATATTATGGATTAGTACGGCGGTATTGTACCGCTGGAATCGTAAGACAGGTGAATTAAAAAGTTATGAAACAAGTTCGGATAAACTTGATGACTTTGGAAATACAGGGGTTTGGACCATGATAAAATCCTCCGATGGAAAAATATGGACTGCAACAACCGAAGGTCTTTACAGATACGATCCGCAAACTGAAAAGGCAAGACAGTACAAATTTGACCCTCAAAACACTTCCGGTCTCCCCCAAAAAGAAGTCAATGCCGTTTTTGAAGATCACCAACGCAGAATCTGGATTGCGACAAAAAACTATTTTTGCAGACTTGTTGATATTGAAAATGGGATCTTTGAAAATTTTCGTTTACAACCCGAGAATTCTTCTCAAGATGAAGGAAGGGTTGTAATATATCAGGATCCAAAAGGAATATTTTGGCTTGGAACGAATAATGGTTTACTTCGTTTTGATACTCAAAAAAAATCTTTCATAAGTTTTAGGAATGATCCAAAGAAAATTAAAAGCTTAAGTAATGATTTGATAAAATCAATTTGTGCCGATCCTTATGAATCAAAAAATATTTTATGGATAGGAACAGCAGGCGGCGGCATCAATCGTTTTGATATTGAGAAGAATTCCTTCACGCATTTTTCAGAAAGTGATGGTTTACCTAATAATGTAGTTTATGGAATATTACCTGATGGAAAGGGAGACTTTTGGATAAGCACAAATAAAGGGCTTTCAAAATTTAATCCTAAGGATAAATCTTTTAGGAACTATGATGTTAATGATGGATTGCAAAGCAATGAATTTAATACCGGGGCGTACTATCGCAGTAAAAAAGGCGAAATGTTTTTCGGGGGAATTAAAGGTTTAAATTATTTCTTTCCAGATAAAATAGAAGATAATCCATATCCTCCCGAAATTGTATTGACAAGTTTAAAACTTGGAGATCAGTACATTTCAAATAAGTACCATAAAAATATTTTACAAAAAACGATTTCGGAAACAGATGAACTTGTTCTGTCTTATGCTGATGATGTTATAACCTTTGAATTTGCTGCTCTTGATTATTCAGCCCCAAATAAGAATCTATATGCTTACAAGCTTGAGAATTTTAATACAGATTGGATTTATTCAGGTTCAGTTCGTTCAGCTACATATACTCATTTGCCTTCTGGTGAATATATTTTCCGTGTTAAAGCTTCAAACAATGATGGCATTTGGAATGAAACAGGTATCGCAATTAAATTGGTTATCGCACCGCCCTGGTGGAGCAGTTGGTGGGCGTATATTTTATACGGCACGGTTTTAATTTCACTGCTTTATTTGATCAGACGATATGAATTGAACAGATTGAAACTTAAAAACCAGTTAAAGCTGGAGAAGGTGCAAACAGATACTTTACGAAATCTTGATAATTTAAAATCTCACTTCTTTGCAAACATTTCTCATGAATTTAGAACTCCGCTTACTTTAATCCTGGGACAGGTAGACAGTGTTTTATCATCCAATATTGAAACAAAAGAAAAAGGTAAACTGCAAGTAGCAAACAGAAATGCACGCAGGCTTCTCACATTAATAAATCAATTATTAGATCTTTCAAAACTTGAAGCCGGAAGTATGGAATTGAAGGCTGAACAGCATAATATAATTTCGTTTCTTAAGAGCCTATTATTCTCATTCGAATCATTAGCAGAATCAAAAAAAATAAATCTAAAGTTTGAATCTGAGCATGAAAGCATTCCGTTAAAGTTTGATACCGACAAAATGGAAAAAATTATCTGCAACCTTATTTCAAATTCATTTAAATTTACATCCGAAAATGGTGAGATAAATCTTTCTGTAAATATTATTTCATCAGATGTTGAGATTAGAATTAAAGATACGGGAATAGGAATTCCATCTGATAGCCTTCCGCATATTTTCAATCGCTTTTATCAAGTTGATGGTTCAAGCACTCGCGAGCAAGAAGGAACAGGAATAGGTTTAGCTTTAACAAAGGAATTGGTCGAACTTCATAAAGGACAGATAACCGTTAACAGTAAGGAAGGTGAAGGCACAGAATTTATCATTCATCTGCCAATTGGTGACATAAAAATGGACAGCGTACAGCAGGTAAAATCTATAGATAATATAATTGCTGAGGATAAACATTTTGATGATAGTAAAATTGAAGATATAGATTTAATTCCCGCAAATCAAAATCAAGTAGTAGGCAATCCGGACATAATTCTAGTCGTCGAAGATAACGCAGATATACGCGCTTACATACGTGAGCAGCTTGTCCGAAAGGATTCGTTTGGAGAAAATGAATACAGAGTATTGGAAGCTTGTGATGGTGAAGAAGGAATTGCTGCCGCACGAAATGAAATTCCCGATCTGATAATTACTGATGTGATGATGCCGAAGATGGATGGTTACCAATTCAGCAAAAAAATTCGAAAGGATGAAAAGACAAGTCATATTCCTATAATAATGCTTACCGCAAAAGCTGGACTTGATGATAAGATTGAAGGTTTGGAAACCGGCATTGATGATTATTTAACAAAACCATTCAGTGCAAAAGAGTTAAAAGTTCGTGTTAAAAATTTAATCTATCAGCGCAAACAGCTCCGCAAACGATTTAGCACGTCAACAATAATTAAACCTTCGGAAGTTACTGCCGCTTCTGTTGATCAGACATTTTTAGATAAAGTAATTAAGACAATAGAAACTAATTTTGAGGATGAAAATTTCAGTGTTGATAACCTTGCCGATAGAATGAATATGAGTGTCTCTCAGCTTACAAGAAAATTAAATGCACTCATAGATCAGCCACCCGGACAATTGATCAGAACATTTCGCCTCCAGCGGGCGGCTGATCTTTTAAAACAAAATGCGGGAACTGTGGCTGAGATCTGTTACAAAGTCGGCTTTAATGAGCAGGCGTATTTCTCGCGTGCATTTAAGAAACAATTTGGTGTTTCTCCATCTGAATTCAAGGTAAAATAAATTTCCACTTCAATCTTTTATTATCCAATTAACAATTTCTAGTTAAAAATCTTAGTGTAACTTAGTGCCCTCCGTGTCTCAGTGGTAAAAAGTCTTTCTTGCCCTTCAACAATTATAAAACTTAGAAAAGCCTGCTTAAAAGCATCAATGATCAAAAAGTCCTAACATTTGCGAGAATAGTGCAAGATATCACCCAGACAATAACCTACTTTTGCAACAAGAATAACTAACAAACTATTTCAATTTATTTAGCAGAAATATTTTGATAATCTTAAAAACAAAAGGAACATACTACGCTGAAGGTGAAATTGTGTTAAATCCATTAAAAACTTTACACTGGAAAGATTTAAGCAATCAAAGTCCTGTTCATTTACCTAATGGAAGCACAATTGAACTTTCAATCTCTTTTGATGAAAATAATTTTCTCTCAGGTACTGATGGAGTAGTTTGGGCAACTTACGATCTAAGACAGGCGGAAATCATTCAAAGCACACTTCTGGTACAGCACATAAACTCCGAAATTAAAAAATTCAGTATCGAAAATGTAAAGTTGTTTTTAATAATCATTACAGATCAGATGGAAACAAAGGTTGCCTCTGATTTTATTTGGAAAAGTGATTACGGTTTAAGACTTAAACCCGACTGGAATTATCCCGATGGAGAAATAAATAAAAGTTTTGAACAGTGGTTAAGCGGTCATTAGAACAAGAAACAATTTTTTTAAAAAATTATTAGGAGATAAAATGAAACTTCAAAACGCAATTCTACTATCTATTTTGTTAATAATATGTTGTAGCATTCCAATAATGTCACAGAGTGAACAGGGCTATATCCTTGGAATGAAAAACTTTGAAAAATCTTTTCCTTCTGATCATACCCCATGGGATAGTTATGAAAATCTTTATATGGATACACACTTGGATGGTCAAGTGACATCAAACAAACTTGGGCTTACAACTTACGACATTATTGGTAAGGAAATGATTTACGAGTATGGCAATTATAATTTGCACCTGGTTATGACTTCGGATTCCACTCTTTTTATGAAAAACAGAAATACCGGTAAAGAGGCAAACGAAAAAATGTCCACTATTCATATTGATGAAAATACAATGTTAGCGTCATTTGTTGATACTGATAATAACCTGGTGACGTTGCTCTCTGACTTTGATAATGGGACAGCCTCCGCTTTTTTATACAAAGATGATGGAAGTGTTGCTACGGTTTCCGGATCAATTAAAATAAAAAAATAAATGTTCGATATCAGTTCAATCAATAACCAAAAAGGAGCAGGTGTTATGAGAAAGTTACTTTCAATCTTCACTGTCTTATTTGCAGTGATAATTTTATCTGGTAGTTGCTTTGCACAAGATGCAGCAAAGGTAGATTCAAAACATTATAAAGTGGAATTTGAAAATGATCAGGTTCGTGTAATAAGAATTACTTATGGACCTGGAGAAAAAGGTGTTATGCATTCGCATCCGGAAGGAATGGTTGTTTTTCTGAGCGATGCCAACGGAAATTTTACATATCCTGATGGTAAAACAGAAAAACGTGATTTTAAGAAAGGTTTTTTTAGCTGGGTCCCGGCAACAACGCATCAGGGTGAAAATCTGGGTGATAAGCCTTTTGAATTAATTCAAATTGAGATGAAAACCAAATGATATAAAATCATTTTATAAAAATGATTTAAGCTAACGTAAATATTAATAATATCTTATAATCAAAAAGGAGCAAGTGCTATGAAAAAGTCAGTTTCAATATTAACCGTATTATTTGCAGTGATAATTTTATCCGGCACCAGCGCTGCACAGCAATGGTCCCCCGAACAAAAAGATGTTTGGGCAGGTGTGGAAAAATACTGGGAAATAAATAACGATGATCCAATCGCGGATCTAAAATACTTCGATGATTCTTATCTTGGTTGGTCATATGACAATCAAGCCCCTGGAACACGAGATGGTGTAGTCAAATCCAAAAAATACTTTTCCACAAAAGTGAAACCACAATTTAATATTCTAACACCTGCCAGAATATGGGTTAATGGTGACTTTGCTTACGTGCACTATTACTACACTCAGGTCTCTGAAGACAAAGATGGAAAATCAACCACAGAAAAAGGTCGCTGGACAGATATCCTTATGAAGAAGAACGGCAAGTGGATGCTTGTGGGCGATCACGGTGGTGAAATTAAAAACGATGACTAGTAATATTTAAAGCAAGAAGAATAAAATCATAGAAACAGGCAGTAAAATAACTGCCTGTTCCAACGAAGCAAATAATCAAATAAAAAGGAGCAATACAATGGCGCTCTTTCTCGTACTTCACAAAGTTGAAGATTATAAAACGTGGAAGTCTGTATTCGACGGACACTCATCGTTGCGATCTGAGGCCGGTTCACAGGGTGGAAAAATATTTCGAAGTGCAAATAATCCGAATGAACTTTTTGTTCTTCTTGAATGGGATAATTTAGCAAATGCCCAGAAGTTTGCTCAATCAGATAATATAAAAGAAGCGATGAAAAATGCCGGAGTTATTGGTATGCCAGCAATTTACATTGTTGAGGAAATAGCTGAAACGGCTAAATAAACTTAGTCATAAAATGTTCTATTTATAAACTTTAAGGAAAAGAATGAAAAAAATAATAACCCTCCTAGTCATACTAATATCTTTTATTGCACTCATTCCATCATTTGCAATTAATAACAAGCCGACAAAAGAGAAGAATGTCGAAATCATTCAAAATTTGTATGCTGCTTTTGCTAAAGGTGATGTACCTGCCGTGCTGCAAAAGTTTGATCCTAAAATTATTTGGAACGAAGCAGAAAATTTTCCCTATGCGGATGGAAATCCATATATAGGACCACAAGCCGTTCTTGAGGGTGTTTTTATGAGGCTCGGTGCAGAATGGGAATACTGGAACTTAACTGAGCAAACATATTATGAGGCTAATTCCGGTGAAATAATTGTAACCGGTCGTTACAAAGCGAAGAACAAAGTAACTACTAAAGAAATAAATGTTCAGTTCGTGCATATGTGGACTTTGAATAATGGATTGGTTACGAATTTTCAACAATACGCTGATACATTTCAGGCTGTTGAGGCGATGAAATAGAGAATAAATATCATTTTCAAAAACTAATAATTAAGGATCTTTTTCTATGAGGCAACTAAGTAAGACAATTCTAAAAACAGGCTTTCTATTTTTAATTATTACAGTTATTATTTCAAATGGATGTCAGCAACCACAGGAAGTTAAAGTTGAAACACCGGAATATTTCTATCTGCGTCCAGAAGTTGAAAAAGCATATGGTTACACACACGCTGTAAAAATTGGAAACGATATAAAAATTTCCGGTGCAGTAAGTATGGATGATAAAGGTAATCCAACTGCTGCAGGTGATTTACTACAGCAGATGAAAAACTGCTATTCCGATCTGGATAAAGTTTTGAAACATTACGGTTGCACATTTGATGATGTTATTGTTGAAAATGTTTTCACCACCAATATGCCTGAGTTTCTAAATCAGTCCGCTTATCGAAATACAATTTACACAAAGCAATTTCCAACAGGTTCATGGTTAGGAGTTAAGGAATTAGCTTTACCAGAGTTTATGATAGAAATTGAATTAGAAGTGTACAAAGCAAACTGACATATCTGAAAAAATATTTATCAATTTCAATAAACAAAAAAATTTTTGTGTATGAAACAAATTATTCAAACAGCATTAAAATTATGTTCACTTTCTTTGATAACAGTAATAATAATTTCAATAGGATGCCAGCAGCAAACTACAGATATAAAATCTGTATCTAAAAAATTTGATATGCAGAAAGCTAAATCTTTTATCGATAGCATTAACACAAAATTTTCTGAACAGACAAAGCTGGGTGATTCAATAGCTTTGGCATCCCATTATTCTTCAGATGCGGCGATACTGCTCCCTAATTCAGAACCTATTAGAGGTAAAGAAATTCTTTCAGCCTGGGGCAGTATGCTTCGTGCTGGTTCTGTGGATATAACTTTCCAAACTATCGATCTTGCTGTCAGCAATGATTTCTTAATTGAAACTGGTTACATTACAACTAAAGGAAGTGAAAACAGCATCAACAAGAGTAAATATTTAGTGGTTTGGAAAAAACAAAACGGGGAATGGAAATTGTATCGAGATATGGTGAATTGAAATCGTAATTAAATTTCAGTTTAAGACAATCCCAAAATCGAAATATAAATAGAAATGAAATTTTTCAATCAATCAAAAAGGAGTGAGCGTTATGAATCGAGCAGCAAAATTATTCACACTCATTTTTCTGTTTACCTTTTCAATTTTAATAATTAGCTGTAAACAAGAAAGTTTAGATTACGAAGCGGTATCCCAATCCGCAACTGTTGAAGAACTCGGACAAATGAATCGGGATTTTGCAAAAGCTTTAACAGCAAAAGATGCTGTAGCAGCAGCAAATCTGTACGACGAAAATGCCTCGCTTCTGCCGCCAAACGAACCTATTGTTACTGGACGTGCAAACATACAAGCATATTGGCAAGGAGCAATTGATGCTGGAGTTATTGATGCATCAGTAAAAACAATTGATGCAAAAAGTAATGGTGATTTAGGGTATGAGATTGGAATGTTTACAATGCGTTTCCAAGGAGCCAGAGGCGATACAATATTGGAAGTTGGCAAATACACTGAAATATTAAAACGTAATTCCGAGGGAAAATGGATTTCTATCTATGGTATGTGGAGCAGTAATGAACCAATGCCAGCCCGACAATATTAAGAAATAAATGATGTAAAAGTGACATCTCTTAATATTTAAAGAGTGAATTCATCCAAAAATTAAATTGAATTAATTTATGCTATTTGTAAAATCCGATGAACTTAAAGTAAAAACATTACCTGCATTATCAGAAAATACTTTTTTAAGATATTTTAGTTTTGCTGCATTGTATGTTGCACAAGGAATTCCCGAGGGATTACTTTGGTATGCTGTACCTGCCTGGCTTGCGATGAACGGAAAAAGTCCAGCAGAAATTGGCAGCTACGTTGCAGTGATTGGAATCCCCTGGAGTTTAAAAATAATTAACGCACCTATTATGGATAGGTTTACATATTTGTCGATGGGCAGAAGAAGACCCTGGGTTCTATTCGGTCAGCTTGGATTAATCTTAAGCTTTCTTTCAATGTCGTTAATAAGTGATCCGATAAATAATTTATCACTATTGATGATCTTAGGTTTTATTGTAAGTTTTTTTGAAGTGTCCCAGGATATAGCTGTTGATGGAATGGCAATAGATATACTTCCTGTCGATCAACAGGCAAGAGCAAACGGTTTGATGTGGGGATCAAAAACGTTAGGAATATCGGCATCAGTTGCAGCAGGCAGCTGGATAATGAGCCACTACGGATACTTTTATGCAATAGTATCATTCTCATTTTTTACTTCCATAATTATACTTGTCCCTTTATTGCTTAGAGAAAGACCAGGTGAAAAATTATTACCGTGGACAAAAGGTGAGGCTTCCAAAACTGCAGCAAAAATTCAATTGCATAGCTGGAAAGGCATCTTTAAAAGTTTATACAAGGTTTTCTTTTTACCGGTAAGTTTAATGATGGGCATAGCAGCTTTCAGTTTCTCAGTGGGAAGAGGATTAATCGATACTGTTCTGCCGGTTTTTACTGTTCAGGAATTGGGATGGGCTGATACACAATATTCTCAAATCTTTGCGACAGCAAATTTAATATCGGGTATAGGTGGCATGATCATCGGCGGTTTTCTTATTGATTATTTTGGTAAAGTAAAAATGATCACGGTTTATTTGAGTTTATTAATTACACTTGTTTCGGTAATGTCATTCCTAAAAAGCTTTTGGCATAGTGAGATTTTTGTAATTGGATTCATTATAGGATTTTATATTCTCTTAACTTTTACAACAATAGCAATTTTCGCATCAGCAATGCAGTTATGCTGGAAAAGAATTTCAGTAACTCAATTTACTCTTTACATGGCAATTTCAAATCTTGGTCTTGCTGCAGGTGCTGCTTTAATGGGTCAGTTGAAAGAATTCCTTAACTGGGATTTTGTAATTCTATCTTATATAATATTTGCAGTTGTTATGCTGATACTAACTAGGTTTATTAATTTTGAAAAGCATCAGGAACGTGTCGAGATATTAGAAAGCAAGTATGTTGAAAATAATTGATAGGCAATATTTTCTTAAGAAGGATTAATCCACAATAATCCAAATAATTATTATAAATATTAAAAAGGATGAAGATGTATAAAGCATTATTAACATTGATTATATTTCTCTATCTGTTTGCAGGAATCAACGCACAGGGATTTAATCTTCCGTCTGAAGGTATTCAGATCTTTAACTTAAAAGATACCGAGAGTAGAAATCAGGCTACGTTTTACAGTGAAGCACGTTTCGAAAATATAACAGGATTAACAAACGAAGTTTGGGGAAAGATATCTTTCGATAAAAAGGACGTTAAGTCAACCTTAAAAGGTGAAGTTTCAATTTCCACATCATCTATAAAAACAGGGATTGAAAAAAGAGATGAACATCTGCGCAGCATTTCTTGGTTAAATTCGGAAAAATATCCAGCCGTAATATTTAGGATAAAAGAAGTTACACAAGTTGATCAGGTTGAAGATAATTTGTTAAAAATTGTTTTGCTTGGTGAATTTACTCTTAATGGAAAAACAAAGCTGGTATATGCTAATGCAACTATGAAATATTTAGTAGAATCCGAAACAACAAAACAAATAATGCCCGGCGATTTAGTTAGCATTGCAACTAAGTTTGAAATAAAGTTATCTGATTTTGGAATTACTAATTCTATGATTCCGAACAGAGTGAGCGATAAAATTCAAATCAAAGCAAATCTTGTAGGATCAAAATCTAAATAACATTTTAAAGTGAATATTACGTTTTGAAACTTTTATGAGTTAAAATAAATATTTTATGATTTATTTAAGACCTCTCAAAAAACTATGGCAATTTCAAATCTTGGTCTTGCTGCAGCGGGTGGAAGAATTGGAGGAAAAATATTTAGAAAACAATTAGTATTTCTGACATAACCAAAAACTAATTTCAACAGACAGGAAATTTTAAGCTTTGTTAAAATTCGTCAGTAAAATATGGATTCACCAAAATCTGCATGAGAAACCTATCTTCAAAGTAGATAGAATAAAAATAGGATGATAGATTATTTGCATTTCCACGCATAGGACATACCTACCCGCCTGCATAACTTTATATTGTTAATCAACCAGTAATCAAGTATAATTTGGGTTAATACTTATATACTTATTAACTTTTAATTTTGGGTATTAAATACAATATTTCATATATGAAAAATACCAGAATAATTTTTATAGCCATCAGCATAATAATCTTTGCAGCTGCAGTGTATGCTCAGGAAGAAGAGGAACGAATACTTTACTATCAAATGGAACCACTGGATGATAGCCTTTTTATTAAAATACAGGAAGCACTTTTCATTGATCCACCTGATCCTAAAGCTGAGATTGTTGTTGATATAAGGGATAACACAAATCAAACTATTTCTATTAGAGGTGCTCTATATCCCCTGCTTGCCTTAAATGAAGAATTAAGAACTTTGATCCACACATATCAATTTAAACTTAACTTAGAGGAGACAATAAATTACGGGAGTGTCTTTACCCGGGTAATTAATAATTTAAGATTGCAGAAAATAATAAACCCGCCGAGTGTATTTCAAATTTCTCCCACACTCGGATACATTAATCCGTTCATTCAGTTTATGGGGGGTGAAAGATTTGGATTTGCCCTTAAACGTGATATCGGATTTTCTTTCGGAATCGGTACACCGTTTTCAGGTCCCTTGGAAACAAATTATTATGAAATCAATTTTCACATTCTGGGATTTAGGGCAGGCATTATAAGTAACGATGATACATTCATTGAGCACAAGTCTGAAAATAATCATAATAACATTTATATCACCAAATCATTTCAAATAAATTATGTAATTCCATTCGGTAACTTTTTTGAGTTTGGGTATTTTAAGTCGCTTGATACATTTAATGATGCAAAAATTCAGAAGTATATGCCGGAAAGTAATATCGCAGTATTACCTGATGGAACTGTTTTAGACCCTTATCTTGTTCAAGGGGAGTTTTATAACTGGGAGCTGCGTTATCCTGTTAAAGTGTTAGAATCAACAAGAAGTAAATTTTATGTAGCAAAATTTCTTGATGAAATTCATATTGGATATACAGGGCGCGAATTGAGTTTAGCAGAAAGTGTATTTGACTTACGGTTTGATGCAATGGTGCATAGTAAACAGAGGGAACCGCAGTATGTTTTTGATATACTTGTACAAAAGGTTTTTGATTACTGGGGATTTGCTGCCATTGCAATCGGTCCAAGCGCAATATTTGGAACATTAGATAATGGCAAACCTGGATTTACATCTTTCTTTGTTAACCTTAGGTTAAAAATTGGCACTTCGCTTTAATTAGTGATGAACCACTAATAACGGATTTCAATTACATTGGCATACCTCAGGGTTCTCAATAATTTGTAGATATAATTGCCAATTTTTTTTCAAAGAATAATCTTTTAGACCATTAAACAATCAGTATGAAAAAGATTGATCGTGAAGAATTACAAAAATTTTGAGAGCAAAATCTAAAAGTTAAACTCTGTGTTTTAAAACTATAGCGAGTTCTTAATTCTAAATGGCTGCGTCCAATTGATGCCTTACTATTTTCCTGCATCTCTAATATCTGACCAAAATATTATTTAATTTTACTTAGTTAAAAAACAGAAAATCTTATCAGGATAAAATATGCAAACAGCGGTAGTAACGGGCGGGTCGGGATTTTTGGGATCACATCTTTGCGACAGGTTATTAAAAGAGGGTATGAATGTAATCTGCATCGACAATCTTTTGACAGGTAGTCTCGACAACATTGATCATCTATTCGGCAACCCAAAATTTCATTATATCAATCACGATGTAACAAATTTTATACACGTACCAGGGAATGTAGATTACATTTTACACTTCGCCTCTCCTGCCAGCCCAATTGATTATCACCAACTACCTATTCAAACTTTAAAGGTTGGATCTTTAGGAACGCACAAAGCCTTGGGATTGGCAAAAGAAAAAGGTGCACGATTCTTATTAGCTTCAACATCAGAGGTCTATGGTGATCCGCTGATGCATCCGCAGAAGGAAGATTACTGGGGAAATGTAAATCCCATTGGTCCGCGCGGAGTATATGATGAGGCAAAAAGATTTGCTGAAGCACTAACGATGGCATATCAAAGATATCATAATATCAGTACAAGGATTGTTAGAATATTCAACACCTTTGGACCGCGAATGAGATTGAATGACGGAAGAGCGATTCCCGCATTTTTCTCACAGGCACTTAACAATCAGCCAATTACAGTTTTTGGAGATGGCAGCCAGACACGCAGTTTTATTTATATCGATGACGAGGTGGAAGGAATTTATAGACTGCTGTTATCAGATGAGAATGAACCCGTTAACATTGGTAATCCCGAAGAGATAACAGTAAAGCAGATGGCGGAAGAGATAATTGCATTGTCCGGATCTAAAAGCAAAATAATTTATGAGGATTTACCAGTTGATGATCCAAAAGTAAGGCAGCCTGATATTACTAAAGCAAAGCGTGTTCTTGGGTGGGAACCAAAGGTACATAGATCTCAAGGATTGAAGAAGACGATGGAGTATTTTCAAATAAAAATCCACAAGGCTAATGGCTCATAAGCTGTGGGCTATGTGGAGTCAGAAGGAGAATATTTTTGAATTGACACTAAGAATTCATAATCATTTACATTATTTTAATATATAAAATTTCAAATTAGACCATCAAATACTCGGGGCGATTCTATCAGCGAGGGGAATAAATATTCCTGAAGCTTTTTTGTAATTCAAAATGTGACTCAATTAAAATCTGGAATACAAAATTCTATTACAGATTATTTTGATTTGTATTTAAATTATAATTTTGTCACAATACAAATGTATCACTTATTTTATAGGCAGTTAATTAGATTTTTTACTAATTACCCGGAGAATAAAATGAAAAACTATTTCATCATCGTTATGCTCATTTTAGTCTCTTCTTCTTTCGCACAAAACGAACAGGGGAAGATTTTCAATCCGCTTTCATCAAAAACTTCTTTTGGTATTGATGGCGGTATTACATATCCCAAAACTGATTTTAAGGAAACTGAAATTGATTATATAGTGCGTCTGTTGGGGGATTATTACTTCCCCACTTATGACAATGGGATATTCGGAATATCTATAGCGGGTGCGTTTGGTTACGCTGCCAGTTCAGGAAGACCAGGTTATAAGGTCGATTATCCGCCGCTTGATGAATTCAGAACTCAAATGATAATGCTATCCGGCGGAGCAAGTTATACAGTTACAAACTGGGAATCAGTTTATCCTTATTTTGCTGCACGTTTTGGATGGATAAATTATCAGCCAAAAGATTTAGATGGTAATGAACTGGAACGGAATAAACAAAATAAATACAGTCCTAATGATTGGTTTGCCAATGGTGAATTAGGAATAAAATTTATGCTAAGCAGTTCTGTATCATTTAATATTGCAGGGGCAATGGACTATCTGCCATTTGACAACTTAGATGATTCACCAAATTCGATTACCGGCGGATCCGATAACGATATATTTTTTACTCTTACCGGGGGTTTTCAATTTTACTTTGGAGGGATAAAAGACAGTGATGGCGATGGAGTAAGAGATGAAGAGGATTTATGTCCCGATACTCCACCCAGTGTACTTGTAGATAGATTTGGCTGCGCCGTGGATTCTGATGTCGACGGTGTACCGGATTATTTAGATAAATGCTCCAATACTCCTAAAAATATATCAATAGATTTAGATGGCTGCCCATTGGATATAGACGGCGATGGTGTACCGGATTATCTTGATTTGTGCAATGATACACCGTTAGGAGTTGTTGTTGATACACGCGGTTGTCCCTCGGATGGAGATGATGACGGCGTGCCTGACTTTAAAGACCTTTGTCCTAACACACCAGTTGGCACAGAAGTAAACAAATGGGGCTGCCCGATAGAGGAAGAAATTTTTGAACCAATTACTAAAACTGAATTTATTTTATCAGGTGGAATTAATTTTGAAACAGGTAAAGCTGATCTACTGCCTTCGGCATATACAGAGTTGGAAAAAGTATTAAAAGTTATGAAAGATTATCCCGAGACCAAATGGAAAATTGAGGGACATACTGACATTACTGGATCACATACGCTGAATATGAATTTATCGGTTAATAGAGCAAAATCGGTTTACAATTATTTTACAAGTAACAGTATTAGTGCTGCCAGATTATCATACAACGGCTACGGTCCGGATTACCCAATAGCTGATAACTTAACAGAAACAGGAAAAGCGTTAAACAGAAGAGTTGCAATTGTCCTTGTATCGGATAAAGAAAATGAAGCTAAAAATATAACAGCACCAAAGGAAGTATTAAAATACAATATAACCGCAGAGAGAAATGTCGGCAAGATGATTTTTACTGATGGCTACTTATACTGTGTGCAGGTTTCTTCATGGCGTGCAAGAGGTAAAGCAGAAAGTGAAGCAAGACGACTTGAATCTGAAGGTTATAACGCTTTTATTACTATAGCAGAATTACCAGAGCTAGATGGAACCTGGTATAGAGTAAGAGTAGGCTATTATAACACTTTTGATGAAGCGAATAGGATCAGGGAAAAAGTTAAATAGTTTGAATGATGGATCGAATCGTAAAGCGAAAAGCGGTAAGACCTATACATTAATGGTCAGGTAATAGTCATTATTTGTCACTAGGTCATATGTGGTCTTGAGAACATTAGTTAGTAAAAAAATGGTTTCTCGCCTGCCAGCGCGAGGAAGGATTTCTGAGGAATGATATTTAGAATTTTTAGAAGTCTTTATTTCTCAAAAGATTTTTATATTTGAATTTATAACAATAACAATTAATCGATAAAATGAAGAAGATATTTTGTATTTCAGTATTTGTACTTTTTGCAGCATTAGCCATTTTTGCACAGGATGATGTGCAGATAGGAAGTAATCTTGGAAATAGAACACAATCTCAAGGCGGATTATTTGATTATTCCGACCCGGCAGGATTTAACATAAAAGTACAATTATGGGGCTATGTAAAATACCCGGGTTATTATGTAATTCCCGCAAAAAGCAATTTGAATGACATCCTTTCTTTTGCCGGCGGACCTTTAGAAGATGCAATGATGGATGATATCAGAATTTACAGACAGACTGAAACGGGGCAGGAAAAGTTGGCAAAGTATAATCTAAATGATTTGTTATGGGGAGATAGCTTAATGACTGAAATAGTCTTTCCAAAATTAGATGCAGGTGACGTTATACTTGTACCTGGTGAACCACGCTACTTTGTTCGTGAAGATGTTCAATTTTTCGTCTCTCTAACGCTGGCAATTACTACTATAGCTGTACTTATTTTAAGCATTACAAATTAGAAATTAAATTATGAGCAATTCAAATTTAAATGATATTAACTTTGATGAGAATCAGAGCAGCACATTAAAAGACTACCTGATACTAATTACAGCAAACATAAAACCTGTAGCGGCAATTTTGGCAGCAAGTCTTATTATATCAATAATTTATTCTATAACTGCACCGGATATTTTTAAAACATCCACCGCACTAAAGATTACAAAACCTGGCGGAAGCATTTTACAATCCCCCCTTATGCCGGAGATAAACGATTACGGCAATGACAGGTTTATTGCAAATGAAATTGAAATCTTAAAGAGTAATAACATTCGTGAAAGAATTGCAAAGATACTTTTGGATACTTTAGTAAAAAGCAATGAACCGGATGCATTTAATTTATTATTAACAGGTGATTTTGGCGAAGATAAAAAACCAGCCAGTGTACCACAGATAGCCGCTATATTGGGGAGTGTAGTCCAGATTGAGCAGAAACGCGGACTGGACATTATTGATATTAGTGTAGAATCACAAAAACCCAGAGAGGCAGCACTAATTGCAAATATTTATGCTGCTGAATATGTAACATACAATCTTGAGATTAACAGAGATCAACTGACATTTATAAGAAAGTTTCTTGCTGATCAGAGGATAGAGAAAAAAGATCAGTTAAACGATGCAGAGCAAATCCTTAGAGTTTATCAGGAGCGAGGTGGAATAATTGCACTCGATCAACAAGCGCAAACACTTATTCAGCAGTTTGCACAGTTTGAAGCTCAAAAAAATGCAGCTCAAATAGAACTTGAAGCATCCAATGAAATTCTAAAACAATATAGAAATGAATTATCCAAGCAAGATCCGAAACTTGCAGATTACCTGGCATCGACAACATCAGAAACATATATCAAAGCACTGCAAGATCAGATAGCGGAATTTCAGATACGAAGAGATCTTGCAATGATTAAAGCAGATCCCCAGATTGATTATAAAGCAAAGTTAAAAGAATACGACGATAAACTTGCCGAGCTGAATGACAAACTTGATGAAAAAATTAAAGTGTTAAAAGCAGGTATCTTCGCAAGCAGCCCTGAGGAGGTAAAGAGCTTAAGCCAAAAAATAATCGAAATGGAAATTAAGACTGGTTCATTAAGAACAACGATATCTGAACTTAGTTCAGTAGTTAATAACTATCGTGAGCGATTTAATAAACTGCCTAAAACCACAATAGAATTGGCAAGTCTGCAGAGAAACCGGGAATCATTAGAAAAGTTATACACACTAGTTGAAGAGAAGTATCAGGAAGCTACTATCAACGAACAATCACAACCGGGTAACGTACTTATAATTGATGATGCACGGACACCATATTCACCATCAAAACCAAACAGGATACTAATAATTATTGTTGGTTTACTTATCGGTGTAGGCTTAGCTTTTGCATATGTTTTCCTGAAGAACTACTTTGATAATACAATTAAGACACCCGAAGACTTACAAAAAAGGAATATGAATGTACTTGCATGGATACCACGAGTAGAGGAACTGGCTATTAAGGAGGCAAGCAAGTTTGATTTTATTATTCTTAACAAACCTGATTCTGTAACAAGCGAGTCATTCAGGGCATTAAGAACAAGGATACAATTCTCCAGACCTGATAAGGAGACACTAAAAACGATCGTTATTACTTCACCTGCTCCGCAGGAAGGAAAAACATTTGTTACATTAAACCTTGCAGGAAGTTTTGCACAGGCAGATAAAAAAGTTCTTCTTGTTGATTGTGACCTAAGAAAACCAAGAGTCCATCGTGTTTTTGATTTAAACAAAGAACCGGGTTTGATTAATTATTTAGTTGGCGAAAAGAAGCTTGAAGAAATTACGCATCAAAGTGCGATGAAGAATTTATCGATAATCACTTCGGGTACTATCCCTCCAAATCCTGCAGAGATGCTCGATTCTAAGCAAATGGATGATTTTCTAGCGGTAGTGAGAGGGGTATATGATTACGTGATTATTGATTCACCCCCAATAATAGCTGTAACAGATGCCGAGATACTTGCAAAGAAAGTTGATGGAGCTGTACTTGTTGTTTCATCTGAGATAACTGAATACCAGATGTTAG
The DNA here is from genome assembly GCA_044227615.1 of Ignavibacteriaceae bacterium. Lineage (GTDB taxonomy): Bacteria > Bacteroidota > Ignavibacteria > Ignavibacteriales > Ignavibacteriaceae > IGN3. Next base: position 40,285 of record JBGAWM010000024.1, read on the forward strand.
AACGTGCAAACCAGCTTATAACTCATGATAATACCACGCTTATCGGAATGGTGCTTAATAATTTTGATTCTAAAGGCGCTTACGGTTCTTACTATAAGTACAAGTATTATTATTACTATGCATCAAAGCAGTAAGCAGTATAAGTACGGTAGAAGCAAAATTCAGCCTGCACATATTTAATAAATACATAAATTAAAAATTGCGGCTGGCTTGTATTTAAGACTTATAAACAATCGATCATTTACAAAACTGCATCCAGAGATAGTCGATATAGACTGGATACAAAGTTATAGGGATTTTCAGAAATTCTGAAAACGAAAAAAGCCCTAAAACTATTCGTTTTAAGGCTTTTTTGCGGGGCCGACGAGACTCGAACTCGCGACCTCCTGCGTGACAGACAGGGGGATTCTTTCGTTTTTACGCTGTGTTCAAATGTTTTTCGACTTTCCGGACATTTGTCGGTACATCTCAAAAGGAGTACCTACTATGTTTTTAACCAAAGATTCTAAGTCGCCCTTTTATCAATTAGTATATTTTGTCGATGGGAAGAGAACAAAAGTTTCAACAAAAACGGCTGATAAATTCAAAGCCGAAGTTTTCAAAGCTACATTTAACCCAGCACCAAAACCGCAACCGCAACAAATAAAACCTGTAATAAATCTCAGTGGCTTTATTAAAGAGTATAAAACCTATGTTACAAATACTTATTCAGAAAAGTATTTAAAAAAAGCTGTCACACCCGCATTCAACCAATTACAAAAATATATTCCTGATGTTTCCCTGGGATTAATCTCAACTAAAAATCTTGATCATTTCATATCCTCTATTTACTCAAAATCTAAATTTGCAGCTTCACTATATCACCGCACTTTAAAAGCTGCATTCAACAAAGCTGTAATCTGGAATTACCTTTCAGAAAATCCATTCAACAAAATAAAATCTCCAAAGGTTACAAAATCTTTTCCGGTGTATTTATCAGAAGCAGAATTAATTCTAATCCTCAACAAAACAAAAGATCAACTTCTTAAAAATATTTTCACAACTGCTTTTTTTACAGGTATGCGGTTAAACGAAATTCTAAATATGAAATGGAACTGGTTAGATTTTACTCAAGATATTATAACTGTTAAAAATTCAAATGACTTCAAAACAAAAAGTAAACGCGAAAGAATTATTCCAATTCATCAAAAGGTTAAAACTATTTTACAAGGTTACTTTCCTCTTGGCAGCCAACCTAAAAACAATTTAATATTTTATCGTAAAAAAAATATAAAATTAAATGGTGAGTTTATAAGCAAACAATTTAAAGAAGCAGTAAGAGCAGCAGAAT
>JBGAWM010000025.1:0-41215 GCA_044227615.1 Ignavibacteriaceae bacterium
AAGAATCCAGTGTTAAAAGCACTGGTGTACGTTTTGGTTTGAAATCAATAATTGTTGAACCATCGAATTCGATAAGATTAAATTGTGTTGTTACATTAAATTCGCTAACAATTCCAGTGAATTTTGCAATTGTACCCGAGTCTAAAGCATTAAACGCAGCACTTGATGGATTAGGAAATCTTACCAGTATCCCACCATATTCCGTATCACTTGTATCCATCAAATGAACTGCGGGCGCACCAGATACCAAAGTTGCGGTTCCATTTGTAAATGTTGGATTCATTACGATACCTGTGATGGTAACTGTATCGCCGTTGAATGGTGAGGGTCTATCACCGATAGTTAATAAGGAATCTGGATGCTGATATTGAATATCTCTGATGGATACTTCCGGATATGTTTGAGCAATTAGATTCATCGATGAGATGAATAATAATGCAAACAGAATGTAAAATGTGTTTTTCATTTAGTTCTCCTAATTTATTTAACAATTAAAAATTTTCCAGTTTTAATATCTCCGGTTTTATTATTCTTTACAGTAAAAAGATAAAGACCAGTAGCAATTGCCTGATCGCCATCAGTAACCAGATCCCACGCATGTTCCCCTCCGGCAAATTTCTGTTTGCCGTCGCTTGCATAATTCTGAAACCATCGTGTATCAGAACCATTGCTGGAAGCATCGTGAGTAATTTTTTTTACAATATCACCTGCTAAAGTATAGATTACTATTTCACATTCTGCAGGCAGATTATAAAAATAAAGTTTACGCAATCTTTCAGAACTACCATCCCAAACTGCATTTGCATAATATGGATTCGGATAAACTCCAATTTCTACGATTTCATCTTCAACTGCTGGTGTACCGGGTACAATTCTTTCATAGTTTGCAATAGCACTGGATTCAAGAACATCAAGATCATTCTCAGGATCACCTTCATCAAACGCAGTTACAGAAAAAACATATTGCCAGCCATTAAGCAATGTCGGTATTTCAAACTTGTAATAATATTTGGTAGTATCATTGGGAAAAGTAATTGGTTCATCTAATCTAACCTCAGAAAAACCGGTATTGAAACCGATTGAATTTCCTGTGCTGTCAAACTCAGCAAGTACAACTAATGAATTTTGCAGATCTTGTGATTGCGTTAAATCAAATCCGGCTTGAGTTCTATACAATTTATAACCTTCAAAATCCTGTTTACCGGAAATCGGATCGATAGAAAATTCTGCCCGCCTATCCCAATAGATTGTAGCTTTTTGATTATCGGGCACAACTTTTACTTTTGGAGTAGTTGGCGGAGTTGGAAGAATATATCTTGTAATTTCTCCATCACCGTCAAGATCTTCATTAGAATCCAGAACACCATTTCTATTTCTATCTTCGCCATAATATGCGCGCAAAGCCCAATCGGCGTTTATGTACAGATTAGTTTTTTGTTCTTCAGTATCTAAAGAGGCGAGATCAGTTCCGAATTTTTTAGCCGTTACAATTGCAAAAACAACATTGATTGAATCTCCCGGAGCGATCGTCGAAAAAGGTCCATTAGATATAAAAATTGATCTATTGGATGGTGTCTTCAGCGAAGATGGATTAATGCCGTCTTTCCATCGATTAGATCCACCAAAATATCCCTGCATTTTTGTAAATCTGCCAAGGTCATCCTGCGGAGCGAAAAAATTTGGATCATCAGTATTTCTGAATTGCCAGCTCACAAAATTTACAGTTGGAATAGAATCTCCTTGTACAAAAATCTTATCAGATAATCTTGGTTCTGACCCAAGATATTGAACACCGAGGTAACTATCCGTAAACCCTGGATCACCATTTGAATCAAACTCGTATGCAATTTTTATAGAGTCGTTATAACCGTTTCCGCCTTTATTAAAAAACGCACTTCCGCTTGGTCTTCCTGTAATTCTTGTGTTACGAACAACTGCGTCAGTCCACAAACCAACATAAACGCTATCGATAAATTTACTTGAAGTATTTTTGATGGTGTAATTCATTATCACAAAAAAATCCGCAAAAGGAAAGTTCCAGGCATATGTCTCGTGCCTAACAACAACACCGAGAGGAGTATGACCGGTAATCGGTTCACCATTACTTAACACAGCATTTGAATCGGTATAATTCATCACAAAATCCTGATGAGAAATTGCTGATGGTTGAAAAAATGGTGAATCAAATAAAGAAGATCTTTCAACAACCTTTTCACCAGTTTTGTTTGTAAATTCAAATCCGCCGCCGCGAGAAGCAACTGATGTAGCATCAACAGCACCTGTGGTTACAAATGGAACCGAGTTACCTCGAATTATGCCGCCAATCCATAATCCGCCATCAAAAATATGTTCAATACCGGATCCTTTGGGGTATTCACAACTCGGTTGATCTGGCCAGAGTGAAAAACCATGACCATATGTTCCAAAGTTAGTTACTGTAAGTCCGATGTTTCCTACGTCTGTAAATTTAGAGTTGTCATCATCCATCGTTTTATAAATGATGGTTTGATTTTCTTGAGCAATTAAACTTATTGATAAGAATACTTGCAACAGCAGGATAAAGAATGCGGATTTAAGATTCATTAAGTAAAAATATTCGATAATTAACTTTAGTGATTTTTCGAGGTGTTAAAATAAGCAGATTAATGTTAAGAATAAATGAAATTTTATATAAATAAATCGTTATTAATCTGCTTCGAAAATTGCTCTTGCATGTTCATCTGCATGATAAGAACTACGAACGAGTGGAGATGACTCAACGATCTTAAATCCTATTTCGAGTCCTTCTTCTTTATACATTTTGAATTCATCGGGCGTAACAAATCTATCAACAGGTAAATGCATTTTTGTTGGTTGCAGATATTGTCCGATAGTCAATATATCACATCCGCTTGAAACTAAATCTTTCATCAACTCAAGAACTTCTTCGGGTTTCTCCCCGATTCCTACCATAATTCCACTTTTTGTTTTTAGTCCTTTTGATTTGAACCATTTGATAAGCTCCAAACTTCTTTCATACTTTGCCTGCGGACGAACAGCGTGATAAAGTCTTTTAACAGTTTCCATATTATGATTCAAGATATCAGGCGGATTTTGCATGATTACTTTAAATGCTTCTTCATCACCTTTAAAATCAGGAATTAGAATTTCAACAGTGCAATCAGGTTTTTGTTCGCGAATCAATCTAACACATTCTTTAAATATCGCGGAGCCGCCATCCTTAAGCTCATCACGATTTACAGATGTAATAACAACGTGCCTTAAATTCAGTTCAACAACAGATTGAACAACTCGCCTGGGCTCTTCTAAATCGAGTTCATTCGGAATGCCAACTTTAATGTTGCAGAAACCACAGCTTCGAGTGCAGGTATCTCCAAGTATCATGAAAGTTGCTGTGCGATGATTCCAGCATTCAGAAATGTTTGGACATTTAGCTTCCTCACAGACTGTGTTAAGCTTTTGTCTGCGCATAAGATTTTTTACATCGGAGTAATTCTCTCCAATAGGTAAACGAACTTTAAGCCAATCAGGTCTTTTGCCTAAATCTTTGTTTGCTTTTTCAGCTTCTTCTTTAAATGCGCGTTGATGTTGATTTATCATATTGCTTTATAAAATTAATCAAATATTCTCGTAGCTCAGAATTCATTCTGAGCAATTAACAGACTAAAGTCTGTTTTACGATTTTTATTTTAAAATACTATCTAAATAATGCCTTCAAAATTTTCTAAAGTATCTTTAATACTCTTTAAGAACAACCCGCCTACCATTCCATCAACCAATCGATGATCGTGTGAAAGTGTTAATGCCATAATGTGTCTGACCGCAAAGGTATCAGAACCATCCACTTCAATTACAACAGGTTTTTTCTGAACGGCACCGACTCCAAGAATAGCAACTTCAGGTTGATTAATAATTGGTGTTCCAAATATAGTTCCAAACACACCATAATTTGTAATTGTAAACGTTCCATTGCTAATATCATCCGGTGTAAGTTTTTTTGTTCGTGCACGATTTGCAAGATCAGCAATTGCCTTTGCAAGACCAATTACATTTCTATCTCCAGCGCCTTTAATGTTTGGTACAATTAATCCCGTTGGTTCAATCGCAACTGCAATTCCAAGATTGATAAATTTCTTTTGAAGAATTGTATTTCCATCAATACTTGAATTTACTAATGGATATTTCTTTAACGACTTAACAACTGCATCAGCTATAAAAGCCATGTAAGTAAGTTTAGCATTTTCATTTTTCATAATCTCATCTTTTTTCGCAGTAATGAAATTATGAATTCTAGTCATATCAACTTCAATTAATTCTGTAACGTGTACACTTGTATCACGACTATGAACCATATGATCCATAATTCTTTGACGGATATTATCCATAGGAATTCTCTCAACATCAGCTTCATTGTAAACAACTTGCGATGTGGATGGAACAAAAGATGGAGCCGGGGATGCAGTTTTAACATCCTTCTTCACCTGAACTTGATCTTGCTTTACCCTTTGGGAAACTTGAACTCCACCGGTCTTTCGTTTCTCAATGTATCCAAGAATATCTTTCTTAGTAACTCTACCTTCTAATCCTGTACCTTCAATTGTTTTCAATTCATCAAAACTTACATGTTCTTTTTGAGCGATACTTAAAACGAGAGGAGAATAAAATCCTGATCCTGTTCCCTGCTCTTTTGGCTGGAGATCGATATTCTTTGCAAAATTATCGTGCATAGATTTTTCTTTTTGAACTTGACCCTGATCTTTAACTTTTTCTTGCTTGGATGGTTGTGAGACTTTAACACCACTTCCAACAGACAGTTTAGCTACAATAGTTCCAACTTCAACAGTCTCCTGTTCACCAACAAGTATTTCTGCTAAAATACCTGCTTGAGGAGAAGGAATTTCTGTATCAACTTTATCTGTACTGATCTCAAAAATCGTCTCATCTTTCTTTACTGCATCGCCGACTTTTTTATGCCATTTAATAATAGTTCCTTCCATTACAGATTCACCCATTTTCGGCATTGCAATTTCAATTACGTTTTCTGAGATATTTGATTGTGTGGAGATATCAAATGAAGTTTGCTCATCGTCATTTCGACCTGAAGTAGAAATCTTTTTGGATTCAAGGCTATCAGATTTCTCATCCCTAAAGCTTTCGGGATCCTTCGAAATGACAGGGTCAGAGATGGAAATATTATCAGATTGTATTCTGGCAACAATAGTTCCAACTTCAACAGTTTCACCTTCTTTAACAAGTATTTCAGAAAGCAATCCTGATGCTGCCGCCGGAATTTCCGTATCAACTTTATCAGTGCTGATTTCAAAAATTATTTCATCAAGTTTTACAATATCACCGACTTTTTTATGCCATTTTATGATTGTGCCTTCATTAACACTCTCACCCATTTTCGGCATTATGATATCCATATAAATCCTCTTTACAAATGTTAAATTCTAAATATTCAATTTTCAATTATTGAGTCATATTGAGCAAAGCGAGATATCTGAATCTTAATACAAGTTAAAATCCTTCTCACCAAACGATATAAGTACTTTTTAGTAACTAAGTAAATCTTTTATTCCTTTATAAATTCCATCACGGCTTGGAAGAACTTCATTTTCTAATATCGGGGCATAAGGAATATGTGCATCTTTTGCTCCGATTCTTTTAACTGGTGCATCAAGAAACTGGAAACAACTATCAGCAATTCGAGCTGCTATCTCCGCACCAAATCCACCAAACAAAGTATCCTCGTGAATTACAATTACTTTATTAGTTTTTTTAACTGAGTTATAAATCGTTTCTTCATCCAATGGAACAATAGTTCTTAAATCAATCACTTCAACTGAATAATCTTCATCTTCCAATTTTTTTGCTGCAATCATTGAATCCCACAAAGACACTCCCCAGGATACAATGGTGATATCAGTTCCTTCATTAACAACCTTTGCTTTACCAAAAGGAAGCAAATAATTTTCATCAGGTTCGGGTGATATAGCAAAACTTTGTCTATATAATCCTTTATGTTCACAAAACAGAACCGGATCTTTAATTCGGCATGCGGTTTTTAAAAGTCCTTTTGCATCAGCTGCATTGCTCGGATAGGCAATTAATATTCCCGGGATGTGCGAGAAGAATGCTTCAATATTTTGGCTGTGGCAAAGTCCACCATGAATGTAACCACCAACTGCAACACGGGTAACAACCGGAGAGGACCAGGCATTGTTTGATCGATAGCGCATTGGTGCCATTTCATTTTTCATTTGCTGGAAAGCTGGCCAGATGTAATCACCAAATTGAATTTCAACAACAGGTTTCATTCCCGCAAGCGACATTCCAACCGCAACGCCCATTATACTTGCTTCAGCAAGTGGTGAATTGAACACCCTTTTCTTTGTAAATCTGGTTGATAAACCTTTTGTTGCAGTAAATACTCCGCCTTTTGCATCCTCAATATCCTCACCGAAGATATACATATCCGGATTTTTTTCCATCTCCTCATGTAAAGCATGATTTATGGCATCCACCATTACAATTTTATTTCCCGATGGAGTTGATGATTCATAATTAAGAGTTTCCTTAAATCCACTTTCATCAAAAACAAACTTTGTTGCATCTTCCAGCTTTGGATCAGAAGACTTCAGAGCTTTTTCCGCTGCCTCAGTTACTTCATCGTTTACAGATTTTTTAAGTTCATCAAATTCATTTTGTGTAAGAATATTTTTTGCAATTAAAACCTGAGCAAATCTTTCAATTGGATCTTTCTTTAAATCTTCCTCAAGTTCTTTTTTATCACGATATTTTTTCTGATCATCTGAAGATGAATGAGATTCTAATCTTACAACATCTGCTTCGATTAAAGCAGGACCTTTACCAGATTTAATGTATTCAATTGCTTCCTCAATTTTTTCATAAGATTTGAAGAAGTCAGTTCCGTCAATTTTTGCACGATGAAGATTATGAAATCCCTCCATCATTTCTGCAATGGAGCTGTCTTTTCCTCCTGTTTGATTTGAAACGTGAACAGAAATTGCATACTTATTATTTTGAATAACAAAAAGCACTGGAAGTTTTTCACGACTCGCCCAGTTTACAGCTTCGTGAAATTCGCCTTGAGATGTTGTTCCCTCGCCGCTGCTTACGTAAGAAATATTTCTTTCGCCGCGTTTGACCGAAGCGAGAGCAGTACCAACAGCTTGTAAAAATTGCGTACCGGTTGGAGATGACTGGGAAGGTAAATTAAAATTAGTAGCACCCCAATGCACAGGTAATTGTCTTCCGCCACTTGCAGGATCAGATGCTTTACCAAAAGTTCCGAGAAAAACTTCTTCAGGAGTGAGACCAGCAGTCAGAACAGTAGCCAAGTCTCTGTAATATGGAAACAGCCAATCTTTCTTGGGATCAAGAGAAAGTCCGATTGCAAGCTGAACGGCTTCATGTCCGGCACCGGCAATATGGAAAAATGTTTTTCCCTGCCTCAATAAATTCATCGCTTTATTATCAACTGTACGGGCAGTTAACATCAATTTCAGAAGGTATAACAATTTATCTCTGTCAAAATCGTCTTTTCCAATTTTGATGGAAATGTTTTTACTATTACCTGATTTCATCGAAGTTTTCTCCTTCGATTTAGTTTGTGATGATATCTTTTTTGACATAAAAACCTTTTAGGTTAGGAAATGAAACTCAGTATTTCATTTTTTGATTTAAATTCAATTTGCTGATATTGAAACTCATTCATAAAATGATGAATAATCTGTTCTTTAACTTCTTTTAATGAGATTTCTTTATTCAATTCTTTACTTAATGAAGTAACATCTTTATCAGAAATTCCACAAGGAATAATTCCATTAAACAATTTCAAATCAGTATTAACATTAAATGCAAAACCGTGCATTGTTACCCATCGGCTAACTTTTATTCCTATTGCACAAATTTTTCTATCTTCAATCCAAACGCCGGTGTATTTATCAACTCTACTGCCATTTAATCCATATTCACTGCAAACTTTAATAATAACTTCTTCAATTGCACGAAGATACTTATGTGTATCCATCTTCCAATTAGTCAAACTGATTATCGGATAACCAACAATTTGTCCCGGTCCGTGATATGTAATATCTCCACCACGATCAATATCATAAACTGAAATCATATTTTCAGTTAAATATTTTTCATCCCCAACAAGATTTTTTTTATCAGCTACTTTTCCTAAAGTATACGTGTGTGGATGTTCCAATAAAAAAAGAACGTCATCAATTTTATTTTCTACTCTTTGTTGATGAATTGATTTTTGCAGATCCCAGGCATCTTTATAATCAATCAATCCCAAATCACAATAGACTAATTTTCTTGCTTCTCTGTTCATCATATTCTTTGTATTTCATTGCGATCCCGATCTAGCCTGTCGGCAGACAGGTTTATCGGGAGAGGCAATCTGTTGAATAAAATTAGATTGCTTCGTTCGAAGACTCGCTCGCAATGACGATTCTTTTTTCCTCAAATATGTATTGCCTCACCATATGCATTAGCAGAGGCTTCCATAATAGATTCCGAGAGTGTTGGATGCGCATGAACTGTTTTGATGATCGAATGCCCGGTTGCCTCCATAGCGCGTGCTAATGCAACCTCTGCAATAAGCTCTGTTGCTTCACTTCCGATGATATGACCACCAAGAAGTTCACCATACTTTGCGTCAAAAATCAGTTTAACAAAACCTTCACGTTCTCCGACTGCAAATGCTTTTCCACTTGCCATAAAAGGAAACTTACCTATCTTCAATTCATAACCAAGCTCTTTTGCTTTTGCCTCAGTTAAACCAACACTTGCAACTTGCGGCTGGCAGTAAGTACAGCCGGGAATATTTTCGTAATCTATTTCGGGATTTTTAATTCCTTTAATGGATTCCACACAATGTATTCCTTCTGCAGATGCTACGTGTGCAAGCCAAGGCGGACCAATAACATCACCAATCGCATAAATGTTTGGAATATTGGTGCGATATGTTTTCTTATCAACCTTGATATGATTTTTAAAAAGTTCGATACCTAATTCTTCCAGACCAAATCCTTCAACATTTCCAGTTACGCCAATTGCACTTAGAACTTTATCGGCACTTAATTCTTTTTTCTGCCCATTTTGATTTATTGTAACAAGAACTTTATTCCCTTTAACTTCTGCTTTCTCAACCATAGTCTTCGTAAAAATATCGATACCGCGTTTCTTAAAATTCTTTTCGAGAGCAGTAGATACTTCAGCATCTTCAACCGGAAGAATATGATCCAGCATTTCAATAACGGTTACTTTTGTACCAAGTACAGAATAGAAATAAGCAAATTCGATTCCGATTGCACCTGCACCAATGATAATCATCTCTTTTGGCTGTTCAGTAAGAGACATTGCTTCAGTGCTTGTTATGATATTTTTTCTATCAACTGGAATATTTGGAAAAACTTTTGGTCGGGCACCAGTGGCAATAATTAGGGTATCCGCAGAAATCGAATCTGTTTTTTTTCCATCTTTGTCAAGAATCACAATTTCATTCTGACTAATCAGTTTACCAAATCCACGGATTCTATCTATCTTGTTTTTTTTAATCAGCATCTCAACATTTTTGGTAATCTTATCTGAAATATCTCTGCTTCTTTTAATAATCTCATTAAAGTTAAATGAAAGATCTTTTGTATAAATCCCAAAGTCTATGCCGTGATTTAATAAATTATCATAAATCTCAGCGTTTTTTAGCAGTGATTTTGTTGGAATACAGCCCCAATTCAAACAAATTCCGCCTAAATTATCCTTATCAATAACAACGGTTTTAAATCCTAATTGAGCAGCACGAATAGCAGCAACATATCCACCTGGTCCGCCGCCTAAAATGGCTATCTGATATTTATTTGACATGAATAATAAACCTTGATTAGTTGATTTTGTGTGCGAAATATAGGAAGTCACTCGAAAAAATAAAACGTAGCGGATGGCTCTTCTGACCGATAAGTCATAAATAATTTTCAGAAATTATTTGACTCTAGTAAAATATGAATCGATGCTAACCAACTGGCATCATACGGCTAAAAAAAATAAAATCCCTTAGAATAGTATTTATTTGGAAATTTTAGCGTACATATTTGCTGTTTTTATAGGTGTGGTGCTTGGACTTTTGGGCGGAGGTGGCTCAATTTTAACCGTTCCTATTCTCGTTTATCTTTTAGCCATACCAGCCTATAATGCAACGTCATATTCACTATTTGTTGTTGGCGTTACTAGTTTGGCCGGTTCATTAACTTACATGAAGCAGAAATTAGTCAACTTTAAAGCAGCGGTATTATTTTCAATTCCTTCTTTCATTGGAGTATTGATAACAAGAAAAATTCTTCTTCCAAGTTTACCAGATTCGCTTTTATCAATTGGTGAATTTGAGTTAACAAAGAATCTTGCCATAATGGTTTTATTTTCTGTTTTGATGATACTGGCTTCATATTCAATGATTAGAAAAAATAATATTAATGTCGAGAAAAAAGAGCAATCCATTTTACAATTGATTATCAAGTTTTTCTTTGTTGGAGTTTTTCTGGGATTAGTAGGAGCCGGCGGTGGATTTCTAATAATCCCTTCATTGATATTCTTTGCCAAATTGGATATGAAAACAGCTGTTGGAACTTCGCTGTTGATTATTTCTGTTAATACACTTGTTGGATTTTTAGGAGACTTAACGACCAATATTATTTTCGACTGGAACTTACTGATATTATTCTCTGGTTTAGCACTTATCGGAATTTATATCGGAATTAAAATTTCAAAATTAATAGACGGAAAAAAGTTAAAACCAATTTTTGGATGGTTTATACTTTTCATGGGAATTTATATCATTACTAAAGAATTAATAATTAAATAAGTTTATAAAAATAGGAGTAACAGTGCACGCAAATACAAACACAACTAATTCTGTAATCAATCTTGATTCAGAATCTTTTTCAGAAAAATTCAAGAGTGATCCCAACGCAGTTTTGCTGGATGTTAGAACACTTCAGGAATTTAATGCCGGACACATTCCGAATTCTAAATTAATCGATATTTATCTTCCAACTTTTCCTGAAAAGATAAATGAACTTGATAAAGATAAAAACTACTATGTTTATTGCAGAAGCGGCAACCGAAGTTATCACGCAGGTGTATTTATGCTTCAGCAGGGATTTAAAACAGTGTATAACCTTGCTGATGGAATTCTTGACTGGCATGAACCTTTAGAAAGATAATCAGGAGGCAAACATGTTTTTCAAACATATTTATGAAACAGGACTGGCACAAGCAAGTTATTTACTCGGATGCCAGGCAACTGGAGAAGCAATTGTAATAGATCCAAAGAGAGATATTGATACTTATCTTGAGATTGCTGAAAAAGAAAATTTAAAGATTACTCACATAGCAGAAACTCATATTCACGCAGATTTTCTTAGTGGTTCACGTGAATTAGCCAAAGCAACAGGCGCAGAAATTTATCTTTCTGATGAAGGTGGAGACGACTGGCAATATCAATTTCCTCATATAGGATTAAAGGATAAAGATGCATTCAAAGTTGGAAATTTAAAGTTTGAAGTAATGCACTCACCCGGTCATACACCTGAGCATATTTCATTTATTTTAACAGACACAGCAGCAAGCAGTCATCCTATAATGATTTTTACTGGTGATTTCGTTTTTGTTGGTGATGTTGGCAGACCCGATCTTTTAGAAAAAGCAGCTGGAATAAAAGGTACACAAGAGGTTGGTGCACATCAGATGTTTCAATCATTAAAAAAGTTTAAAGCGCTTCCCGATCATATTCAGGTTTGGCCTGCACACGGAGCTGGTTCTGCTTGTGGAAAAGCTTTAGGAGCAGTTCCTAGTTCAACTGTTGGTTACGAAAAGCTAACTAACTGGGCTTTAAGTATAGATGATGAAGATCAATTTGTTAAAATGCTTTTAGACGGACAGCCTGAGCCACCAAAGTATTTTGCAATGATGAAAAAGTTAAATAAAGTTGGACCAAATATTCTTGGCTCCATTCCTCAGCCGGGTAGATTCAGCTTGCATCAATTTGAAAAAGCTGTTAAAGATAATGTTACGATTATCGATACAAGAGACAAACTCTCATTTGCCGGTGGACATTTTCCTGGCAGCATTAACATACAGGATAATTCCGCATTTAGTACCTGGGCGGGTTGGATTTTAAATTATGATGAGCCATTTTTATTAGTAGCTCGTGATAGCAGAATTGAAGATCTTACAAAAGCATTAATAAGGATTGGATTGGATAATATAATCGGTTATGTAAACGACATGGATAAAATTGCAAATGCCGGTTATGAAATGGAAACAACTAAGCAGATTACTGTGCATGAATTGAGTCGTAACATTGACGAATATTTTGTTATCGATGTAAGAGGTTACTCTGAATATAATGCCGGTCATATTGAAGGAGCATTAAACCTTCAGGCTGGTTATCTAAAAGATAACATTGATGTTATTCCGAAAGATAAGAAGATTGTAGTTCACTGTGCAGGCGGTGATAGATCTGCAATTGCAGCAAGTATTTTGCAGAAGAATGGATTTCAGAATGTTTACAATGTAACGTGTGGAATGAATGGATGGAAACAAGCAGGTTTTAAACTTGTAACTGAAACAAGAGAAGAAATCTTTGCTTAACACTACAAATATTTGATTAAATTAGTGCCGCCTAAGAGCGGCATTTTTTTTAAAGAATTTCAATGCACTATAATTCAAAATTTTTATCCGCAGAAAATAATAACACTCAAACTTTATCTGTTTTGAGGATCACCGCATTGTGGGCATTCAGTGAATCTGCTTTTGGTGGAATACTGCATGCTCTTACAATTCCTTTGCGCGGAATTTTTATCAATGCTGCTGCAGTACTCTTTATATCGCTCATCGCTTTATTCTCAAAAAGCAGTAAAGAAATTCTAAAATCAACTTTAATTGTTATTTTGATAAAAGCGTTAGTAAGTCCACACTCTCCTCTCACCGCTTACTTTGCAGTATCAATTCAGGGTTTGGTTGGATATTTATTATTTCTGAACAAAAACTTTTTCCGAACTTCTGCATTATTACTCGGAATTATTACTTTGTTTTTTTCAGGCATACAAAAAATAGTTGTGCTTACAATTCTTTTTGGAAATAATCTCTGGAAATCCATAAACATTTTTGTTAAACAGGTTGCAAATGAATTTTTAAGTTTGGGTTTTCATCCAGATATTCATTACGGATTTTTGTTGATCGGTATTTATGTTTTTATCCATCTAATTGCAGGTACAATTATCGGAATATACGCAGGTGGTTTACCCAAAAAGTTAGATGAATATTCTGACAAAATTAAAGAAATAGATTTTGGAGTCTCACTATCAGAATTACCAAAGAAAATTAAAAAAGGTAAAAAGAAAAGCTGGCTGATGCGTCCAACAGGTATAATAATTATTTCAATTTTACTCGTCTTATTAATTTACAGTTATTTTAATCCTTATAAATCAAATATTGCATCTGTGGATATTCTGATAATGCTTGTCCGTTCTATTGTATTAACTATTATATGGTATGCGCTGCTTGCACCAATTGTAAAAAATATGTTTCAGAAATTCATATCAGGAAAAAAATCTTTTTATTCAGAGGATATCGATGAAATACTAAACCTCTTCCCGCACTTTAAGAAGATTGTAGGATTTACGTGGAATGAATCTCAAAGACTTAAAGGTTTAAAAAGAATTAAATATTTTTTATCAACATCATTTTATTATTTATTATTAAGTAAATAGGAGTTAACTATGTCTCAACTACCAAAACGATTTGAAAAGTTACATCAGGATTATCCTGATGTGGCAATAGCTTATGAAGAACTTGGCAAAGCAGTTCACACTTCTGGTCCGCTTGATGAAAAAACCAGAGCACTCATAAAACTCGCAATATCAACGGGAGCTGGATTAGAAGGTGCAGTTCATTCACATACAAGAAAAGCACTCGAGCTTGGAATTTCTAAAGAGGAAATAAGTCAAACAGTTTTGCTGGCGCTGCCAACAATTGGATTACCATCAACAATGGCTGCAATGAGCTGGGTTGATGATATTTTAGAGAAGAATTAAGTTCTTCCCCATCTTAAAAATCAAGGCTATTCATAATAATAAACCTGTTTATTTAAACTAAATAGCCTCGTGCTTCAGCACGGGGATAGAAAAGAACAAAACACCAAACCGTGCTTTAGCCCAAAGAATAATAATTGGGTTAAAACCCGGAAATATTTTTGTTAACCTCTTACCCCGAGTTAAAACTCGGGGCTATTAAAAAAAATTATTGATGAATGGTATTGAAATAAAAAGCCCCGTGCTTCAGCACGGGGATAAAAAGAAACGAAATACAAATTGGGGCTTTATCCCCCAAAATAATAATTGGGTTAAAACCCGGAAGTTTTTTTATCAATTCTTAATCCCCGAGTTAAAACTCGGGGCTATTAAAAAAATTATTGATGAATGATATCGAAATAAATAGCCCCGTGCTTCAGCACGGGGATGGAAAGAAACAAAACACCAATTAGGGCTTCAGCCTAAAGAATAATAATTGGGTTAAAACCCGGAATTTTTTTTATCAATTCTTAATTCCCGACTTGAAAGTCGGGGCTTTAGAAAAAATTATTGATGAGTGATATTGAAATGAATAGCCCCGTGCTTTAGCACGGGGACTATAAGGGACACAAAAACGAAACGTGATTTAACTTATAATAAACTTTTTAAAAACTGCTAAAAGCATATCCAACTTCAAGCTGCCATTGCTTCATTCCAATTTCAATGGTTTGTTGATTCGGTGCATCAAGTGGATTTGGTCCTATAACTGAGTTTTCAAATGCATGCATAAATGCAACTGATATTTCGTGATTCTTTGCAATATCTTTTGAGAAACCAAATGTTATTTGATTTTCTATCACACCCGGGGCTAAGATATTAAACATTACGTTTTCAGATGTAACAGGATTTTGACCCACTGAATATCCAGCCATTAAATCCCATCCGCAGAAACCAGAATACATCACTCCCCATTTAAATATTAAAATATTATTCCAACCAAAACCCGCACCTTCTTCCTGTCCAAGCAGAGCAGTCTGTAAATTAGGAAGCATAGGATTTGCAATGGATTTAACATCACTGTAAAGAATTTGTTTTACATCAAATAAAAATTGCCAGTCGCCAGGAGTAAAAGCAAAACCAGCCTGCCAGCTTGCAGGAACATCAAAATCTCCTGCCTGAGCAAACAAACCTGCATATCTATCAAACTCACTCATGTAAATTTTTGATTGATATGCTGCACCAAAACTCAATTCATCCATCCATTTTCCCTGATAGCCAACTTTAAATCCATACCCCATTGCAGTTGACCAGGCATTGCCAGTTAAGTTTGCAGGATCACTTGAAAAGTTACTGAAGGCAATCAAACCTTTAGCAGCAAATCTCTGCCATCCAAATATTCCTGCAACACCTATCGAATGATTAGGATCAAACTTATAAGCAAAAGAAAGATTAGCAAACATTTGTTCAATATTTACTCCAGTAGATGGGGATGTAGGATCACCGAATGTCATAGTGGGATAATCGGTATTCATACCCCCATTGCCATAAATCGAAAGAGCAATTGCCATTTTATCAGAGAGTTTAAGATTACCGCCAAGAGTTGGAAAATAAAATGAAGTCTGTTCGCTTACAACTTTACCCGGCATCAATCCAAATGTTCCCGGAAAACCTGAAGGATTACCGCCAACTTCATAATATCTATCCGGGCTGAAATAAGAAACATTAATTTCAAATCCGCTGTTCAATTGTGTAATGCCCGCAGGATTTGAAATTGCTCCAAGTGAACTCAAAGAAACAGCCACACCAGAACCAGCTAGTGCTGAGTACTTAATACCATAACCATGACGATAGTAACCATCTGTTGCAAATGATTGGAATGAAAATCCAACCAACAAAAGAACTAGAAACAATTTTTTCATTTTCTCTCCTGAATATGAATGATTTTTATAACTACTGTCGTACTGAGCGGAGTCGAAGTATGACTTTGAAACATTTTTTTATTTCATCTCTCGACTTCGCTCGAGATGACTTTGAATAACAATTTTTAATTGTTCATTATCAATTTTTAATTAATCAACACCCTTCTCTTTTTTTCTTCTTACCAGTTGGTGCAGTTGTTTTTGGTGCACTAACTGTTGAAGTAGGAAGTTTTACTTGTTGTTTTGTCTCTGCTATTGATGAATCAGTTTGTGCCTGACCACCAAAATATTTTGCGACTTCTTTTATCTTTTCAAATTCTGCTAATTCATCTTTACCAGCATTAACGGGAGCTTTTGGGAAAAGAACTTTTTCCTTCCAGGAATTTAATCCGCCATCAAGTATGTAAACACCTTTGTAATTTTTTGATTTTAGAATAAACCATGCCTGAGACGCAGCTACATCATCATCAGAAAACAAAACTATTTTTTGATTTCTTAAAAGATCTGAAGATGAGATCTGTTGAAGTGGAATACACTGCGAACCTGGAATGGTATATTCATTAAATTTTTCTTCGCTTCTTAAATCAACCAATTCAAAATCTGATTTACCTTTTATTATCCAATCAGCAAGTTCTGTAGCAGAAACTTTATCAGAATTTCCAACGGTTGAAAGAGCAATATCTTTTTCATTAACTTTAATTGTTGTGCCTCCATAAGGATCACCAGCAAACAGAGCTATTAATCCTAATGTAATTCCAATCAAAGCTAACTTTTTATTAAGTGATAAATTTAACCAGAACTTTTTCATAGAATTTCCTTCCCTGTTTTTGCTGCCATTTTCTTTTCGCCCCACTCAGCAGCAGTAAAAGCACCAACTGCCATAAGCACAACAAGAAAAACAACTAATCCATAAGAAAGATTAAAGTATGATGGAAGAGTTACAGTACCCATAAAGCCTGAATTAAAAAATTCTTCTATTCCGGGAAACATCTCACCAAAAACCAGTATTCCGAAAATCATTCCAGCCACAAAAACCAATGCATCAAGTTTACCGGTAGCCACTGCAACCATTGAGGTGCCTGGGCAGTAACCACCAATAATAAAACCAAATCCTGCAATTAATCCACCAACTGCCATCGGCAATAAGTTTGTTTGAGTAAGATAAACGAGCGAGAGATCAACAAAACCAATAACTGATAAAAAGTATAAACCAATCATCGCAGTTACGATTGCAGTAAACATAACTTTTAGTACACGCATATTTGTAAAGTAAAACTGAGAAGCAAGAATAGTTGCTCTTCCAAATCCGCCTTTTTCTAATGCGATACCAAAAGCAATTCCAATTACAAATGCAATTATTAAACTTACATCTGAATTGAAATATCCAAATTTGAAAAATGGTGCGTTCATGTCCATTGCCTCCTCATAAAATATGCTGCGGCATAACCGCCGACAAATACCATCATCATAAATACCCAGCTTCCTAAATTTAAAACTGCTCCGCCGGAAAGTGCCTGTCCGCTCATACAACCGCGTGCAAGTTTAGCTCCGTAACCAAGTAAACCGCCGCCGATAAATGCGTAAACAAATCTCATCTTTGTAGAAATGCGTGGACCTTTTTCAACTCCCTTAAAAACACGATGAGAAATTGTACCGGATAAAAATCCACCAGCTAATACTCCAAGTGTTTGGAATATGAGCCAATCCATAAGAGGATTTGTTGAACCATCACCGATATACTCAGAATAGAAATTATTTCCAGCCGAGTGTTCCGGTGCGATTGTATTTACAGCAACCGCAACAACGGTTGATAATGCACCTGAAGCTCCGAGTCCTCTGCCCATAATTACGAATGCTGCAAGAAGAACCAATCCCAATCCAATCCCGACTATATAAGGATTTGAATAAGGTTTGGCTTCGTGATGCACGTGCTCATGACCTTCTTCTTTTTCGAAAGCATGAGTTATCATTTTTGTTATAGAAGTCATTTAATTAATCTCCATTAATGAAAATGTGCGTTAAACCAATGGCTGTATTGTCCAGCCGAAACAATTACAAATCTTAAAATCAATCCGCCTACTATTACCATAATTGGCGCAATTGCTGTGTGTCTAATTTTATGATTAACAGCAAGAAGTTGTATAATGAGTGGAATCACAATTCCCAATCCGATTACAAATACCCAGAACACAGGAGCATAAGCACCAGTTAATAAAAGCTGCGCTGCTTCCAAATGAGGTTTTGCGGAAGATAAAAATCCCAGGAAGATCATGACGAAAACAAATAGTTCTATAACGAGAAATCCGTTATCGGCTTTAGCAAGTAATTCGCTTTCTGCTTTGTTCTTTGCAAAAAGATGTACAAACGCGGCTGCTGCAGATAAACCTGATACTAAAAATAAAACCCAGAGTAATGATGTATTCCAAAGGGGACGTGAACCCATTGAGCTTAGCAGCACTCCAGTGTACGCACCAAGCATCATTCCAAGTATCATATTCGTAATACCAATATTTTTTATTAGAAATGGATGCTGATTAATCTTTCCTGCCCAATCTGAAAGTTTTGGATATATTTTTAACATCCACGGAGTAGGGCGCATTAAAATGTTTGCAATTAAAGCTGGATAAACAAGAATCAATATCCACGCACCCCAGGACATTGGTGATTTGATTTGGAATGTCGTGTATAATCTCCATACAAAAGGTTTGTGGGCTAGATCTAAAAACAATGCAAACATTCCTAAACTTAAAAGTACAACACTAATAAATGGAATTGAAAAGCATGCGCAGTTGCTTTCTTTGTGTCTGCCGCTGAATAAAAAGTAACCTGAAATTATCATCATACCGGCGACCATTCCACCGAGGAAAAGATAAACAGGAATCTGCCATTCCCACATTGCCATAGATGGATCAACGTGAGGATTATTTCTTGTTGTAGTTAATTCGAGTAATTCATTCATTTTAAAAATCCTTAAACTAAATAAAAGATATTCGGTTGAGTACCTGCATCAGGTAAATTTACATGCCATTTTCTTGATTGAAGAAGTTTGCTTACTTCACTATTTGGATCATCAAGATCACCAAAGTACATACAGTAAGTTGGACATACTTCAACACAAGCCGGCTTCTGCCCTTTTTCAACTCGGTGAATACAGAATGTACACTTATCAGCATATCCATCAGGGTGAATAAATCTTGCATCGTAAGGACAAGCTTCAACACAAGCTTTACAGCCAATGCACTTGTTGTGTTCGACTAAAACAACTCCGCCAACATCATGAATATGACTTGCACCTGTTGGGCAGCAGCTAACACAAGGAGTTTCAGAACAATGATTACATCTTTCAGTTCTTATTTCCAGTTGAATATCCGGAAATTTTCCTTTTGATTCTGTCACGATCCAATCTCTATTGTAACCCTCAGGAATATTGTTTTCTGTTTTACAAGCTATAACACAATCCTGGCATCCAACACATTTACGGGTATCTATTACCATTCCATATCTTGGCATCTTACACCTCCGTCTCAAAAGTTACAAAGTTCACATTCATCGCAGTTCCTCCCATCAATGGATCAGTATTGTATTTAGTAACAAGTTCAGCATCGCTTGCACCTTTTTTATAAGTGCTTCTAAGCTGTCTTGATTTTTGCCCGAAGCCGTGAACCATATAAACACAATCCTGTCTGATCCTTTCTGTTGCTCGGACTTTGATAGGATCACTTACAATACCATCCTGATTTTTTAATTTAATTTTGTCGCCGTTTTTTAATCCATATCTCTCTGCAAGATCTGCATTTACCCAGAGTTCATTTTCCGGGAATAAATCCCTAAGAAGTGGATTCGATTGAGTTTTACTAAAAGTATGAACAGGTGCTCTTCCGTAAAGTAATCTGAAATAACCTGCCGGGGGTTCGGGGTGTTTTGTGTAACGCGGAACTGGATCAAATCCAGCTTCGGCGAGTTGTGAAGAGTAAAACTCAATTTTGCCGGAGGGTGTTGCGAATTCGGGTTCGACACCATCTTCAAAATAAATTGGTTTCCCTGGTCCCTTAATAATACCTTCTTTCTTTAATTCATCAAGTGAATGTCCTGCTAGCTTTAATCTTGTATCAAGATATTCTTCAATATCTTTCCAGGGGAAGTATGCTCCCAATCCTAATTTCTCGCCTAACTTCTTAGCCATCCACCAGTTTGGTTTTTGATCATTCGGCTCACTAATAGCTGGCTGCCTTATTCCTACAAATCCTTCTCTAAATGGAGAGACATTCAAATCATCATATCTTTCCAGATAAACAGATTCAGGAAGAACAACATCAGCCCAGCCGGCAATTTCACTTGGAATCACATCAACTACGACCATTAAATCTAAATTCTGTATAGCTTTAATCGTTTCTTCTCTATTTGGTAATGCCTGAATTAGGTTAGTTCCATAAATGAACCAACCCTTAATTGGATAGGGTTTACCAGTAATGGTAGCCTCTCTTATTCCAGTTGAAATTTGTTCACCGGTTGCAAACGGATATTTGTTACCAGGATTATGCACAGTTGCTTTTTCTTCTGGGTAAGTTGGATAAGGATATTTAGGAATGGAATAAGAATATGGAACATAGAATCCACCTTTTCTTCCCCAGCTTCCAAGTAAAGCATTTAACAATGCAATAGCTCTGCTTCTCTGAGCGTCATCACCGTACCAGGTTGCATGTCTGCCGGGATGAACTAATGTTGCTGGTTTATATCTTGCCATTTCTCTTGCTGTTTCTCTGATTACCTCAGGATCAATACCGGTCTCAATATACGCCCATTCAGGTGTGTATTGAGAAACTTCAGCAGCAAATTGCTCAAAACCGAAACCATATTTAGTTACGTAATCAACATCATATAGTTTTTCGCTAACAATTACAGACATCCACGCAAGCAGTAAAGCTAAATCTGTACCCGGTTTGATAGGCAGATAATATTTTGCCTTACTTGCTGCTACAGAAAATCTTGGATCAACTACTATTATTGAAGCATGTTTTTCTACAGCACGGGAAAATTCCTGTACCTGAGTATTGTGCATATTTTCACCAAGGTGAGAGCCGATTAGAACAATACATTTTGCATGCTCAATATCAGTTCTTTCCGGTGATCCAACGACATCTCCAAAGGTTAATTCAAATCCAACTTCTCTTGGTCCGCGGCATTGAGCAAAACTTGGAGCAGTTTCGTTAGGAGAACCATACGCTCTCATCATATGCTTAAAGAATGATCCGCCAATTCCATGAGAAAAAAGAGCCATTGACTCAGGTCCGTATTGAGCTTTCATTTTATTCATCTTATCAGCTATATAATTGAAAGCTTCATCCCAGGTTACCTCTACCCATTTCTCTTCGCCTCTTTCGCTTTTTCTTATCAATGGAGATTTTAATCTTTCCTTATCATAGTGAGCTCCTGGCCCACCTGTACCTCTCGGACATAATCTTCCGTTACTTAATGGATCTTTTGGGTTGCCTTCAACTTTCCAGAGTTCACCGTCTTTTACGTAAGCAAGCAGACCGCATTTCCAGAAACACAGATCGCAGTAACTTGGAATAATCTGTAAACCTTTTGGTTTAGAATAACTTTCAGCGGCATTTACGATTGTTTTTGCTGAACCAGCAAGAGCTGCTGCCGTAACAATTGTAGCGCCGGAGATTTTTAAGAATTTTCTTCTTGATAATGAATTCATTATAAGCTCGTTAATTTAGTTCTTATAAAATTTTTTATACTTCCACAATCCCCATAATCTTTGTAAACAGTGCAATTTCTGCAATCATTAAAAGCGCATTCTGATTCTTTTCCTTTTACTGCCCAACAAGGTTCAGAATGGTTTAAATATCCATCACAATTGTTTCTCTTTTGCATCGAACATTTTAAAATTTCCCAGCAGGGCATCATAGAGTAGATTGTTTTAATCCCATTTATACTGATCTTCGATTCGTTTATAGCTGAACGGATACACCTTATTCTATCTATATCGAATTGTGAATAAAGCCGATGATGTGTCGATTTTTTGTAAGGCAGTATAAGATTTTCTTTTTCATACATCCTTAGTGTATGAACGGAAATATTTAAAATCCTAGCAGCAGTTCTTATCGGATAAATAGGTTCATCTTTTTGTACTTCGTTTAGCATTTAGAACACAGCATTTAAAAATTGATATTTATAAATACCAACTTTATTGCCAATCTAATTATGCGTTTTTAGTTTGATTTCGAATGGGACAGTAAAAATATTTTTCATTTATTAGAGAAAGGATAGTTGTAATTCTAAGATTTTAGAAAGAGAAATAGATTGAAATTCTTAATAGATATGATGATTGAATCAATTTAATTATTCATTGTTATCAACTAATAAGATGGTAAAATACATTTTAAAGAAGTTTGCATCTGAACGTTTTTCCAATCAGTTAGACTCGTCATCATAATTTTAGAATTTTCATCGTGACAAGTTAAGCACGCACCAACCAGCAAAATTCTTTTTTGCTCTTCAATTGTAAATGGTCTGGTGTAAGTTCTGGTAGTTGAGTTTTCGTCCCTTGTTTTCAGAAATCCTATCCAGGCATCTTTTGGTAAATTATCTTCTTTATGATTAGAGAATTTTGGAGTGAATAGCCACTTTCCATTTTTACCAAATTGTAAATCCCCTTTTCCATATCCTAAAGCTTGCGAATTAAGATGGCAAGATTTACAGCTTCTTCCATTTTTATTAATTGTATGCGAAAAAGTTGGAGCAAATAATCTTTTAAAGATTTTAGTTTGTTGATTTTTAAACTTATCAATCGTTAAAACCATTCCTGGAATAAAAGTATCAACAATTTCTTTACCGGATTTATCCTTTCTAATTCCAAGTACGGGATAATCAACATAAAAATCACTTGGAATTTCATTCCAGCTGCCTACAATATCTTTATTATCAAGTAAATCATATCCTTCTAAATTCAGATCATATTCTGTATGGCAACCGACACAATGTGTTACCCATTCTGTATGGCAGCTTTGGCAGTTTAACCTTTGATGAGCATTTCCTTCAACACAGATATTTGCTGGCGAATTTAATTGAAGTTTTTTATTAGATGATTTTATTATCAAATATTTTTCATTCTTATCTTTTACATAAGTATTGATCAATGGAATTTTTGATTTAGCTGTAACTAAAAATTCCTCATTTTCTCTTTTTGATTTTCTGAGATCAACAATTTTTTTGGATTCATAATCCAATTCCTCATCACTAATTGAACGAACATCTTTAGAATGACAATCAACGCATTGAACTTTTAATTGTTCATCCATATGCTGATAAAGATTTCCATCTCCCATAATTTCCATTGAAACGTGGCAATCGATACAATCCATACCTGCTTTATGATGAACGTCATCTTCAGCTTTTTGAAAAACTCTGTCATCCATTAAAAGCCTATATTTTTTTTCGTCAAGCTGAACTTGTTTCAGCTTCTGACCACTAGATTCCGAAACAAGTTCGGAATGACTGGATGTTTTAATTTCGTCCCGATTCAGTAATGTTTCAAACCAGCCTTCATAGTTTGTTGAAATTCTTCCGGATCGACTATGACATCCAAAACAGTGGTCATTAGTAATCTTTAGACTTAACTGTGGATGAATTTTAGGAAAATCAATTTTACTTTCCTTTGACTTTTGACCTTTGACTTTTGACTTGATATAATTATTCAATTGTTCAATTGCTTCCTCGCTATAATTCAAATGGCAAGCATTACATCCACCACCACGAGATAATTCAGTAATTGGTCCCCATTCTGTTTTAATATTACCAAGATGGCACGATGCGCATAGATTTCGGTTATGATTATCAGCATTCGATTGACTCAAATCTTTTACATTAAAATGCCCTTCGGGTTTTTCCAATTCATCAAAAGCAAAACGATTAACAGAAATTACTCCGCTCATAGTGTTCATTATAGAATTATTTATTCGTTCAGGTATTCCTGCATGACAACCTACAACACCACACGTTTTACTTGCATCAGAAAGATTTCCCGGAATTAAAATCATTCCCTTATGCGCAAAATCTTTGTTTGTAGTATTTGCATTTCCAAGATGACAAGCATTGCATCCCACTTTTTCTGGTGAGTGAGATTCTTCAAAACCACTTATTTCATCGTGGCAATCAATGCAGCCGTTAAAAGTTTTATTAATAAAATATCTATAGCTTAAATAATTTGCAGTAAAATAAACTACAATAAATAATATGAGAATCAAGACAGTATTTCTGTAAATCGATTTCACTGATTTTCGAAAATATCCTTTATTAATTCATAATCTTCAGGCGAATTCATATTCATGAAAATATTTTTATTGTAATTATTCAGATCATCCGCATCAATAAATTCGATTGATGCTCTTTCAAGTAATTCGTTAACGCTTCCTTTGATATTCTTATTTTTTTCTGATAGCTTAAAAATATTTTCAATTTCATCGAGCACCGATTTTGAGTAAATGCCACACAGTTGTTGAATTCTTCCATAAGATTTTGGAAGCAGAATGGATTTTTCAGAGTTTAAGTTTATGAGATACTTGATAAGCTCAACAGAAATCAATGGCATATCACAGGAGATAATAAAATTCTTTTCGGTTGATGAATATTTAAGTGTAGAATGAATTCCGGCTAAAGGACCTTTACTAATAAAAACGTCATTAACAACAGGTAGTTTTAAAAAATCATATTCTTTAGAATCATTAGCAGAAATTAAGACTTCATTAAAAATACTTTTAAACTTTGCAGCAACAATCTCAATCACTGTTTTATCACCAAGTTTAAGTAATGCTTTGTTTGTCTGCATTCTTGAACTTTTACCGCCGCAAAGAATTATTCCTGTAAGATCATTTCTCATACCCTAAAATAAAAAAGGCTGATTGAATAATCAGCCTTTAATAAAATATTAATTTTAATAGAAATTATTTTATCAGTGCAATTTTTCAGTATGATCTATTATAGAACCATTGATGACTGACTGAACAGCATCATCAATATTTTTAATATCTGTTACAACTGGTTTAATATTTAATTGAAGCAAGCTTTGATAAGCACCGTTTCCCATTCCACGTGCAAGTAGGATCTGACAATCTTTGATTGCTTCAGCCATGCTTACATGTTTATTATGAGAATGCTGATCCTGCCCATGCTGTTCGCCGGAATGATGATGATGTTCTTCTTGCGCAAAATTATTATGACCAAGTTTTTCGCGGCGTTCACGCTTAACAACTTTACCGTTTTCAACAAATAACACTTCATAAAATTTTGCTCTTCCAAAATGCTGACTAATAGTTGTTCCATCATCTGTAACTACTGCGATATTGATTGTTGTGCTTTCCATTATTTCTCCATTACAATTTTTATAAAATTTAGTTTAATTACTGTGTCTTATTTTCGATTTAAATTAGATATATAATTATAGCTGTCTCATTTGTTAACCACGTTTTTCTACCCGCAACATTTTCTCAGGCATTTTAACAGCTATAACTTTTCCACGAGCAGTTATTTCTCCATTTGCTGAGACTGAAATTTCAGAAATTACTTTCTTTCCTTTTATCTCTATAAGTTTTCCCCTTAATTCAAGCTCAGTACCAAGCGGAGTTGGTTTTAAATAATCAACTTGCAGTGATGCTGTTACAAATCTAAGTGCAGGCAAAGAATCGTGTTCTCTATTCTCTGCACGATAAGCAGCTAGTGCTGCAGTTCCGGTTCCATGACAATCAATTAATGAGGCAATCAATCCTCCATAAACGTAGCCTGGAATTGCAGTATGATATTCTTTTGGTGTAAAGTGAGAAACTGTTTCGTCACCATCCCAAAAACTTTTTATTTGATAACCGTGTTCATTTAATCTGCCGCATCCAAAGCAGTGTGCCACATCATCAGGATAGTAATCTTGAATTGGTTTTATTTGCATAGTCTCATAAAACTATTTTTTAATTAATGACTTAACATCCACCGACAACACGTTTTTGCGTTTTCTTTACTGGTCCTGCTGATTTATTTTCTTTTATTAAAATTGGAATAATGCTGCTTGCTTTGGTTCTGAATCTGTAGGTATCAACTTCTTGTTTTGTTGTGGCGATGCTGTTTTTATCAAAGTTTAAGATTTCACTATTAAAACTGTTTAATCCGCCTTTAAGAATAGTCACATTGCTGAATCCTAATCTACCAGCAATTATAGCAAATTGTCTTTCTGTGAATTCATCATTTGCAACGAACACATTTTTTTTATGTCTTATTCTTAAAATTTTGCTCGGCTCCTTTTCAAACAAATTATCAAAGGTAAAAGATGTAGAACCGGGTAAACTTTGTTTTTCATATTCCTTAATAGGACGAAAATCAATTATCTGTAGTTTATTATCGCCCTTTACTATTCTGTATGCAAACTCATCTACTGTAATTGTCTTCAAATCAAAATTATTTACAAATTCTTTATCTGATACTAAATTTTGTAGTGAGTCTTTCCTTTCAGTTAAAACAAAGGCGGAAAGTGATAGAATAAATCCGATTGCACCAATCGTTACATAATAAGGGGTAAATCTAAAAGCAGGTTTCTTAATTCCATTAACTTTGTTTTCAATTATTGAAACCATCCAAAATGCAAATAGTGAAAACGCTGTTAAGATAAATGCAAAAACTGTTTGCTGCATTCCAAGTGAATCAAAAACCCGTACGTTTCCCCAATTGTTAGCTTTATATAAACCTTCCCAAAGTGGATAGCCTTCTGCAAAAATCAAAACGCCAATGAATGAACCGGCGATAAAAATCATTGCATCAATTTTTCCGATAGCTGCTGCACAAATACTTGTACCGGGGCAAAATCCTCCAACTACAAATCCCAAACCCATTATCAATCCGCCAATAAGTGCAGACCATAAAAATGTTGGGTTGATGTAAGTAAGATTTATATCAAGCAATCCAAAATGTTCCATTGCAATAACACCAATCATAGCAACAATACCAGCTGTAAAGAAAACACGAAGTACAGTAAAATCGTATCCGTAAAATAATCCGACTAATTTTTTTGAAGTTGAAAATCCGGCTTGCTCTAAAATCACTCCGAAAAATATTCCAATGACTAGCGCGACAATAAAATTTAATTCGTTTCCAACTACATCAGGCACTAAAGGTCCCATAATAAAATCTCCTTCCTATATCCAAAATTTTCTAAAGAAATAAGCAAACAAATACGCACCGCCAAAGATTGCCATCATTGTTATCAATCCGCCGGTTGAAAGAACTGCCATTCCGCTTAAAGCAGAACCGCTTGTGCAGCCTCTTCCGAGCTGTGCACCAAATCCAAAAAGTAAACCGCCTAATAGTGCACCAACAATTCTAATGTTTGGTTTTGATCTGGGTCCGTACTCCAATTTTAGATTAAGTCTGTTTGATATTAATCCGGATAAAAATGCGCCGATGAAAACTCCTACAACTTCAAAAACCAACCAGTTCATTAACGGGCTTCCGGAGTGATCACCTGAATACTCTTTATAAAAAGTTTGATTACTAGTGTGTTCCGGTGCAATTGTTTCCACAATACCTACAGTAAAGCTTTTAACGGCTCCACTTGCGCCAAGTCCTCTTCCTGTAATATATATTGTGGCAAGTAATAAAAGTCCTAATAGCGTTCCAGCTAAATAAGGATTCATATATTTTTTTTCTTCCATAATTTCCTCTATTCTGATTTTTCTGATGAAGATTTTTTATCTCCATCGTGATGTTCATCTAATTCTTCATAACCGGTTAACATTGCTTTTAAGTTTGTTGTAACTTTTTCACCGGTTGTAATTAAGTAAAGATGTGTTATGATAAATGATACCAATAAAAAAGCTGCAATTGTATGAATGATTGCTATCAACTCTAAGGATTCAATATTAAGTGCTTCAATTCCGTGTCTTTGAGGATAACGGTACAGCATATAAAGCAATCCTGATGTAACGATAACTGGAATAACTAAAATCTTTAATCCAAAGTAAGTAAGCTTTTGTAATGGATTTAATTTTGTTAACACTGTTTTTTTTGTTGGGTGAGGTGCATTCTTAAAAATTCCAAAGATGTAATAATTAAGTTGTGCCGCAATATTATTAAATGATGGAACGTACTGTCTCCATTCGCCTGTTGAAAAATGCCAGAAGATTGCAAACACAATAAGCACAATCAACATATATGCAGCAATGTTATGGTATTTAACAGCATCATGAAATCCAAAAAAAGTATATGAGCCGTGAATTTCAAATCCGCTGAAAGCCAAAAAGAAAATTAAAATCGCCTGCATCCAATGCCAGAATCTTTCAAAAGCTTTATAAACATATACTTGTTTCTTTTTCATTTTTTGACTCCTTTGCCAGTTTTAATAATAAGGAGAATTCTTATGGTTCCGTGAGCAAGCACACCAAGTAAAGTTAGAATTAACATCCAAACTCCACCAACCTCAACTATCTTTGAATAGTCTCTACCTGGCATATAAAAATCATTAAGTCCAGCTAGTCTGCTATTCTCTCGTTGATGACAACTACTACAATTTAAAGTGTTTTCTTTTGAAGCAACCATATGATTAACAGGCCAATACATTTCTGTGTTGATGAAAGAAATTTTTCCGCTAAATGGTAAATCAGCTTCTTTCATTCCAACTTCTGAAGCAGTTTGCCAATTAAAATCTTTCCAGAAAGCGCCTTCTCCTTTTTCTTCTGCAAAAAGTTTTGGCTGGATAAGGATTCTGTTTACAGGATCATAAGGTTGTTTTGCGACGTGAATTTTTACAGGATAAATTTTAGAATCTTCATCTGCATAAGATCCATGAAGTTGATTTAGCACAAGCGGCTTTGTCGTATCAGAAATTTTATCACCTTCAATATAATGCGATGCTGTACCGTTAAACCAAATGTAATCCGGAACAACATTTTTCTCCCAAATAAAACTGCCTTTAATAGACATATATGAGTGATTACCCATACTGTCTTCTTCCACATAAGGTTCGCCGTTTTTTAATTTACCAGCGGTTGACCAATCCCAGTACATTTTTGTTGCGTTACCTTTAGCATAAGTTGGAATGTGACAGCTCTGGCAAGCAACTTTAATCGAGTGTTCATTAAGAATATTATCTTCGTGCGGAGTATCATTATGGCATTGTTCGCAATTGTTTCTATTCATATTCATTGAAGAAAGTGAATAAACTTTTCCGGAAATATTATGCTGCTCAGTTGTGTGGCAATCAATGCACTGTAAATTAACTCCATCCGATGCCATATGTATATCAATTTCTTTTGTGGGTTCGAACTGGGACATTTCAAGATCACCGTGCTTAACATTATTTCCGCCGCCGCCGTAAAAATGACAGACGCCGCAATTACTTCGCTTTGGTTTGCCAACGCTTTGAGCAATCTTATTAAAGTCAAGAGTCATAACAGGAGCTCCGCCTTTTTCATTGGCTTTGACATAAGTTTCTGAATTATCATGACATACAAGACAATCAATATTAGTTGAATCAGTATAAACAGTTCCTTTTGAATCCATACCAAAACCGATATGGCACTTTGCGCAGCTTGCTTCATTACCCTGTGTGCCAATGCAAAAATTGTTTATTGCATTTTTTTTACCAAGATAAACTATACCGCGCCCCTGCACATATTCTTCACGTTCCCAATTCCAGTGATTAGAATTCATCACCTGATGAGCAGTCATATTATGGCAAGCTTCGCAAG
The DNA here is from genome assembly GCA_044227615.1 of Ignavibacteriaceae bacterium. Taxonomy (GTDB): domain Bacteria; phylum Bacteroidota; class Ignavibacteria; order Ignavibacteriales; family Ignavibacteriaceae; genus IGN3. Next base: position 29,758 of record JBGAWM010000025.1, read on the forward strand.
TTTTTGTAACCTGTTGCGGTGAAGTAAAATTTTGTTGAAGTACTGCAAACTTGCTATGATCTACTGCAGGTTTTTCTTTGTGAGAGTACTTCTCTTTTAATTTCATTAAAGTAGTTGCTTCATAATCTTTCTGTGAAAAGAAACCAATAGCGATAACAACTAGTAATCCGATAAAGGCAAGAATTAAGACTATCTTTCTCATTTATTTTATCTATTTAGTAATTTGAATATTATTTTAGGGTCTAAAGTTATTTTTGATTTACCCATTTGCCGAATACGTGGTTAAGAATCTTTAGTGATGATGAGATTTTTTCTAATTCTTTCTCATCCACATTCTGCAAAATCCTGTTATGCAGTTCGGTATAGTTCTGATGAAGATTAGTAATTAGCGGATTAGCTTTAGAAAGCAGTGTAACTAAAATCACTCTCTTATCTTTTTCATCCAGAGTACGGGATATCAGGTTTTTGTCATCTAAAGAGGTCAAAATATGGGTTATTCTACCTGGAGTGAGTTTTAGAACTTCACGAAGTTCTTTTATTGTATATTGAGGTTTTACAGCAAAAAGCTTTAAAAATTTAACTTCAGTTGGCGAAAGGTTAAAACTTGCGGCAAAATATTCTTCTTTAATATTACAATTGCGGGTTAACTCACAAATCATTTCCGCAATAGGTTCCATTTCAGTTGGCATTTAAATAATCTCATTTATTTTATACCCTAAAATAATTAGAGTAAAATTATTTAGCAAATAACTGTTGATTTGATTCTTAATAGACAATAATATCAGATGGTTCTAAATTTTAAGTGAGATCAATATTTTACTATAATCACTTATTATTATCATTTTTGAAAATTAACTCTCAATAATGATAGTGACTGTTATTATTTAATAATATAAATCAATCTTATAAGCAATTATTAGTGGCACAAAGATTGGATAAACAATATCATTTTATATGAAAAGAAGGAAATGATATGAAAAAGCTCCTTTTACTCTTTGCTATAACACTTTTTACTTATTTTATCGGATGCTCAGAGGATAAAGATGAAAACCAGCCCACAGATTCTACAAACAAAGCAGTAGCCTCTTGCGAAGGCTGTCATACAAACTATGCTCACTTAAAAGAAGTTTATACCCCAGATCCTCCGGTTTCTGGTGGTGGAGGTTGTGGAGGCGAAACCCCACATATTGAACCATATGATAGGGTTTTTATGGGCGGTTCTGGTTATCAAAACTTTAAGAATGAAGTTCATGGAAAATTACCTTGTACAACTTGTCACAATGGTGTGGATAATACGGCAGATAAAACAGTAGCTCATTCCGGTGATTTTATGAAAAAACCTACCGCTGATGCAGTAACAAAATGCGGCGGATGTCATCCGGATGAAGCCGTTAAATCCGTTAATAATATTCATCAAGGTTGGGGACAAAAGAGTATGGTTTGCTTACGTGCTGGAGTTGGAAACGTTCCAGAAGGATTTGAGGCGCTTACTCAAGAAATGAAAGATGGTTATAACACTAATTGCGGCAAGTGTCATGCAACTTGTGGTGATTGTCATGTCAATCGTCCAAAAGCTGGCGGCGGCGGTTTATATCAGTCACACGACTTCTTTAAAACTCCAAATATGGTTGATCATTGTACAACTTGTCACACGAGTCGAGGTGGCCATGCGTACTTTGGCATTGGAGCAGGAACTGTACCTGATGTTCACCTAACTCAGGCGGGATTTAAATGTATGGACTGTCATTCGAAACACGAAATCCATGGAGACGGCATAATGTATGACCAAAGGTATAAATATCCTGAGCTACCAAAGTGTACGAACTGCCATGCCAGTGTTAATAATTCAAATATGTTTCACTCTATGCATATAAATACATTTAGTTGTAATACTTGCCATTCCCAGGATTATAATAATTGCGGAAGCTGCCACATAGGTAGTGAAGAAGGTGCTAGAATTCATGCTTATCAAGGATACAAAATTGGAATGAATCCAATTCCTGGATCCAAACCTTATGAATTTGCTTTACTAAGGAGATCTTTAATGGCACCAGATAGCTGGCAGAATTACGGAATTCCGAATCTTGTAAACTTTAATGTTAGACCTACATATAAGTACACAACTCCTCACGGAATTATAAAAATTACATCACGTACTGGGCATAAAGATTCAAATGGTAACTGGGTTGTGAATTCAAATTGTACAGAAGGTTGTCACATTAAAAAGAATAATGATGGATCCTATACTAATAAAGAACTTTATTTATTTGATTCAGATTGTCTCGACTGGGAAAAATCAGCTAACACAGGAATTGTGGTCGATGGTAAACTACCTGCAAGCTGGCATGTTAATTAGAAAATAATTTAATACACTTAAACAAACTTTAGGAGAAAAGTACTATGAAAAACAGAAAATTAATTAATCTGTTATATTTATTGATCGTATCTTCAATGATATTCTTTAATGCTGGGTGTAGCGATGATGAAACAACTGCTCCACCAGTTGTCATCAATGAAAGTGAAGAACTCATTAAATATCTTGAAGGCACCGATGGCGGATATATTAACAACGCAGTTCCAGCAGTTATTTCTGCATCTGCTGTTTATACCGATATTTTAGCCGGTGCAAATATTGCAATAATCGATGTTAGAAGTGCTACTGATTTCGCAGTAGGTCATATTCAAGGTGCTGTCAATGTTGCAACTGCTGATATAGTTACTTACTATAAAAACAACAATCTATCTACCAAAACAAAAGTTATTGTAACCTGTTACACCGGTCAATCGGCAGGATTGGCAGTTGCAGCTTTACGATTATCTGGTTACTCCAACGTTTTTAGTCTGAAATGGGGAATGTGTAGCTGGGCTTATCCATCAAGCTGGAATAGTGCTAAATTATATGGTCAGACAACTCCAATTACAAAAGAAATGACATCTAATGCAAAGAATACTGCAGGCAGCTTACCAACATTATCAACCGGTAAAACAACTGGAGTTGAAATCTTTGAGAGCAGATTAGCAACTGTATTAACTGAAGGTTTTTCTGTTATTGGCATAACCAGAGAAACAATTTATGCTAATTTGTCTAACTATTATATTGTTAATTACTGGCCAGTTGCTCAATATGATCAGGGACATATAGAGGGTGCAATTCAATATGAACCTAAAAACGATCTTAAACTCGCAACATTCATAAAGACATTGCCAACAAATAAAACTATCGTTGTTTATTGTTACACAGGTCAAACTTCTGCTCAGGTTGCTACATATTTAAGACTACTCGGTTATGATGCAAAATCTCTTCAATTTGGTGCAAACAGATTGTTCTATGATACAGTGCCTGCTTCCAAATGGGATGAAGCAACTGAATTTATGAACTATCCAGTAGTTCAATAATTCTAAATATCAAATTAAAAAGCCTGAAGAATTTCTTCAGGCTTTTTCTTTTTTAAAATACGTTTAAGCGATTAACAGATAAAAACTATTCTAGTGGTCTTCCTGCAGCCGATAAATTTTTACTTCTTTCAATTGATTGAAGTGCTAAGTAACGATCACCAAATTTTTTAAGATTATCTGCTTCGGTATCATATTGATCAAAATGTCTTTCTTCATCCGCAACTAAACCTTCAAATATTTGTTTAGTCATTGCATCAGCATTAGCCGATGATTCATTTGCCCAGATATTATAGTCACGTGCACTCTCCTGCTCCATGTTAGCAGCTTTTTCAAGCATCTTAGCTACATCCTTAATTTTTTCTACTTCCCCGCCCACTTTCATTTCTACATCACCTTTTAGAAATAAAATTCTTTCTGCAAGTTTTTCAACATGCAGCATCTCATCAATTGCAGTTCGTTTAAATAAACCTGCTAATAAATCATAACCCATATCATCACACAAAAAGTGGAAGTACATATATTGATGAACTGCAAATAGTTCATCAGCAATTGCTTTATTTAAAAGCTCTATACTTTTCTCAAACATAAATGTTCTCCTTAATTTTTATTTTTTTGTTAATAGTAAAATAAGGAATAACTGACTTAGTTTCAGAAATTACGATTGAAGATTATAGTTCTTAAAAGATCTTATAAAACTGATCTAAAGAATCAGGATTAGCAAGTGCCTCGCGGTTATCAACTTTTTCTCCATTTAGAATTTTAGTTACGGCTAATTCAACCTTTTTGCCGCTTATTGTATGGGGAACTTCTTTGATCTGATGTATCAATGAGGGTACGTGTCTTGGAGTCGCGCTGATTCTAATCTTGGTTTTAATTTTTTCAATTAAACCATCGTTTAATCGTATATCATTTTTTAATACAACAAATAAAATAATTCGTATATCATTATTCCAGTTTTGCCCAACAACCAAACTATCAACAACTTCTTCAATCGAATCAACAACTCTATAAATCTCAGCAGTTCCAATTCGAACTCCCCCTGGATTTAATGTAGCATCAGATCTTCCATAAACGACAGCTCCACCACTTTTTGTAATCTTAATAAAATCTCCATGATGCCACACATCAGGAAATCTTTCAAAGTAGGCTTTCTTATATTTTTCATTATCAGCATCATTCCAAAAATAAATTGGTGCTGACGGGAATGGTTCAGTACAGACAAGTTCACCTTTTTCATCAATTACTGAATTCCCTTTATCATCGTATGCTTCTACTTTCATTCCCAATCCTCTGCATTGTATTTCACCGGAATAAACAGGAAGAATCGGACAGCCTAACATAAAACAGGATATAATATCTGTACCACCTGATATAGAAGAAAGCTGAATGTCGTTCTTTACATTTTTGTAAACCCATCTAAAATTGTCTTCACTTAAAGGTGAACCAGTTGAGAGTACCGTCTGCAGTTTAGATAGATCGAATTTTTCTTTAGGAACTAATCCGGATCTTTCAATGCTAGAAAGATATTTTGGACTTGTACCGAATATTGTAATTCCCTCATCTTCTATCCTGTTCCAAATAATTTCATTATTTGGATAAACAGGGCTTCCATCAATCAAAACAACACTTGCTCCCAACTGTAACCCGCTAACCAACCAATTCCACATCATCCAGCCGCAAGTTGTGTAGTATGCAATTTTGTCTTCTCTTTTTACATCTGTATGAAGATGTAATTCTTTAAAATGTTGAAGTAAAGTTCTTCCTGCACCGTGTACTATGCACTTTGGTTTTCCGGTAGTTCCTGATGAATACATTATAAAAACAGGATAGCTGAATGGAAGTTGCTCAAAGTTTATAAATTCAGAAGTATTGTTTATTAACTCATTAAAATAAATATAGTTGGCGGGAAGACTTGAAATTAAATTTTGCTGGTGCTCTAATGATAGATCATTAAATTCTTGTATGATAACTATCTTTTGGATTGAAGCAATTCTATTTTTTATTTGATTTATTTTCTCTTTACAATCAATACTTTTCCCAGCATAATTATATGATTCAATAGCAAATAAAATTTTTGGTTCAATTTGTCCAAATCGATCAAAAACTCCTTCAATTCCAAAATCAGGAGACGTTGAACTCCATATTGCTCCCAGACTTGTAGCAGCTAACATTGCTATTACAGATTCTGGATAATTTGTTACAAAACCTGCAACTCTATCACCCTTTTTCACTCCAAGATTTTTTAATCCCGCAGCGCAACGAGCAACTAATTGGTAAAGTTGATTATAGTTTATTTTAATTGTTGAATGATTTTCACGAATAGAAACTAAAGCAATTCTATCATCTCTATATCTCAAAAGATTTTCTGCAAAGTTTAACTCCGAACCCTCAAACCATTCCGAACCAGGCATTATTCTTTTATTTAGTATAGAACTATAAGATTTAGAATGGATGATTTTAGAATACTCCCAAATAGATCTCCAGAATTCTTCAATCTCAGTAACAGACCAGTTGTAAAGTTCGGTGTAGTTTTGAAAATCTTTTTTGAAATGTGATTTAAGAAATGTTAAGTAATGTTTGAAATTACTTTCCTCTACCCGCTCATTTGAAGGAAGCCAAATTGGACTTTTATCTTCAATCATTAGTCTCTACCGGCATACAAAGCAATTTTCCAGGCAAATTCAGTATCATTTGATTCCAATGCGCACTTTGCAGTTTTTTCAAGCAGCTGCTTACGTTTATTGCCAGAAAGTTCATTACTAACTAAAATGTACTTTAACATATGGATGTAGTTTTTTTGTTCTTCATTGGCAAAAAATGCATCCGTTGTTAGCTCGATATCACCTAAGTTTTTAGCCTTAACTTCTTCTATTAATTCATTTACAGCATTTTCCGAAGGTATTGATTCGATATTAGCAAATTTACCCAAATTATTGGCTGAGTAAACATTTGAATGTCTGATAAATTCTGGAAGTTGATCAAATCCAATTCCTTTTTTCTTTACAGGTTTTTCAACTTCAAAAATATTTTCTCCGAATGCCCTGCAATAAAAATCACCGGACATTCTAGCAACTAGATCAATTTTATTCGGATGGATCAATCCATTTTCAAAAATATCTTCTGCAATATGGAATTTTAGAACCTCACAAATTGCAATATTCGCAGACGCTCCTCCATCACCATAACTCACCATATCTAAAAGTTTACATTCCATTTGAAATGGCGATTCTTTAACTCTTTTAGGTTTCACCAAATCAGAATCAATTGGAGTTAATCCACTTTTAATAAATTCATCAATTCCTCTCTCATATTCCGTTGATGCAAGGCTAACCTGTTCTACCATATCAAAAGTTACTGCTTGTACAACACATTCTTTAGTCTCAATCAGGTTTAAATAAGTATCCTTTAATGAACCATCTCTTCCTCTTCGTGATGGAGAAAAGGCGATAACAGGCGGATTTGCTCCAAATACATTAAAGAAAGAAAATGGTGAAAGATTATTTATCCCGTCTTTAGAAATTGTTGAAACTAATGCTATTGGTCTTGGTCCAACACCTCCCTGTAATAATCGTTGAACTTCTGGAACAGATAATTCTTTAGGTATATATTCTTTCATTCTTTATCCTTGCTAATCCGTTAAACCTGCGTCATCCGTGTTCTATTGCCTTAAATATTCTTTTTCTTTCTCAGGATGGATCTACTAGTTTTAGATTTCTTTATTTTATTTTTCAACACTCCAAGACCTTCAATTTCCAATTCAAAATTATCACCATCGTTAATCCAAATTGGAGTAAATGAATTGCCCTTTTCTTTAGCTTCGATAGCCCAGGTTCCATTCAATTCAAGATAACAGCCGGTTCCAACAGTTCCGCTTCCAATTATATCGCCGGGATAAAGAGTAACTCCATAAGAAGCTCTCTCAATTAATTCTGCAAACGTCCAGTTCATGTCCTTTAGATTACCTTCTGAGATTTGATTTCCGTTATGTCGAGCTGTCATCTTCAAATTATATTTATTTCCAAATGGCGTCTTAATCTTAAAAGATTCTAACTCGTCAGGAGTAACAAGCCAGGGTCCGATAGAAGTTGCAAAATCTTTTCCCTTTGCAGGACCAAGGTTTAATTTCATTTCATCCATTTGCAAAACTCTGGCGGACCAATCATTCATTATCAAATAACCTGCAATATATGAGTCTGCATCTTCAACAGAAATGTTTTTTCCCTTTTTCCCAATCACCACAGCACACTCTAATTCAAAATCAAGTTTTTCAAGATGATCATCTTCAACTTTTATTGTGCCTTCACCAAAAACAGTGTTATGATTTCCAAAATAGAATATTGGAAATTGATCAAACTCGGGAATCATTTCAACTCCACGGTTTCTTCTCGCAGTTGCAACGTGCTGACGGAATGCATAACCATCACGAAGTGAAGTTGGATAAGGAACCGGTGATAATAGATTAAGACTACTGTACTTTAATTCAGATTTTATCCTGCCTTTTTTTATTGCATTAAAAACTTTTTTTGCTAAGTTCATAAACTTTTTTTCACCCTCAAGAAATTCTTTCATTGTTGAAGGTAATTTTATCTTTATTGATGAAGCAGATTTTTGAAGATCAAAAACCTTTTCATTATAAAATATTCCTACTCTATCTGCTTTCTTACTTTTGTATGAAACTAATTTCATTTTATTCCTTTTTTACGATTTATTTTTTTTGCAGCCAGGATTGACTATAATCATTTACCATTGTTTCCTTAACATTCTTTGTAACTTGCAAAGGTGTAAATGTATCAATCATAACCGCATATTCTTCAGTTTCTTTTTTACCAATTGATGCTTCAGTTTTACCAGGCTGTGGTCCGTGCGGAATTCCCATTGGATGCAGCGTAATTGATCCTTCCTGAACTCCGGTTCTGCTCATAAAATCGCCGTGGACATAATACAAAACTTCATCACTATCAACATTTGAATGGTAATAAGGTGCAGGTATAGCATCTGGATGAAAATCATAAAGACGCGGAACGAAATTACACACAACAAAATGCTGCGTTACAAATGCAAGGTGTATCGGCGGCGGCAAATGAATCTTACCAACTTTTGGAGCATACTCTTTAATGTTAAATGCATAAGGATGAAGAAATCCATCCCATCCAACAACATCAAATGGATGGTGAGGCAACTTATACTCAAACATTCTTTTGCGGACTTTCAATCTTAATCGAAAGTCACCAAGTTTATCAATAGGTTCAGTGTATTCGGGAACACGAAAATCTCTTTCGTAATATGGAGCTTCTTCTGTTAACTGTCCATATTCATTTCTAAAATGTTTGGGAATATCAAAAGGAGTATCCGATTCAATTATAAATAGTTTATTGTTTTTGTAATCATCAAATTTAATTTGATATGTAGTTCCTTTTGGTATAATTAAGTAATCCCATTCCTTAAAATCTATTTTACCATACTCTGATAACAAAACACCTTTACCATGATGAACAAATAACATTTCGTGCATTTGACTGTTGCGATAAAAATATTCTGTGTCCTCAGAAAGATGTGCGGTTGACATTACACAATGTTCATTCTTTAAAAATTCATTTCGAGCGGTAATAATATTACCATTAGATTTTTTTTTATCCGTAATAAAATGATAGTATTCTAATGGAGCATCCCTCCAATCATTTCCAGACGAATCAATATGAACTTCGTCAATCTTCTCTACTTCCGTCGGCATATAAAGATGATACTTATTTGAATAAATTCCCGAAAAGCCTTTTGTACTAAAAAGTTCCTCTCGGTATAAAGACTTCCCATCCTCTTTATAAAAAGTTGTGTGACGCTTTGGTGGTACTTTTCCGACTTTAACATAAAATGGCATTACAAACTCCTATTGTTTTTTTCTAATTCATATTCTTAAGCTAATATAATCTTGAATCAATTAGTTTTATCCAGATTTCCTCTTACCGCTTGATCCCTTTCAATCGATTCAAATAATGCTTGAAAATTTCCTTGTCCAAATCCCTCAGCACCTTCACAACGCTGAATAATCTCATAGAAAAATGTTGGTCTATCTCCAACTGGTTTTGTAAAGAGCTGGAGTAAATATCCCTTACCCTCGGTATCGCAAAGAATTCCAAGTTTCTGAAGCTCATCGATATTTTCTTTTATCTTCCAGCCTTTTTCTTTTAACATTTTGTAGTAGGTGTCAGGTGGGGTACTTAAAAACTCAACACCGTTTGCACGCATTGCTTTTATTGTTGCGATAATATCTTTTGTTGTGATGGCAACGTGTTGGATACCAGAACCAAAATACTCATCAATATATTCTTCAATCTGAGATTTTTTAATCCCTTCAAATGGTTCATTAATGGGATTTTTTATGGGTGCACCTTCACGTGATCTAACAACTTTTGATAATAATGCAGAATATTTTGTTGAGATATCGCCTTCACCAAATTCGATGAAAGTTTCAAAGTTCAAACTTTTGTTTAAATAGTTTGCCCAAAGATTCATTTCATTTGTTCTAACGTTTCCAACAATATGGTCAACAGTTTCTAAACCAGTATCCTCATTAGATATATTAATATTCTGAACTGGTTTTCCATATCCCGGCTTAAATAGTCCTTTATAATTTTCTCTATTGATAAAGACAATCTCTGCATCATCATAAAGTTTAATTGCGGCTTCTTCAATAAATCCATTCTCATCTTCGTGCCTTTTTGGATACTGCACAGGTATGCCCCCGTTTTGTAAAGATGTTTCAAACGATTTACTAACATCTTTTACGCGCACCGACCAGCGCTTAACTCCATCACCATGTTTCTCTACAAAGGAAGCCACATCATATGTTGAGGGTTTTACTGCAGAGGTAAGAACAATTCTTACATTATTTTTTTCAAGAAAATATGAAACTCTGTCTCTGTTTCCCGTTTCAGGTCCAAGATAAGCTTTTACTTTCAAACCCATAGCTTTAGCGTGCCAGTATGCCCACATCTTTGCTGAGCCAACATAAAACTCAACAAAATCATATCCAATTAATCCTAAATTGTTCGACATTAAAAAAACTCCGATTAGTTATTGGGGTGAATAATTATTTCAAAGTTAACAGAAAATGATTTCAGAAAAAAGTAGAAATTAAATCTTTAATAAAAGCATCAAGTAATTGTTTTTTAAGATAATCCACCGTCACAATGAGCGAAGTCGAAGTGTGACCAATTATAAATTGATATCCAGTGAAAATCCATCTGCAATTTTAGACTAATCGCTAAAAACCATTAAAATGATTGTATTTATAAGTTATCCAACAGCATAAAATCAATCGTTTTTTGAGTATTAAGAAGTTTTAAATTCTTCTGTTCATATTTACAAATTTTTAGTAACGGGCATATCAAACAATTTGGATTTGCCGGTTTACAAATCTCTCTTCCCAGTCGTATTAAATTAGTATGAAATGAATGTGCAGTGTTTTCAGGAATCTTGTCTAAAATTTTATAAAATGTTTTTTCAGGACTATTTGTTTTAACTAATCCAATTCTATTTAATGTTCTATGAACGTGAGTATCAACCGGGCAAATATTTCTCCCAAGTGAAAAAAGCAAAACACAGCTTGCTGTTTTAACTCCAACTCCATTGTATGATGTAAGCTCCTCTAAAATCTCTGAATCATTTTTAGTTTTTATATGATCTAATGAAACTGATTTTTCCTGTTTCTTTAACGATTGAAGAAGCTCATAAATTGATTTGGATTTTTGTTTACCAAGTCCGGCAATCCTAATATATTTTTCAATCTGTGATGGTTTCAATAAAGTTAGTTCATCCCAATTTTTAAAATTATCTTTTAGATTTCTATAGGCCTGATATGAATTTTTATCATTAGTGTTTTGTGATAATATGGTGCCAATGATAGCGTCTAATGGGGTAGGATTTTTCTTAGCTTTGGAAGGAATTCCGAAATGCTGTATTAATAGTTTATTTATTTTGTCAATTTTCTTTTTCATGATCAAAACATTTTTACAAAGATATTCATTTAAATCATTATTTTTAGCATAAATATTTTTCGGAGATT
>JBGAWM010000026.1:0-40194 GCA_044227615.1 Ignavibacteriaceae bacterium
CAAATCGGGATGCTCTAAAAAATAACTGTTTTCTGAGCCAACTGCCGGAATCGAACCGGCGACCTACTCATTACGAATGAGTTGCTCTACCAGCTGAGCTAAGTTGGCTTATATAATTACTGATTTTAATCAGAAACAAGAAGGCGAAGATATAACTCTTCGCCTCTTAAAATAAGCTAACGATAAAAACTATCTTATTCTCTTTTTATGTCTGTTCTTACGTAATCGTTTTTTTCTTTTATGTGTAGACATTTTATGGCGTTTTCTTTTTTTACCACAAGGCATCGGCTTTTTCTCCTTTAAGAAATTTACTAATGATTATTCAATAACTGTTCTGCTTTTTTTCCAACTTCACTTGTTGGATTTAGATCGTAGGCTTTTTTTAGCCACTGTTTAGATGCTTCTATATTACCTGCTGAAAGATTTACAACCCCAAGATTAAGATGTGCAATCTGATGATCAGGAACATACTTTAACGCTGTTTCCATTTCTTTGATTGCATTTGTATAATCCCGCAAGTTAAAATAACAAACTCCCATATCAACTCTGGCATCAGCATCTTTAGGATTTTTATCTAAATATGTTTTATAGTTTTGTATTGCTGCTTCAAATAATCCAGAATCATTTTTCAAATGGGCTAATTCCAGTAAACTTTGATAGTCTTCAGGATTCTGCTTGATCTTAGCTTCAAGATCATTTATCATTTGCATATTGTTAAGGTTAACACCGGAATTTGTATTTGGAGTAACCTGATTTTGATTCATTACAGTTTGAGAGACGGGAGTTGAATCAAGAATACCGGATGTTAATAAGATAATCGCAAGAACTGCAAATCCTCCAATAAAAATTGAGTATAAAATTTTAGGCTCTAATTTTTTCCCTCCACTCTCTGATGATGATCTTGATTCTACGTTCTTGGTTCTAGAATTTTTTTGTCCTGATACCTTTGTGCCGCATTCAGGACAGAATTTATATTCTTTTTCAAACTTGTATCCGCATTCGTTACAAAACTTTGGCATTTATAAATTAACCCTTCCTCTTTTCGCTCATTCCGACATTTACAATATCTTTAAATTCCTTTGAGAATTTAAATGTAGGAACAAAATGTTCATCAACAAAAACTTTGTCTCCGGTTTTAGGATTACGTGCATTTCTGGCATTCTTCTTTTTAACCTTATAACTGCCAAATCCTCTTATCTCAATACCACGACCTTCCTTAAGAGCTTCAATAACAGTTGAGAAGAAACCTTCAATAATTGCCTCAGTTTCAAGTTTTGTAAGCCCAGTGCCCGCTGCAACTTTATCTACAATATCAGCCTTAGTCATTTATAACCTTAATCATTATTTGAAGTCATTTTATTTTGGCGGCGAAAATTATCAAAGATTTGTGCTAAAATCAACCTAACTGCTTATTTTATAATATATTATAAAATCAAACTTCTTTAGATTTATCTGCAATAATATCTCATTTTGAATAGAATTTCATTAAATGACAAATAATTGCACGAATATAATCGTTTTTGGTTATTTTTGATGGTACGTGTATTGTATAATATAATGCAAATAGGAGAGAATTTTGCAACTTATTGAAATTGTACAGGTAGTCCTTCTGATATTTATCGTCCTTAGCGCGATAATTTTCTTTTTTTCGTATATGGGCTACAGAAATAAATCAAAAACCAAAGTGCTATTCAAAACAGTGATGCAAGAAAAAAAAGAAGTTGTTGTCAACCCAAATCTTACTGAGAAAGTATCTGAGAATCCTGAAATAGTTAAACAAAATGAACCGAAAAAACTTCAGGATTCAGTAAAACAAAATCCAAGGTTTGAAGTTTTTAATCCGACACCCGAGGAGAATTCAAAATTAGGATCCAGAAAATCTAACAAAAAAAAATCCCACACACCCAAAACTCTTATCATAAAACATAAACCTTAACCACCAAACTTAAAATATCTTTATTTTAAAGTGTGCTTGTCGTTTGCTTAAATCTACTTATGGTTTATTATATTTCAGTAAATAAAAATCCGTGAAAACTAAATGAGAGATATATGAAATCGGTAATAAAAATTGATGGAATGTCCTGTCAGCATTGCGTAATGGCTGTAAAAAAAGAAGTTCAGAAACTTGATGTGCAAAATCTTGAAGTTAAAATTGGTGAAGCTTCCGTGGAATATGATGAGAATAAAGTAAATGAGGCAGCCATTAAAAAAGCAATCGAAGTTGCAGGATACATAGTTGTTAATTAAAAAATGGCTATTAATAAAATAATCACGAAAAAAATTTCTTTACCTGTTGAAGGAATGACCTGCGCAAGTTGTGTTGCACGGGTTGAAAAAGCAGTTTCTAAATTTGAAGGTGTTTCTTCCGTAAATGTTAATCTGGCTACAGAAAAAGTAACTTTAGATTATGATCCTTCTATTGTTGATTTGAATAAAATTGCAGAAACGGTTGAAGATATTGGTTATAAACTTGATCTATCCATTCTGCAAAAAGGACAGAATGCACCTCATGAAAAAACTGATTATGTTGATTCACATCTTAAAGAACTTAAAAGTGATTTGATTTTTGCTATTTCTCTTACAATCCCGATCACTATAATTAATATGGGAATGATGTGGGATGATTTTTTATTGAATAATTTTTTAAGTGTTCAGCAGATAAATAAAATACTTTTACTTTTAACGACTCCGGTTCTTTTTGTTTCTGGTAAGAGATTTTACAAAGTATTCTGGAACAACCTAAAGCATTTTTCTGCAGATATGAACTCTTTGGTTGCAATTGGAACAGGCGCAGCTTATCTTTTTAGTTTATTGATCACACTATTTCCGGAAATTTTTCCGCACACTAATCATAACAATCACGTTTACTTTGATACAGCAGCAGTAATCATAACCCTTATACTTTTGGGAAGATGGCTGGAAAGCAGAGCCAAATCTAAAACTGGGTCAGCAATAAAAAAGTTAGTGGAGCTTCAACCAAAAACAGCAATAGTTAAAGAAAGAAACTTAGAAGTTGAAAAACAAATTGATGAATTGAAGAGCGGTGATATAATTGTGATTAAACCAGGCAGTAAAATTCCTGCTGATGGCATTATCACATCGGGCTCCTCTACTATAAATGAAGCGATGATAACCGGCGAAAGTTTGCCTGTTGAAAAAATTATTGGATCTAAAGTAACTGGGGGAACAATAAATATTTCAGGTTATTTTGAATTTGAAATAACTACAATTGGGAAAAATTCTGTACTTGGTCAAATAATAAAATTGGTTGAAGAAGCTCAGGGCTCAAAAGCACCTATCCAAAATCTTGCGGATAAAGTTGCATCTATATTTGTTCCAATCGTAGTTCTGATTGCAATTATAACATTTATCTCCTGGCTTTTAATCAAACCTGATGATATAAGTATTGCAATTATGAATTTTGTTGCAGTGCTCATAATTGCCTGTCCTTGTGCGCTTGGTTTAGCCACACCAACTGCATTGATAGTCGGAATGGGTAAAGCTGCACAAAACGGAATCTTGTTTAAGAACGGAGAGGGTTTAGAAGAACTACATCGTGCGGATACAATAGTGTTTGATAAAACCGGAACAATTACTGAGGGCAGATTATCTGTAAATAATATTTTTGTAAAAGATATACCAGAAAATGAATTCTTATCTATTTTAACTTCACTCGAAAGTAAATCTGAACATCCGATTGCAAAAGCTATTATAGTATATGCTAAAGAAAAAAATATAAATCCGTTTATTATTAATGAATTTGAAAACAAACCTGGTAAAGGAATAAAAGGAAAAACAGAAAACAAAAATCTTTTAGCCGGTAATGAATCTTTTATGAATGAAAATAAAATTGATTTGAGCACAGTAAAATCCGTACTTAAAAAAGATATCTTTCAAAATTCCTCACTAATATTTCTGGCTATTGAAGGAGAGTTAAAAGGATTTGTATCTGTGGTTGACTCTGTAAAAAATAATTCATTGGATGTGATTACTAAAATTAAAGATATGAATATAACTCCCATTTTGCTTTCGGGTGATAATGAAAATGTTACAAAGTCGATTTCTATTCTAACGGGAATTAATAAGTTTGAATCAGGTGTGATGCCTGAAAATAAATCCAGCAAAGTAAAACAATTACAGGATGTTGGTAAAAAAGTAATTATGGTTGGCGATGGAATTAATGACGCTCCGGCATTAGTTCAAAGCAATGTGGGTATAGCAATAGGTAATGGAACTGATGTAGCCATCGAAAGCGCAGATGTTGTTTTGATAAATGGTGATTTAAGCGGAGTATTAAAATCAATAAAGCTCTCTAAACAAACCATTGCTGTCATTAAACAGAATTTATTCTGGGCATTTATTTATAATGTGATTGGAATTCCATTGGCAGCACTTGGATTACTTAACCCGATGTTTGCTGCTTTAGCGATGTCGCTTAGTTCTGTTTCTGTGATAAGTAATTCACTAAGACTTAAAAAAGTTAAATTATAAAAAAACCGGAACGAATCCGGTTTTAATTAAATTATATTTTCAAAATTAATTTTACATTCTTGGCAGTCGTTCTAAATATGAGCTGTTACTTAATACGGCAAAAGTTTCAGTTTTTCTAAGCTCATCCAAATTCATGCAATTCATATAACTCATTGAACTTTTTAACCCGTCAGATATCCCATCAATAACACTTTTTACCGCGCCTTTATATGCAACCATTGTCTCTTCACCTTCAATAAATTCATTGCGCATTTTAACACCAAAAGAAGCAGAGCCGCGATATTTTTTCCAAAGCTGTCCATTGTATTTAATAACTTCACCCGGGGTTTCACGTGTTCCGGAAAGCATTCTACCTAACATAACAACATCAGCACCAAGTGATATTGCTTTTGCAACATCACCCGGACTTTTGACTCCGCCATCTGCGATAATTTTGATTTTTAACTTTTTGTCTTTTCTGGCAAATAAAACATTTAACAAAGATGACACCTGTCCAATTCCAATTCCGGTTTGTATTGATGTTGTGCAAACACTCCCGCTTCCAATACCAACACGAACAGCATCCGCTCCAGCATTTTCAAGCTGATCAAGACTAGCCCCGTGTGCAATGTTTCCCACAATTATTTTAACATCAAATTTTTTCTTGATCATCTCGGTTTTTTTTAAAACTTCTTTGTTGTTTGCATTAGCAGTATCAATACATATTATATAATTTTTTGCAGCAATTTTTTCAATAATATTTAAATTCGTATTCAATGCAATAGATACAGATCTTATCCCTTTGCCATTTTTAGAATTTAAAACTGAATCGAGCGAAGAATCAAATCTATTTACAATTCCAAGGCTTCCAAGATTTGATAATTCCTTTGCCATTTCTATTCCGGTAACAGAATCCATTGGACTGGAGATAACCGGGACATTAAGTTTTAATCCAAGAAAAGAACAGTTAGTTGATGCTTCCGTTCTGGATTTTATTCTGGAAACCTGCGTTGGTATCAGGCTAATGTCATCATAAGTTAAAGATTGTTTAAAATCATTCAATTCAATTTTAGTGTATACTTTCATTTAAGTCCTATATTTTTTCAGATTAAGTTTTCTATTTCATCAATTATTTGATTCATTTTTTTTGTAACAGCTAATATTGGTTCCTGCGAGTTCATATTTACTCCAGCTTTATCCAAAATATTAATCGGATAATCAGAGCTGCCGGATTTTAGAAAATGAAGATACTTATCAACAGCAGGTTTACCTTCAGTTTTTACCTTTAATGCAAGCGCTTCTGATGCTGCAAATCCTGTAGCATACTGATAAACATAAAAGTTATAATAAAAATGCGGCACTCTCGCCCAGGTATAACTTTCTTCCTCATCAATCTGCATTTCTGGTCCCCAATACTTTTGGTAAACATCTTTATAAAGTTTGCATAAAACATCCGGAGTTAATGCTTCACCGTTTTCAGCTTTAAAATGAGTAAGTGATTCAAACTCAGCGAACATTACCTGTCTGTAAACAGTTGTGGTAATGTTATTAAGGTATTTTTCTAGTAAGAAAAGTTTTTCTTCTTTTGATTCGGAAATTTTTATAAGATGATCGAGCAGGAGATTTTCATTAAAGGTTGATGCAACCTCTGCCAAGAAGATAGAGTAATTAGCATAAGTATATGGTTGATGCAGACCTGTGTAATATGAGTGCATATTGTGTCCCATTTCGTGTGCAAGTGTAAACACATCGTTGAGCAGATCAGTCCAGTTTAACAACACGTAAGGATGAACTCCGAAAGTAGTTCCAGATGAATAAGCGCCGCTTCGTTTTGCTTTTGTTTCATAGACATCAATCCATCTGTTATCAAAAGCCTTATTCAGTGAGGTTAGATAATCATCACCCATAATTTTAAGCGAATCGTTTACAATTTGCTTTGCTTCTTCATAAGAATATTTCTTTTCAAGTTTCTGATCAAATAAAGTAACATAAACATCATAGGGATGTAGCTCATCTAAATTAAGAAGTTTTTTCTTCAGTGATGCCCATCGATACATTGGAGAAATGTTTTTATTTACAGCTTCAACAAGATTGTCAAAAACTGAGATCGGGATGTTATTCTTAAATAATGCAGCTTCTCTTGCAGAGTTATACTTTCGTGCCTTAGAGTAAAAGATATTAGCCTTTAAATTTCCATTGAACAATGAAGTGAAAGAGTTAACATTATCCATATAAGGTTTTAAATATGCCTTAAAAGCACGTTCGCGGTAATTTCTATCTTTAGAATAAAGAGCGGAATAAAATCTTGAATGCGACATCTCCATTTCGTTACCATTTTCGTCAGCAACTTTAGGAAATTTTAAATCAGCATTTGTAAAAAGTGAATAAGTATTGTAAGGAACCTGAGTTACTTCGCTTGCCATTGCAAGCAGTTCTTCCTGTTCCCTTTCGAGCGTATGCTTCCTAAATCTTAAAAGATCATCAAATGAATGCTTGTAAATTTTTAAATCAGGATTCGAGTTAATAAAGCTTAATAATTTTGATTCATCAGTTTTCAGCAGTTCTGGCTTAATGAATGAACTTGCTGTTAGGACTTTAGAGTAAACGCTTTTTATCCTATCATCCATACCCTGATATTTTGCATTACGCATATCAGCATCTTTAGAAAGCATGGAATAAAGGTATAATCTCTCCAATTTTATACTAATCTCTTCATCAAATTTTAAGCAGGCTAAAAGATTATCAGCAGACTCGGTTATTTTACCTTCAAATCGGGTATAGCCAGAAATACTTTGCTCAACAAATTTAAAATCTTTTTCCCATTCATCATCTGAGCTGTATATATCCGTTAGATTCCATTTATATTGTTCTTCTATCTCATCTCTTGTTGGAACTTCAATTGTTTGAAATTCCGGATTGTAATATTTTTTCATCAAGTTGTAGTTAGACATTAAGATCCCCAAATTTTTTAAATAATTAGTTAATTATATTTTTAAGTATTGGTGAGAAAATCATTTCATCAATATCATTTTTTTGGATTGAAAAAAGTTGTCAACTTTTAGTTGATAGAAATAAGTTCCTGATGCGGGTTTTTTGATCCATGATGCAGGATTAAAATCAACCTCATAATTTCCTGCTGGTTTTTCTTCATTAACAAGCGTTGCCACTTCATTTCCAAGGATATCAAAAACTTTTAGTACAACATTCAGATTTCTCCCTTCGGTCGAAATAACGTTAGGAATCGAATATCGAATTGTTGTACTTGGATTAAATGGATTTGGATAATTCTGATAAAGCTCTAAATTATTAAGAGAAATAAAATCATCTTCCACATCAGTGATAGGAAGAATAATGTTTGTTTCAAGACCAGGAACACTAAATGCAGGTACACCCAAAATTGATAAATCAACATTTGTTGATGGAACATAGCTTTTTACTTTCCAGTTATCAGGAGCCAGCCAAATGGTTTCTTCAACTCCAAGAATTTTAAATGCAATGGGAGGAAACGGCGGAATCGAAACCAGGTAACTTAATCTTCTCTCTAACAAAAACTTTTTACAATTAAACGATCCGATTGCTGTATTTATTGTTTCATCTGCCAAACGCTTTCCTATCAACTCAAATCTTGTGGGCAGAGATGTTGAATCTATTATGATTGTAGTATCTTTCTGAAATATCTGATATGATGCATTAACATTCGAGGCAAATCTATAGTATGAGTACCATCCTTCGAGTGAACTGAAAAAATTTAGAAAATTTATACCAAGGGTTGAATCAACATTACCAAGCAATCCCGAAACTAACTCGGGATCAAAATATTCAAATCCATTTGAGGACTCAAAATTATAATATAAAGTGTCCAAAAATGGTTGAAAGTTAATTGTACTTTGCGGTCCTGTTTTGCTAAGAACAATATTGGCATTTTTACCATTAAAAGGGGCAGCAACTACAAACGAATCTATTGAATAAAACTTTTGTGAGTTTACCGGATTATTAAGTGAATCAAGCGGCACAGATTCATAATTCCATTTATAACCGGTTTGCGAAGGGAAATATGTTGAAGCTGTTTGCGCTAAAATCGATTGACTTATCAGCAATAATAATATTCCGACAATATTTAATTTCATTTTATCCAAGTGTTATTAAATCGGATCCCAATATAAGAAAACTAATTTTTTATTGCGAGTAATTAACTATCAATAAATGCATACTATAATGCTATAAAAGTTAATCGATTTTTAATGATTATAACGTGCCTCCAGCTTTAATGAGAAATTCTTGCCCAATTTGGAAAGGTACTCAAATCAAAGATGATAGAACCTATAAAATAAACGATAATCGCTATTACAATTACACTAATAATATTAAGCATAAATCCCGTTTTTGCCATATCCGAAATCCTTAATCTTTTACTTGCAAAAACAATTGTGTTTGGTGGCGTACCAACAGGCATCATAAATGCCATGGATGCTGAAAGTGTTGCGGCAATCATTAAAAGAAGCGGGTTTATTCCGATGGCAACAGAAACGGATGCTAGGATTGGGAGGATCATTTGAGTTGTTGCAGTATTGGATGTTAGCTCAGTTAGGAAGTTTATTATAGTACAAATAATCAATACTAAAATAAAAGTTGGAATATTTGACAATCCTCCCAAATTGTTTCCGATAAACTCTGATAATCCACTAGAACTAAATGCTGTTGCAAGTGCAAATCCGCCGCCAAATAATAAAATTATTCCCCATGGAATTTGCTCAAATACATTTGAGCTAAGAATTGTTTTCTGTTTATCTTCTTTTGAGGGAAATAGAAAAAGTAAAAACGCCATTGTAATTGCGATCGTTCCATCATCAATAAAATCGGGAGTTGAAAATATTGATGACCAGCCCGAAATTTTTATAAACCCAAGATTTAAATCAGTTCTAAAAATCCACAACAAAGAAGTTATACTAAAAACAATTGCAATTACTTTTTCCGGAAATGAAAATTTACCAAGCGATTTATATTCATTTGCAATAAAATCTTTACTTATCTGAATTTTCTTATTTGATTTGAAAACTATTTTAGATAAAAGAATTGCCGTAAGAATTAATAGAAGAACTGTTATCGGAAACGCAAGCAGCATCCAATCCCCAAATGAAATTTGTGGAGCATTAGGAAAAGCAATTTTGTGAATTCTTACCAAAGCTAAATTTGGAGGTGTACCAATTAATGTTGCAATGCCACCAATTGAACAAGAATAAGCAATACCCAGCAAAACTGATTTTGAAAAATTTTTTGTTTCATCTTTTCCAAATTCATTTTCAATTTTTGTGATAACCGCAAGAGCAATCGGCAGCATCATTACTGCTGTTGCAGTGTTTGAAATCCACATAGAAAGAAAAGCCGCAGAAAACATAAATCCAAATAAAATTGAGTTTGCTGTTCCTCCAAAAATCGAAATTATTTTTAGTGCAATACGTTTATGCAATCCCCAATTTTCCATGGCAATTGCCAGCATAAATCCACCGATAAATAGAAAGATAACAGAGTTAATGTACGAACCTGAAATTACGGAACCTGATAAAACTCCAAGAAGAGGAAAGAAAACTAAGGGAACTAAAGATGTAGCAGCCATTGGCAAAGCTTCCGTAATCCACCAAATTGCCATAAGGACTGCGACAGATGCAACCTTACCAACATTAGGGTTTTGCGGATCTGGATTAAAAAAAATCAAGAGTATGAGAAAGGATACTAATCCAAGCACAAATCCTATTTTTTGTATTCTTTGCATAGTTAACTGTATAATTAATAATATTAAGCTAACGCAACCTTTTAGTTAACGTAAGAAGATTTATGTGAATCACTCTTCGACTCCGCTCAGAGTAACTTAGATGATTTATCAAATCTTCATCTCTTTGTTAATTAATTCTCTGAGTAATTACTATAAAAAAATAGTTATATCTAAAGTAAGATAAAACCGCAGAGCAAACATTTAATCCGGTTATCATAATAGATTTATTTTAATCTTTCCATATAAAGCCAATCGTTCCTATATTTGCCCGCGTAATCAAACACAATTTATGAATACAAAATTCGAAGCAGTAATAGGTTTAGAAGTTCACGCCCAACTCTTAACAGACTCAAAAATTTTTTGCGGATGTTCGACCAAGTTTGGTAATGATCCTAATAGCAATACCTGTCCCGTATGTTTGGGACACCCTGGAGTTTTACCTGTACTTAATAAAAAAGTTGTTGAGTACACCACTCTAATGGGATTAGCGACTAATTGCCGCGTAAATGAACATTCAATCTTTGCCAGAAAAAATTATTTTTATCCAGATCTTCCCAAAGGATACCAAATTTCGCAGTACGAAGAACCGATTTGTGAGAATGGTTTTATAGAAGTAAGTACAAAAAATGGTTCAACAAAAATAATTGGAATTACCAGAATCCATATGGAAGAAGATGCCGGTAAATCTATTCACGATCAAAGTAGTGCTACTTTGGTTGATGTTAATAGATGTGGTGTTCCGCTAATGGAAATAGTTAGTGAACCTGATATTCGCACAGCTGAAGAAGCTTATTTATACTTAAGTAAGATTAAACAAATTGTGCAGTATCTTGGTATTTGTGATGGAAATATGGAAGAGGGTTCCTTACGTTGTGATGCGAATATATCTGTAAGATTAAAAGATGAAAGTGAGTTTGGTACTAAAACAGAAATCAAAAACATGAATTCATTTCGAAATGTTGAACGAGCAATTGAATACGAGATAAAAAGACAAATTGAATTGATTGAAGAAGGTGAAAGAGTTGTTCAGCAAACTTTACTTTGGGATGCAGACACTAACGAAGCTTATCCGATGAGAAGTAAAGAGGAAGCCCACGATTACAGATATTTCCCCGATCCTGACTTACTGCCCGTTATTGTTGATGAAGAATGGAAGACAGAAATATCTAAATCTCTTCCTGAATTACCGGATGCCAAATTAAAAAGATTTGTTACGGATTTTTCACTTCCGGTTTATGATAGTGAAATACTTACGCAGACTAAATCACTCGCAAAATACTTTGAGGAAGTTATTTCTGTAACTGATGAATATAAAATTGCAAGTAACTGGGTAACAGGCGATGTACTTGCAGTTATTAATGATAAAAAGATTGATATTTCGGATTTCCCTGTCTCACCCTTAAATTTGGGTAGGCTTATTAATCTTATAAAAGATGGAACGATAAGCGGCAAGATTGCTAAAGAAATATTTCCGATTATGATGGAAAATAATTCTGATCCTGAACAAATTGTTAAAGAAAAAAATCTTATTCAGATTTCGGATGCGTCAGAAATTGAAACGATCATACAAAAGATTATTGATGCGAATGCTGGACAAGTTGAAGAGTATCGTTCAGGTAAAGAAAAAGTATTTGGATTTTTTGTCGGACAGGTGATGAAAGAATCAAAAGGGAAAGCAAATCCAAAACTTGTTAATGAAATATTAAAAAAAATGTTATCATCGTAGCGCAGAATTTATTCTGCGTAAATAAGTTTTAATAAATCACAGACTGAAGTCTGTGCTACGAAAATTTTTATAAATATCTGGAGAAAACAAATTGTCATTTCAGGAGAAACTGAAAAACTTTTTCAAGAAAAAAGAAAAACCTAAACCAACTACAATCGCTGGTAAAATTGCTGAATTTTTTAAGCAATTAGCATTTGCAGGAATAGCCGCTTTATTCATTATTACTTTTATTATACAAAACACTCGTATCCCAACAGGATCAATGGAAGACACCATTCTTGTTGGAGATTTTGTTCTTGTAAATAAATTTATTTATGGATCAAGTTCGCCACGCTATATACCTTTTACAGAAGTAGCACTTCCCTACTTTACTCTTCCGGCTTTTAAAGAGCCTAAAGCAAAAGATATTGTTGTATTTGAGTATCCGGGTGATCGTGATCAGCTTGAGCCGATAGAAAAAAATATAAACTATGTTAAAAGATGTATCGGAACACCCGGCGACACAATCGTGATTGTGGACAAAGTTGTCTTCGTTAACGGAAAGGAATTCTGGAAACCGCCATTTATTAAATATTACCGCGGGCAGTATGGAAGTTATCTGCGACCAGCACCCAAAGGTTACGCTGAACCAAGAATCTTCCCTAAAGGTATGCCTTGGAATGAAGATAATTATGGACCTTTAGTTATCCCTAAAAAGGGAATGAAAATTCCATTAAACATTTATAATGTTGAACAGTGGAGAA
This sequence comes from Ignavibacteriaceae bacterium, assembly GCA_044227615.1. GTDB lineage: Bacteria > Bacteroidota > Ignavibacteria > Ignavibacteriales > Ignavibacteriaceae > IGN3. The sequence continues at coordinate 12,710 of JBGAWM010000026.1, forward strand.
CAATTATCGATAGAGAGTACGGCAAGCGGGTTGTTGAACTTAAAGGTAATGCAATTGTTATTGATGGTGTTCCGGTTTCATCATACACCTTTAAAAAAGATTATTACTTTATGATGGGTGATAACAGAGACGACAGTTTGGATAGCCGTTTTTGGGGATTAGTTCCTCGTGATGCTGTTGTTGGAGAAGCATTCATTACTTTGTTTTCCTGGGATAGAGATATCCCATTTTCGGAATTGTTTAAGTTGCTGGGTTCAATAAGACCAGATAGAGTTTTAAAACTTTTACATTAGAGCTCACCCCTGCCACTCACCTTAAAAAGGTTGTTTAAAAATAGATTAACGATCGGTAGCCGCAACTTTCAAGTTGCGTTTTGGTTCTAATTTCGCAAGCTGAAGCTTGCGGCTACTTTCAATAATTGAATTTTCAAAACTGTCTGTTTAAAAGGGAGGTAATTTCTTTATTAATATTACAAAGGCTATCGCAAAAATTAAAAGTATCCCATTGAGATAATTCACAAGAAGGTAGGAATCCATTTTTAAAAATTGTTTTGGATTCCCATTTTCACGGGAATGACACGCAATTACCATCTTGTGATTTAACTTTTTCTAGATTAGAACTTAGGAAAACAGATGACTCATCGAGTCGTCTTTACTTAAGAGAATATTGTAAAGACGAGCCGCTGGCTCGTCTCAGAGTAATTGAATATTTGCAAATAAGCTTCTTGCTAACTAATACAAAACTCAAAAGACGACTCATCGAGTCGTCTTTACTTTATCAGAATTTTGTAAAGACAAGCCGGTGGCTTGTCTCAAACCACCTTTTGAAAAAAGAGAGGTTGTATTTTGATACAACAATAAAAAAAGGATACAACATATCATAAAAAAGGCGATCCGAGGATCGCCTTTAATGTAAGAACAAGTGTGTACTACTTAGAATGAATATCTTAAACTTAACTGCATTTGCCATCTGGATAATAAATCTGATGGTGACCAAGCAGTGTTTGTTGAAGGTTTACTGAATCTATAAACAGGTTTTCCTGTAGCAGGATCAGTTCCATTTAATGTTACAATCGTGTAAGTATCTTGAGATGTGGTTTGGAACCATCCCCATTCTGTATTTACAAGATTAAGAACGTTTAGAATATCCAACGCAACTTGAAAATTACCAATTCCAGTTCCAAAGTCTTGTGCAATTCTCATATCTAACTGATCATTCCAGGGTGCTCTGCTTGCATTTCTTTCAGACATTGACCCTTTATTTTCAGCGAGATACTCATTGTTATCTATGAAAGCAAATAAGTCAGCTTTTTGTTGAGTGTTTTCAACATAAGCACCGCCAGTAACTGCACCAACTAAAATTTCATCAGGAGAACCAGGAATGTAGAATAAATCATTTCCATTTAATCCATCATTATTCAAGTCACCATTAACTGTAAATGAGAAAGGACGACCTGATTGAATATTGTAAAATAATGAAATAGAAGTTGGAGAATTTTCAAAGAATTCATGAGCATAAGATACAGAAGCAAAATATCGATGTCCTAAATCAAAACTAGATGTGGTTAATGGAGGAGCATTAGGATCTCCAGAAACTGGATTGTATCTGATTTGTGACTGAGCTTGTGAAGATAGGACGCTATTCACATCTTGAGAAACACCATAGGTATAAGCTGTGTTAAAAGAAATTCCTTCAGCGACGTTTCTTTGTAATTGAACTGAGAAATTATATTGATATCCTTCATCAGTATTCTTTAATAAGAGGACGTCAAAATATCGGCTGTTATAGCTGTTTGTTCCACCATATCTAGGTCTTCCATCCTCTCCAGGAATTGTTGTGTTAGTTCCGCTTGGAGGATTGAGATTTAGTTTTTCATAAACCAGATCATTTACTGATTTTGAATACATAAATTCAACAGTACCAATCATATTCCAAGGTAGTTCCTGATCAACAGCAAGGTTAGCTCTAAGGATTTGTGGCCAGTTGAAATCAGGATCAACTAAATCAATTTCTGATCTTGTTCTTGGTGCACCGGTTCCTGGATCTCCGGGACCTGGTTGATTATCTGGATCTACTGAAAATCCAACATTACCACCGGTTGCCTGGTTAACTTCAGCGATCAATAGACCCGTGTTACCATAGTTGTTAGACATCCATACATAAGGAATACGACCTGTGAAAATACCAATACCGCCTCTTATTTGCGTAGATCTGTTGCCAAAAAGATCCCAATTAAAACCAAGTCTTGGAGAAAACATTACATTGCCGCTTGGTACATCAGAAGTGCTGTACCCTGGAAAATCTTCTGCTACCGTTGGATTATATCCGGGTTCTGTAGGCAAGAATGGGATATCTGCTCTAACACCAAATGTTAGTTTGAATGTAGGAACCACTGTCCACTCATCCTGTAAATAGAATCCAAGCTGATTTACACTAAATCTTGCAGCGGGTTTTTCAACATTAGGATCTTGTGAATATACTCTCTGGTAGTAACTAGGAGTTTCATTCTCTAGATCTGCCAATGTATTAAATTCATAATATCCATAGAAAGATCTAACAAATAAATTTCTAAATGAGAAAAACTCATTATGTGTACCAACTGTAATTACATGATTTCCCAAATAAGCTGAGAAGTTATCAGTTAATTCAAAGATATCCTGATCAAGCTCATTTGCTGATGAGAATCTATCAGGTCCAGCAACTAAAAGAACATCTTCTCTCATAATTCTTACTTCAGGGCGTCTGTCACTTATTCCGGCTCTTCTATCTCTAATAGTTGTGAAACCAAGAATTAACTCATTTGATAAATTATTAGCAAACGTACTGTTAAGCTGAAATACTGTTGAGTTGGTTATGTTTTTAATACGATACGCTAATGTATTAAATGATAACTGGGTATTTGAATTTCTACCCGCCAAAATATCCTGATAAGCCGTTACATAATTATGTCTTAATGTCATTTTATGATTTTCAGACTGGTTAAAATCCAATCTAACAAAAAACTTTTCACTCGGTTGTTCAACCGTATAAGTTCCGTATGTGCCAGCATCCATTCCTTTACTTTTTAGTATAGCTGCAAACTGGTCACCTAAATCTTTAGCAGTAGATGGACCTGTAACTAAAGAAATATTTGAAAGTGGTTGATCTTTTGCTGTGATTTCCCCATTAGCAAATAAGAATAATTTGTCTTTTATTACCGGACCACCAAGTCTAAATCCGTAAGCATATTCTTTAAATTCTGGATAATCTTTATTATCCTCTTGAAAGCCTGCTTGACCAACTAAACTCTCATTTCTTCCATAACCAAAAATAGAGCCTGACCATTTGTTGGTACCACTTCTGGTAATAGCATTAACACCGCCGCCAGTAAAACTACCGTACTTTATATCGTAAGGTGCTACTACTACCTGAAATTCCTGAATAGCATCAATACTTATTGGCGTGGTTCCTGTTTGACCACCTGGAGCACCCGTTGCACCTAAACCAAACAAATCATTGTATTGAGTTCCATCAATTTGAATATTGTTGTAGCGGTTATTTCTGCTAGCGATTGAACTGCTATTTCCATTTGCCTGAGGTGATAATTTGACAAAATCACCAAAGTCTTTTCTGATTGAAGGAACTAATTCAATATCTTTTGCAGTAACATTTTGTTCAGCACCGGTTCTATTGCTGGAAAGTATTGCATTTTTTTCTCCAACAACGGTTACGGCACCTAGTTCAACTGCTTCTTCAATTAATGTATAATCGATCTTAGCATTTTGTCCCAATTGAAGTGTTTGTCCTTCAAAAACCTGGGATTTATATCCAACAAATGAAACGGTAATTTTGTATGGACCACCAGTTCTTAAACCATTAAGATTATATTTTCCATCAACACGTGTAGTTGTTCCGTATTCTGTTCCTGATGGAGTATGAACAGCTAATAAGTTAGCGCCCGGTAATGGGTCACCATTTGAATCAACTACGATTCCATTCATTGCCGCTGTTGTAACACCTTGTGCAAAAACATTTGATTGCATAAGTGTAAGTGTTACAAGAAGCATCATGAAAATCGATAGTAACCAGTAACGATTAATCATTTTTTCTCCTTGAGATAGTTAAGGGATAGTGTATTTAAGATAAGTTTTATAGTAAAAGTTTTCTGCATAGCAAAGAATCAAGAAATTGTATAAGAAATATTAGCCTAAATCGTTTTTTATGCAAGTAAGATTGAGAGATTTTTTAGAATTAATATTTTCTTAATCTTGTAAAAATATTTGCTTTTTAAATATTATTTAGTTTTGAATGAAATAGAGGGTTTTTTGTTGAATATTTAACCATTTTTACAAAAAAGAAAATCTAATTTTTTATGAATAATTCTTCCAAACTTAAATTTTTAAGTCTAATTTTAATTTTGTTGTCTATCCAGATATTTGGACAGCAGAGAAATTATACTATTCTTATTTCATTCGATGGGACAAGATGGGATTATCCAACCAGGGGATTAACTCCTAATCTTGATTACATTAGAGAAAATGGTGTGCATGCATTATCACTAAAACCCTGTTTCCCATCAAAAACTTTTCCAACCCACTATTCAATAATCACGGGATTGTACCCGGAAAATCATGGAATAATTGCAAATAGTTTTACGAATCCTTTTACCAATCAAACATATAGTTTATATGATACGACTGAAAAGAACAATGCAGAGTGGTACAAAGGTGAAGCGATTTGGGAAACGGCAAAAAGACAAGGAGTTAAAACTGCAAGTTATTTTTGGCCCGGCTCACTATTAAATATTGATTACCGAAGACCCGATTACTCAAAGCAGTTTATATATACAACTCCTTATGATGATAGAATAAATGGAGTTTTGGAATGGCTTCAACTTCCTTATAATGATCGCCCTAATTTGATTATGGTTTATTTTGATGCTACCGATACCTCGGGTCATAATTACGGACCAAACTCAAAGGAAGTGAATCAATCTATGGCTATGCAGGATAGTTTGATTCGTAAATTATTTTCGGGCTTAGATAAATTAAACTTATTGGACAGCACAAATATCATAGTGTTATCAGATCATGGTATGACTGAATTAAGTGCTGATAGAGTTATAAATATTGATAAAATTCTTTCCGGTTTTAAATTCAAATCCTCGGATAAGGGAACGATGATGTTCATTTATCCTGATGAGGATGAAAAAAATGTTGTTTACCAAAAATTAAAAGATTCTGAAAAAAATTATAAAGCTTATTGGAAAAAAGATCTTCCTGATTATCTTCATTACAAAGACAATCCGAATGTTGCAGAGATTATCTTGATTGCAGATTTGGGATATAGTTTATTTAACGGAAAGGATATCGAAAAATACTCATCAAAATTTCCTCTCGGAAATCATGGCTATGATCCTTCAAATCTTGATATGCATGGGATATTTTATGCAATTGGTCCCGACTTCAAATCCGGTTATACTTGCGGCACATTAAATAACATTGACATTTATCCGTTGCTGGCAAAAATACTTCGTATCTTTCCGAACAATAATATTGATGGAAAACTTGAACGAATTGAGTTTTTGTTAAAGTAATTTTGAATTCTCGTAGCGCAGACTTCAGTCTGCGCAAACATATTTTTTTTAAAACAATCACAGACTGATCCGCCGCGGCGGACTGTGCTAAGTGTTTATTTATAATCCAAAGGAAAACATTTGAAGCACCTAAATCTTAACTGCACAAAAGGTAAACTAAAAAATGGACTGGAATATATTCTTTACGAAGATAAATCTCTTCCTCTCGTTTCAGTAAACATCTGGTACAGAGTTGGCTCTGCCTATGAAACAAAAGGTAAAACCGGCTTGGCACATTTATTTGAACATATGATGTTTCAGGGATCAGAGAATGTTCCTAAGGAAATGCACTTTCGATATATACAAGAAGCCGGCGGAACTTTGAATGGTTCTACTTCAACAGATAAAACAAATTATTATGAAAAGCTTCCATCCAATTATTTAGAGCTTGCTCTTTGGCTTGAATCGGATAGAATGGGATATTTTCTTCCTGCACTCACTCAGGAAAAACTTGATAACCAAAAAGACGTTGTAAAGAATGAAAGATTAGAACGGTACGATAATCAACCTTATGGTTTAGCGTGGGAACTCATCAATACAAATCTTTATCCGGAAGGTCATCCATACAGCTGGTCAACTATTGGATTCTTAAAGGATATTGAAAGTTATACATTTGATGATGTTAAAAACTTTTTTGAAAAATATTATTCACCCAATAATGCTTGCTTAGTTGTTGCCGGAGATTTTGATAAAGATAATGCAATACATTTGATTGAAGAATATTTCGGATCAATCAAATCATTTGAGTCAAATCATAAACCAGCATCTAGCAAATTAACTCTTAAAGAAAATATTCTGATTGAGCATAAAGATAATGTTCAGCTGGATAGAATTTACCTTGCATGGCATTCAGATTTAATTTTTGGCGAAGACGATGCTTCGTTAGAAGTTGCTGCTGATATTTTAACAGGCTCAAAAAACTCCCGCCTTTATAAAAAATTAGTTTTTGATTTACAGATTGCTCAGGACGTTACTGCATTTCAGCATTCCGGAAAATTTGGTGGTCAGTTTCTGATTATTTCAACTGCGCGTCCGGGAACTAATCTTGATGAACTTAAGAAAATAATTTTAGATGAAGTAAATACAATAGCAATTACAGATGTTAGTGAGAAAGAATTGGAAAAATCTAAAAACGGAATTAAAGCACAGTTCGTTTTTGCAATGCAAAATCTTGATACAGTTGCAGATTATTTAAATCACTATAACTATCATCTAAATGAACCAAATTCTTTTGAGCGTGATCTTGACCGCTACAATAAAGTGGATTCAATTTCAATAAAAAACGCTGTTCAGAATTATCTCACCAAACCTTTTGTAGAACTCCGTATCACCCCAAAGGAAACAATATAATGATCGATAGAAAAAGTAAACCTGCAGCGATATCTGAAATTAGATTTCATCTCCCAAAACCAAATGAAATATTATTGGATAACGGATTAAGAGTAACATTTATCAGCAAAGACAAATTGCCTCTGGTAAGATTAAATCTCATATTAAACGCCGGTAGTAAATACGATCCTGAAAATAAAAAAGGATTATCATATTTAACTTCACTTGTAATGGATGAAGGTGCCGATGGAATGAATGCACTGCAGTTGAGTGATGAGTTTGATATTCTTGGATCAAGCTTTAATGTATCAACGGATAACGATCTGATAAATTTAAGTCTGCAGACTCTTACAGAAAATTTAGACCGATCATTGGAATTACTAAGTAAAGTATTACTTAAACCTTCTTTTAATGATGAAGATTTTGAGAGAGAAAAAAAGAAACTGATCACCAGGATTATGCAAAGCAAGGATGAACCGGAGTATTTAGCTGATCAGATTTTTGATATGATAGTTTTAGGTAAAACAAATAATTACTCTTTCCCGGTATCCGGATACGAGGAAACAGTTAAATTAATTAATGTTGATGAAGTAAAAGCTTACTATAAAAGATTTTTTTCACCTTCAAATTCAGCTTTAATTGTTGTTGGGGATGTAAACCAGTCCGAACTTGTAAATTTGTTAAATAAATATTTTTCTGAATGGAAGAATACTCAAAATAATTTTTCATTCTCAGCATCATCCGCCGAGCCAAATAAAAAGATTTGCTTATATCATAAAGAGGGTTCTGTTCAAACAGAAATACGAGTTGGACACTTAACCCCTAAACGAAATCAAAAAGATTTTTTTCAGAGATATTTGCTAAATACAATTTTGGGCGGACAGTTTACAAGCAGAATAAATCTAAATCTCCGCGAACGCAATGGATATACTTACGGTGCAACTTCAAGGTTTCAATACTTTAAAGACACAGCTTTTTTTGAAGTCTCAACTTCCGTTGGAATTGAAAATACCGCAAATGCATTAAAAGAAATTCTATTTGAACTTGATAATATACATAATGGAGTCAGTGATAAGGAATTAGATTTTGCTAAATCATCCATAACCAAAAAGTTTCCACTTAACTTTGAGACATACAGGCAGATAGCTTCAGGCGTAGCTGGAAAAATACTGTTTAATTTGCCTGATGATTATTTTGAGACTTACATTCAAAATGTAAATTCCGTTACTAAATCAGAAGTAGATCTTGCAGCAAAAGAATTTATATTGAATGATAAACTTACAATTGCACTCGTTGGTGATAAAAATTTATTAATGCAAAAACTAAGCGCCCTTAATATCGATATTGTTGAAGTTGATTTATTTGGGGCAGAGATTGATCAATAAATTACAAGCACTGGTCACACTTCGACTTCGCTTAGTGTGACAATAGTTATCTCTTAATGATTATATCACCGGGATAAATAAACTTATAGCCTGTTTTTCTGTAAGAAGGAATTATTGTTGAGATGATTAAAAAATCATTTGCACTAACCAATAGAATTTTTTCATCATTCTTTTTAACTGTTAACATAAAATCCTGAAACTTATCTGCAATGTTAATCTTTGAAGATGATAATGTTTCAAATTTTGAAAGCTTAACTAAGGTAATACCTCTCTTTAATAACTCAGAATGAATCAAGGAATATTTTTTTGATTCAAACAAATCAGATTTATCATCGATAATAAAAAATGCTGCATTGTAAAATGTGCCTGCAATTTCCTTTATTGATTTCTTAATCTTATCATCTGAATAGCTATCAGAAAGTTTATAATTTAATTCTGTAATGTTATCATCAAGCATCAAAGTAAATCTTTTACCTGCCTTAGATATTTGTGATAATCTCTTCTTTGATTCTTCTTTGGGTGTAAGTACAGTATAAAAAAGTTCTGGTGTTTTTAAAAAAGAATTTAATATTTCTTCGTCTTGCAATGGTAAGTCATTAACCAGAAAAGCAACGGTTCCAAATTGTCTGATAACGCTTTCATCATAGGCAAATTCAGCAGCAAGTTTTAATTTATTTTCGGATGATAACTTTACAAGTGATTTTTTGCCCGCAGTAATTTCTTCAGCTTCTACCAACACATCATCATCCCAAAAAATATTTTTTAATTCAAGTATTAGTAATTGAATCGGAACGTCTTTAGGAACCTTAACAGAGTAGGCAGCAAAAAGTGAGTCTCCGGAAATATTTTTAATTTTTCTTTTTGATATCCAGTTATCCGAAAAACCGTAGTTTTTAAGTGCCGAATGAAATGATCTATCAATTTCAATTCCTGACAATACTTCTCTGTTTCTTGGCGGCTCATCTTTAGTAATGTACTTTGTAATTGCGATATCAATGACAAGAAGTATTATTACAGATCCGAGCAATGTTAAGGCAATATTTTTTGGAAGAGATGATTTATTCATTAAAATTCAGAATTAGGTTCAAGTTTAAGAAAAGGTTCAGATTCAATTCGTCGAATCATTTTACACAATCTCTTAAATAGATTCGGTTTTGTTTCAAGTTATTTATTCTTAAAAGATGGTTTTCTTTTTTCTAAAAATGCTTGTGTACCTTCTTTAAAGTCCTCTGTGCCGCAGCATAAAGCAAACAAAGTTGCTTCAATATTTTGTCCTTCACGTGATGAAACCTCATCAACTACTTTTACTGCTTTTAAAGCTAAACGAATTGCCTGCTGCCCTTTACTTGCAATTTTAGAAGCCATTTCAAAAGCTTTGCTTTGTAATTCACTTTGCGGATAAACTTTATTGACCAATCCAATCCTTAATGCTTCGGAAGAATCAATCATATCTGCTGTTAAAATTATTTCGGCTGCTCTGCCGGAATTTATTAATCTCGTTAACCTTTGTGTGCCGCCGTAACCAGGAATAATTCCAAGGTTAACTTCAGGCTGCCCAAACTTTGCGTTCTCACTTGCTATTCTGATGTGACAGGAAAGTGCAAGTTCACATCCGCCGCCAAGAGCAAAGCCATTTACAGCTGCAATTACCGGTTTATCAAACTTTTCAATCATAGAAAATACTGATTGACCAAATTCAGCAAACTTTTTTCCATCAAGCATATCTAATTTGTTTATTTCAGAAATATCTGCACCGGCAACAAATGCTTTTTCGCCACTTCCAGTAATTATCACAACAAAAATATTTTTATCATCTTTTAATGAATTAAATGCCTGCTGTAATTCTGTTAAAGTTTCATGATTAAGAGCATTTAACTTATCGGGTCGATTTAAAGTTACCACGGCAATGTGTTCACTAATATCGATGAGTAAATTTTTGTAATTCATATATCTCCTTTAAAAACTTATGTACAATGGTATTCTAACTTTTAAATCAACTGAAATAAATTGATTTGAAGGCATATAATTATAAGACGCTAATAATTCCATCATAAACATCGAAATACCGGCACCGGCACTAAAACCAAACTTACTTTCATTCTCAAGAAAATTATTCTTACCGGAATTCTGATCAAATTCATTTAAAGTTTGATAGTAAGTGTATGTAGCAGATGCCTGCACAATCGGCATAAGCAGAACAATGTTTTCTAACAATGGAGCAAAATAATATCGTGCCCCAATATTTACCGGAAGAGCGTTTGTATGAAAATTAGAATAATCTGTTTCCTGAAAATAGTTTTGTGAACCAGGATATTGTTCATATCCAATATTTCCAAATAGAAATACCGGAAGAAATTCATTATCAGTGTATGAAAACTCAACATTTACTCCATATCCAATATCCGTAGTGTTTGAAAAATCTCCGATCGGCATTCGGGGTCCAACACCAAAGGCAACAAAAAATCCTGTCGCTTTACTTGATGGCGGTTTTTCTGCAAAAGAAATATTACCAAGAAGTAAGAAACTTATAAGTAAATATTTTATTGATCTTATCATCTTAAAACAAAATTAGTTAAATAAATCGCTAAGCAAAATTTACTTTCTATCATTTTATTGATGTGGAAGTTATCATAACCTGATCAGCTAATTTTCCGCCGTAAGAACCAGTCTGGTAAACAAAATATACTCCAACCAATGATAAAATTACGATGACTACTATGAATAATCTGTTTAGTTTTTTCTCGATGAACAAAAAATATCTAAGACTAAGCAAAGCAGCAAAATACCAGACAGTTATATTTGCAAATGTTTGATGAGAGTTAAAAATTTCTTTACCTGCATCCGACCAGTTATTTATTAGCTGATATGCCTGGTTACCTGAAAGCACGGCAAAGAAAGAGCCAAATACTCCGATCGCCAGAAACATCATAGCAGATTTGGAATAAAATTCTTTTTCAGTAACGAGAAACAATAATTCCATTACAGGATATATCATTAAAAAAGCAATTGGAAAATGAATGACTTTTGTATGTAAGCTTGCTAAAAATTCCATTTGCGGTTTATCCTACTAAAACTGAGCCGCCATTTACATTTAATACTTCACCATTTATGTGTCTGGACATATCTGAAGCGAGAAACAACACCGGTCCTGCGATATCATCAGCAGTAGCTATTCGTCCTAATGGGATTTTTTTTAATTCCTCTTCCAAACTTTTTTTATTAGATAAAACACTTTTGGACATATCAGTTAATACCCAGCCGGGGGCAATGCTATTTACATTTATGTTGAATGGTCCAAGCTCTGATGCAAGCGATTTAGTAAATGAAATCATCCCGCCTTTAGATGCAGCATAATGGGAGTAATGTGCTTCTCCCCTTTGCCCAGCCGTGGATGAGATATTAATTATCTTACCGTATCTTTTTATTTTCATAAAACGAATTACATGCTGAGTAAATAAAAATGCTGAGGTAAGATTAGTTTTAATTGTTTCTTCCCAGGCAGAAAGTTTAATTTTACTAATCTTCCCTTCCTTCCAAATACCAGCGTTATTTACCAGAACATCTATTTTCCCAAAATCCTTTACCACAGATTGAACTACACTTTTAATTTCATTTTCGTTATTGATATCAACTTTGTACGCCTTGCATTTAGAAATTTTTGAAAAACGCTTTTCAATTCTTGCAGCCGCGGCTGCATTTGTGTTATACGTAAAAGCAACTGATGCGCCAGCCATACAAAAATATTTTACGCAAGCCGCACCGATTCCTTTTGAACCTCCTGTTATTAAAACTATTTTAGATTTTAGATTAAACATTTTTAATACTCCACTTTGTATAAAAATAGTCCTTTGGCTGGAACAGCTTCAAAGGCTTCTTCCCGATTTTGTGAATTAAATATTTTCTCAATAAAGATTTCCGGATGGTTTTGCTCTTGAGCGTGTAACAAAGTACCAACGATTGTTCTTACCATTCCGTGTAAATATCTGCTTGCCTGAATAGAGAATAAAATGATCTCACCTTTCTGGCGCCAAAAAGTCTTGTAAACTGTACAATTTTTATTTTCAACTTCATCATTTTTTTTGCTAAACGATGTAAAATCTTTTTCACCTAAAAATAATTTACTCAGTACATTCAGTTTTTCTAAATCAATTTTACGAGGATAAAAATAAGAATAATTTTTATAGAAAGGTGATCTTGTCTGAGTAATTAAATATAAGTAGGTCCTTTTTTTTGCATCATACCTTGCGTGAAAATCCAAATCTATTTCATCCATTGAAGAAACTACTATATCGTATGGTAAAATTGAATTTAATGAATGTTTGAATCTATAAATATCTATTTCAGTTTCCGTTCTAAAATTTGCAACTTGCCCTAATGCATGCACTCCTGAATCTGTTCTTCCTGAACCTATAAGATTAACTTTTTCTTTTAAAAGAATTTCAATTGCATCAGTTATTTTTTGCTGGATAGATTCTGAGTTTTTTTGAATTTGCCAACCCGAGTAATTTGTACCATCGTACTCAATTGTCAGTTTATAATTTTTCAAGTGCAGAATTCTATAAGTTTAGTTTTTATGATGTAAAGATAACCCTCGGGTAAAATTATAACAATAAAATTAAGTACACTATTTATGATTATAGCAACTAAATGATAGTATTTTTGAAAAACATCAATTTTATACTAAACAGTATAAAATAATCTTATTATCTTGCTATGGAATTTTATATGTTTACTTAATTCTTAGTTAAAAAAGATTTAATAATATTCGTATGAAGCCTTCTACTAAATCCTCCCCAGAAACGACGAGCGAAAAAAATAAAACGCTTGAGGATAATTATAACAAGTATCGTTCTCTTTATGAAAATCATCCTCTAATTCATGTCACTACTGATTTTGATGGAATAATTACATCAATAAATGAAAATGGTGCACGAGAACTGGGTTATAAAGCAAATGAGTTGATAGATTTGCACATCTCTACTTTATTTACACCTCAAGAAACCACTCGATTTGAGAAGCAAATTCAGAATGTTTTATTAAATCCAGATAAGCAATCATCCCACGAAATGAAAATGGTTCGTAAGAATCTGCAGGAGTTTTGGGTAAGAGAAACTATTTATACATCAAATGATACTTCAACTAATAAAGAAATATTTTTTGTATTTGATAATATTACCTATCAAAAAAATGCAGAGGAGAATGCAAAAAATCTTGCGCATAGTTTACAGAATATGCTGGATGCATCTCCGCTTGGAGTATTTGTTTATATGCTTGATGAAAATGATGAGTTAATTCTGATAAGCACTAATGAATCTGCGGTAAGTATTCTTCATATAGATGTATATGCGTTAATCTCCAAAAAGATACAGGACATATTCCCTTCTTTAGTAAAAGACAATATAGTGGGAAAATTTAAAGATGTACTTAAAACAGGTGCGCCATTCCTGAACCAACATATAATTTATGAAGACATTCACTTAAAAGGCATTTATGAATTTTCAGTAATGAAATTATCAGATAAAACAATTGCAGTATTTTTTACAGACGTTACTGAAAAAGAAAAAGCTCTTATGGCTTTAAAACAAAGTGAATTAAAATTTAAAACACTTTTTGAATCTTCCAATGATGCAATCTTGCTTATGAAAGATGATGTTTTTATCGACTGCAACGAAAAAACCTCTCAAGTATTTAAAGCAGAGAAAAAGGAAATAATAGGAGAGAGTCCGAATATTTTTTCTCCAGCTTTACAGCCGAATGGCAAAGTATCTAAATTAGATATGATAGAAAAAATTAAGGAAGCAGTTAGTGGTAACTCGCAATTTTTTGAATGGCGACATAAAAGATTTGACGGAATTGAATTTGATGCTGAAGTAAGTTTAAAACGAATAGACTTTCAAAAGGAAGTTTACTTGCAAGCAATTGTCAGAGATGTTACTGAAAGAAAACAATCAGAGAGAAAAATATCTGAACAAAAAAGAGAATTAGACACACTAATGAGTAACCTTCCGGGAATGGCTTATAGGTGCGCAAACAATATTAACTGGACGATGGAATTTGTGAGTGAAGGATGCTATGAATTAACCGGTTACAGAAAAGATGAATTAATTAATGATAAAGTCATTAGTTATGCAAATCTTATCAATAAAGCTGATCAGCTGCTTGTATTTGAAACGGTACAAAATGCTGTTAATAATTACGAGCCATTTACGATGATTTACAGAATAATCACCTGGCAAGGAATTGAAAAATGGGTTTACGAAAAAGGTCGTGCAATTTATAATGATAATGGAGATGTATTATGTTTAGAAGGATTTATAACTGACATAACCGAAAGAAAATTGGCTGAGGAAAAAGTTGCAATTCTTGCGCACGCATTAAAAAGTGTCTCAGAATGCGTAGTAATCACAAATTTGCAAGACAAGATAATGTTCATAAATAAATCATTCAGTCGTGTTTACGGTTTTTCTCCAAATGAAATTATCGGCAAGCCAATTTCATTTATCCGGTCCTCAAAAAATAACCAGGCAATGGTAAAGAAAATACTTCCAGAAACTTTAGCAGGCGGCTGGAATGGCGAACTGATTAATGTGAGAAAAAATGGAGAGGAGTTTTTAATTAAACTCTCAACTTCTTTAATAACTGATGATGCCGGAAAACCAATTGCACTTGCGGGTGTTAGTACTGAAATTTCAAATGTAAAGAATTAGAACAGACACTTATTTATAGTTCTATTAAAATCATAATTTATTTTAAAGAAAAAGATATTAGATACTATTTAATATAAACTGTTTTGATGTTCACAAACTCTTTTATTCCAAATGGAGAAAGTTCTCTGCCATAACCTGATTCTTTAATCCCGCCAAAAGGCAGCCTTGGATCAGATTTTACAAAATCATTTACAAAACAGCACCCTGCATTTAATTTTTCTTTAGCGATACGTTCTCCCCTTTTCAAATCTTTTGTAAATACCGCAGCACCTAAACCAAAAATACTTTTGTTCGCAAGATTAATAGCATCACTTTCATCGTTAGCTTTAATTAATGCTGCAACGGGACCGAATAATTCTTCATCAAAAGCTGCCATACCAGGTTTTACATTTCGTAAGATTGTTGGCGGATAAAATGCCCCATCCGTTTCAGGTATAATTCCACCAAGAATTATTTCAGCACCTTGCTTTACACTTCTTAAAACCTGATTATGTAATTCATCTCGTAATGCGATACTTGCCTGAGGACCTAAATCATTTCCCACATCTAATGGATCACCCATTTTTTTATTGGACATTATTTCAAAAAACAATTTTTCAAATTTATTATAAACACTTTCAACCACTATAAATCTTTTTGCGGCGATACAGCTTTGTCCGGCATTTATCAATCGTGATGTTACACAAGACATTGCAGCTTTTTCAAGATCAGCATCCTCAAGAATAACATAGGGGTCACTACCGCCTAATTCTAAAACTGTTTTCTTAATCAAACTGCCAGCAAGAGATGCAACAGACTTACCTGCAGGAACACTTCCTGTTAACGTAACAGCTTGTACTTTTTCATTTGCAATAACTTCTTTAACATTTTTTGATGTCACCAGTAATGCACGAAAAAGATTTTCAGGAAATCCAGCTTTTCTAAAAACATCCTCAATAGCCAGTGCACAACCAGACACGTTTGACGCATGCTTTAGCAATCCGGCATTGCCTGCCATAAGATTTGGAGCTGCAAATCTAAAAACCTGCCAAAACGGAAAATTCCATGGCATAATTGCGAGTACGATGCCAATCGGCTGATATGAAACAAAGCTATTTGATGCATCAGTTTTTATAATTTCAACTTTTAAAAACTTTTCAGCGTTATCTGCATAGTATTCACAAACCCAGGCACACTTTTCAACTTCTGATCTTGATTGAATAATTGGCTTTCCCATTTCCAAAGTCATCAAAACAGAATACTCTTCGGAATTTTCTCTTAAAACTTTTGCTGCATTTTTCATCAATTCAGAACGATGTTTAAAAGAAGTTTCTTTCCACTTAATAAACGATTCATTTGTTAATGAAATAATATTTGAAGATTCTTCACTCGTCATTTCATTATAAGATTTTATGAGTTTATTATTTGCGGGATTTATTGAGGTTAGCATGATTTTATTATGATTAAAATTAAGAAGTTCTTTTAATTACAACAATCGTTTTATCATCAGTGTAAGAACCGTTCTTGGAAAACTTTATTACATCTTCAAGAATACCGAGAGCAATTTCTTTTGGGGTTTTATCTTTAAGTTTTCTTATCATTGAAATAAGTTTTTGTTCACCATAAAACGCAAACTTTGTGTTAGCTGCTTCTGTAACTCCATCCGAATATAAAACAAGAATATCATTTAAATAAATATTAATATTCTCAACATAATATTTTGACTGCGGTGCGGGTCCCAGCACTGGTCCAGTTGGATTTAGAAATTCAAATTTATTTTTTGCACTTCTGTAAAATATTGGCGGATTGTGTCCGGCATTTGCATACAGGAACAATCCATTTTTGTAAGTAGAAAGTTCACCGTAGAACAATGATGTAAACTTATCATCTTCAAATATTTTGTTTACAAGTTCATTCATTCGCTTTAAAATAAGTGAAATCTTAATTTCAAAAGTTGTAGCCATACGCAAAGCGCCTGAAACGTACATTGCTTCTGCTGCTGCTGCAATACCTTTACTTGCAGCATCACCGATAGTAACTCCAATCCTATCGTTATTCTCACCTATATCCAAATAATCAAAAAAATCACCTCCAACTATTTCAGCAGGATCAGTTATTCCATAGATATCAAAGTGATGAAATTTATATTCGTGTTCC
Organism: Ignavibacteriaceae bacterium; assembly: GCA_044227615.1. GTDB lineage: Bacteria > Bacteroidota > Ignavibacteria > Ignavibacteriales > Ignavibacteriaceae > IGN3. Next base: position 29,881 of record JBGAWM010000026.1, read on the forward strand.
GGAAGAATACTTTTTTGTAATTCTCTTGCCTTGTCAATATTAGCCTTAAGCTGATCAGCGCTTGCAGCAATTTTCCTCTGCTTTATTTGTGATGTAAGTGCGGTTGCAATTATGCTTAAATTAATTCTTAAATCTTCATCAATATTTTTTGAGTTTAGAGCAAGAACATATTCATAAAATGGTTTACCCAATACTTTAGTTTTATGTCCTACACCGGATGCAGAATATTTAAATATTCCCTTTTTCCTTAAAGCTTCAATAGTTTCGTGACCAAGAATTGTTCTTGATTGTGCGAGCTGCTCAAAGACAGGATATTCAAAAGCCCGAATAGTAAAATTTTTATCTATCTTATCAATCTTACCAGTTTGATAAAGTACTTTGTATCCTTCAATTTCAGGATAAAGTTTCCAAATCCTGCCTCCGGTAAATCCAGTGGATTGATCATGAACAATTTCATTTACAACGGTTGAAAGCATTTCTTCATCAGAAGTGAATTTTTGAGATGCGATTGTTTCAACTGTTTTATGTAATTTTTTTTGATCCAAAATTTTCCTTAATAATTATTCGCTGTAAAAATCTATCATTTGTTTTATGGCGTGATTGCAAACCGGACAAAAATTATCAACCGAAATTGATTTCATCGAACAATCCTGCATTGGTCTGTAAACGCCTTTTGCAACATAGCCGCCTCCTTCAAAAACGCCTAAGGTAGCTTTAAATTCTTTTTCTGCTGGGGTTGGAATTGGAGTTTCTTCATCAAGCATATCTTTCCACTTTGAATCAAAATTAACAAGCGTTGTTAAATTTGGATCAAGTGGTTCTACATCGAGAGGATAGAATTCATTGTATGCAACATCGGAAGTGTAGTACTCGTCTCCCAGCCCTGCAAATCCGTGTCCAAACTCGTGAGTAAAAATATATTCGCCATATTTATTATCGCTAACACAAACGGAGTAATGATTAAAAATTGCACCGCCGCCATATTTGTTTGTATTTACCAAAATAAATATCTGATCATAAGGTGCATTTGATGCAATGTTACGTAAAGTTTTGTTATCACTTGTCATTAAATATCGATCAAGATCAAACGTATAAAATCGAGTATTTGTAATGGTGTTTTTCCAAATGTTGTCTGCCGGAATGTCCGTTCCAGATTCTTTAGAAGGAGCTTCAATTCCCCAGATGTTAAATTTATCTTCATTCTCTTTGTAAGGTGAAGCGTTGAATAAATATCCTGCAAATTTTTTGCAGTCTTCTTTAAACTTATCCATTTCATCCATTGTATAACCATCAGGAATAATTACTATATCAACAGCTTTGTCAGAGGCATTACTTTTTAACACTTCAAAATTTTTAAACTCAAGAATTCTTTCGGTTTTTACAAAATAGCTGTTTGGATTAACAATGTATTCAAACTTTTTTTGTAAAATATTTTTTTTATCCCGCGAATAGAACTCAACAATTACATTTTCTTTTGGATATGGAAAAACTACTGTTTCGCTAAAACTTTTTATGGTTTGCTTTGCTTCATCAGTTGTTTGCCACTCGCTGAACAAAGTTGCGTACGTGCGTGAATAAATTTCTTTACCGGAATCGTGATCTTTTACAACAACTTTGTACTTACCATAATTAAACTTATCAATCAAATTAGTTTTTGATCCCCCCCAAAAGGGTTCTTCAATCAGTTCATCAATTGAATAAGAATCCTCGCTAGAGTTTCCCGTGTGGTAATAATCCAATCTTAAAGTTTTGTTTTCAAAATATTGATCAAAACTAACTTGTGGAAAAATTAAATTTGAAAATAACAGAATTGTAAACAAAGTTTTCTTCATAATAGTATAATTTAAATTTTGTCAGTCTGAGCCTGTCGAAGACTGACAGTATATTAATTGTCACACTTCGACAGGCTAAGTGTGACATGGGATTTTATAAGAATGTTAATAACGACAATGCTAAAAAACTTTTCTTGAGCCGGGTTTAACTAGTTCTAATTTTCCTTCTTTGCAGATAGCACAATCTTCCGGTGGATAGGAAACAGCATTTAATCTTAGCGAAGGGAAAAACTCATAACCAAAATTTACTTTGCCGTTGCTGCGATCAACTATGCTTCCGACTCCAACTATTTCTGCACCAAACTTTTTAACAATTTCAATAACTTCAAAAACTGATCCGCCGGTTGTAACAACATCTTCACATACTAAAACTTTTTCACCTTTGGATAAAGAAAATCCTCGGCGTAAAGTCATTTCTTTATTTTCTCGTTCTGTAAAGATTGATCTTTTGTTTAATTGTCTCGCAACTTCGTAACCAACAATCATTCCGCCCATAGCAGGTGCAATAATTGTATCGATTTCATGATTCTTAAAATAATTTGCAATCAACGAACAAATTTGAGAGGTGTATTCAGGATACTGCAAAACTTTTGCACACTGAAAATACTGGTTACTGTGTCTTCCGGAGGTTAAAAGGAAATGTCCATCCAAAAGTGCTTCGGTGCTCTTAAAAATTTTAATTACATCTTCACTATTCAAGCTCATCAAGATAATCCTCCAAAGCTCTAATTGCTTTTGTGTCATTTAACTCTTTAGCTACTTTTAATCCCGTCCGGTAGTAATATTCGGCATCTTCAACTTCATTATTATTTTCTTTAAGATTACCATAAGTTATGTAAGCCTGCACATATTTTGGATCTTTTTTGAGTAAATCTTTAAGATAAACTTCAGCTTCTTCATCTTCATTATTTTTTAAGTACTCTTTTACTATGCTGAAAATTATATCTGCATCCAATGGATTCTCATCGTATTTATCAAAGAGTTCATCCAGCCGCGTACTCATTTTATTCTTTCCTCTATTTTTGATGCAAGCGAAAAATCTTTTTCTGTTACTCCGCCTGCGTTGTGTGTTGATATGGTTATTTTAACTTTATTCCAACCAAACATTAAAATATCAGGATGATGATCCATCTTTTCAGATTCCAAACCAACCGCATTTACAAAAGACAAAGCTTCTATAAAATCTTTAAACTGGAATTGTTTTAAGATCGATTCATTTTCAAAAATCCATCCTGATAATTTTGAAAGATTAGTGTTGATTTGATTCTGATTTAATTTACTCATTACTAACTTAGATTTTTAATGATTGTGGTGTAAAAATAAACAAAAAAAAGCGCATCCTAAAGAATGCGCTTATGAATGGTCTAATTAAATGATGAGTTAATTCTCACCCAAATCAGTCTTTTCCGGCTCAACATTTGGATCCGGATGTTCTAAAGATTCATCAAAGAAAACTAAATCTTCAGTATTTTCAACGTGCTTGGAAATTATTGTTGTTCCTTCTTTGAATGAGCCGCGCAATATTTCTTCGGCTAATGGATCTTCAACATATTTTTGCAGCGCTCTTCTTAATGGACGAGCACCAAATTTTTCGTCAAAGCCTTTGTTAACCAAAAATTCTTTTGCGGTTTCATCAAGTACAAGACTTAATTTATTTTCTCTGATGTTTGCAAGTAAATCTTTTATCTCAATATCAATAATCTTGTGGATATCTTCTTTATCAAGATTTCTAAATACGATTGTATCATCAATTCTGTTTAAGAATTCGGGATTAAACAATCTCTTCATTGCTTCTTCAACAGTGTCTTTTAAGCTTGAGTACTTATCAGCTTTATCATCGCCGCCAAAACCAAACTTACTTATGTTCTTAATATCTTTGGTTCCAACATTTGAAGTCATAATGATAATAGTATTTTTGAAATCGACTTTTCTTCCGAGAGAATCAGTTAATGTACCATCATCAAGTACCTGAAGCAGCAAACTAAAAATATCAGGATGTGCTTTTTCAATTTCATCAAAGAGTACAACTGAATATGGTTTGCGTCTAACTTTTTCGGTTAGCTGTCCACCTTCCTCATATCCAACATAACCGGGAGGCGCTCCAACTAATCTTGACACAGAAAACTTTTCCATATACTCGCTCATATCAATTCTTACCAGCGCATCTTCGCTATCGAATAAATATCTTGCAAGAACTTTACAAAGCTCTGTTTTGCCAACTCCGGTTGGACCTAAGAAAATAAAACTTCCAATTGGACGATTTGGACTTTTTAATCCGGCACGAGTTCTGCGGATAGCTTTCGTAAGTTTTTCAACAGCTTCATCCTGCCCAACAATAGATTGTTTTAAAGCATCACTCATTTTCAATAACTTTTCAGATTCAGTTTGAGCGATACGATTAACAGGAATTCCTGTCATCATTGCTACAACGGTGGCAATATCATCTTCTGTAACATCGTGAACGATATCTTTTGTTCTTGTATCCCATTCACGTTTGGCAGTTTCAAGATCAGAAAGAAGATTGCGCTCCTTATCACGCAAACGAGCAGCTTCTTCATAATCCTGCATTTTAACAACGCGTGCTTTATCTTTTTTTACTCCTTCAATCTCTTCTTCAAGATCAAGAATATCCTGAGGCACTTCAAAATTACCCATATGAACTCTTGAACCTGCTTCATCAATTACATCAATAGCTTTATCAGGCAGATGTCGATCCGTTATATAACGATTACTGAGTTTAACTGCTGTTTCAATAGCTTCTTTGGAATATCTTACTCGATGATGTTCTTCATACTTGAATTTAATATTTTCGAGTATCTGAAGTGTTTCATCATAGTTCGGTGGATCAACCATAACTTTTTGAAATCTACGATCAAGTGCTCCATCAGTTTCTATAAATTTTCTGTACTCATCCAAGGTTGTTGCACCAATACATTGTATATCACCCCGAGCTAACGCAGGTTTAAACATATTTGATGCATCAAGAGAACCGCTTGCACCGCCGGCACCAACAATTGTATGAAGTTCATCTATAAAGAGAATTACGTCTTCAGCTTTTTCAAGTTCGTTCATCAAAGCTTTCATTCTCTCTTCAAACTGTCCGCGATATTTTGTTCCGGCAACAAGTCCTGCAAGATCTAAAGTAACTACACGTTTATCCTGTAATGTTCTCGGAACTTTTTTCTGTATGATACGAAGCGCCAAGCCTTCTGCAATTGCTGTTTTACCAACGCCTGGTTCACCAATCAAAACAGGATTATTCTTTTTCCTTCTGCTCAAGATTTGAGCAACGCGTTCAATTTCTTTTTCTCTTCCTACAACCGGATCGAGTTTATCCTCAAGACCAAGTTTTGTTAGATCACGACCAAAGTTATCAAGCACCGGTGTTTTAGTCTTGTCGGTTTTTTTATCCATTGACGGCGGAACTCTTTGTCCTGCATCTTTGGGATTTTTTGCACTTAACATTGAGTTAAGTTCAGAGCGGGCTGAATCATAAGTAACATTAAACTGGTGTAAAATTTGTGTTGCTATGTTATCTTCATCTCTTAATAGAGATAAAATAAGATGCTCTGTTCCAATAACATCAGCTTTATAAATTTTAGATTCGATTTGTGTAATCTTTAAAACTTTTTCTGCCTGCTTTGTAAGAGGAATATTTCCAATCGTTAAAGTTCCGCCGGAAGTTCTAACCGTATCCTCAATTGCTTTTTTTAATTTTACAAGATCGCAATCAAGATTTCTTAAAATTCTAACGGCAACTCCCTGCCCTTCACGAATAATTCCAAGCAGCAGATGTTCCGTTCCAATATAATCATGTCCAAGGCGTAAAGCCTCTTCTCTGCTAAGTCTAATTACATCCTGCAATCTATCTGAGAAATTTCCGTCCATATAACTCCTTAATTTGATTAAAAGTAAAACAAATTATTCTCTAAATTCGTTTCACAGTTGAAATATAACAATAAGTGCCTCCCTATATCAAGCCAGCCTGAAATCAAAGTTTTAATCTGTTTTTAACCAGCGAAGACAAAGATTTAAATAGTCAATTCAAATGCCAGTACATTTGGTTAAAATTTTCTATAATTTCAGTTCAGAAAGAAAAAAGTTCTGCTAAAATGATTGATTTATCGTCATAAAAACTTAATAGCAGTCATTAAGGCAGATATAAAAACTTATCGCAGACTTATCCGCAACGATGGACTGCGCTACTATTATCAAATTCATATTTATGGAGTATAGATGGAAGCATTAACTGGATTGTCAATCGTAATAATTATTGCGGTTGCGTTATTCTTAATCCTCTTTCTTTATTTTGTTCCTCTTGGATTATTTATTACTGCATACTTTTCCGGAGTTAAAGTAAAAATAGTTAGAGATTTAATCGGAATGAGATTAAGAAAAGTTCCGCCGGTTTTAATTGTTAGAAATATGATCACTGTAACAAAAGCGGGATTGACAGTTGATCAGGCAAAACTTGAAGCACACTATCTTGCAGGTGGGAATGTTACAAAAGTAATTAACGCACTCATTTCTGCAGATAAAGCAAATCTAGGTTTAACATTTGAGCGTGCCACTGCAATTGATCTTGCAGGAAGAGACGTACTTGAAGCAGTTAAAATGTCTGTTGTTCCTAAAGTAATTGAAACACCAATGGTTTCGGCTGTTGCAAAAGATGGTATTCAATTAAAAGCTATGGCAAGAGTAACCGTTCGTGCAAATATTGAACGATTAGTAGGTGGTGCTGGTGAAGCAACAATCCTTGCAAGAGTTGGTGAAGGAATTGTTTCAACGATCGGATCAAGTGCTTCTCATAAGGATGTTCTTGAAAATCCGGATAAGATTTCAAAATCAGTTTTAGCAAAAGGATTAGACAGCGGAACCGCGTTCGAAATTCTCTCGATTGATATTGCGGATGTTGATATTGGTCAAAATATTGGCGCAATACTTCAGGCTGATCAGGCAGAAGCTGATTTAAAAGTTGCACGTGCAAAAGCTGAAGAGAGACGTGCAGCAGCAGTTGCAACTGAACAAGAAAATATTGCAGAGGTTGCTAAGATGAAAGCTAAAGTTGTTGAAGCAGAGGCAGAAGTACCAAGAGCCATCTCAGACGCATTCAGAAACGGTAAACTTGGTGTGATGGATTATTATAATCTAAAAAATGTTCAGGCTGATACTGAAATGAGAACATCAATAGCGCAACCTGAAGAGAAGAAAAAAACTGATGGATGATTTATTTCAATACCTCATTTGGGGTATTATAATTTTTAGCTTCTTAAGCTCTTTCTTTAAAAAGAAAGAGCAGCCGAAGCAAAAAACTCCTTTGCCTAAAACAGAACAAAATGTCCCGGTTTCGTATCCTAAGCAAACGAGTGAAAGTGAACGTGTTGCTGTTTCTCAAAAGCAGGATGAGTATGATATTTTACGTGAGCTTGAAAATATCTTTAAGGGTGAGATAAAAATTCCTGAACAGCAACAACCAAAACAAGTTGATCCATATGATGATTATGAATCGAACGAAATAAAAGATAAGGATCTTGATCTTGTTGTGGATAAACGAATGCAGCGAAATGTTGAGGATAAGAAACCAATTGGTTCCAGAGAAACTTACGATAATAAATATGTAAACAGAAGGACTCTTACTGACAAACAGGCTCAACCAAAAATTATAAATCCAAAGATCGAAGAGCAGGCTAAAGAATTTGAGCGGGTTTTGGCGGGACCGTTACAACAAAGAACCACGGTAACTGAATTTAACCGAAAATTAAAAAATCCCAGAACCGTTAGAGAGTATATTTTATTTTCAGAAATTTTAGGAAAGCCAAAAGCACTGCGTAGATGAATCAGAAAAAATATACTTTAAAAAGACTTGGACAAACGGGCTTAGTTCAACCAACGGACGAAGCCCGTTTTACAATTAATTACCGGGAGGAATTAAACACCTCACAGTTTGAGGCGGCTTCTGCTGTTAACGGATGCTACTTAATCATTGCAGGCGCTGGAACAGGCAAAACACGCACATTAGTTTACCGCGTTGCAAGATTAATTGAACTCGGTCATGACCCTAGTTCAATTTTACTTTTAACTTTTACTCGCAAAGCTGCAAACGAAATGATGAAACGTGCATCTATGCTGCTGGATGATCGCTGTTCTAAAATTCGCGGCGGAACTTTTCATTCGTTTGCTAATCTTACACTAAGAAAATATGCAAAAGCAATTGGACTCGATTCTTCTTTTACAATTCTTGATCAAGGAGATAGTGCCGATGTAATAAATCTTATCCGCTCACAGGATGGCTTTATTACTAAAGAAAAAAGATTTCCGAATAAACAGACACTAAATAAAGTTTTTAGTTTAAGTGTTAATACAGGAAAGAAAGTTGAAGAGATAATTGAAAATGATTATCCGCATTTTATTCCATTGCTTGATAAGATTTTACAAATCCAGAAAATATTTACTCAATACAAACGGAGAAACAATTTACTCGACTACGATGATCTGCTTGTTTATTTGCGCGAGTTTCTTAACAAAGGCGGTCCCGCTGTAAAAGCACTTCTTTCAGAAATTAAATTTGTTATGGTTGATGAGTACCAGGATACAAATCATCTGCAATCTGAAATCGTAAAAGGATTATCTCAGTATAGTAAAAACGTAATGGTTGTTGGCGATGATTCCCAGGCAATTTATTCATTCCGTGGTGCGGATTTTCATAACATAATGCAATTCCCAAAACTGTTTGATGATGTAAAGATTATTAAGCTTGAAGAGAATTACAGAAGTCATCAATCGATTTTAGATTTTGCAAATAGAATTAACGAGGCCGCAGTTGAGAAATACAAAAAAGATCTTTACTCAAGAAGAGGAAGCGGACAGCTGCCAAACATTGTTGCTGCATCCACAGAAAATCTGCAATCAAAATTTATTGTAGAAAAAATTCTTGATCTTAGAGAAGAAGGAGTTCCTTTAAAAGATATTGCTGTGTTGTTTCGTTCATCTTTCTTTTCGTTTGATCTTGAACTTGAACTTGCAAAAGCAAATATACCATTCCAAAAATTTGGCGGAATGAAATTTGTTGAAACTGCTCACGTTAAGGATGTAATGGCATTTCTTAGAATTGTCATAAATCCGAAAGATGTGATAAGCTGGTACAGAGTTTTACTTTTACACGAAGGCGTCGGTCCAAAAACTGCTCAAAGAATTCTGGATGAACTTGCAACTTCAAGAATAACAATTAAGGCTGAACCTGATCAGCAGCCTGAATTTAAACATCACAAGTTGAGTCCCTTATTCTATCTTTTATATGAACTTCAAAAGAAGAAATTACTTCCATCAGAAATGGTACAGCGAGTTTATGATTATTATTACGATCTATTCAAAGCAAACTATGATGACTGGAATAAGCGAAAGAAGGATTTGGAGATTTTTCAGAATATTGTTGAGAACTATACTTCCGTTGATAATTTACTTTCTGATATGGCAATCGAACCGATTATAGAAAGTGTGGTTGATGTTGATGCGACTGATAAGGAAGAAGAGTATGTAACACTCTCCACAATTCATTCTGCAAAAGGATTGGAGTGGCATTCAGTATTTATAATTCACGCTGTAGAAGGTTACTTCCCTTCTGCAAGGTCTGTGGAAAGTTTAGAAACTCTGGAGGAAGAAAGACGATTAATGTATGTTGCTTCCACCCGCGCAAAAAATAATTTGTTTATTACTTACCCAATGAATCTATATGATCGTGAAGCAGGAATCACACTATCAAAACCATCACGATTCATTTCAGATATTACTCCAGATTTAGCGGAAGGCTGGCTATTGGAAGAGGATTTTTAAGTATTCATAATTGTACACAATGTCACTTCGACCAACGGGAGAAGTCTTTAACATCAACAAGATTTCTCACCCACCTAAAGTTGGATTCGAAACGACATCTATTCTGAATTTAATTACACAAGCCAGATGTCTTACTTTTTCATTTCACGTTTGACATTTTCATTTCATCAACAACATTTTTCTACTTAATCTATTCTCATCCGTATTAATAGAATAAACATAAACTCCACTCGGCAAGTTTTTTCCATCAAAATTTAATTTGTAACTGCCGGCTGTTTGATAACCAATGTTTTGTTCAAATACTTTTTCTCCAAGAATGTTAAAGACATTAAACTTCACATCAGAGGCTTGTAATAATTTGTACTCAATTATTGTAGATGGATTAAATGGATTCGGATAATTCTGATACAATACAAAATCATTTGCAGAAGATTCATCATCAACCGCACCATATGCAAGGTGATGAGGAATTCCAAACAATTGAATATGCCCATCAATACTATCTTCCCAAACTGTATATACAACTATTCCACTATTATCCGCACCAATCGGTCCGACAGCAACTTGTGAATTGGACATTGAAACTTCATGAAGACTGTCAAGTCCCCACCATCCAAAATCAAAAAGATCAAAGCGAACTTTAGTTGTTCCG
>JBGAWM010000027.1:0-466 GCA_044227615.1 Ignavibacteriaceae bacterium
ATCCGATGTAGCACTAGTTCCGGGATCACCATGTCTATTCACGCTATCAATGTAATTGTCATCTACCAATCCCATTGGATTACTTCTAACAGCTTTCCAATGCCACAAATCTACAGTGCCGCCATTTGTGCTCATCACAGGTACATGGCACATTGTTGCACAGTTACCGCCATCAGTTCCATTTAACCCTGAGTCAAATATGAAAGCTATTCGATCTTCATCTCCGGACTTAGTCCAGGTGCTTCCATCATAACTCAATTTATTTTTATAGATGTTTTCTGTTGCATCATTCCAGGTAGCAGACATATAAAGATATTGACCATCTGCCATTGCATTTAGTGTTACACCTGTTGATGTTGTAATTGAAGTTGCATTCCATTCGTTAGTTGAAAGCACTCCGTCCAAAACAGGAGTTCCAGTTCCAACGTTAATGGTTGTTTGCGCATTTATTATTTGTAATGCGAAT
>JBGAWM010000027.1:476-39242 GCA_044227615.1 Ignavibacteriaceae bacterium
AAGTAGAGCTAATTTTTTCATGATCTGTCCTAAATTATTTATACTGTGAATTTGTTAATTAAGTTATCTTCTTTGATTTTGAAAACTATTGAGGATTTTATTACCTCAATTAGAATATCTTTGTTTAAAGGAGCTGTGTAGATATAAAATACACCCTCATTATAAATTTTTTGTAAATTCTCTTTGTGGTCATTATCAGTAATAAATACGATTGGTATTCGGGGACGAATTTTTTTAAGTATTTGTACTAACTTCAAATATTCTTCGTCAGGACTTCCATCAATAAATAATGTTTGATAATCTTTCTTTTCAACTTCAAAAATAAAATCTATTACATTGCTCATTTCACTTAAATCTAATTGAAGCTGATTACAGATTTCCTGCATCTGTTGTCTGTGTTCTAAATTATTTGATAAAAGTAAAATTGAATTCATAAATTTTTTAAGTTGATTTACTTAAACAATTGAAGTGCCATCTAAATATCATTGCTATTAGTTGAAATTGTTAGATTATTAAGCTTTTTATTAAGGAATGAGGCTCTTGTTCTCGCTTGAGGGAATGCAGTGTGAAATTAATGTCCCAGTACTACAATTCTAAATTTCAAAAGATAAAATTTATGCGAGTCAATTTTTTTGCATATTCAACACGACAAGTTATTTGGAAAGAAAAATGGTGAGCCTGACGATCAGAAGAAACGAACGCTGAAACAAAAATTGAATATTTTTATAAACCTAAGAATATAATCGCAACTCCGCAGCCAAAAATTAGAAAGCCTGCAAATGCGTGAGAGTATCGTTCGATGGATGGGAAGCTAATCGTTTTTAATCCATAAAGTGAAAGAAGCACAATACCAAGCATTGTTGCTATCGTAGTAATTCCAAAAACTGTTGTAACCAATATTAATGAAAATGTACTTGCCGTTGCCGCTGGATACATTAATATCGGTATCAATGCTTCACACGGACCAAAAATAAAAATGATGAACAACACCCAGGGAGTAAGTTTTTTATCTTTCGTTTCCTGGTGAACGTGCGTGTGTTCGTGAGAATGAATATGCTCGTGTGAGTGAACTATATTTTTTTCGTGAATATGAAAATGGGTGTGCGGTTTATATTTTACCGCCTTTTTAATTCCCCAAAGCAAATACAGTAATCCAAAAGAAATTAAGAGCCAGCCTGCAATCTCTCCTCTAATCGACTCAAAATATTCAACGCTCTTTAATGCCAATCCGAATGCAATTCCTATCGCACCAATAATTACTGAGCTGAGAATATGCCCAATTCCGCAAAGTACAGTTATGAAAGTAGTTTTTGAGATTGACCATTTGGATGCTTTTGCCAGTGTTATAAAAGGTATGTAATGATCGGGTCCTAAAATAGTGTGAACGAAACCAAGTGATGCTGCAGTGAGAGTAAGTAAAGTTAATTCTTCATTCATAAAAACCCTTTACTAAATTTTTAATATTGTTAATATGGTTCCTAAAATATTAGTCGCATTTGTTTTTAAAAATTTGCTATAATTAAATTCTGATATTATTTTACCATTAGCAAGAGTTGTAATAAATTTTCTTTAAGGAAAAAATTAATGCACGAGCTTTCTATTGCACAGGAAATTTTAAGTATAATTCAACAAAATGTTGATCCTGCTGATTTAGAATCTGTAAAAAATGTTAAAGTTAAAATTGGAAAGCTCAGCAATATCCTGCCCGATTCACTCCTCTTTTGTTTTGATGCGATAAAGACTGACACACCGCTAACTAATTCCAAACTAATAATTCATCAAACTCCAATATTAATCGAATGCGGTGATTGTAAATCTGTTTCTGAAATTGAACCGCCTGTTTTTTCGTGTCCGGCGTGCAGTAGTATAAATATTAAAATGACCGGCGGAAGTGAATTGATAGTCGAAGAAATCGAACTTAATGATAATATCATGGAGCAAAAATGAGTGTAATAACCGTTGAAAGAAAAGTTTTAGAAAAAAATGATAACATCGCTTCTGAGATACGAAAGTCTTTTTCAGAAAAAAAAATATTTTCAATCAATCTTGTTAGTTCACCGGGGAGTGGTAAGACAAGCTTGGTTGAGCGGACAATCGCGAACAGTAAAAACAAGCTTCGCATTGCAGTTGTAGAAGGTGATGTTCAAACAGATCTTGATGCAAAGCGTGTTGATGCATTTGGAGTACCTGTTGTACAAATTGTAACTAATGGCGGCTGTCATCTCGAAGCTGGATTAGTTCGTGATGCTCTTAAATCTCTTGATCTTAATTCAGTTGATTTATTAATTGTTGAAAATGTTGGCAACCTTGTTTGTCCTGCTGGTTACGATCTTGGAGAAGATTTAAAAGTTGTTGTTGCAAGCACTACTGAAGGTGATGATAAGCCGCTAAAATATCCTGCAATGTTTAGAAATTCCTCAGCATTAATTATTAATAAAATAGATTTGCTGCCTTATCTTAAGTGCGATATAGAAGCTTTAAAGAATAATGCATTAAAAATAAATCCTGCACTAAAAATATTTGAAGTCTCGTGCACTACGGATTCAGGGATCAACGATTGGATAAATTGGTTAGTAGAAAAAACAAAGACTAAATGATAAAACGGCTTTCGATATTTATCAGAGGAGCTGTTCAGGGGGTGGGGCTTAGACCGTTTGTTTATCGTATCGCAAATGAATTTCAATTAAAAGGATTTGTTCGAAATTCTTCAGCAGGAGTTTCAATTGAAGTTGAAGGAATTCAAAACTCACTTAACGACTTTCTTTTCAAACTTCAAAACGAAAAACCTCGTCTTGCAATCATAAACAGTATTGACTCATATTACTTACCAGCAACTGGTTACCAAGAATTTAAAATTGAAGAAAGTTCCGCTGAAGTTGAAAAAACAACATTGATACTTCCAGATTTTGCTGTGTGTGATGATTGTCTGAAAGAAATGTTTAATCCAAACGACAGACGTTATTTGTATCCCTTCATTAATTGTACAAACTGTGGACCCAGATTTTCCATCATTGAAAAACTTCCGTACGACCGTCCAAATACTTCGATGAAAAACTTTTTGATGTGCGATGATTGCAGGAGAGAATATGAAAATCCAACAGACAGACGATTCCACGCACAGCCAACTGCATGCCCTGTTTGCGGACCTCAAATAGAATTGTGGAATATTGATGGGAAAGTTTTAGCTGAAAAACACTCGGCACTTCTGCAGGCAATTGAAAAAATAAAATTGGGCTTCGTTGTTGCGTTAAAAGGTTTAGGCGGATTTCAATTGATTGCTGATGCGGAAAATCTCTCTGCTGTTCAAAAACTTCGCGAGAGAAAACACCGCGATGAAAAACCTTTTGCATTAATGTTTCCATCAATTGAAAGCATAAAAAAAGTTTGTGATATAAATCAGGAAGAAGAAAGAATTCTGCTTTCGCCAGAATCGCCAATCGTAATTGTTAAAAAGAAAAATATTTCAACACAGCTTGCGGAAAATGTAGCGCCAAAAAATCCAAACCTCGGAGTAATGCTTCCTTACACTCCGCTTCATCATATGCTGATGAAAGAATTGAACAAACCTATTATCGCAACAAGCGGCAATCTTTCTGAAGAACCAATTTGTATTGATAATTTTGAAGCACTGCAAAGATTAAAATCCCTTGCAGATTATTTTCTTGTACACAACAGACCAATTGTCCGACATGTTGATGATTCAATTGTGCGAATTATTCATGATCGCCAAATGATTATGCGGCGAGCTCGTGGTTTTGCGCCTTTGCCAATTACTATCGATTGCAAAAATGAAGATGAAAAAAATATCGCTGTACTTTCTGTCGGTGCGCATTTAAAAAATACGGTCTCACTAAAAGTGAAAAACAATATTTTTTTAAGTCAGCATATTGGCGATCTTTCAACCGAAGAATCCAACAAAGCATTTAAAAATGTTATAAAAGATTTTTTGGATTTATACAATGCTAACCCTGAAATTGTCGTGAGTGATCTCCATCCGGATTATTTATCAACAAAGTATGCTAAATCTATTTGTGAAGATGTAAAATCATTTCAACATCATTATGCACACATTGCTTCGTGCAGAATTGAAAATCATTTTAACGGCGATTCACTGGGGGTTTCGTGGGATGGAACGGGTTTGGGTTTTGATAATTCAATTTGGGGAGGTGAGTTTTTTCATTCCGGCGATGATAAGTACAAACACATTGCACAATTTAAAAAGTTTAAGTTGCCCGGCGGAGAAACTGCAATTAAAGAACCGCGAAGAGTTACAGCAGGATTGCTTTATACTCTATTTGAAGATGATTTTGTAAAAGCTAATCCCGATTATTTTGGAAAGAATTTTTCTTTTGCTGAATTAAAAACAATTCAATCTATGCTTGAAAAAAATATTAACTGCCCGGCAACATCAAGTGTTGGCAGATTGTTCGATGCTGTTTCTTCTTTGCTGAACTTATGTCACAAATCTAATTTTGAAGGACAAGCCGCAATGCTTCTTGAATTTGCTTCAGATGAAAATGAAAGGGGATATTACGATTTTGAATTAACAGAAAAAGAAATCCTAATTATTGATTGGAGTTTGATCATAAAAAATATTTTGATTGATTTGAAAGAGAATATTTCCACTTCCAATATTGCTTCAAAATTTCATAACTCATTAGTCGAAATAATTTTTGCAGTTACTAAAAAGTTGAATTACGAAAATGTAATTTTAAGCGGCGGATGTTTTCAAAATAAATATTTAACAGAACGAGTAATTGAAAGACTTGAATCAGAAAAAATTAATGTGCACTGGCATCAGAGAGTTCCACCAAACGATGGAGGAATTTCATTGGGGCAAATTGCTGCTTATTTAATCGATCTAAAAAATCAAAAAGAAGAAAAGGAGACTTCTGAAAAATTATTTTATCATAAATTGTCATCCCCACAAAAGTAATGATCTAATATAAAAACGATGGATTCCCGTTTACACGGGAATGACAGATAGAATATTTTATAAATCTCAAAAAATTAAAAACAATATTTCTGTAAGGAGTTAAATATGTGTCTTGCTGTACCCGGTAAAATAGTTTCAATCGATGAAAGTAATCCGGATTTTAAAATGGCAAAAGTAAACTTTGGCGGAGTGATGAAAGAGATTTGCATTCAATGGCTGCCGGATGTAAGGATCGGTGAATATGTTTTAGCACACGTCGGCTTTGCGTTAAATAAGATTGACGAAAAAGATGCCGAAGATACTTTGAAAATTTTACGTGAGATGGGTGATTTGAGTGAAGAAGAATAATTTTCTAAATAGTATTAATCTATTAACGAAATTTTAGTTTGAAAACTTTATGTAGACATATTTTTAATCCATAAATATCAAATGGAGATAGTATGAGTAATACATTCACACAAATTCATATACAAATCGTATTTGCTGTTAAATACCGAGCGGCAATGATTGACAAAACCTGGAAGGATGAATTATACAAATACATCTCTGGAATTATCCAAACACAAAATCATAAATTAATTATAATTAATGGTGTCGCAGATCATGCTCATATTTTATTAGGGTATAGTCCGCATCAGTCGTTATCTGATTTAGTTCAGGATATAAAAGGCAGTTCATCAAAGTGGATCAATCAGAAAAGACTTACTAAAGTAAAGTTTGCATGGCAAGAAGGCTATGGTGCATTCTCTTACAGCCATTCACACTTACAACGAGTTATTAATTATATAAAAAATCAAGAACTGCATCACAAAAAAGTAAAGTTTGTTGATGAATATGAATCATTTCTGAAGGCTTTTGGTATCGACTATGATAAAAGGTACATTTTACGAGAACCGGAATAGTATGAATATTTCGTCCCTAAAGGGACTTGTTAATTTTTAGTATGATATTCTATTACCAATATTAAATCCCTACGGGATAAAAAAACGATTAACATAAAATATTTCCCTTGGAGATGAAAGAATGGAAGCAGAAAATAAAAAACACAAAAGTACCTTTAACAGTATAACATTGATTAAAATAAATGTTTCGTTAGAATCATAATATTGATAGCAATTGATTAAAATGAATGTTCCGTTAGGAACATAATATTGGTAACACAAAAGAGAATGAGATAATAAGCAGTCCCGTAAGGGACGAAATATTGGTAGCAATTTATAGAAGGATAGCGTTGATTAAAATGAATGTTCCGTTAGGAACATAATATTGGTAACACAAAAGTTAATGAGATAATAAGCAGTCCCTTTAGGGACGAAATATTCCTAATAATTAAAAGAAAGAAAATGAAATACGTTGACGAATTCCGAAATTTAGATGCTGCAAAAAACATCGCAGAAAAAATACATGCTGTAACAAAACATAATTGGAACATTATGGAAATCTGCGGCGGACAAACACATACAATAATGAAATACAATGTTGAAGAACTTCTGCCTCCCGAAATAAATCTCATTCACGGTCCCGGCTGTCCTGTATGCGTAACACCTCTGGAATTAATAGACAAAGCAATTAACATTGCATCACGACCGGATGTTATCTTCACATCATTCGGTGATATGCTTCGCGTACCCGGCTCGAAAATGGATTTGCTTGCAGTAAAGGCAAGCGGTGGTAATGTTAAGATGGTTTACTCGCCGCTTGATGCAGTCAAACTCGCCGAGCAAAATCCCGATAAAAAAGTTGTCTTCTTTGCTGTTGGATTTGAGACAACTGCGCCGGCAAATGCCATGAGTGTTTTTGAAGCAAGCAAAAGAGGAATAAAAAATTACTCCATCCTTTGCTCGCACGTTTTAGTGCCGCCTGCAATTGAAGCACTGCTTAGTTCAAAGGAGAATTTAATTCAGGGATTTCTTGCCGCGGGACACGTTTGTACTGTTATGGGGTATGAAGATTATATTCCTCTTTCACAACGATATAAAATTCCAATTGTTGTTACAGGCTTTGAACCGGTTGATATTCTTCAGGGCATTTATTTAACTGTAAAACAGCTTGAAGAAAAAAGATTTGAAGTTGAAAATCAATACAGCCGCGTTGTAACAAAACAAGGAAATGCTGCTGCAAAAAGTCTTTTAAATGAAGTCTTTGATGTTGTTGATAGAAAATGGCGCGGCATTGGCACAATTCCTAAAAGTGGTTTTGGTTTAAAAGAAAAATATGCCGGCTATGATGCAGAAAAAATATTTTCACTCGAAGATATTAAAGTTGAAGAATCTCCACTCTGCATTGCGGGATTAGTTTTGCAGGGATTAAAAAAACCTATGGAGTGCTCGCAGTTTGGAAAAACCTGCACGCCGGAAAATCCTCTTGGTGCACCAATGGTTTCTTCCGAAGGTGCTTGTGCTGCTTATTTTCATTATGGAAAAAGATAGCATGGGAGGGATGATGGAGAATGGATAATGGTTGATGGAAACTGGAGTATTAATTAAAAATATTTCTAATTTATTTTTACAAATAATAATCAAGCGATTGAATAATGAGCAAAGAAACTATTTCATCTTTTAATCTCAATTGCCCGATGCCAATTACAAATTACGATAAAGTTTTATTGGCGCACGGCGGAGGCGGAACTTTGTCGCATCAGTTGATAACAAAAATGTTTTATTCACATTTTGAAAATGAATATCTAGATCAACAGCACGACAGCGCGATATTAAATTTTGACAACCAGAAAATAGCTTTCACAACCGATTCGTATGTTGTTCATCCAATATTTTTTCCCGGAGGGAATATCGGCGATCTTGCTGTTAATGGAACCGTTAATGACCTTGCAGTATCAGGCGCAAAACCATTGTTCATATCTTGCAGTTTTATTATTGAAGAAGGTTTAGAGATGAATGAACTCTGGCAAATTGTGCAATCAATGAAAATTGCTGCTGATAAAGCCGGAGTAAAAATTGTTACAGGCGATACAAAAGTTGTTGATCGAGGTAAAGGTGATAAAATATTTATTAACACTTCTGGCGTCGGCTTAATTAATAATGGAGTAAATATCAATCCAAGAAACTGCAAGCCCGGAGATGTAATAATTTTAAACGGCAAAATTGCAGAGCACGGAGTTGCAATTATGTCTGCACGCGAAGGATTAGAATTTGAAACCACGATTGAAAGTGATACTGCAGCTTTAAATTCTTTGGTGGAAGAAATTCTTTCTGTTTCCAAAAATGTTCACGTTATGCGCGATCCAACTCGCGGTGGAATAGCAAGCACATTAAATGAAATCGCTGCACTTGCAAATGTTGGTATTCAAATCGAGCAAAATAAAATTCCTATTTCTGAAGAAGTTCGAGGAGCTTGCGAGATTCTCGGACTCGATCCTTTGTATATTGCTAATGAAGGAAAAATAATAATCATTGCATCTGCAGAAGATGGCGAGAAAATTCTTAGTAAAATGAAAGAGCATCCGCTTGGAAAGGAATCAACAATAATTGGACAGGTAAGGAATGATGAGTCCGGCATAGTTGTGATGAAAACTTCTATCGGAAGTTCAAGAATCGTAGATATGATTTCCGGCGAACAGCTTCCAAGAATTTGTTAAAGAAATAATTATTTTAAGTTATGCACAATAAAAACTCATTAACATTAATTACGCAAAACGAAACGATGCGCGAAATTCTTGCTCGCATTGATATGATTTCCGATTCAGATAGCTCTGTGCTTTTGATTGGCGAGACCGGAGTGGGCAAAGAAATTTTTGCTGAATATATCCATCGTACAAGTTCGCGTGCATTAAAACCATTTGTAAAAATTGGTCTCTCTGCTTTGCCTGCTGAACTTTTAAGCAGTGAGTTGTTTGGGCATGAAAAAGGTGCGTACACAAGTGCATCAGCAGAAAAAAAAGGATTGTTTGAGATTGCGGATACCGGAAGTATTTTTCTTGATGATATTGATGATGTACCAATTGATATTCAAACTAAACTTCTACGGGTTCTTGAATCAAGAGAGTTGATGAGAATTGGCGGAACCACTCCAATTCCGATTGATGTAAGATTAATAACTGCCTCTAAAGTTGATTTGAAAGAACTTGTAAATCGGGGAATATTTCGTGCGGATTTATTTTACCGAATAAATGTTGTTCCAATCCGAATTCCTCCATTGCGTGAAAGAAGAGATGATATTCCGCCATTGGTTGAACACTTTTTAAAATATTTTCAATCCGAAAAAAGTATTTCAGTTTCAAAAGAAGCTATGCGTGCTTTGGTGAATTATCCTTATCCGGGAAATGTACGTGAGTTAAAAAATTTAATTCAACGAGTAAGTCTGTTTGCAAATGGAGAGATTACATTAACTGATTTACCATCAGAAATCAAAAATGAAAATCCAGTTGAGTATTTGATTAAAGCCTGCAATAAATGTTATATCGATGGGCAAATGAGTCTTGATCAGATTGTTCATTGTCTTGAGCATAATCTTTTAAATGAAGCATTGAGTAAAGCAAAAGGAAATCAATCGCTTGCTGCAAAAGAATTGGGGTTGAGTCTTTCTACGTTCAGAGACAAAATTAAAAAATATAATTTGAAATGAAATAGGATTATATTCCGTCCCTGCGGGGCTACCAATATTAAATCCCTAACGGGATTATTAACGAAAATTTATTCCAATAATATTCTGTTCTGTTAGGAACAAGATATTTGTAACAGCGTATCCAACTATCAATGGTAAATCCCATTTGGGATGAAATCTTACATTCATTTATAATATTCCGTCCCTGTGGGACTTGGTTTTGTCTTATGTTTTTTTTGCTACCAATATTAAATCCCTAACGGGATTATTGATTGGAATTATTTTTCAATATTATTTTGTTCCGGTAGGAACAGAATATTGGTAACTGCTTATCAAACGGACAATGATAAATTCCTTTAGGGATGAAATATTTCTGAATCATTTAATTGATAACGGAAATCCGCAACACATCTAACGAAAAACCGCAAATCAATTTTTCTCTCTTCTTGAAATAACTCCAAAACAAAAACATTACTGAGGCATAATGTTTGCCTTTACTATTCATTAAAAATTTATCCTTTACAAATTGATGGCAAAATTTGCAAACTGAAATATCAAATAAATTAAATCTTACCGGCGAAGTAATAATGATTTATGAAAAGGATAATGAAAAGATTGCCAAAGTATTTTTTGAATCGCTGTGCTTAGAAGTTGCAATTGATTCACTTAAAGATGTTCATCTATCCGATAATCTAAATTTAGAAACACGTTTCCTGATCGATAAAGCTGAAAAAAAAATTAGTGTCAAATAAAATATTAATTAACTAATCAACAAAAACATTAGGAGTAACTAATGGAACAAAAACCACTTACGATTTATGAAAACATGCAGCTGCGTGGTTACTCGCGCCGAGACTTTTTGAAATTTGCAAGCTGGCTTGCAGCTTTTATTGGAATTGAAGCAAGCGGTGTTGGTAGAATCGTTCGCGCAATGGAAAACAAACCACGGCTTCCGGTTGTTTGGTTTCACTTTCAGGAATGTACTTGCTGCAGCGAGTCATTCATTCGTTCTTCACATCCAATTGTATCTGATATTATTTTAGATAAAATTTCTCTCGATTACACAGAAACTCTTCAAGCAGCCGCAGGTAAACAAGCCGAAGAAGCACTTCACGAGACAATGAAAAAATATAAAGGCGAATACCTGATGCTCGTTGAAGGTTCTATTCCAACTGAAGACGATGGAATTTATTGCTGCATCGGCGGAAGAACTGCACTTGATATTGTTAAAGAAGCTGCTTCCGGTGCCAAAGCAATCGTTGCCTGGGGAAGCTGCGCATCAAACGGTTGTATTCAAAGTTCAAAACCAAATCCAACTGGCGCTACTCCAATTCACAAAATCATTAGCGGTGTTCCAATTATTAATGTTCCAGGCTGTCCTCCAATTGGAGAGGTTATGGCAGGTACGATTGTTCATCTGCTTGCCTTCGATAGAATCCCTCAGCTTGATGGACTTGGAAGGCCGAAAGCATTTTACTCACGCAGAGTTCATGATACTTGTTACAGAAGACCAAATTATGATGCCGGACTTTTCGTTGAGTCTTTTGATGATGAAAATGCAAAACGCGGATATTGTTTATACAAGATGGGCTGCCGTGGTCCTGTCACTTATAACTCCTGCGGCGTGATAAAGTGGAATAACGGTGTAAGTTATCCAATTCAGTCAGGTCACGGATGTATTGGATGCAGTGAAGCAAATTTCTGGGATAACGGACCTTTCTATCAGCACCTTGCTTCGTTCCCGGGATTTGGAATTGAGACAACTGCAGATACAATTGGAGTTGTTGTTGGCGCTGCAACCGTAGCCGGAATTGCGGCACACGCAGTTTCAACAAACATTAAAAAACGTAAACAGATAAAACAAGAAATTAACGATACCAACTCATCCACAGAAAAAGAGGAGGTTAAAAAATAATGGCAAACAGAATAGTAATTGATCCTATCACAAGGATTGAAGGTCATCTTCGAATAGAAGTTGAAGTTAAAGACGGTAAAGTTGTTGATGCGTACAGCTCGGGAACAATGGTAAGAGGATTTGAAATAATTCTTAAAGGAAGAGATCCAAGAGATGCCTGGGCATTTGTTGAAAGAGCCTGCGGTGTTTGTACAACTGTTCACGCACTTGCATCTGTTAGAGCAGTTGAAGATGCAGTAAAAATAGTTGTCCCGCCAAATGCCGAGCTGATCAGAAACCTTATGTTTTGCGCTCAGTATATGCAGGATCACGTTGTTCATTTTTATCATCTGCATGCACTCGATTGGGTTGATGTTGTTAGCGCTTTAAAAGCTAATCCAAATGAGACTTCTCGAATTGCACAAAGCATTTCAAATTATCCTAAAAGTTCGCCAGCATATTTTTCTGATCTTCAAAAAAGATTAACAACTTTTGTGAACAGCGGACAGCTTGGAATTTTTGCAAATGGATATTGGGGACACAAAGCATACAAACTTCCGCCCGAAGTAAATCTTATAGGCGTTGCGCATTATCTTGAAGCACTCGAATGGCAAAAAGAAATCGTAAAAGTTCACACAATCTTTGGTGGAAAAAATCCTCATCCAAATTATTTGGTTGGGGGAGTTCCATGTGCAATTAATATTGATGATGCTAACGCACTAAACGCAGAGCGTCTTGCTTATGTTGGAACTTTACTCGCGCAAGCAAAAGAATTTATTGATCAGGTTTACATTCCCGATCTACTTGCTGTTGCACCTTACTATCTTGATTGGGGTGGAATTGGCGGCGGCTTAGAAAATTATCTTGCTTATGGTGATCTACCAACAAATGGTTATGCGGATGTTGCTAAATTTAAGTTTCCGCGCGGTGCCGTCATTGGCAGAAATTTAAATGAAGTTCAGGAAGTTGATGGAAAAGATGCCGAGCAAATACAGGAATACATTTCACACTCGTGGTATGAATATTCAGACGGCGATGATAAAGGAAAGCATCCCTGGGCTGGTGAAACTAAGTTCAATTATACTGGTCCAAAACCTCCTTACGATCATTTAAATGTTGATCAAAAATATAGCTGGTTAAAAACTCCGCGCTGGAAAGGACAGGCAATGGAAGTTGGTCCTTTGGCAAGAGTGCTTGTAGCGTATGCTTCCGGCAGTACTGAAGTGAAGGATTTAGTTGGATTCGCTCTTGGTAAATTAAATGTTCCTGCGGCGGCTTTGTTTTCAACACTTGGCAGAACTGCTGCGAGAGGATTGGAAACTATGCTTATCTCCAACTGGTCAAAAGAATTTTATGATCAGCTTCTGGCAAATATTAAAAACGGAGACACACGAACGTTTAATAATTCTAATTGGGAGCCTTCAAGCTGGCCAAAAGATGCAAAGGGTGTGGGATTAACAGAAGCTCCTCGCGGTGCACTTGCTCACTGGATTGTTATTAAAGATGAAAAGATTGATAACTATCAGCTAGTAGTTCCATCAACATGGAATGCTTCGCCACGAGATCCAAAAGGACAAATGTCGGCTTATGAATCAGCTTTAATCGGTACACCGGTTGCTGATCCGGAAAAACCATTGGAGATATTACGCACAATACATTCATTTGATCCGTGTCTTGCTTGCGCTGTTCACTTGTATGATGAAAAGGGAACGTATGTGCATCAAGTGCAAACATTTTAAAGGAGAATGAAATGGAAAAAGCAATTAGTAAAAAAATATATGTGTGGCAGCTTCCCGTTCGTCTTTACCATTGGGTTAATGCGCTCGTAGTTGTTACGCTGGCTGTAACCGGATATTTAATTGGGAAACCACCTGCATTAACAAGCGGCAGTGAAGCCTCTTTTGGATACTGGTTCGGAACAATTCGATTCGTTCACTTTGTAGCAGCATTTGTGTTCTTCTTTAATTTCTTGTTCAGAATTTATTGGGGATTTGTTGGAAACAAACACGCGGATTGGAAAAATTTTATTCCCTATAAAAAAGAACAGTGGAAAGAAATACTGCAAGTGCTGAAGATAGACATTCTGCAAGTGAGCAATGTTAAGTTAAAATCTGTTGGACATAACTCAATGGCAGGATTTACTTACTTCTTAACTTTTCTTGCATTTCTTTTTCAATCAATTACTGGATTTGGAATGTACTCTGCGATGAGTGATGCATTTTTACCAAACTTGTTTTCCTGGATTGTTCCATTAATGGGTGGTGATTTTGCTGTGCGCCAATGGCATCATGTAATGATGTGGTTCTTTGTTATCTTTTCAATTGTGCATGTTTACCTTGTATTCTATCACGACTATGTAGAAGGAAGAGGAACAATCTCTTCAATGGCAGGCGGTTGGAAGTTTATTGAAAAAGAATAAGTGGTAAAATATTCTTAACAGAGGAGAGGCTGCTCCAAATTCATTTAGAAAGGACAGCCTCTTTTTTTATCTTTGAACACTTCTGAAATATTATTTTCTGATCATTGGTCATTCCCACGAAAGTGGGAATCTAATAAGAAATATATATCATCCCTAAAGGGATTTTAATTTCGTTGTATATTAACAGTTACCAATATATTGTCCCTAACAGGACAAAGAACTTTGATAACTTAATTTTAATATATAATCCCTTTAGGGATTTAATATTGGTAGCAAAAATACAGTAGTCAAAACCAAGTCCCGAAGGGACGAAATATTATAATTGAAAGTAAGATTTCATCCCTAAAGGGATTTACCATTGTTCGTTTGATAAGCTATTACCAATATCCTGTTCCTACGGAACAGAATAATTTTTGAAAAATAAATTCAATCAATAATCCCGTTAGGGATTAAATATTGGTAGAAAAAATGAATTGAGTCCCTCTAGGGACGGAATATTTTTAGTTATGAATAAAAAAATAGAAACAAATAAAATATTAATTCTCGGCATTGGAAATTATTTAATGGGTGATGAAGGCATTGGTGTGCACGTTATAAAATCATTAGATGCTAACTCTTTTCCGGAAAATGTAACCTTGCTTGATGGCGGTACAGGCGGCTTTCATCTGCTAAGTTATTTTCAGGAATATCCCAAAATAATTATGATTGACGCAACGATGGACGGCAGTCCCGCAGGAACGATAAAAATCATCACACCAAAATTTGCATCTGATTTTCCATCAGCATTAAGTGCACACGACATTGGGTTAAAAGATATGATTGAATCAATGCACCTGCTTGGAAATATGCCCAAAATATATTTGATAACAGTTTCGATAACTGAGATAAAAAGTATGGTGATGGAATTGTCGGAAGATGTAAAAAAATCAATACCGGAAGTGATTACAAAAATTAAAGAGATATTAAAAAGCCACAGCACTTAACTAATTTCTTACTTTAACCATTTACACAGAATTATTTACACTCCCAATTAATTTGAAAATTTTAATAAAGCTTCTCTTTCTAATTCAAAATCTATCTTAAGACTTACAATCGCCAATCATCTGGATTAAAACCATGCTTGCTTATTATTCGATGGATGTTTCTACGTGTCATACCTGATTCTTCTGCAACTTTGGTGATATTACCTGAATATTTTTTTAAGAGATAAAGAAGATAATCGTGTTCAACTTTTTCAACTGCAATAAGCTTTGCATCTGCAAGAGAATGTTTTTCAAACTCACTTGATGTAGAATAATTATTTAGATATTTGGGTAAGTCTGAGATAATAATTTTATTAGTATGACAAAACACGATTGAACTTTGGATTGCATTTTCCAGTTCTCTAACGTTTCCGGGCCAGGGATAAATCTCGAACAGTTTCAAAACTTCATCATCAATATCAGTTACATTTTTTTTGTTTGATTTATTAGCTTCCTCAAGAAAATGATATGCAAGCAGAGGGATATCAATTTTTCTTTCTCTTAACGGCGGAATTTGAATCTGCACTACATTTAAACGGAAATAAAAATCTTCCCTAATTTCTCCGTTCTCAAGTGCTTTTTGAATATCTCTATTTGTGGCGGACACAATTCTCACATTAAAATCAATCAGATCATGTCCTCCAACACGGGTAAGTTTTCTTTCCTGCAAAACTCTAAGAAGCTTAACCTGAATATGTGCAGGCATTTCCATTACCTCATCCATAAAAAAAGTTCCACCGTTTGCAAATTCTAAAAATCCAATCTTTCTATTATACGCACCTGTAAATGCACCTCTTTCATACCCAAAAAGTTCAGCTTCAAATAAATTTTCGGGAAGAGCACCGCAATTAATAGGCACAAATGGTTTAGAATTTCTTTTACTTAGTGCATGTATTGCTCTTGCAATTAATTCCTTCCCTGTTCCGCTTTCGCCTGTGATTAGTACATTTGCATCAACCGGAGCTACCTGCTCAATCAAGTTAAATACCTTGAGCATTCCACGACTTTTACCAATAATATTCTGAAAACTAAATTTATCTTTTAATTGAGATATAAGATTATCTTTTTCCTCTCTTAAATTTTTAAATTCAACTGCTCTTTTTATTTTCATTATCAGATGTTCGCTGTCAAAAGGTTTTTCGATGAAATCATAAGCCCCATTCTTCATAGCCTCAACAGCTCTTTCAACAGTTCCGAAAGCGGTGAAGATAATAATTGGAATACCTGGCTGAAGGTTAATAGTCTTTTGGATAATTTGATTACCATCTATATCAGGCATAAATAAATCAGAGAGAACTAAGTCAAATTGAAAATCTGTCAGCAGTTTAATTCCTTGCTCACCGTTTTGTGCAGTCATACAATCAAATCCGGAAAGCGTAAGAATTTTTCTTACACCGTCAAGCATATCTTTTTCGTCATCGATAACAAGAATTTTAATCATACTAACTTGCCAATTGAATGTTATATGGTAATTTAATTATAAACTCCGGACCAGTCTCAGTGTTTTGAACTTTGATTGTACCAGAATGCCTTAAGATTATTTTTTTTGAAATCGATAGTCCTAGTCCAGTCCCTTTTCCTTCGGGTTTAGTCGTAAAGAATGGCTCAAAAATCTGATCGAGAATATTATCGGGAATTTTATCACCGGAATTATAAATTTTAATTAAGATTCCTCTTGATAGTTCACTATTATCCGGATCAAATGAATATTCTTTTAAAGATATTTTTATTTCACCTCTATCTTTAACAGCATCACAAGCATTATTCAAAATATTGATGATTACCTGCTCGATTTGAAGTCGATCAATCATTAATTCAGGAAGCGAAGAAGGATAATCCTTAACTAAATTTATTTTCTTTTCACGTATTCTATGTCCCAACAGAAATATTGAATCATCAACTAAAGAGATAAAATTAACCGCCTGTGGTTTAAATGGAAGACGTCTGGAATAATTAAGTAAACTCCGCGTATAATTTGAGATTCTGTTCACCTGTTTCTTAATCAAATCAATTTCTTCTGCTATTTCCGCCCTGTTTGATTTAAGTTTTAGTGTATCGGTTTGAATAGCGATAATGCCTGTTGGTGTGTTGATTTCATGGGCAACACTATCAACAAGCTCACCCAGAGAAGCAAGTCTTGAAACGTGATTTAAATCTTCCTGATATTTCATTTCGCGCAGAGCAGTTTTTCTTTCTTCTTCTGCTTTGATACGACTTAGATTAGCACGATAATTAAAAAATGTAAACCCGATAATAATCAAAAAAATTAATGATGATGAAAAAATTAATAATGTAAGTTTAGATTTAAGTTCTGATATTACATCCGGCAGATAAGTTGAGATGGCTAAGAGCCATTGGCGGTTTGTAATTTTAATAGGGGAGTAAGCCATAATTTTTAGCGGCTCATCACCGATGGTATATTCACCAAATCCACTTTTATTTATTAGCATATTTTTCTGAATATCAAAAGATTGATGACAATCTGTGCACTCAGTATTACCCTGAAAAATATTTTGCAGCAACATATCTTCATGGTTTGGATGATAAACTAACGTACCTTCATCATCCAGCACCCAGGCAAAATCACTTTTAGTTAGTTGAAGTGGCAGCAGATACTTTTCCATTACATAATCAAGATCAATCTTAAGAAAAAATATTTTACTGTTTCTCAGTTCGGGATGAAGTTTTTTGCATAAGAAAAAATACTTTTTATTATCTGTCGAATCATTGATGAAAATATCAGTAATAAAAAATTCATTCGTCTGAAACTTTAGTATATTTTCAGCTTCTTTTAAAGATAGATTTTCCCCGGAAACTATTTTAATCTTTTCGTTATCAAATAAATATATTCCATCAACTCCTTCGGTAAGAAAATGATTAAAAATAATTGAATTTCTATTGTTATCATTCTCTATAAGATAAGCAGCATCACTACCCAGATTCATTTCAGCAATTAAGTGATCAAAAAATATTTGGATTCCGATAGCAGAAGTCTTTGACATTTCTAACTGCTGTTTCTGGTGTGAAAGTTTAGCATCCTCAAGAATTACATTATACCACCGGTAAACAAGGAAAGCGAAAATGGTAATCGCAATAGTTGTTGCAGTAAGATAAATTATATTGAAAGTTCTTTTTCTCGTCATAAAGATTAATTGTTTGGGATAAACTCAGTATCATTAAAAATCGGAATACGATCAAGTAAAATTTAACAAATAACACACCTTACACAAAAGTAACATCAATGTCTTTTTGTAATATAATATTAAAATTTGGGTCAAAACTTTAATCAAAAAAGAATATCTTTAGACAAGAAAAAAATATTAAAGATGATCAAACAATTACCACTTATATTTCTTGTTTTTGCTCAGTTTACATTTGCGCAAAACTATGGAACAATGCGTTTTACTAATTATGCAGATGATAGACAAAGTGCGTTTAGTTTAACTTTTGATGATGGATTGCTCTCTCAATCTGAAAATGTTAGACCAATATTAAATCAATATGGATTTAAAGGAACGTTTTATGTTCTTCCTCCTTATCTAACTGAAACTCTTCCGGGAATTTGGAGATATGGAACATGGCCTGCTTTTCAATCAATGGCTGCGGAGGGACACGAAATTGGTTCGCATACAATGAATCATGACTCTTTGCCTACTTTACCTTGGGGTGATACCTCTACCGAGGGAACATTATTATATGAATTATATCAATCAAAAATTTTTATTGAGCAAAAAATTCCCAATCAAAAATGTATTTCACTTAACTATCCGTACACAATTCATAATTCTATTGTTGATTCTGCCGCAAGTTTATTTTATGAAAATGGAAGAACACTCGGACAGGTTCCAAATGATTCATCTTTATCTAAAGCAGAGTGGTTTGGACTGAACGCTAAAGTTGTATTATTTGATATGCCTAGAAATTCTGTGGATGATGACCTTGATGAACTTTTTACTTTTTTAGATTGGACTCAGAATTCTATTAATCAACATAAATGGGGAATGATAATTATTCATGATGTTGTACCAATTTCACAATTACCTGATTTAGTAAATCAAGGAATATATGAGCCTATCTCAAATGAGTGGTTAACTTCACTGTGTGATTTTCTTTGGGCGCGGTCTTTAAGTAAAGAAGTATGGGTTGAGACGGTTGGGAATATTACACGTTATATTAAACAAAGAGATGCTGCTCAATATCAGGTAATATGGGCATCCGATCAATTAATTGAAATCACATTAACTGATAATTTAAGTAATGAAATTTTCAATTATCCCTTAAGTGCATACATAAAAGTTCCGGGCGATTGGAATTATGTAAGACTGCAGCAAGGTGATTTTGTTGATACTCTTGAGGTTATTGAGAAAGATGTTGACTGGGTTGTACTTGCAAAGGTTACACCTGATAAAGGATTAATAAGATTGACTCCAATTTTTCCAAACAATGTTGAGGATGAAGTAGTCGAGTTAAATGATTTTAACTTGTATCAGAATTATCCTAATCCATTTAATCCAAGTACAAAGATCAGTTGGCAGTCTCCAGTCCCTAGTTGGCAAACTTTGAAAGTTTATGATGTCCTTGGAAATGAGATTGCAACTCTTGTTGATGAATACAAACCAGCAGGAATTTATGAAATAGATTTCAATGCAGCGCAGGAATCCTTTCCAGCGATTACTAGTGGTGTTTATTTCTACCAATTAAAAGCGGATGGTTACGTTCAATCAAAAAAGATGATTCTATTAAGGTAAAACTTAAAAATCAAATTTTTGTGTACGCTTTGTGCGGGGAAATCTGCTCTTCAATCCTTCAGTTGTCATAACTGCTGTGCCTAAAACCCAATTATTGTATTTAACAACATACTGACCAGGCGGAGTTTCTGTATCTTTAATTTTCCATCCGGTTAGGTAGTTGAGCAGCTCTTCCTCATTCTTTAATGAATAAACAAATTTTGTGATGTGTTTTTCTAGAACCTGTGCAGCCTGTGAATTAAATGTAATTCTGTCCTTCTTATCGAGTGTTCCCAGTTTTAATCCAATGCGGTTAAATAAACCGATATGTTCTTCATCCCAATCATTAACTACAAAGAAAATATCTTTACCTCTAAATATATATTTGTAATCGTCCAGCACTTTTCTATCGACACCAAAATGTTCGGAGATATAATTAATATACTGCTGTATTTCTTTGTGATTACTTTTTACAATTCTGTTTTCTGTTTCTTTTACATTTTCTTTTTCCGGAGATTCTGTCACATCAATCTTCCGCATTTTAACTAAGAAAAAACCATCTGAATCAATTTCCCAGGGAAGAATGCGCAATGCTTTTTTTAATTCGGGATTTAATTGTTTTCCTTCATACTCAGTAAAAGCAGGGCGAGAAGGAATTGGCAGGTTTATTTCCAGCAGTTCAACAGGATATTTTTCTAAGATCTTGTCAAGAACTAATTCATTCTCTTCAACAGAAAGAGTACATGTAGAGTAAACAATTTCTCCGCCCACTTTTGTCATTTTAATTGCCGCAATAAGTAATCGCATTTGAAGATGCTGTAATCTATCAACATGGTCTAATGACCACCAATTGCTTACCTCGCCTTTTTTCTGAATTATTCCAAGTCCGCTGCAAGGTGCATCCACAAGTACTTTTGTAAAATGATCATCATAAATTTTGCTGAGAAACTCACCTTTAGAATGAATTACTGATGCATTTATTACATTCATTCTTTCAAGATTAAAGACTAATGATTTTATTCTCTCGTTATCAACTTCATTAATTACTAGTGTCCCACGATTATCCATCATCTCCGCAATTTGTGTTGATTTAGAACCCGGAGCTCCACAAAGATCAAGCACAACATCATCGCTTGTTGGATTAAGAATTAACGGCGGCATCATTGAAGAAAGTGATTGTATGTAGTAAAATCCCAAAACATGCTCAAACGTTTTGCCAATACGCTCATTCCCCTCAATGATTTTTAATACTTTGTCAAAATAATTGACAGGCAACGATTTTATCTGGTATTTATCAAAAAGTAATCGGGATAATTCTTCTCTGGAAATTTTTGCAGTATTAATTCTTATGTATTGTGCACTTACCTGTTCAATGAATTGTAAATACTTATCAGCAGAATCCTTACCATAGAGAGACGAAAAATAATCGTATATTTTTTGAGATACTTCTGTTGCCAAAATTAATACCTGATAAGATTTAACTTCTGAAAAATTTCATTTGAAACAGCGTGAACATTTTTCCCATCCGGAAAATATTTTTTATAATCCTTATTAATTTGCTTCAGATAGTGATCTAAATAATTATTGTAAGAATCAACAATAGGTTTAATTTTAGATTTGTCTTTGGGCAGATATGTTTTGCCGTTTCTTTCTTTGGAACTGTAAACAATAAACTTAGCTTCATCATAGCTGGATGCGTGAAAAACAGATTCACCATCGGTAGTGATTATTTCATAATCTCCAAAGAATTCCTGACCGATAACTAAAGTTTTAATTGGTATAGATATAACATCAAGTTGAGTATCATCAACAAAATCAAGGGGAAAGCGCTTTATTCCTGTGGATTGAATTTTATTTAGCCAGCTATCGATAAAAGATTTTTCGTTCAATGGCTTTCGTTACTAGCGATAAATTTTTTAATAGTGCTTGTAAGATCATCAATATCAGAAAATTTCTTTAACTGTAAAAGCGGATTAGGACATCCTGAAATCATTGAAGAGATATGTCCTGCATTACTATGATAAACTGCGAGCACCGGTATTTTTTTTACAAATAATGCGTAAGAAATTTCAAATCCTACCCCTAAACTAGGACCCGAAACTTCAGCGATCATTATTTTACTTCCGTCTATCCACTTTACATCGCGTGTATAAATTTGTTTATCACTCAATAAAACTGTTGAACTGAATTTACTGCTCTTTTCAGACAAGGCAGTATGTCCCAAAGATTCAACAATTCTTACAATCTCCGAATAATTTTCGTGATAAGTAGTATTTCCCCGCATTGGTCCTGCACAATAAATTATCATCTTACTGTTCTAATATTTTTTTATAATGTTCTTCATAAAGAGGAACAACAATTGATTTATCAAAGTATTTTAAAGTTCGGCTTCGGGCATTCTGAGAAAACATTTCATATTTTTTATCGTTCGTCAAAAGATCAAGAGTGTATTTTGCCATTCTATCAACATCACCAATCTCTGCAATAAAGCCGCACTCATTATGCTTTACTAATTCAGGTAACCCGCCAACACTTGAACTAATAACCGGTAGTCCGCAAGACATTGCTTCTAAGGCAGCCAATCCAAAGCTTTCTGATTGAGATGGTATCAAAAATATATCAGAAGAGCTTAATATTTCAACTAGCCCTTCCTGCTTTCCAAGAAATTTTACGCTGTCAGTCAGATTTAATTCCCGTGTTAATCTTTCACATTCAGATCTATCAGGTCCATCACCAACAAGTAAAAGTTTTGATGGAATTTCTTTTTGAACAATATTAAAAACACGGATTGCGTCTGTAACTCTTTTTATGGGGCGGAAGTTAGAGGTATGCACTAATATTTTTTCACCTTTTGGTGCAATGTGTTTTCTAAATGCACAATCATTTATCGAAGCTTTTTTAAATAAATCTGTATCAACAAAATTTGGAATAACATTTATTTCTTTTTCGATTGAATAATTTGTTAGAGTTTTTTCTTTTAGAAATCTTGATACTGCCGTTACACCATCACTTTGTTCAATACTGAATTTAACGAGCGGCAAAAATGATGGTTCTAATCCAACCAAAGTTATATCAGTACCGTGCAGCGTTGTTGTGATCTTCAATTTTTTATTCTTAACAATTTGTTTTGCAAGATAAGCTGATGTTGCATGCGGAATGGCGTAATGAACATGAAGCAGATCCAAATTTTCAAACTCCGCAACTTCAATCATCTTACTTGCAAGAGATAAGCTGTACAGAGAAAACTCAAACAAAGGATAAGTGCTGGTTTCAACTTCGTGGAAAAAGATATTTTCCACATATTTTGTAAGCCTAAAAGGTAGAGCATAAGTTATAAAGTGTACTTCGTGCCCGCGTAATGCTAATTCCTTACCCAATTCTGTAGCAATTACACCGCTTCCGCCATAGGTAGGATAACAAGTTATTCCGATTTTCATAATAAAAATTTTTGTCAGATTTGAGATCAAATATATAGCATTTTGATGGAATAATGAATTTAGTTTAACATAAAATTAATGACTGTGATTTAGATAGTATTAAAATCAATAGTAATTTTGGTTAAACAAAGTTTTATAGAAATGAAATTACTTGTAATCGGACATTCAGTTTTTGATACAATAAAACTAGATAATCAGCATAAAAAAGGTGCTGGTGGAATATATTATTCGATCTCCGCATTAAACCGTATAAAGCAAAGTGATGATGAAATATTTCTTTGTTCCCAATTTGATGATGAGACTTATGATTACTTTAAACCAGAATTTGAAAAAATAGACAATAGGTATCTGCAAAAGGTTAAAATGATTCCAAAGGTTCATCTCAATTTTCAAAAAGACTGCGAAAGGCATGAGGCTTATGAAAACATTACGAGTAATCTAGTACTAAACTTTTCAGATTTAAATGGCTTTGACGGAATATTGATAAATATGATTACTGGATTTGAGATTACCCTGGATCAGTTGATAAAGATCCGCAATAATTTTTCCGGATTGATTTTTATCGATATTCATACTTTGTCCCGTGGATTGAACGAAGATTTTAAAAGGGAGTTTAGATTAATACCTGATTTTGAAAATTGGGCAAAGTGTTTGGATATAATTCAGGTTAACCAAAGTGAGTTGTTTACTTTATCTCAAAAGAAAAATGAATATGAAATTATTCAAGAGATGTTTCAATATGGAGTAAAAGTACTTTGTGTAACTAAAGGTGATAAAGGAGCAATAGTTTATTACATAATTCAGGATGAAATTGTCTCTTACTTTATTGCAGCAAATAAAATTATGAACCCAAATGTTATTGGCTGCGGCGATGTCTTTGGGGCGTCTTTCTTTTATGGTTATATTAGAAATAAAAATGTTATCGATTCATTAACAAATGCTGTTGTAAAGGCAGAGCAATTTGTGGAAAATAAATTTTTGTAATTATTATGTCTCCCATTGATCTTATAAAAAGAAGAGTACTTGTTGTTGGTGCAAACGGAATGCTCGGACAGCGTGTAGTTGAGTTTTACTCATCTCTAAATGATGTTGAATTACTATCCACATCGGTCGAAGATAAATTTGTATTTGAGGGACTTGAATATGTTAAGAGCGATATTTCAAGCCGTAACGAAATTAAAAAAGTTATAAAAGATTTTTGTCCCGATTTTATTATCAATGCCGCAGCCTTTACTAATGTTGATTTAAGTGAAACTGAGCGTGAACTAGCCTGGAAAATTAATGTTAAAGGTGTTGAGTATCTTTCTGAGTCCGCAAGAATTTTAGATTCACATCTTATTCATATCTCCACAGATTATATTTTTGATGGCAGGAGTGGACCTTATCTTGAAAATGATATTCCCAATCCCCTTGGATATTACGCCAGAACAAAATTAGCAAGCGAAAATGTTTTAAAGATAAGTGGGATTAAATACACAATTTTAAGAACAAACGTTTTGTATGGTACAGCAAAATTCAGCCGCCCGGATTTTGTTAAATGGGTTGTTGATTCCTTGAGATCAGGAAAACAAATACGGATCGTTGAGGATCAAATAAACAATCCAACTTTTATTGATGATCTTGTCCAGGGAATTAATAAATCGATTGAACTTCGCAAAGAAGGCATATATAATATTGGCGGCAATGAATTTCTTTCACGTTACGATTTTACAATTATAATTGCTGACTTTTTTAATCTTGACAAAACATTAATTAGTAAAATAAAAACTGAAGAACTAAATCAACCTGCGCGTAGACCTTTAAAATCAGGTTTAATAACCATTAAAGCCCAAAGCGAGCTCGGTTATCGACCGCACACAGTTATTCGATCTTTAGAACTAATGAAAAAAGAATTAGGATTATGAAATCAAAATTATTTTTACTACTTACTCTAACTACCATTTCAATATTTGCGCAGCAGGAAAAAGTCCCGCTGTGGGCAAAAGGTGTTGTGTGGTATCAGATCTTTCCAGAAAGATTTGCAAATGGTGACACATCAAATGACCCGGAAGCAGAAAAAGTTTTTGTAAACAATAGAAAAATTCCCGAAGGCTGGGCAATTTCAAAATGGACGAGCAACTGGTTTGCACAATCTGAATGGGGGCAAAAATTAGGCGAAAAAAATAATCACCATTACTATGAAAGAAGATACGGCGGTGATATTCAAGGAATTATTGATAGGCTTGATTATATAAAAAAACTTGGTGTTGGTGCGATTTATCTGAATCCTGTTTTTGAAGCTGTATCACTTCACAAATATGATGGATCAAGTTTCCATCATATCGATGTTAACTTTGGTCCTGATCCTGATGGTGATAGCAAAATGATGCTATCAGAAATCCCTGATAATCCTGATACCTGGAAATGGACGGAAGCAGATAAATTATTTTTAAAGTTGATTGATGAAGTTCATAAACGCGGAATGAAAATTATTATTGATGGTGTTTTTAATCATACGGGTGTGCAGTTTTGGGCGTTTCAGGATATAGTCAAAAATCAAAATGAATCTAAATATAAAGATTGGTATTTGATCAATGCATTTGATGACACTCTGACTGATGAAGACGAATTTGATTACAAAGGCTGGTGGAATATTAAATCTTTACCGGAATTTAATCGCACAAAAGATGACCTATCTGAAGGACCTAAACAATACATTTTTAATGCTACAAGAAAATGGATGGACCCGAATGGTGATGGTAATCCATCCGATGGGATTGATGGCTGGCGCCTGGATGTAGCGCGTGAAGTCCCAATTGGATTTTGGAAGCAATGGCGCAATGTTGTGAAGGGAATAAACAATCAATCTTTAATTGTTGGCGAGTTGTGGGAACTATCTCCGGATTTTATTTCTGATGATGGAGTTTTTGACGCTTTAATGAATTACAACTTTGCTTTTGCTGTTAATGATTTTTTTATTGCAGAAAAGAATAAAATTTCAGTTGATGAATTTATTGAAAGACTCAAAAAAATAGATCAAACCTATCCAGAGCAAAATTTATATGTACTCCAGAATTTATTATCAAGTCATGATACTGAACGTCTTTCATCAATGATTCAAAATCCAGACCGTAAATACGAGCATGATGCAAATGAAGGAAACAAAAATTATAAACCGGGTAAGCCAAATAGTGATGATATTGAAAAACAAAAATTAATTGCAGCGTTTCAATTATTATATCGCGGTGCGCCAATGATTTATTACGGAGATGAAATTGGTATTTGGGGAGCTGATGATCCGCACTGCCGCAAGCCTATGATTTGGGATGACTTGATTTATGAAAACGAAGTAATTGATGAGAGCTCAGGTTTTAAAACCGGTTTTGGTTCTTATTCTGTTGAACAGAACAAAGATCTATTAAAATTTTATAAGGATTTAATTTCAATCAGAAATAATAATGAAGAACTAAAAACGGGGTCAGTTAAGTTTATTTATTCTGATAATGAAAAATTAACTTTTGCTTTTGAAAGCGTTATTGGAGATGAAAAGATCATTTGTGCTTTCAATTTAGGGAAAGAAGAAATCTCTATTCCTCTGGATTTTGAAGTTGTAGAATTGTATTCAGGTAATCAGAATTTCCAAAACAAATCGATCGCTGCTAAGTCTTTTAAAATTTTTAAGGCAGCAAATTAGATTTTATGATAAATAAGTATGATTCATATATCTTCGATCTTGATGGTACAATTTACCGTGGTGATGATATTATACCAGGAGCTAAAAGTACAATAAACAGGTTAAAAGAATCCGGTAAAGAAATTATTTTTATATCCAACAAGACAACCGGCACTGTTTCCGAATACTTTATTTTTCTAAAATCATTTGGATTAAATATTGAAGAATCAGAATTAATTAATTCTACATACGTATTAATAAATTATTTGAAGGATAATTATCTGCATTCAACTTTCTATGCCATTGGCGAGGAGATATTTATTAAGGAAATATCAGAAGCTGGTTTAAATTATTCTGAAGATCCAACCAAAATTGAATTACTTCTGGTTACACTCGACCGCACACTAAACTACAAAAAATTAGAAATTGCAGCCAATGCTTTAGAGAAAGGTGCAAGATTTTTTGCTGCCAATATTGATGATACTTGTCCTGTTACCGGCGGTGAAGTTCTTGATGCAGGATCAACAATATCGGCTCTGGAAAAACGAACACACAGAAAACTTGAATTGAATTTTGGCAAGCCTTCAAAGTTTATGATGGACGAAGTGATGAAGCGACTAAGTTCAGATAAATCAAAAACACTTTTGATTGGTGATAGACTTGAAACTGATATTGCGATGGGAAATAAATTCGGGATTGATACAGCTTTGGTTTCTACGGGAGTGAAGCATTACACAAATGGGAATTCAGAAATTAAACCAACTTATTACCTGAATTCTGTTGCAGATATTCTAAAGAGGTAGTGATTTTATTAATATTGAAGTTCTTTATGAATGTTAACTCATCGTTATTAACTTTGCACCACAATTAAATTTTGCCCACGTAGCTCAGGGGATAGAGCGACGGTTTCCTAAACCGCAGGTCGCAGGTTCGATTCCTGCCGTGGGTACAATCCCTTTTGAAATTATTCCCAAATCCATTTAGCAGGATTCCAATTATTCTTTATCTTAGAATCAAAAATAGGTTGGATAAAAGACTGGATTTGGGAAACCACTTCATAAAATGTTTTGTTGTTTTCTAATTTATTTCGATCAAGAAATGCAGACCAGAGTTTTTGAAAATTTACATCATTCTTAAATTTATCTTCAAATATTGTTTTACTTAATTCTAACTCTGTTGATCTATTAGCAAATGTTGTAGTAATTGCCTGAATTAATGTCTCTTTTTTGAAATTATAATGTTCAGCAAAAAACAGAATTTCATAAAAATCTTTCATTCTGCTTGTTTGCAACTGAAGAGATACAATCGCCTCAAACTTTTCAGCAATTGCTGTTTCGATTGAATATACTTTTAGTTTAGGGGCAGGAAAATCAAGTAGAGTTGGAAATTCAATTTCCACTGGACCAGCAGTAATTGTATCACCGAATCCAATATCAAGCTGCATTCTTTCTCTGGAATTTTCCAGAAATGCATAAAACTTAATCCTTACTCCTTTATAATTACCGTCCTCAGTTATGTTCTCAGCTTCAACAGAATCAGAATCAAATCTTAATC
Source organism: Ignavibacteriaceae bacterium (assembly GCA_044227615.1). Classification (GTDB taxonomy): domain Bacteria; phylum Bacteroidota; class Ignavibacteria; order Ignavibacteriales; family Ignavibacteriaceae; genus IGN3. Next base: position 28,678 of record JBGAWM010000027.1, read on the forward strand.
CGTCATTAATTTTAATCGAAAGGATTTCTTTAATTACCTCAATTAAATCATCTATCTCATCTGGAATCTTCGAACCCAGGAAATCAATATCCCGTGTTGGACGGGTTCTACTTATATCGTGGGCTATAAAAAGTAAAGCACCTTTTAAAATTAGATTGTTTGAATAATTTGATTCTGAAAGACGATAAAGAAATCTTTCCTGAACATACTGACTAACTACACTTTGAAATTCCCGTCCGGATTGAGTGGATATATTTCTTAATCTTTCTTTAACTGATGCGGCAATATTTTTTATTTCCTTTTTCTCTTTCACGATAGTATTGCCTTTACCATTGGTTCAATTTTCTTTTTTACTCCACAAATTTCTGCGTACTCAATAAGTTTTGGAATATTTCTTTCTTTTCGATTCTGCAGATATGTTTTTAGTGATTCAACAGCAATATCCTCACCAATCTTATTGATATACCTGAAAAGATCGCCAATTGTTTTTTCTTTGTTATAAATCCTGACAATTCCGCTTTTTGTTTTTAGGATTTCAATTCCCGGTGAATAATAACTATCTGCAAAGTAGTAAACTTTTATGGGAGGATAATCCAGATTAAATTTTGGCGTATTGTGTGGAACAGCAACTGTTATAAATGATGGACTAAATGTCGTTAGTCCATAGTAATCTGCAGCTGAACTAAGACAAATCACGGCTTTCATGTTAGCATGATTTACTTCTGCAAAACTTCCATGCTCATCCCAAGGATAATCTTTCAGTCTATAAAGTCCAGGCTTTACTTTTTCAACAATGTCTTTTGACATGGCTTCTGCTATAGTTCTTGTTTGAACTCCATTTTTTCGAAGTTCTTGCATTTTCGCATAACCGTTATGGTTATTAAATATTTTAAGTAGTTTTTTCATAATAATTTGAATCATTTCTTAGGCAAATATAATAAATCTGCCTAAGAATCGATTCATACAGTTTGATATAAATTTACTGCCAATGAGTTGGATTGGCAGAAGATTAGGGCCAAATGTTTTATTGTGGAAAGTGATTCGAATATTAGAATAACAAATCTACCATGAAATCGAACCAGATTATGGAAATGGTTTGAAGGCGAGTTTGAAGATTCATTAGGCAAAAATAAAGAATCTGCCTAAGGATCGATTCAAAGAGTAGAATACTAGTACTTTTAACTAATATGGGTAATCTATCGAAGAATAATATCCCATCTCGTCATCATAGCGTTGGCGATTTTGCATTTCTGAATAGCAATCATTACAATATAGTTTATCGTCATACTCGTGTAATGGTTGTAAATCATCAATGTAAAAGTAATCCTCACACCAATCACATTTTTCCATTTGGTCGAGATGGCCACAAACGTAACAAGTATTAATATCATCTTGGATAACAAACGAATATTGATGACATTTTGGACACTCAAAAATCCAATTGTCGTCAATGCTTTCATTTTTGAATCGTTCTTCTGCTCTTATTAAAAGCTCATTTACATAGTCGATAATTTTTATGGCTTTTTCCCATATTTCTTCATTAATTATACTGTCTAAACTTATTTTGAATTGTTTCAGCAGGAATGATTGAAAAAAGCCTATGAGTTTGGAATATATTGATTTGATTTCTAATATTTCAAATGAAAATTCAAAATGAACAATTTGGTTTCTAAAACTTGTTGCAAGCCAGATAGTATCTAAATCACTTTTATCAAATTCAATCTTAGATATTTTTTGAAGACGAGAAGCTGCAAATTCGAGAGACACTGTATCCTTTTGCTTATCAACATCACGAAAGATTAAAGAAGGATGCTCTAACCTCAGTCTTTCCTTTAATATTAATTCAATTGCTTGAACCAGATGTAAAATTGCGTATTTCCATTTTTCTGGTTTCGATTCTGCTTCAATAGCTTCATTCAAAGAGTAATTAAGAAAATTATAAGAATTCTCTAAAAGACTAAAATTAATTTTGGACATATTTTATTCTTTGATAATTAAAACCTTTCCTTAACTAGCTCCATAATCTTAATTCCTGCAGCAGGAATTTTTGTACCGGGACCAAAGATTGCAGAAGCACCTTGCTCGTAGAGAAAATCATAATCCTGTGCAGGTATAACTCCACCGCAGATTACAATGATATCTTCTCTGCCAAGTTTTTTTAATTCTTCAATAAGTTGCGGCAATAATGTTTTATGTCCGGCTGCCAGCGAACTCATTCCAACAACGTGCACATCGTTTTCAACCGCTTGTTGTGCGGTTTCTTCAGGAGTTTGGAATAACGGACCAACATCAACGTCAAATCCCATATCGGCATAAGCAGTTGCAACAACTTTTGCACCGCGATCGTGCCCATCCTGTCCCATTTTTGCAATTAATATTCTTGGACGGCGTCCCTCTTCTTTTGCAAATTCATCTGTCATTTTGCGAACCTGCTCAAACAGTTCATCATCCTTTGCATATTCGCTGCTGTAAACTCCTGATATTGTTCTAGTCACGGCTTGGTACCTTCCGCTTACTTTTTCAATTGCTGATGAAATTTCTCCAAGTGTTGCTCGCGCTCTTGCTGCAATGATTGATAATTCAAGTAAATTCCCTTCACCAGTTTCTGCACATTTAGTTAATGCATCAAGAGCTTTCTTTACATCTTCATTATTTCTTTTTTGCTTAACCGATTGCAATCTTTTTATCTGAGATAATCTTACTGCAGTATTATCCACTTCTAAAATCTCAATCGGATCTTCTTTATCTAATCTATGTTTGTTAACTCCAACTATAGTTTCTCTGCCTGAATCAATTCTTGCCTGTCGTCTTGCGGATGCTTCTTCGATTCGCATTTTTGGAATTCCAGCTTCAATTGCATTTGTCATACCGCCATAAGATTCAACTTCAAAAATATGTTCCCATCCTTTTTTAAGAAGTGCATTAGTTAGTGATTCAACATAATAAGATCCGCCCCATGGATCAATAACTTTGGTGATGTAAGTTTCATCCTGCAAATAAAGCTGAGTGTTACGCGCAATACGTGCAGAAAAATCTGTTGGAAGTGCGATTGCTTCATCCAAAGAATTTGTATGAAGTGACTGAGTATGACCAAGTGCCGCAGCCATTCCTTCAATACAAGTGCGAACAATATTGTTGTATGGGTCCTGTTCAGATAAACTCCAGCCTGAAGTTTGTGAATGAGTTCTTAACGACATTGATTTAGGATTTTTAGGATTGAACTGCTTGATCATTTTTGCCCAGATCAATCTAGCAGCACGCATCTTAGCGACTTCCATAAAGTAATTCATTCCCTGTGCCCAGAAGAATGAAAGACGTGGTGCAAATTCATCTATATCCATTCCAGCTTTAATTCCAGTGCGAACATACTCTAATCCATCTGCAAGTGTGTACGCCATTTCAAGATCAGCAGTTGCACCAGCCTCCTGCATATGATATCCTGAAATTGAAATGCTGTTAAACTTAGGCATGTTCTTAGCCGTGAACATAAAAATATCCGCAATAATTCTCATAGACACTTCTGGTGGATAAATGTAAGTGTTACGCACCATGTATTCTTTTAAAATATCATTCTGAATTGTGCCTGTTAGTTGTTCATGCTTTACACCTTGCTCTTCAGCAGCAACAATGTAAAAAGCCAGAACAGGAAGAACTGCACCATTCATCGTCATCGAAACAGACATTTTATCAAGTGGAATCTGATCGAAAAGAATTTTCATATCAGCTATTGAATCAATTGCAACTCCGGCTTTACCAACATCGCCAACTACTCTAGGATGATCAGAATCGTAACCACGGTGAGTTGCGAGATCGAAAGCAACTGATAATCCCATTTGCCCCTGCGCAAGATTTCTTCTGTAAAATGCATTGCTCTCTTCAGCAGTAGAAAATCCGGCGTACTGTCTAACCGTCCAGGGACGCTGAACATACATTGTTGAGTAAGGTCCGCGAAGAAATGGAGGAAGACCGGAAAAGTAATCTTTGTGTTCAAGATCTTTCAAATCATCTTTTGTGTAAAGTGGTTTAACAGGAATTTTTTCCATTGTTTCCCAGATAAAATCTTCAACAGATTTTCCTGTTTCCTGTTTAAACTTTTCTTCCCACTCTTTTTTAGAGATTGATTTAGAATTTAGATCTAGCTTTATGTCTTTAAAATTTGGTTTCATAATATTCTCATTTATTTAAGACAACGGAACACGGATTGAACTGATCAAGCTGATCAGAACGGATTTAATCAGTTTGAATCTGTTGCATCCGTTAGATCCGCGTGCCATTAAATTATTCTTTTTAATAAACTACTTAATATTTGATGTGCATCTGCTCCAAGATAAATAAAATCATCAACTCCAGATTTTTTATGAGCTTCAATCTGATCTTTTGGATAACCAGCAAGTATAATTGTTATATCTTTTGATTTTTCTTTTATTCCTTTTACAATTGGTGGAACGAGTTCCGGGTAAGTGTCATCAGTCGAGCAAATAACTACAGCCTGAGCTTTTGATTCAACTGCTGATTTAACAGCTTCATCTGTAGTTGCAAATCCATTTGGATAAATGATTTCAAATCCGCCAACTTCAAAAAAAGCACGGGAGAAATCTGCACGTGCTTTAAATTGCTTTAACGGACCCATCGTTGCTAAAAATACTTTTGGTTTACTACCAGTTTGCTTTTTGTAATTCTCAGATACAATTCGTAAATCTTCAAAAATTTCTGCAAGCCGAAATTTATTTAATGGAGAAACTTTAATTCCAGTTTCAGCAGAGGAACGAATTGATTTTGAAACTTCTCCAAGCGAAGCACCTTCTAAAAAAGCCTCAATCGAATCATCAATTAAATCATAAGTCTTGGTATCGGCTATCTTCTGCAGTTTAGCTAAAATACTCTGATGTTTTTTATCTTCACCAGTAATGCGATATTTTTGAATGTACTCAACCCGTTTTTTATATATAGCTTCGTAATCCTTCTGTTTGATTTCTATCATTTCTTCTTTTGGATTTGCGTACATATTTGTTCCAACAAGAACGGATTTACGTTTTGCAAAATCTTTTTTCTTTGCCTCAGCAACTTTGTTTATTTCTTCCTGTAGAAATCCAGATTGAATTGCTTTTAACATCCCACCTTTTTCTTCAATCGTTTGAAACAATTTCCATGCAGCATTTGCAATATCATCAGTTAACTTTTCAACAAAATAGGATCCACCGGCAGGATCAATAACCTGATCCAGATGTGATTCTTCTTTTAGAATAATTTGTGTATTACGTGCAAGTCGTCTCGAAAAATCATCCGATTCATTAAACATTTCATCATAGGCATTTGTTTGAAGCGAATCGGCCCCACCGACAATTGCAGAAAAAGCCTCTGTTGTTGTACGAAGTGAATTTACAAAAGGATCAAAATAAGTTTGGTTAAACTGTGATGTTTTACCATGAATAAACATTTTTCGATTTTCTGATTTTACTTCATAAGCCTCGAGAATTTTACTCCACAATAATCTTGCAGCACGAAGTTTAGAAACTTCCATAAAGTAAAATGAACCAATCCCAAAAGTAAATTTTATTCGTTTAGCAACATCATCGGCTTTTAACCCGCGAGAAATTATTTCATTCAAATATTCAACAGCCGTTGCAAGCGTAAATGCTAATTCTTGAACGGCATTTGCACCAGAATTATTAAAGCTTAATCCACTTACACCAATAGTTTTAAGAGGAGAGTTTGATTTGATCATCAACTCAGTAGATAATTTAATCTCATCAAAAATTTGGTTTAATGAATTGGGCAAATCACCTTTTGCTAAGAGATAATCATAAGGATCAGAAGTTATCGATCCTTTAATGTTCATCAAAGTAGTTCTTGTTTCATGAGCATAAGCTGTAAATAGAAGTGTGATTGGAAGAGATGAGAATCCGCACGAAATATTAATTGGTTGATTAGTTAAATCAATATCTTTAAACAAAACCTGCATCTTTCTCACACCGGAAATCGATAATCCTTCTTTGCCAACTTCACCTGCTTTGGATTGATCAGCATCAAGACCAAGCATGGTTGGATTATCCAGAACGATGTTAATGGAATTTAATCCTCGATTAAGATCAGATCGCAAATTTTCATTCAAATCTTCCGGCAAAGCCTGATTATATTCCTGAGCAATTTCCCATTCACGTCCAATAAATCCAGAGGCAGAATTGCCGCGAAGATAATTTTGAAAGCCGGGGAAATTGTCTATTTGTGGAAGATCTTTGATATCGTTTGAAGTGTAAATCGGTTGAAGATTTATTTCTTCGTAAGTTTTTGTGATAAGTTTTTTATCGAATGATTCGCCTTTGAGATCCTTTTCGACTTGTTTCTTCCAATCTTCAAAAGTCGGAATGGCAAAATCAGTTTTCAGATCAGGTTTATCTCCAAGTTTAACACTTTGAGCCATTGTAACTCCTAAATTCTAAAAATGTGCTTATCAAAACTACAAAAAAGTTTTGTGTTTTATCGTGCGGAACCCCTCCTATTTCCTCCCCTTTATGAAAGGGTAGGATTAAGGTAGGGTTAATTTAAGCCGGCGGATTCCATGTTTCATGAATCAATTTCTTATTTTTCTGCAAACTATTTTTAATTTCGGTAACTCTAAAAACAGTGCGATTGAAGACTCCCCAGATGTTATCCATATAAAGACGTATTGCTTCGATATCATTCTCATCAGGTTTTTGGTGCAGCGCTTCAATCATATCAGAATAAATTAAATCCAGATATTTAATTTCTTGCTCAAAGTTTGATTCTTTTTTTTTCAATTCATCCATTTTATCTCCCTTGATTAAAAAGTGTTTTTGTGTAATTCATCAATAGTGCCGAGGATAGATTTTATTTTTTCAATTTTACTCTTTGGATAATCTTCATTTGGTCTGAAAGAAAGAGCTTTTTCATAAAATGATTTTGCATCAGCATACTTTTTCTCATTTAAAAGTTCGTCAGCTTTTTTGATGCTCTCATTGTATGCCGCAGTTTGATCTGTAAAAATCTCTTTCATCTTTAGTTTATCACCAGATTCATCAACAATCATTTTCTTAAACTCATCAGGATATCCGATATTCTTTGGTTTAAAGAATTCATCTTTTTTAACTCCATCCATATATTTTAAGATCAAATTTTCACCAAGTTTTTTCCATGAACTATATGTTATCTCTGCAGATTTGATCGAATGATTTGTCAAATAATCTATCGCTTCTCCCTTAGAATTCTTTAATAATGATAAAGCAGTCGATTCGATATTTTCCTGTTGTGCAAGAAATTTTCCTTCCAGCTCATTCTGGACTTTTAGCACATCATCAATAACTACAGAAAACCTTGGATAAGAAAAGTTTGCAACAAAATTAAAAACCCAGAATGCAGCGTCCCATGTAAACTGAGACATCGATCCAACTCCATGTGAAAAATTATAAGGTGTATTTGTCATTGAAGCATACATTGGAGTGTAAACTGTAAAGTATGTATCATCAACACCAAACCATAAAACACCTCCAACTTCTCTCGGTAAATGCGAGCGTGCTTGTGATACAAAGGAAAACCCAGTTTGTGGAGTTGAAATGGGGCGCTCATTAAAATATTCTTCTCCATTATATTCCCATGTTAATGGGCGCCATCTATAAGGCATTTGATATGAACCCGCGGCGACTCCTTTTGTCATATCAAATTCAGTTCCTTCATAATGATCACGCATTAAACTCATTACATCGTGAACAGAAAGTTTTTTATCCGGTTTGATGTACAAAGGCATTCTTTCTAAAGATTCACCTCTGATGTATGAAAGATATTTATCCATTGTTGGATTGCATCTTCTAAATAAAGACCAAACTCGTGCATCACAAAATCTTATAGCCCCAAAATCTAAAGGGGCATAAGCTGCTGAAAAATCAAACTCAGAATCTTTGCCGGAGAAATATCCCTTCTCTTTTGTAAATGAAATAACATCAGGTGCGTATAAACAATTTTCAGAATCGTTTAAAGGAAAAATTGTAATACGCGATTGATTAGCATGACCGGATACGTATCCATCAGGAATTCTTACTGCAACCCAAACTGCCCCTTTGTTTCCATCACCTTTTCCAATCATTTCTAAAATCCATGCTTCATTTGCATCTGCGATTGAAAATGATTCACCGCTGCTGTAATAACCGTACTCGTTAACAAGATCAGTCATTACTTTTATTGCTTCACGAGCAGTTTTACTTCTTTGCAAAGCGATATACATCAAACTTCCGTAATCAATCATTCCCTTGGAATTAACAAGTTCTTCTCTTCCGCCAAAAGTTGTTTCACCGATAACAACCTGATGTTCATTCATATTTCCGATAACATTGTAAGTAACAGAAGCTTGTGGAATTTTTCCTAAGAATTTTCCTGAATCCCATTCGTAAATTTCTAACCAGGCTCCGTTTTGGTAAACAGCAGCAGGGTAGTGATAAAGTTCGCCGTAAAATCCGTATGAATCAGCAGTATAAGAAACCATAACAGAGCCATCAACACTTGCTCCTTTGGTTACAATAAAGTTTGTGCAGGAATAATTATTTGTTGAGAACAGAATAAAAAATAAAATCAAACTTGTAAGGAATATTTTTTTGATCATATAAAATCCTTCGTTTATAATTCTTAAAAATATTGATGCGAAGATAAGAAAATAGGAATGATTTGGGAATGGAAATCGTTCTGATCAAGTCGATTTTTTAAAGAATAATTTAAAAGAATTAGATAAGAGATGTTAAGATAGTTCTCAACATCTCTTAGGCGGAGGGCTTAGTTTTTTACTCTAATAATATTTCCGTTGGTTGCGTTTATTCTAACCTCTGAATTTGAGATGTAGAATCTATATTGCCAGTTGTTATCACTTACGTCTTTTTCAAGTTTCCACTCGATAATGCTGCCACTAACCGCACCAAGTGAAATAATCCTTGCAGTTGAGTAATTGATCAATCCATTTCCTGGCTCAATCTCATATTCAAATGATGGTGTCGATCCTTTAACTTCTCTTAATTCATTTGAGTTTAATTGATACTCGAATTTTACAATACCGCCATCTCCGGGCATATCAACTCTAACCTCCCAATGATTTGTATTATCGTTTTTTATAGTTGATACAACTGACCCGCTTCCTTTTGTCATTGCCGTAGTTTTTGTGATAACATCATCCTGTCCGCCGCTTGTTGGTGAGGTTGTTGAATTTTCCTGACAAGCTGTGACAAAAATTGTTCCGGTTAGAAACAGCGAAAATAAAATGTGCTTTAACATGACTGACTCCTTTGTTTGTTGAATTGTTATTTTTATTCGTTCAATAATTAAGTGTTATCACACGGAATAAAGTGACAAGCAGCCCAAATATTTTTTGTATTTGTACAAAAGAAGTGATTTTCTGATATTTATCAACACTATTTAAGGAGTTGTGCATGAAACGCATATTATTAATAATACTTAGTATTACAATAAGTCACTCTGTTCTATCGCAGAAGATAGAAAATCCAAAACCGCGATATGACATTTTTAGTTTCGATAAAGAAGTTATTCTTCCAGGGACTCCGGAACAGATATTTGATGCTGCAACCGGAGATATTAGCGGTTGGTGGGATCATTCTTTTTCCGATAATCCTAAAAAGTTTTTCATCGAAGCAAAACCAGGAGGGGGATTTTATGAAATTTTTGATGATGAAGGAAATGGAGTTTTGCACGCTACAGTTATTTATTCCCAGAGAGGCAAAATGATTAGGTTTGATGGACCACTTGGATTATCCGGAAGAGCTGTGCAGATTGTAACAACTTATGAATTTTCAGAAGCTGGTAAAGACTATACGTTGATGAAAGTATCCGTTCACGGTTCCGGTGAAATGGAAGAAGGAATGCCTGCTATTGTAGAAAAGGTATGGGAACACTTTATTTTTGAAAGATTTGAGCCATACATTAAAGCAGGAAAACATCTGAAATAGTCACATCTGTCCAAAACGATAAAATAAGATCCCTCAAATTAAGTTGGTAGATTTGTTTTGCAAAAAATAAACACAACCAAACTCAACAAAGGGATCTATGTTAAATGTAACTCTTTTCAGTCAAATAATACATTGCTTGGACAGAAATATTTTTTCAACGACTGTAGCAAAATATAAAACAGACAAACACAATAAGGGAATAAATAGCTGGACACATTTTATTTCAATGTTATTCTGCCATCTATCTAAATCTCAGTCAATAAGAGAAATAACCAATGGATTATTATCAATATCCGGTAATCTAAATCATTTAGGAATACAAGGAAAATCTCCAAGCAAATCTTCTTTATCATACATAAATGCCAATAGAGATTGGCAGATGTTCAGAGAATATTATTTTAAGTTATTAGAGAACTTCCAAAACAAAGGACAATTCAAGAGGAAAAAGTTTAAGAAGATAAATAGAAAAATATACTTGTTAGATTCTACAATTATCAGCGTATGTCTAAAGGTATTTGATTGGGCAAAGTACAGACAAGAAAAAGGAGCAATAAAACTCCATACGATGCTCGATTATGATGGATGCCTGCCGAAATATGTATATAT
>JBGAWM010000028.1:0-36832 GCA_044227615.1 Ignavibacteriaceae bacterium
TCTCAGCTTGAGGAATTAGGCGGAAGATATGGTTGGTCACGATCATCATCTCAGCTTGAGGAATTAGGCGGAAGATATGGTTGGTCACGATCATCATCTCAGCTTGAGGAATTAGGCGGAAGATATGGTTGGTCACGATCAACTTCACAGCTTGAGGAATTAGGCGGAAGATACGGTTGGGCACGATAATTCTCTGAGCTAATTTTTTATTTTTAAGCCTTCAATTATTTGAAGGCTTTTTTTTTAAATTATACTGTAAAAAAAATATCATTCGTAAATCTCATACTTAATAATTCGCATGAAATTTATCTTCACTGTTGTTGTGTTGTTTTCATTACAATTAAATTTATTTCCTCAGGATGCAACAAAAATTGCGGTAATTCATGAGTCGAGTTATAATTTGGTCGATGCAGAAAATCAATCAGGTATCGTTTACGTTTCACTTTATGATTTCTTAAGAGCAATTCCAATTTCATTTTCTGAAGAAGGCACAAGAACAGCAGCAATAATATTTGAAAGCCATAAACTTCAGATTAAATCCAATAATCCTTTTATATCCATAAACAATTTAAAAGATAGTTCTATTAGTACATTTCAATTGTCGGGTTCGACCTACACAAAAAATTCTAAAATGTTCATTTCATTAAATTCTATTATTGAACTTATAAATAGATACTGGGTTAAAGAATTAGTTCCTTTAGCTGCAAATAGAGTGAAAATTCTTGAAAAAGTAGGAGATCTTAATAAAACCGGATTAGGAAAAAGTGTAAAAATTTCGAGTGTTGAAATCGATTATGGATCTGAAAGTATATCGCTTAGAATTAAAACCAACGGTAAGGTTGATAACTTTTATAATTATTATCGATCACAAAACCTGCATTTAATTTTATGGAATACAACTATATCAAACGACACTTCCTTCTTACTAAAATCAAATGAAATCGTTGAGAAAATAGAAATATCTAACGCACCACAATTTCTGGAATTCAAATTAATACTAAATGAAAAAGAGACTATTACCGAAGTATATGAAGGCAAAGATGTTAATGAATTAGTATTAAAAATAAGTAAAAGAGATTTTAAGGATTGGTACAGTAAAGAGAGTGAACACTTTAAAATTATTTATCGTGATTCACATTCACATCTTGTAAATCATATACTTTCCTCTGCGGAAAATTCTTTAGCCCAATTACAAAAACTTTTTAATTATCTGCCAAATGATAAAATTATTATTAATACTTATGATGTTAGTGATTTTGGTTTCGGCGCAACAACTACAATTCCAGAAAATTATATAAGACTTGAAATTGAGCCTTTAGAACCAGGGTACGAAATGGTTCCTTATTCCGAAAGATTTCAATGGTTAATTAGCCATGAACTAGTTCATATTGTCGTTAATGATATGTCATCAGACTTTGAATCCTCTTTAAGAAGTTTAATGGGAAAAGTAAATCCGGATAAGAACCAGCCGCTAACAGCCTTTTATAGTTTAATTACCAATCATAACAGATATACACCACGCTGGTATCAGGAAGCAATAGCTGTTTTTGTTGAAACCTGGTTTAGTGGAGGGTATGGAAGGATTCTTGGAAATTTTGATGAAATGTATTTTAGATCATTAGTAAATGATAATCAGAAATTTGCGGGAGCTTCTGAAATTGAAAATGTAACTTCTCACAAAAGTATTTTACTTGAAAATATACTTTACCTGTATGGATCAAGATTTATAGCACATCTTGCAAATAAATATGGCGCACAAAAAATATACGATTGGTTTTCACCTCAAAAGAGTGAATTTTATCCGGGCATTGAATCAAAGTTTGAACAAACATACGGTATCGATTTTAATGATGCATGGGAGAATTTTATTTCTGATGAACAGGAATTTCAGATCTCTAACATTTCGCTTATAAAAAAATATCCTCTCACGGAGTTCCAAAGACTTTCTGATACATCATTTGGATGGGTTACTAATTCAACTTATGATTCAAAAAATAATACATTGATATATGGATATCATCGCAGAGGTCAACTGGCAGAAATACAGAATTTTAATTTAGACACTCAAAAATCAGATTACATAATAACGCTTCCTACTCCAAGCCTTGTACAGGTATCAGCCCTGGCTTATGATGAATCTTATAAAAAATTATTTTATACCACAAACAATAATCAGCTTTACAGAGATGTTTGGGAATATGATTTAAATACTAAGAAAGAGAAGTTATTATTTAAAGATTCAAGGATAGGACAATTAACTATTTCATCAGCAGCGCACGAACTTTGGGGAATACAGCATTTAAGCGGTAAAGCAATTTTAATAAGATCTAAGTATCCATATACCGAGTACCAATCACTCTCTGTGTTTGATGTTGGTGATGAATTTTCTGATTTATCTATAAACAGAACGGGAAACCTTCTTGCATCTGTGCTGCACAGATCCAATGGACAGCAATCTATTATTGTTGCAGATGTTAGCGGATTAGATAAAGGCTATCCATATAAATTCAGAACAATAACATCTAGCGGATCACCGGAAAATCCATCCTGGTCTTTGGATGGAAAATATTTGTACTGGAACGCTTACACCAACGGTGTTTCTAATATTTATAGATATGATTTCTCAACCGAAGAGATCATTGCACTAACAAATACAATAAAAGGTTTCTTTAAACCTGTAGAAGTTTCTGCTGATTCATTGATAGCTATGGAATTTACTGTTGATGGATTTATCCCGGTTAAATTTGCTATCAGAAAAGCGGATAAACTTCCAGCGATAAATTATTTCGGTCAAAAGATATTGGATAAATCACCTGAATTATATGAACTGAATTTAAAACCAGCTAATGAAGTAGTTGATAAAAATCTTTTTACTAAAGAAAAATCTTATTCTCCAATCTCTGATTTTTCAATTAAAACATTTATTCCAATTGTTTCAGGATTTCAGACACGCGTGGTACTTGGTTTATTTACACAAATAAACGATCCATTACTGTATCACGATTTGACAATAGAAGCAGGTGTCTCTCCCTTTAAAGAGACAACGTCTGATATAAAATTTCATTTAAGAGTAAAATACAGTTATCATCAAAAATTTTCAGTTGCGATTGAACAAAATGCAGCTGATTTTTTTGATCTTTTTAATTCCAGAAAAAGAGGAATGCTTGGCGGTCGATATACTGTTGGATATAATCATTATTGGATATTTGATAATCCATTAAAAGTTAAGCAGATGACAGAGTTTTCTGTTTATCGTGGAATAAAATTTATTAATGACAACACTACAGAAGTTAGACAGCCGGATTTTGCTATATTAAAATCAGAACTTGAAATTAGAGATCTTAGAAAAACAATTGGCAGTATTGATTGGGAATCAGGTGATCTATTCAAGTTTTCTATTTTGGGTTACGGATCTAATCCGGACGATCCGCAATTCTCGGGGCAGTTTATGGGAGAATGGGATAAATATTTTATCTTTTTAACTCCTCATAATGTATTGCATCTAAAAGCGGCTACAGGATATCATGTGGTAAATAATAATATTCCAGAAACAATGTTTTTCTTTGGTGGATTTGGGAATAGAGAAATTGACAACGAACCTGTAAAGCAGTTTGAAAAAATGTTCCGTTTTCCGGGTGTTCCAATTTATAGCATAGCATCGGATAAATTTTTAAAAGTCATGATAGAAAATTCATTTCCACCCATCCGAATACCAAACTTATCAATTGGCAGTATTGATTTTAAGAACATCAACTTTTCTATTTTCTCTCAAAGTTTGATTTCTGATTCTCGTGAGCTTGATAAAATAATAAATTTGGGTGCGCAGCTAAATCTTGTTCTGGAGCATTGGTATAACCTTGAATCTACGATTTCAACAGGATTTGCTAAGGCTTGGTGGAGGAGCGGGAATGATACAGAATGGTTCATTTCCTGGAAACTTCTTAAAGATTAACGATTTTTATAAGTATTATTTACATAAAGGCCGTTTTTATTCACTTATAAATAACCTATAAAACGGTATAATTATTGCATTCTTATATAGCTTTTTAATTATTTGAAATCAGACAGAGTTAAATGAAATTTTCAGAATTCAAGAAAAATATAGATAGCGGTCTAAAAACTAGTCTGGATGCAGAGCTTACTTCTGAGAAAACTAAAAATCTTGAAGTAATTCTAAATATCCTTAATAGTATAAATCGCTCACTTATTCTTGATGATGTTCTTGAATTAGTATTAAAGAATTCTATTCGTTTGACAAATTCCGAACGTGGTTTTATTGTTCTAAAAAACAGTGCGTCTAAACTTGAGTTTAAGTTAGGGCTGGATTCAAATGGCAAAGAACTGCCTGAAAGTCTTTTTCAAATCAGCAACTCTGTTGTGGAAGATGTTTTTTATAACGGGCAATCCAGATTTATCGAAGGTGCTCAAAGTGATGTAACATTAGAATCAAGCAAAAGTATTTTGCGATTAGATCTTCAAACAATCCTTTGCTCACCTCTGATTACAGATGGAAATAAGATTGGAGTAATATATGTTGATAGTAAGCATCTTCATAAAATAAAAGAAAAAGAAACCACTAGTACTTTTGAGATATTGGCTGGACAGGCTGCTGCTGCAATTCGAAATGCACAATTATATCAAAGCCAGCTTGTTGCAAACTCTGCATTACAAGAAGCAAACACACAACTAATACAAGCTGAACGTAAAGCATTAAAAGCAGGAATTGATTCTGAAATAGGACAATCGTTACAGGGTCTTGTGCATCTGGCTCTTTTGGAAAACGAAAGTTTGCTTAGGATGGTTGAAAAACTTAAAAAAGATTTAGAAGATACAGGCAATGGAAAAGAATCTTTAATATTTGATAGACTTAAGTTAAAATCAAAAGTTGCGATAGACAGTATTAGAAGCATACAAAAATATGCTCAGGTTCTTATGGAAACTGCGATAATGAATCTTAATAAAGACAGCGGAGATTTGAATAGAACAATACAATCGGTTATTAAGTATATCTCGCCGATGAAGAAGTATCAGTTCGTAACTTTTAAAACAGAATTAAATAATATTCCGCTGTGTAATTATGACTCTGAACAAATACAGCATCTGCTTGTACATCTCTTTACAAATTCCGTAAATGCTAAAAAAGATGTTACAATAAGTATCCAATCAATAGCTGATGAAAATTTCATTCGTATTATTGTAGAAGATAACGGACCGGGAATTCCTGAAGAGGTAAAAAAAGATTTGTTTGCCTCTTATACTCCGAAGAAAAATAGTTATGGACTGTTTTTGTGTAAGAGCATAATTGACAGACACAACGGCGAAATAAAATTGCTCAGTTCAGAAACAGGAACTAAAATAGAAATATCATTACCGATTATATAACTATGGTAACAACCGATTTTTTAAAATACGTTAGTTTGATGTATGACAAAGTACGTTTTCCCGTACAGGTTGTAGAACAAACCGGAAAGATAGTTTACATCAATGAAGCTTTTACTGTTTTGTGGGGGTATCATCTCGATGAACTTGCTGAGTATTCGATTTTTAATGACAGCGTACTTAGAGAAAATAATGCTGCTGAAAAAATAATGGAAGTACTTAACGGTAAAACTTATACTGCAATAGATTATTATGAAGATTCCTTATTACGTTCCCGCGACTATGCCATCCCAATTTTAAGAACAAATATTTTTACAATTAATGATGAAGACGAATCTTTTATTGTAATGTATCACGAAGATCAGACAGAAATGCTGTTAACTGAAGAAGAAGTTAAAAAAGCACGTGATGCAAGTTTTGAATCCGAGAGACTTAAAAATACTTTTCTAAATGTTTTATCACACGAGCTCCGAACACCATTAAATATTATTCTCGGCTACTCATCATTAATTAGAGAAAACTTAGCAGATAAAATTGGGGCAGAGGATAAGATTTATCTGGATAATCTTCACAGCGGCAGTGAAAGATTATTTAAAAGTATAACTCAAATGTTAGAGTTCGCTCAGATTGAAGCCGGTAATTATAATTTAAATACTGAAACAACAGATCTGATTAGTATTATTCAAAATTGTCTTCCGGAACATCAAAAGAATGCAGCTGAAAAAAATCTTGAAATAAGAACTAATTTTTCACATAAAAAAATATATGTTGATGTTGATGTTCAATGTGTTGAAAATGCACTTAATAGTTTGATAAGCAACGCTGTTAAATTTACTCATCAAGGGTATGTTGAAATAGAAGTAAATATTTTACAAGAAAAAGGTTTATCAATTTGCAAAGTTAAAGATACGGGTATTGGAATATCTACAAAATATTTAGATCATCTTTATCAGCCGTTTAGCCAGGAGGACTTAAATGTTGGAAGGAATTATGAAGGAAACGGACTTGGGCTTGCTCTTGCAAAAAGATATATAGAAAAATTGGGCGGATCATTACTTGTCGATAGTATCAAAGGCGTAGGATCAACTTTTACATTTACACTTCCATTAAATCAATCTAAGGCCTTTTTAAATGTAAGCGATAAAGAAGAATTACACGGTACTAACAAGATATTGATGATCGATAACTCAGGTGAAACATTTGAGCTGGTTAAAGCATTTTTAAAAAACTCATTTACACTTTCTAACTACAACATAAGAGAATTTAAACTAGAGTTTATTCAGGATAGTTCTTACAGCCATTTTATTTTTGATGTTGATAAAAATTATTGGCAGCAGGGAATTTATATTTGTAAGGATATTAAACGACACGATCCATTTAAGCGTCCGATTATAATAATATCAAGTGAGTATATCGAAGATAAGATTAAAGAGTTTTATCAAGCCGGCGCTACAAAATTCTTGGTTAAGCCATTCGGTAAATCAGATCTTACTAAAGTTATTAACGAAACCACAGAATCTTAATTACTTATTATCAAGTCTTTATTTTATACAACTTCCACCAAGGTGTCTTTGGCGATTCGTGATGCTCGTAATGATACCCAAAAAAATAACAAGATAACATTGCCCAAAGATGATTACGCTTTTGTGTGCGTGCTTTATGCGGGTCCATACTTTCTGTGTGCGGATATTTGTGAGGTAAATATGTACCGAAGAAAAACAATTGAAATGTTCCAAGAAAAGCAGGTACTACCCAAAATATTATAATTGAATTATCATCAAACCATATCTTTAATATGTTAAAAACAACTGCCATAATTATTAATTGTGTAACTGTTGTGTAGCGCCAAAGAAAAGTACCCCACCATATAAAAAAGTTTTGCGATTTAGTATAAAAATCCGGATCAGCTTCTTCCCCGGGATTTTTATGATGCTTAAAATGATTTTTTATCAATTTGTTGTAAGATAATCCGGCAAAAAGTAATGTCGAAATCCAACCGAAGCTCTTGTTGAGAGTCTTATTTCTTGATACTGTTCCGTGCATTGCATCGTGTCCGGTGATAAATAATCCGGTGTATAAATATCCTTGTAATAGAATGTGGAGGTAAAATAAAGGATTAGTAAAATCTATTTTAACATAGGATAAAACATAAAATAAATGTGCTGCCCAGGAACTTATAATTACTAGTGCTATAAATATTCCCATATCAATCTCATCGATAAAAAATTAATAATATTGCAAAAAACAAAAACTGAACTATAAGATAATGCGAAGAAATTTTGGATCTGACACTTACATTAAGGTAACCAAATCCGATTGATGAAATAAATGCAATAACAAACCAGGCAATGTAATTTTGCAATGGAATAATTCCTTCGGTCCAGGTCCAATAATTTAGACTGATAGCTATAGGTTCAAGTATGAGATCAAAAATAAAAGCTATGGAAGCAGATATAAATGCATTTAAGAATATATTAGTTGTAATCAACCTGGCAATTGATATAGATCCAAGAATTACAAATACCCAGTTAAATCCTATTATTAGAGGTACCTCAAATAATTTAATTCCTAAAGTTTGTCCATAATTATATTCTCCAAAAATCAAACCTGTTTTTACTCCGATTACCTCCAATAAAAATGTGATAATATAAGTTATAACTGCCCAAGACAAAAATTTATTGTTAGAAGTTTTGTATGAAAAAAATAAAACGATAAATCCGGTAAGAAGTAAAGTTGCAGGAGTTAACAAAAGCATTAAATCACGTAATGGTTCATACAAGTGCCCAATAATCCCTACCAAGAAAATGACATACAGGAAAATGATTTCCTTGTTTGTTGTTATAATTTTCTTTGTTTCCATATCAACTGATTTGTTTCAAACTTTATTACCGAGACTATTCCAACCCAGAACATTAGCAGCATTTGAAGAGGGTGCAAAAATATATTTATCAGCCAGTTCTGATTACTTTTTATTGATACCGCTATTCGAATTGCAATTACTAATATGAGCGGTATGAATGAATAGAAATTACTTGTTAAGATTATTAATGGCGATAAAAATACAGTTAAGAAAAACATAATTATAATTAGAAAAAAAATTGGAGTAATAGAAAATCCAGCAAAAAAGTTTTTTGTAAATCCATGATAAGCTTGATTAAATGATTCATACATTCTGCAAAAAACTAATTTACCGCCCAACATTGTTTTAACTTTTGATTGATTCTGCTTAACAAGTCTTGCAAGCTCCATATCCTCAACAATTTTATCCTTTACAATTTTATGACCGCCAAGTTTTATATAATCTTCTTTTCTCCATAACATAAACTGTCCATTGGCAGCAACAAACGATTGGCTTAAAGAACTATATACAAAACTTAATGGAAGGAAAGTTAAAAGTAACCAATTCATCAAAGGTACAATCAAATTCTCCCCAAATGATTTAATGATTTGAGTGGGGAAAATAGAAAGCAGAACTGCATTGGATTTTTCAAATTCAGAAACAGCAGATGAAATTAATTCGGAATTAAGCTCAACATCAGCATCAACAAAAAGCAAATAATCTCCACTCGCTAATTCTGAAAGTTGGTGACAAGCCCAATTTTTTCCAAGCCATCCGGAGGGAAGTGGATTTCCTTTTAAGAGTTTTATGTTTTCTGATACGAATGAAGAAGCAATTTCAAATGTTTTATCAGTTGAGTTATCATCAAGTATTATTATTTCTTTGTTTTGGTAATCTTGGCTTAAAATTCCTTTAATGCACTTAGCAATATTGTTCTCTTCATTTCTTGCAGGAATCAAAACAGAAACAAGTTTTTCTTTTTTAGAATACGGTAAAATACTTTTTAAAACTGGTGCTGTAAAAAGATTATAAAGAGAAATTAGACTAAAAACACTCAACGATATTATGAGTAGAACTGTAAACATTGTCTATAAAATACTTTTGTATTTTGAGGTTAAGCACTCTGAATTTATCAAATCAAGATTACTTGTAAACTGATCTTTAAAGATTTGCGGGTTCACTGCCACATCTATTGAGTTTAACAATTTTCCAAATCTGGTATAAATAATTGGTAACCTTTCATTAGTGTAATGAATCTTAAATGCGACCGGAATTATTTGGAAATTAACTTTACTTTTCTTTGCAATAAAATCAATGCCGTCTTTCAATTGAATTGGTCTTTGTTCATACGATTGTATTTCACCTTGCGGATACATGGTTATTGCATTATCTGCATTTTGTATTAAATCCAAAGTGTACTTAAGTGAGGTAATCATCTTTTTGCTGTCATTAAGATCAATCGAATAACAACCAAGTTTCTTAAAAAACCAGTATCGTTTTAACTGCTCTTCGAGCATCATCACATAAAGTTTTTTATTTAATACTTTTTTGTTCAACCAATAAACAAAAAATCCATCCCACCATGAAAAATGATTTGGCGCCATTACTAAACTTTTTGAGGGATCAATATTTGGCAATTGGTTAATAATTCGAAAATCATAAAATGATTTTTTTAATAGTCTATTAAGATAAGTATCAAAAACAAACTCAGCCCATTTTTTATGATCAGCTTTAATCATTTATGATATTCCTTCGCAATAATATCAGAAACAATTTTGCCGGATAAAATTACCAGTGGAATGCCTCCACCGGGATGTGCACTGCCACCGCAAAAGTAAAGATTCTTTATAGTTTTTGATTTATTCGGTTGTCTCATAAAAGCGGCAAACTTGTCATTCGATGAAATACCGTAAATACTTCCAACATAACTTCCAGTTCTATCCTGAATATCGACAGGTGATAAAACTTTTTCAAATTCAATTAAGTTTTCAATATCTGTGTTAAGAAAAATATTTATTTTTTTTACAACGTTCTTTCGTGCAGACTTAATTTCGCTATCCCAATTCTGATTTTGAATGTGCGGTGCGTTGACCATTACAAACCAGTTTTCTTTTCCTGCCAGTGCATCATTTTTATTTAGTTTGGATGATATGTAAATATAGATAGTTGGATCATCATGAATTATTTTGTTTTTAAATAAATCTTCAAATTCTCTTTTGTAATCTTTAGCGAAAAGAATATTGTGTGTTTCAAGTTCTTTAAATTCTTTTTTTACTCCCCAGTAAAAGACCAAACCGGAAAATGAGGGAGTCTTATTAATGTATCGTTTAGCTTCTTTATTTTGACTATCGTTAATAAGATTTTGAAAAGTATAATTCACGTCAACATTTGAAATAATCTTATCATAATTGGTAATCTTATCGTTACATTTTATTGCAATTGCTTTATTGTTCTGTAGAATAATCTCATCAACTTTTTGATTTAAGAAAATATTAACGCCTTTTTTCTCCGCTAATTTCCAAAGTGCTTTTGTGATAGAGTAAATGCCATCTTCGGGAATAAAACTTCCCTGATTATATTCTACGTGTGAAATAATATTTAAAGTTGCAGGCGCTAAATATGGATTTGAACCATTATATGTTGCATATCGGTTAAACAGTTGAACAAGTCGTTGATCTTTAAAGAAACTTTCATTTGCCTCATTTATTGTTCGGAACGGATCAATCTTACCAACGTTCAATAAAGTTTTAAGCGCTTTGGAATTTAAATAAGTTGAAACACTTGAAGGGTCTTTAGTTAGAAATAAATCACCGGCTAATTCATATATCGTTTTGCAGTAAGTAAGATATTTATCTAATGAAGCAGAATTATCAGAAGTTTTTTCATCAATTTCTTTTCCAAACTTATCTTGATCGGAATACGCATTTATGATTGAGCCATCTGGATAAAAGTATTTACAAATTAATTCTAATCGGTTAATACTTAGGTAATCATCAATATTTTCTCCGCATTCAGAAAATAGATCCTTTATAACCTGCGGCATTGTTAAGAGAGATGGACCAGTGTCAAATCGATATCCCATTTCTTTTATTTCACCAGCTTTACCGCCGGGCGTACTGTTCTGTTCATAAAGATCGACTTCAAAACCTTTGTTAGCCAGTCTTATTGCTGCAGATAATCCGCCAAGTCCTGCACCAATAACACAGATCTTCGTTTTCACCTTTTCTTTTCCTTTGCTAACTCATAAAAGAGGATCCACAAAGAAATCATGGAAAAGGAATAAAGAAAATCTTCATAAGGAATAGTTATAAATCTTTTTCCGCTGAAAGCAGTTTCATTATAAGTAACAACCGGAATGGAAGTAAGAAAATAATTAACTATTAGAAAGGGAATAAAACCAATTAGTATTGTTATCCAAAAATTTCTGGAAGCAAGTAATGATTCATTAAACAAAACTGCCCCGATAAAAAAAGCTGCCGCAAATATAGAAACCGTAAATGTGTAGTTCTGATCGTAGAAAATGATTCCGAGCACTATTAATATTACTGCCGGAATTATAGATAGTTTTTTGTTAAAATTTAATTTCTTTTCCTTAACGTAAAATGAAACTGTCTCGAAAATAAAAATACAGGCATAGGGAACAGTGATAAAAAATAAAATTTCTTCAAGTGGTAAACCCAAAATATAAAATCCAATCAAATGCTCAGGACTAAAAGCCCAATCACCGCGTTTTGTAGCAATCACATCCCATACAATATAAGCCGTGCTTATGAACGCAATAGATTGAAATACAAAGGGGACTTTTTTATAGAATTTTAAATTCTTATCGAATGATAAAATCAGTGGAAAGAATATGATTAGTATGTTTATCAGTAAGTATGTACTCATATAAAACAAAAGCCGGTAATTATACCGGCAACTTAATTAAAATTTAATTTTGTTTCAGGTTAACTTAAAAACTTTTATTTCAAGTAAGCCCCTAATTAATAGAGCCAGCTTAGTTGTGTTAGAAACCCTCACTCGTTGTTTCATCAATTCTTTGACTTTTAATTTTTTAATTTTCTTAAATAATCCCTGGTAATAAAGATATGCGGAGTAAACTCCGAGTTTTACTCCAACCGGTAATTTCTTAATTCCTTCCAAAGCATTTTTAAATTCGAGTGCGATTTCTTTTTCTAAATCTTGTTTATGTATGTCGTCTATTTTAATTGCATGATTTACACCAGGAAGATAAATTCTTTCTCTTTCCTCCATATCACTTTTAATATCTCTTAAGAAATTTACTTTTTGAAAAGCCGAACCCAAACTTCTTGCTGGCGCAACAAGATCATTAAATAATTTCTCATCACTGCCGGCAAATATTTGCAAACACATCAATCCAACTACTTCTGCAGACCCATAAATGTATTCATTATATTGCTGAGGTTCGTAGTAAGAGTTTGTTAAATCCATTTCCATGCTGTTTAAGAATGCATCAATGTAATGATAATTAATTTTGTATTCTTTAACTGTGTGAATGAAAGCCTGTAGAATTGGATTTGTTGATATTCCGGTTTTTAAAGCCTCTTCAGTTTCTTTTCTGAAATTTTCCATCAATTGTTTTTGATCAAACTCGTTAAAAGTATCAACAATTTCATCAGCAATTCTTACAAATCCATAAATGCCGTAAATAGCATCACGGTATTGCGGTGAGAATGCTGCTATGCCAAGGCTGAAAGAAGTACTGTAACTCTTCGTTACAATTTTGCTAATTGCATACGATGTCTTATTATATAGATCCATAGTCACTCCTTATTCTATCTGTTACAAGTTTTGAACTTATGATAACCATTGGTAATCCTGTGCCCGGGGTTGTTGATGCTCCAACATAATATAGATTTGGAAATTCTTCATCTTTGTTTTTTGGTCTGAATGCACCAACTTGATTTATGCCGTGTGCTAAACCTAATCCCGATCCTTTGTAAAGATTAAACATATTTTCCCATTCTACCGGAGAATAAATTTGTTTAACCAATGTATTGGATTGAATATTAAATCCTGTTCTTTCTGATAAATCCCTTATAATATTGTTTGCAATTTCTTCTTTGTCATCCCAATCTTTTTTAAATCTTCTATCAGGAACCGGGCAAAGGATAAAAACATTTTCACATCCTTCCGGTGCACATTCGGGAGTTGTTTTGGATGAAACATTAACATAGTAATATGGTTTTTGTGGAATGATTGAAGATGTAAAAATCTTATCAGCATAACCTCTAAAATTGCTGCCAAGAAAATAATTGTGATGTTGTAGCGAATCAATTTTACCTTTTAAGCCAAGATAAATTGTGAAAGGAGCGAGTGTCCAATCCATATTATCTAATTTTTGCTCTGTGAATTTTTTTCTTCCAAGAATTTGTCCTCTGAATGAAGCAGCATCGGAGTTTGAAATAAAAATATCTGCACTCCAGGTTTTACCGTTTCTATCAAGCAAAGAATTTAATTTACCATTTGAATTTGCAACACCAACAATCTCAGTATTAAAAACGAATTTTACTCCACGTGACTCTAAAATCTTCATCAACTCATCAACAATCTTGTACATTCCGCCTTTAACTTTCCAGTAGCCATCGTGTTTCATTTCTGTGTAGTTAAGCAATGAATAAATTGCCGGCGTATGAAATGGAGTTGATCCAAGAAAGAATGCAACCAAAGAAAATATCACGCGAACCTGTTCTGATTCAAAATTCTTTTCTACTTCACTCCACATATTTCTAAATAAGTAAGGAAGATGTTTTTTGGGTACGCGAGTAAGTTTTAAAATGTAATCAACAACATTTTTATAATTTGATTTAACAACTTTGTCTTCGGTATCGTGAAAAAATTCACCGGCTCTTGATAAATACTTTTCAACTTTTGCTGCAAGATTCGGTTCAATATCCTTAAACTCTTTTTCTAAATTATCCAATGATTTGAATATACGGTAAGGTTTTTTCTCACCTTCAAAGTAAACCTGGTAAAGAGGATCAAGTTCTTCAAGTTCTACTGGATTTTTAAGTCCGTTGCTTTTAAATAATTCTTCAAGTTCCCAGCTCATACTCATAAAAGATGGACCAACATCAAAAGTAAATCCATCAAGCTTTAGCTGATTTAATCTGCCGCCAGGTTTCGAATGCTTTTCAATTACTGTTACATCGTAACCTTCGGTAGAAAGTCTTAAAGCCGTTGATAATCCACCAAGCCCGCTGCCAATAATTATTGCTGATTTTGATTTTTTGTTTTTCATATTAACCTAAACGGTTTTGGATTATATTTAGTTCCACAATTGTATAAAATATTAACTTTTATTATGGAGATTCGCCCTATTGAGGATAACTTTACAAGTTAATTTTAAACTTATTTGGTGTGATTAGCAAAATTTTATGATGAATTCAGTAAATGGCGCAGGAATAATACTTCTTAACAGCAATAATGAAGTTTTGTTATTGTTGCGTGATGATAAATTATCTATTCCGTTCCCAAATATGTGGGATATTCCTGGTGGAAAAGTTGAGAATGGTGAAACTCCAGAAAAAGCAGTTAGGCGCGAAATGATAGAAGAATTAGGACTAGAGAATTTAGGTGATCTAAAACTGTTCAAAATATTTACATCAGAAAATCTTACTGACTACATCTTCTGGAAAAGTTTGGATTTGAATCCTGCAGAAATTGATTTGAAAGAAGGACAAAGAATAGAATATTTTAGTTTAGAAAGAATTAGAAAAACAAAATTGGCTTTTAATTACAATGAAGTCATTGAAGAATTTTATTCAGAGATTTTGAATTATGAGTAGTACTCAGAAAATTTTAATAGCTGCTGGAATTTTAGTTATCATAATTGGATTTATGTGGCCCTGGATTGCAAAAATGCCTTTTGGAAAATTACCAGGCGATATAGTTGTGGATAAACCAGGCTTTAAATTTTTCTTTCCAATTACTTCAATGGTGATTCTAAGTTTACTTCTGTCTTTAATTATTTGGTTATTCAAAAAATTATTTTAAAAGAGAACGAAATGAAAAAATATTTCAAATACTTTTTAACCTTTTTAGTACTAATACAAGTTTACCCTCAGCAAAAAGATTTATCAGGGATCTGGGCAGGCAAACTTGCATTACCAAATTCGCTGGAGCTCACAATAGCTTTTAACTTATCTAAAGACGATTCTGGGAAATACACATCAACTTTAGATAGTCCCGACCAGGGTGCGATGGGAATTCCAACAGAGAGCACCACGATTAACGGAGATTCTATTTTAATAAAAATTCCGGTTGTGCAGGGATTTTATTCAGGTAAGATTTTTTATGATGAAATGAGGATTGAAGGTAAGTGGTCTCAAGGCGGAATGAGTTTAGATTTAACTGTTAATAAAGTTGAAAAACTTGAAGGAAGAAACCGACCACAAGAACCTAAAGAACCATTTCCGTATAACTCTGAAGAGGTGCTGTTTGAAAATGAAATTGATGGTGTTGTGCTTGCGGGAACCTTAACTTTTCCAAAAGATGGAGATAATTTTCCTGCCGTTGTTATGATAACCGGATCTGGTGGGCAAGATAGAAATGAAGAGCTTTTAGGACATAAACCTTTCTTAGTTATTTCAGATTATCTAAGTCAAAATGGAATTGCAGTTTTAAGATTTGATGATAGAGGGATTGCACAATCAACTGGTGATCATTCAATCGCAACCAGTGAAGATTTTGCAAAAGATGTTTTAGCTGCAGTTGAGTTTCTAAAGGGACGAAAAGAAATTGATAAAACTAAAATTGGGTTGATTGGACACAGTGAAGGCGGTATGATTGCGCCATTAGCTGCGGTACAAAGCAGCGATGTTGCATTTATTGTAATGATGGCTGGACTTGGAATTCCAGGTGATTCAATCCTTTATCTCCAAGGTGAATTAATTCAACGAGCTGAAGGAACAAGCGAAGAAGAAATTCAGAAATCTGTAAAACTTCAAAAAGAATTATTTTCTTTAATTAAAAATAGTAATGATGATGTGAAGCTGGATAAAGAATTAAGAGAAAAATTTTATGCAGAATATGCAGGTATGAATGATGAAGAAAAAAATAAAATTGGTGATCCTGAGGTTTATTTAAATATGCAGATTAAAACTATTACAAGTCCATGGTTTAAATATTTTTTACGATTTGATCCTGTACCTGTATTAGAAAAAGTAAAATGTCCGGTTCTTGCAATTAATGGTGAAAAGGATTTACAGGTTCCGCCAAAAGAAAATTTATCAGCAATTGAAGCTGCATTAAAAAAGGGTGGCAATAAAAACTTTGAAGTAAAAATGCTTCCCGGGTTGAATCATTTATTCCAAACATCAGCAACAGGTAGAATTTCTGAATATGGGCAGATTGAAGAAACAATTTCTCCAATTGCGTTACAAACGATGTTGGATTGGATTAAGAAAGTAACTGATTAAATAACTACTAAATTTTTTAGCCTTTTGTTATTCTGAGCCTGCCTGACGGCAGGCAGGCTTGTCGAAGGATGACCTTGATAACTATTATTTGGTCACGCTTCGACAGGCTCAGCGTGACACTTGCTCTTGAAGAAAATTGGACTATCAGAATGATTTTAAACGAAATAAGAAAAGAAATATCAAAACAAAAAAACCCAGCCCAGGCAATCAACCTGCAAAGATTTTTCAAAACCGGTAAAGGGGAATACGGAGAAGGCGATGTTTTTTATGGAATTAAAGTTCCTGTGCAAAGAATGATTGCCGGACAATTCAATGATTTATCATTGGATGATTTAAAAGCATTATTAACCTCAAAAGTCCACGAAGAAAGATTAATCGCAGCGTTCATTCTTGTCGATCAATTTAAAAAGGGAAATGAAAAAAAGAAAAAAATCATTTTTGATTTTTATCTAAAAAACAGAAAGGGAATTAATAACTGGGATTTAGTTGATCTTTCTGCTCCCAAAATTGTTGGAGCATATCTTATTGATAAAGAAAAAGAGCTGCTTTATAAGTTTGCGCGTTCAAAAAATTTGTGGGAGAAAAGAATCTCAATTATTTCTACCCAAGCATTTATAAGAGAGCATTTTTTTGAAGACACATTAAACATTTCTGAAATCTTGCTGAATGATAAACATGATTTAATTCATAAAGCTGTTGGCTGGATGTTAAGAGAAATTGGTAATCGTGATCTTGAAACTGAAGAGCAGTTTTTGAAAAAGCACTATAAAATAATGCCAAGAACAATGCTTCGTTACGCAATAGAAAAATTCCCTGAGAAGAAACGTAAAGCTTATCTGGAAGGAAAAATATAATGAGAAAAAATATTTCATCTGGAGTAAAGTGGGAAGATATTGTTGGTTATTCACGTGCAGTTAGAATTGGCAACATAGTAGAAGTTTCAGGGACAGCCCCCGTTGATGGTGATAAAGTTCTTGGTGTTGATGATGCTTATGCTCAAACGATATTCTGTTTGCAGAAAATTGAAAAAGCTTTAATTGAGGCTGGTGCAAGTTTAAAAGATGTTATTAGAACAAGAATGTTTGTAACGGATATTAGTCGCTGGGATGAGTATGGTAAAGCTCACGGTGAATTCTTTAAAAACATCAAACCCGTAACTTCTATGATTGAAGTAAAATCATTGATCGATCCACAAATGCTGATTGAAATTGAAGCCACTGCCGTAATACAGGATTAGAATAAATCTTGTTATTACGTATTTCGGTTGTAAATTTGTGCCTCAATTTTTGTTACAATTATAATGATAAAGTTTATTTATGACTAAATACTTAATCTTTCTTTTCTCAGCTCTATCTCTGAATTTAAATGCGCAGGTTATATCTAATGTTCAGACGATTGAATTTCCTGAAGTTTTTACTAACTCAAAAGATAGCGCGTCATTTTATATAATTAACAAAACTCAAAATGGGGTTCTTGTAAAGATCAGTAATCTTAAGGATGTTTATACATTATCTGATACAATGATTTCCGTTGTATCATTTGATAGTTCTATTGTTTGGGTAAAATATAGCCCTATACAAAACGTAATTGATTATGATATAATATTTATCACCAGTGAAGACAGTTCAATTGGAATTGCAATTAATGTTATAGGAAATGCAAAATTTGGCGATAGCTACGATGCTGCTACATTTAACAAATATGATAGTGAGCTTAAGACTGCATTAACAAATTTAGTTATTAATCATACTTCACTTGGTTACAATTTAGCTCGTGATAAAATGTTTATGGAGTTTGATAACCAAAGAGTTAATGGGCAAGGCGCAATTCAAAACACAATAGAGTGTGTATACATTGGCAGACTTGCTGTTGGCTATATTGATAGAACTGATGCTCAAAATAATTATAATTTTAACACCGAACATACGTGGCCGCAATCAAATTTTGGGTCGAATGAACCGATGAAATCGGACCTTTATCATTTATATCCCACAGATAATCCTGCAAATGCTGTTCGTGCAAATTATCCTTTTGGTAAAGTTGTTTCAAACATTACCTGGCAAGTCGGCGGAAGTAAGCTTGGTAACAATAGTTCGGGACAAATTGTCTTTGAACCACGGGATGTGCACAAAGGTGATGTTAGCAGATCGATGTTTTATTTTATAACCCGTTATCCGGTAAACTATGGAAGTTTTTTCACTCAAACACAGGAAGCTGTTTTTAGAGAATGGAATAAGTTTGATACTGTTGGTGTTGTTGAATCAAATAGAAATACTGCAATTGCAAATTTACAGGGAAAGAGAAATCCCTTCATCGATCATCCTGAGTTTGTTGATAGGATATATAGTTTTGCCACTAATAATGTTCGTCCAACTTTTGCAGAATTAAATGTTCTTCCGCTTAAGGTTGATTTTGATTCAACTATAATAGGTAATTCATCATCAAACCAGATTTATATTGCAAACAGCGGAAGTGCACAATTAAATATTGATTCTATAACTATTTCTGATTCAAGATTTACATTAAATATTAATAATCTTTCAGTCGAGCCTTATTCTTCATACAAATCGTTATTGCAGTTTACACCAGACAGTATAAAAAATTATTATGCTTCACTTAAAGTTTATTCAAATGCCGGCTCTAAGGAAATTTTAATAACTGGAATTGGAAAAGACAACACTGTAAATGTTGAAGATGAAAATCTTACTATTCTTACTTTTTCATTAAATCAAAACTATCCTAATCCATTTAATCCAAGCACTACGATAAGCTGGCAATCGCCAGTAAGTAGTTGGCAGACTTTAAAGATTTACGATGTATTGGGAAATGAAATAGCCACGCTTGTTGACGAATACCGACCCGCTGGAAGTTATGAGTTTAATTATACCCTAGGGCATGATTCCAGTCCTGCCCGCGCAAGTGGAATTTATTTCTACCAGTTAAAAGCAGGCGATTATGTTGAGACGAAAAAGATGATCCTTTTAAAATAGCTTTTGATGTTGGCTCTTTTTATCATTAAACTTTTTCATCATACGGACAATGGCGGCAGCCGCTTCCGCAGCAATAACCGCGCTTTAATAAAAACTCAGCAGTTAGCACTGCAAATCCTGTTTCCGGATCAATGTAAATATCATTTTTCTGTTCGATAGCATCTTTATGTAACTTAATTATCTCATCGTATCTTGGATAATTTTTATTCAATCGTGAAATCTTATACAAACTTTCTTTAGATCTTAATTCGGTCATAGAGTAAATAAATTCCTTCATAGTTTTTTCAAATATAAAAAAGAGTTTGCAATGTTTAACATATACCTTACATAATTTCTAATTGCCATTTATCAGTACATTGCATTAGTTATTAAAATTTACTGTTAAATGAGATTGACGTTTAATATTTTTAGAATGGTAAATAGATAAGTTTAAATTAAAACAGATAAATGATTCAAAAGTTATAACTATTCAAATGATATTATTTTAGAGGAGGTTAAATGTATTATTATAAATTACTAATCATCGTCTTAGCTTTGCTTCTTTCAACACCTGTTTTTTCTCAGGATGATTCCACAAAAACCGATAAAGATTGGGAATGGCACTGGGACGAAATGGATGACTGGGAAGATTGGGTTGCTGATTATGGATTCAAAAAATTAAGACCTGCTATTTCATTGCAATATGGATTAGCAAACATGAATAGGACTGATATTCAGTCACAATTTGTTGATCCAGCTCTTTTTGAGTTAAAATTAGGCTATGTTAAAGAGCGGGATGCCTGGGATACAGATTACATATTAAAGCAGAGCTACAGGTATTTATACCTGAGTAATGAATCAAATAAACTTGCAGGGAAAGAAGCTGCTGGAACTGAAATTGAATCCGATATGTGGCGCTTCGGTTTTGGCTGGTCCAGTGGATTTGGATATAAAATTGGTGAGAGCTCTGCAATTATTCCATACTATTCCTATACATTGAATTGGTCAAATATTGATTTTAAGAATACAGATGTACTTGCTGATACTAGTAAGGATGTTCAGATTCTAAATCTTTATGATGAATCATTTAGGTTTGGTACAAGCAGTGAAGGCGGCGTTAGAATAAAATTAATAAATAATCTTATGCTGGATGCCGGATATGAAAGATCAATTGTTTTTCAAAGACACTTGTTTTGGAAATGGGCGGGTAGTGCATTAATTGAAGTTGCGGCTCAGGGTTTGCTTGATAGTTTTATTAATGAAGTATTTAAATCATCCCCTGCAGCAGGTCCTGTTGTTAACTTTTTATTAAAGAATGCACTTGCTTATGGCTTGTATGAACTCAGACAGGATAAAATGAACTGGCCATTCCCGAGCGAACCGCCAATTGCTTATGATCAGTTTAAGTTTGGGATGACGTTTGTGTTTTAGTTTAGTAAAGCAAACCCGATTCTTCGTTTGAATTGGGTTTGTAATCTTGACCATTATTTAAATTTCACTTTGATATTTACAATCTCAGAACTGCTGCCTGTTCTAACAGGCGGTCCCCACGTGCCGGCACCGGAAGAAACATAATAATGTGTGCTGCCTTTTTTCTTATAACCCCAGCTGATTTCATAAATCATACTTGTAACAATATTAGCCGGCCAAATTTGTCCGTGATGTGTGTGACCTGAAAGCTGCAAATCAATTCCGCTTTGCTTTGCTTGTTCTAATTTAAACGGAGTGTGGTCTAATAGAATTTTAGGGTAGTTTGCCGGAATATTCTTTACAATTTCTTCTAGTGATTTTCTTTGCTTACCCGTAAACTGCGGCATCGAACTATCTTCTCTTCCAATCACATAAAAGCTGCTGTCAATTAATTCATATCCATCACGTAAAAAATTTATTCCAAACTTTTCTGCATATCTTACAGAGGAATCAACTTCGTTAATAAACTCGTGGTTACCATTTATTGAATAGACACCGTACTTAGGTTTTAATTTTCTGAAAGCTTCTCCGATTCCACGCTCATCCAGAACCTTAGCTTTATCATCAACGATATCGCCGGCAAGTAAAATAATATCCGGATTAAGCGAGTTCATTTTATCCACAATTTTAACAAGCAGTCTTTCACCATCAATGGGGGAGAGGTGAATATCTGAAGCCATTACTATGTTAAGCTCATCAAGTTTGCTTTCACCTTTGGGAATTGTTATTTCAAGATTTCTTATTTCAATATTTCGTTTGTTCAGGTTTCCAAGAAAAACAATCAAACCAACTAAAACGATTACCAGAATTGCAGTAATCCTCTTTGCGTTTTCATAATTGTTTGTAATGATGGAAGGAAAAAAATGAAACCAGCCATTAAACAATCGTATTATATCAATCAGTAAAAGTGATAAGATAAAATAAGCCAGGAATGCAAACCAGATTGCCCCAACTCCTAGTATAATATCGTAAGCCAGTGGATGAAGATATTTATAAAGTACTTTTGCAATAACATAACCGTATGCAATTACAATGAAAAGAATAGCATAAATTGGTTTTAAGATTGGATAAGCAGAGATAAACTGCCAGCCGCGAATAAACACATAAAAGTTAAGAGATGTGTAGACGGTCAAGAAAATGATAAAGAATAAAGCCATAGTCCTTTAATGTTTTTTTATTTAAAACAAAAGATATAGAGATAAGTTCAATTACCTTTTGGTGGGAATCACAGATTTGGGACTTTGCTTTAATTAGGTCCGAAACCTATCAATTTAGATCTTCAGCTTTCAAAACAAATCCAAAGTTTTGATAACTGCTTACTGCATTATCGTGTGCTAATTAAATCAATCTCTATTTCCTAAAATAAAAAACCGCATAAATATGCAGTTGTAAACCCATCAATAATTTTGCAGTTTTATTCCAGAAATTGACTCAAAGTTTTAAAGGAATGAAAAAGATGAAAGAAGAAAGCGATCGAATAAGATCATCACAAAACAAAAGCGAGGAGGGTGTTATGGAAAACATGATATATCCAAAAACAATTTCTAATCCATTAGCCGATCTTATCAGCGATGAGATTTGGGAATTACTTAACAGCCGCGGTTTAATTAATGACCGTTCTGTCAGAGATTATATTATTCGCAGAAGATTTAAAACATTACGATCACAAAAAGTAAGAACAGGCGATGCGATTGATACACTAAGGGCAGAATATCCTTATCTTCAATTTGATACGATTAGGAAGATTGTGCACAATCCGCCAAAACAAATTAGCAGATCATAGAGCTTTTAAGGTGTTTGCCCTTACCCGTTTCGATTTAAATTCGGAACGGGTTTTTCTTTTTAAAAATGATTTGGAACTT
The DNA here is from genome assembly GCA_044227615.1 of Ignavibacteriaceae bacterium. Classification (GTDB taxonomy): domain Bacteria; phylum Bacteroidota; class Ignavibacteria; order Ignavibacteriales; family Ignavibacteriaceae; genus IGN3. Next base: position 22,961 of record JBGAWM010000028.1, read on the forward strand.
CTAAATTTTTATCTAATTCTTTCCTTAGTTTTGAATCATTACACAAAACATTTTTATGATAATTGAAAATCCTACAACTCCACTTACAGAAATCTTTGATCCGTTATTCGATCAGAAACAGATTAAGCTTTTTATCAAGCGGGAAGATCTCACAGATGAATTTATTTCCGGTAATAAATTTTATAAACTAAAATACAATCTTATAGAAGCTGAAAAACTTGGCTTTAAGGCTCTTCTAACTTTTGGCGGAGCGTATTCAAATCATATCCACGCAACCGCTGCAGCAGGCAAAAAGTATGGATTTAAAACAATTGGGGCTATTCGAGGGGAAGAACACTTGCCGCTAAATCCTACATTAAGTTCTGCACAAGAAAATGGAATGATAATCGAGTACATCGATAGAAAATCTTATAGAAACAAATACAATGAAAGTTTAATACAAACACTAAAAGAAAAGTTTGGTGATTTTTATTTAATTCCTGAAGGCGGCTCAAATCATCTTGCTATAAAAGGATGTGCGGAAATTGTTTCATCAATAAATACAAGCTTTAACTATGTCTGCTCAGCTTGCGGTACAGGCGGTACACTTGCAGGATTGATTTTAGGATTGGATTCAAAACATTATGCTTTGGGATTTTCTGTTCTGAAAGGCGGTTCATTTCTCAATCAAAATGTCCTCACTCTGCTTTCGTATTATCAAAAAGAAAATCTTAACAACTTTCAGATAAATCTGGATTATCACTTTGGCGGATATGCAAAAACAAATATGGAATTAAATAATTTTTGTATGCGATTTTACGAACAACACAACATTAGAATAGAACCAATCTACACCGGTAAAATGTTTTATGGCATTTATGATTTGATAAGGAATGATTTTTTCCCAACTCAAAGTACTATCGTCGCAATTCATACGGGTGGTTTACAGGGTTTACAAGGATTAAAACAAAGAGGCAAGATTTAATTTGGATGTTAATGTTTTAATAGTATATCCTTTATAACTTTACTATGTTGTTTGAATAACACTTTAAGACTTCTGAAACATAGATTTCTAGTTAAATGTCATGAGGCTGTCTCAAAAGATAAAAATATAGAATTGTCATTCCCACTGCCAAAGGCATCCCTTCGGGAGAAAGTTGGGATCCATTTTGTATTAACGGTTTTGGATTCCCGTTTTCACGGGAATGACACATTGGTTTTTTCAGAAGTCTCGCTTTATTAATTAAAAATATTCTAGAATTCACATTTATTATTAACTAACTTATCTGCAGGAAAAATTATGGCCGAAAAATCATCTCCGGAATCAACTCAAGAACAAAATACGATCAAAAGTATCATTAAGGAAATAACACAACCTTTCATAGATTTATTTCATTCATCGCGCGCACTGTGGGGAATAAATCTATCTTACCTGCTTGAAGGAATTACTTACTTTGGAATTGTTGGGTACTTAGTTATTTACTTTACTGATTTTGTAAAACTTGATGATATAAATGCTGGACAAATGGTTGGATTTCAAACTGCAGGTATTACTCTAGCTATGCTTTTTCTTGGGGCAACGGTTGATTGGATTGGCGTAAGAAAATCACTTATCTATTCTCTAATCTTTATGCTGATTGGAAGAGTATTCTTAACTGCGGGACCCAGCATTACTTCTAACACAGGTTTATGGTCTTCTGCGCATCTTATTGCAATGCTTGGCATATTCGGAATTATTCTGGGTTACGGAATTTACCAGCCTGCTTGCTACGCCGCAGTAAAACTATTTACTACGGAAAAAACATCTGCAATGGGTTATGCTATGCTTTATGCAATTATGAACCTTGGCGGATTTCTTCCTGGAATTATCGCACCGCCAATAAGAAAAGAATTTGCTACCGATCAGGAAGGCATGTTAGCTGTAATGTGGGTCTATGTTGGTTTAACTGTTTTAGGAATTGCTGTAGTTGCAATCATACTGACTAAAAAAACAGTTCAGAAAACAATTGAAGAAGTAAGTACTGAAACAAAAGAACAGATAGCTGCTGATAAAAAAGCTGAGGATGAAAAATCAGCAAAAGAAAAAATAATGTTCTACATTAAAAATTTTCCAATTAGGGATCTAAGATTTATGTTCTTTATTTTTATTCTAATTCCTGTTCAAACATTATTTGCACACAACTGGTTAACACTTCCTGTTTATTACAAACGGGCTTTTACAGGCCTTGTTTCCGATAATTTTGAATTCTTTACAAACTTCAATCCGCTTTTAATCTTTATTTTAACACCAATGGTTGCAGCTTTAACTGTAAAGAAAGACACTTACAAGATGATGATTTACGGAACATTCGTTATGGCATTTCCAACATTCATTCTTGCTCTTGGTCCAAGTATCTATACGGTTTTTGCTTATCTAACTTTAATGACTATTGGTGAAGCTATGTGGCAGCCAAGATTTTTGCAGTGGGTTGCTGAAATAGCACCCAAGGGAATGACGGGAATTTATATGGGCATTGGACAGTTTCCATGGTTTTTAACAAAAGTTGTTACAAGTCTGTACTCCGGCTGGTTTTTGATGCACTACGCACCCGAAGGCGTTGATCCTTCTAAAATGAATACCGAAACAATGTGGTTTATTTATGGATGTATTGCGATGATAAGCAGTATCAGTTTGTTCTTTGCTCGTGGATGGATGCAGAAAGGTTTTAAAACCAAGCACGTAGAGTAAATTAACTTTAATTTTATCTTAAAATATTTTAAGGATATTGGTGATGAAGAAAAGAAATATAATTTCAAAAATCTGTGTACTAATATCCTTTTTTATTTTTTATAGTTGTTCATTTACAACATACGATAAAGTTTATCCTACATTAGGTGATGGAAAATATGATAGTGAATTTCCATACAAATCTACATCTGATGAATTAAATAAAATCAGTGAAACTATTCAGCGAGTTAACTCAACAGCTTTTTATAAGATTTATGTGTTTGATGAAAATGATAACTTTGGATTAAACGAACTAAAGGATAAAAAACTTAATCAGATTGCGGTTAAAGAAGCTCTTGCCGATAATTCAACATCAGGGACTGCGGTAACGGTACATTCAGATAACGGTAATGTTGCTCTCTTAACATGTGCGCACACAATTGTTTTTCCTGATACTATCATAGCTTATAAATATGATGCTGTTGGGAACGTAACACAATTTGTTGAATCCATTTCAATTAAAGAAAAACAGATAATTTATGTGGCAGGATTTCCTGAAGGAAGTCAAGTAGAAATTCTTGCTATTGATACTAAAAGTGATATTGCGTTGCTTGGAAGAAAATATGGTGCGCAAAAAGGAATTTTTTTCCCCTCATTCAATTATCCATTAGGAAAAGCGAAAGAGGTAGAGTGGGGTACGTTTGTTTATCTTGTCGGATATCCAATAAACTTTAAGATTATTACTAAAGCGATAGTAAGCAGTCCGCGTAGGGATGAGTCAGGTTCTTTTCTTGTTGATGCTGTTATCAATCCAGGATTTAGCGGCGGATTTGTACTCGCAATCCGTGACGGCGTACCAAATTTTGAATTAATTGGAATGGTGCAATGGGTTCCGGAGGAGGATGAAAATTTGCTGTACCCTGAAAACTTAAAAACTAATTCAGCTTATAATCCTGTTGTTCCCTATGAAGGGAATTTATATGTAAGAAAGCATTCATCTATTCGTTACGGTATCGCTAAAGTAATTCCAGTTGAAAGTATTATGACTTTTCTAATTCAAAATAAATCATATCTTAACCAACAGGGATTTTATATTTTTGGACAATAAATATTTTAATCCGGCAGTAACTTTTTTAACATTTAAAGCGTCTTAAGTGTACCGAGCGCATCAATGACCAAAGAAATTGAACAAATAGAAATAAAGACCGTATGCCCGATCTGTAATAAAACTATCTCGGAGCTATGGGTTGCTAAACTGGATTCCGTGATAGGAGTTAGATATGCTTACATCTGCACTAATTGTAAAAATTTAATTAAAATAACAAAGGAAAAATATTTAGATACTGCAAATATCAGTCAACTTCTTTTTTCACAATCAACAACTGCTTAAATATCTTTCTATTCTGGATCGTAAATCATTCCAAAATAATACTTCCGCCAAGACAAACATCTTCTTTATAAAATACCGCAAATTGTCCCGGAGCAATTCCTCTATCTTCTTTTTCAGATATAACTTTCGCTGAATCACCTTCAAAGGTTAAACTGCAATTATAGAAATGTTCACCGTGTCGAATCTTTACAAGATAATTTCCATTCTGCGGTTTTTCTTCTGCTATCCAATTAAATTTGCTAACCGTAAATTCTTTTCTTGCACGATTTGTAATGTTTTCCTTAGAGATGTACACAATATTTTTTTCAATATCTTTGCTAATAACATACCATGGTCCGCCGCCTAATCTTAATCCCGAGCGCTGCCCGATAGTATAGAAATAAAAACCTTTATGTTTCCCCATAACTTTGTTTGTGTCGATATCAACTATTTCACCTTCCAATTCTCCAAGATGATGTTTTATAAAATCAGAAAATTTTATCTTACCAAGAAAACAAATCCCCTGGCTGTCTTTTCTGATCATATTTGGTAAAGCATAATTATGTGCAAGTTCTCGTATTTGTTTTTTCTTATATGATCCAATTGGAAATAGCGCACGACTTAATTGCTGCTGTGTAAGATATGCAAGGAAGTATGTTTGATCTTTTATTGGATCGGGAGATGTTTTTAAAATAAACTTATCGTTAACAGTTTCAATTTTAGCATAATGACCGGATGCGACCTTTTCGAAAGAACTATCGATCTTACTTATAAACTGCCCAAACTTTATCAAACGGTTACAGAACATATCCGGATTTGGTGTTCTGCCTTCTTTAATTTCAGTTATGGTATAAGACACAACGGAATCCCAATACTCCGTCTGCATATTAATAGTTTCTAATGGAACATCCGCCTGCTTGCATACAGCGCGGGCAAACTCAAGATCTTCTTCCCACGGGCAATCTCCAAGAAATGAAAATTCATCCTGCAGCCAAATCTTCAAGTAAAAAGCTGTAACATCGTGTCCCTCATCTTTAAGCAAACGAAGAGCAACCGAACTATCAACACCACCGGAAAGTAAAACTGCAACTTTCATTTACTCTTTACATCCGGTCTAATTTTAATTGATTGGATTTGCTCTATCACTTTATCATAAATTTTCTTATCCACTTTACTTAAAATAAATGTAACAAGCTTACTTGAGTTATTAAGTCTGTCGAAAAATCCGATGCACAATTTATTTTTGCCATCGCACACTTTCATTAATCCGCGATATCTGCCGTCAAAAATTCCACCCGAAATTGATTCAACATCTTTTATAAAAATTGTTACGGTTTTATTTCTAAAAAGAAAATCTGTACAAATAATTTTATCATTTTCAATTTCTATTTTATAAGGAACAAGTTTGTAAAAGTTAATGTATGATTTATTAAGGAAGTAAAGTATAAAAAGCGATAACAGAAATGGAATTAAAATAATGAGGTTTTTATCAATAAGAATTACAAGAGATAATGTATATAAAAGCAATAATGGAGTTATAACCAGATTTCCGTAACGATAGATAAACTTCCAGAGTAAAGGATATGTAAATGTTTGCATAATTATTTTTTTGATTCTTAACTTAAATTTACTCAAGTATAGTTAAACGATAAAATGATTTATTAGTGTACATCCAATAAAAAAGGGCTCAAGAGAGCCCTTAAATAAACAACATTATCTATTTATCATTTTATCTCTGCGCCAATACCTTTAATCTGGTATAACGTAACCGGTCCGGTAACAGTTGCAGGATCAAACTCAGATCCTTGCTCAGTTGCAACGTGTTCGTAATACTCAGCTGCTTCTTCCTTTGTTAATTCAATTTTATAAACTGTTCCTTCAACCAGTGCAGATTTACCTTTAGCTTCAACGGGAAAAACAATGTCGCCGTCTTTAACTTTAATTTTTATTTTTTGATTATATGCATCGCTTTTTAATTCCATCCAGCATCCCGCCATAGCACAAACTTCCAAAATCTCACCTTCCACCAAAACTGTTTTATCAACAAAATCTTCGGGTTTATCAAGAATCTTGGAAATGCTTGTCTTTTCAGTTAATGAAATTTCTTTGCCGTATTTATCAGATTGTGAATACGCTGTAATAGTAAATAGACTGATTAAAATGATTAATAATTTGTTCATTGTGTCTCCATTTTAAATTTATTTATAGTTTAGAATTTTACTGTCACTTGATCTTTGAATTCAATTTTAATTCCTTCTACATCCCCAACAATTTCTTTAAATTCTTCCATAGTTTCCGGTTTAGCACCCTGAAATTTTTTAAAGACTTCTTTGTTCTTAATTATTTCTGAAAAATCGATTTTCATTAATGTAACCTTGGAACCATCAACAAAAGAAGCATCTGTTTCATTAATACCATCTTTAAAGTTAAAATATAAAGCCATCTTCATCCCGTCAAACATTTCCATCATTTTCTGTTCAGCTTGCTCATTAAAAGTAGAGTCTTCAATCGGCGTGTAGGCAGAATCAATTTCAGTCTCATCAGCCATTTGCGGTTTCGGAAAATTGATTACTAAAATTGAGGGACTTCCTTTTTGAAAGTTAAATTTTAACAAATCCTCAGTCGATTCAACTTCGGTTTCACCAAGCTCAGCACCATATGGAATTTTATCTTCAGGACTAGGATTCAGTTTAAGTTTATTAATATCCGTAAAAGAATAAACAGCCTTAAAACCATCGTAGCCGTCTATTGTTACTTTTTCACCTGATATATATTTAACGCCATCGCCATAATTTACAGCTTTATCTTTTAACTCCTGCTCATTAAACATATTAAATTCTTCTGTTTTTGCTGAATCAAAAGCCATTGCAAATTCTTTCATCATATTTATAACTTCTGTTTTCATCACAAACAATTCTTCAATGGTACCAGATCCATCCTGGTTAAGATTTACAGTTGTTTCAACCTGCAGACAGCCTGAGAGAAGTAATGCTGAAAATAATCCTGCCAGGAAAAGTTTTATGTTTTTCATTTTTATCCTTAATAATTTATAAAAGATTGCTTGCCAGTTCAGCTAACTCAGACCGTTCACCTTTTTCAAGATTGATGTGAGCGTAAAGTTTTTGTCCTTTAAACCTATCGATAAGATACGAAAGTCCGTTTGATTGTCCATCCAAATATGGATGATCAATTTGATAAATATCTCCTGTAAAAACAACCTTTGCGCCTTCACCTGCTCTGGTTATAATAGTTTTTATCTCGTGCGGAGTAAGATTTTGCGCCTCATCAACAATAAAGAAAATTCTCTGCAAACTTCTTCCGCGGATGTATGATAAAGGTTCGATAACAAGTTTTTGATCTTTAATCATGGTATCAATTGCGGTATGCTGCTTATCATTTTCCGGAAATTGATCCTGTATAACTTTTAAATTATCCCACAACGGCTGCATATAAGGAGCAAGTTTACTTTCAACATCGCCAGGCAGATAACCAATATCTTTATTGCTTAACGGTACAATTGGACGTGCGATAAAAATCTGTCTGTAATATTTTTTAACGTGCAAAGCACATGCCAGGGCTAAAAGTGTTTTTCCAGTTCCGGCTTTACCAGTCATTGATACAAGCCTTATTTCAGGATTGATTAAAGCATCAACCGCAAATGTTTGTTCTGCGTTGCGAGGATTAATTCCGTACACATTTGTTTTATCAACTCTAACTATTAACTCTTTGTTCTGATCAAGATGCGCGAGTACAGATCGGTTTGTGCTTCTTAAAATATAATATTTATTTGAAAGAGCTTCTCCATTCAATTTTTTTATAAATGGCTTAGCAGGAACCTGAAAGGGTGGTTGAAAAAGCTTAACGAGCAATTCATCATCAACATTTTCCACAATTCCTTTTCCACTGTAAAGCTCTTCAATACTTTTTACCCTGTCAGTAGTATAATCTTCGGCAAGTATTCCAAGAGCTTTTGATTTCATTCTTAAATTAACATCTTTTGTAACAAGGATTACTTGAGATTTGTTACGTAATTTTTCCTGCCACTCATAAGCAACACTTAGAACGCGATGATCAGGTGTATCATCTTTAAAGACATCGCGAATTGCGGGTGCCAATCCTTTTGAAATTGCAATGCGAAGTTTGCCTCTTCCTTTGCCCATCGAGATTCCGCCGTTAAACAACGCAGATCCGGTCATTGAATCAAGAGTCCGTGCAAACTCTCTAGCATTAAGATTTATAACCTGGCTGCCGCGTTTAAAGTGATCAAGTTCTTCAATCACTGCAAGTGGAACTATAACATCGTTTTCCTGAAACATATTAATCGAATCTGCATCGTGAAGTATAACATTGGTATCAAGGACAAAGGTTTTAGGGATTTTTTTTGTGGAAGTTGGAAGTTTTTTAGCTGCCATATGTGTTAGGTTTAATTATTGATTGTTTTGCAAAATATTTGCGAGAAATGATTTAGATTTTTCTTTATTGAGATTTGATATTTAATGAACAAAATAAATAATACGTTCTGTTGTTTTGATTTATATGCAAAAATCTGAAATAAGATCATCAAATTCAAATTATATAATTGATGCTTTTGCTAAACTGATGAAATATTAGTTAGGAATTGTAACTATAAACTCACTGCCGGCATTTACTGTACTTTTTACTTCAATTTGCCAATTTAGTTTTTCAACCAAATCTTTTACTAAAACTAATCCCAAACCTGTGCCAACCTCTCCAAGTGTACCTCTTCCTGTAGAAACTTTTCCCAACACAAAAATATTTCTAAGTTCAGATTCTTCAATTCCAATTCCTTTATCTTTTACTACCAGTTTGTATGAGGCATTACCATTTAATAAACTTAAATTTATCTCGCTGTGCTGATTAGAAAATTTAATTGCGTTGTTAACAAGATTTCCAATTATTGTTTGCACCATAAATTTATCTGTTTCGATTGTCAAATCATCAGGCACCTGAACATTTATTTTTATCTTTTTATTTTGCGCCGCTTGTAAATAAGGATAAACAGAAGATTCAATCAAATCCTTCATCACTAGATTTTCAGGATAGACTTCAATCTTGTTATTGGATAATCTTGCCCAGGTTAAAAGATTTTCTAACAGCCGGATTAAATTTTTAGATGAAACACTCATCTGGCTTATAATTTCTTTCTTATCAGATTCACTCAGTTTATCGTAATCCTGTTCAAGTAAATCTGAAATATTAACAAATGCAGCAATTGGATTTCTTAAATCGTGAGCGATAATTGAAAAGAATTTATCTTTAGTTGCATTTAATCCAGCTAGCACTTCATTTTTATCACTTATCTCTTTTCTATGATTATTAATTTCCTCATGCTTAATCAGCAATTGATTTTTAGTTTTTAGAATTTTATTTCTGTTTCTTAACAGGATCCAGATAAATATAATTGAGGTTAAAGTTAAAATGGCAATAATAAGAGCAATTATCTTTTGGGATCTGATAATTTTTCTTTGTAATTCATTCTCGTGTTTAAGTAATTCAGTTTCTCTTTCCTTTTGCTTTAAATCAAGCCTGGTTTCAATCTCTGAAATTTTTTCACTATTGGAAATCACAAACAAGCTGTCACTTAATTCTTTATACTTCTGATGATACTCGTAAGCTTTTTTATAATTTTGATCTTTAGCGTTGAGCAATGAAAGTTCGCGATAAATTATGTTTAAATCACTTAAAGATTTTATTTGATCAGCAAGACTAAGAGCCTCAGATAAATATTTTTCTGATAAGCCTAAATTATTTGACTGATTATAAAATTTTCCCAGATCGGTAAGAGAGTGTATAATTTCAAGCTTATAATCAATGCGTCTTGCAAGCTTTAATGATTCCAGAAAATAATTTTCCGCCTTATCAAAATTTTTTCTGTCTAACTGAATATAACCTAAGCTGGAATATGCCCAAATCAAACTTTTTGTATCCCCGGATAACTTTGAATTTTCTATTGCCTTCTGTAGATACTCTTCGGCTTTGTCATTGTTCTTCAAAGTTAAGTAGACTTCAGCAATATAACTTTGTAGTAACGCCAGGGATGCTTTATCGATTACATCAGCATACTGCATTGCTTCAAAATAATATTTCAAACACTTATCAAAATCTTTATTGTTATCATACATTATTCCTATGTTAAGCAAAGTATTAAATACTGTTGGTTTATCTCCGACTTTCTTAGCATAATCAAGAGATTTTAGGAATGTCTCAAAGGCTAAATCAACATTTCCTCTCATCTGATGGTTGATTGCTTGAGAATTAAATACTTTGATCAAACTTAAAGAATCGTTATAAGCCTCATAAATTGAAATTGCTTGAGCATAAAAAGAATCAGATTTGCTTATATCGCCAAGATACCACAGCGCAACTCCTTTATTAAAGAGCGCATCGGCTTTACTCCATTCATTATTTGTTTTATCTGCCAATTGTATTGCTTCATCTAAATAGGATATTGCTTCTTTGGGATTTTCTGATGAAAGAAAGTAACCAATTTTTATTAAGAGATTAACCTTTTGTTTACCTTCAGATTCAGGAAGTAATTGCCTTAAAGAATCAATTTGTGTTTGTGAAAAAATTAAGGGAGCAAAAAATATTTGAATTAACCAAAACGCTAAATAAATAAATTTTAATTTCATACTTTGATTGGTTTTTAATCGAATTGATAAAAAAAACTTTTTTTGATCAAAATTAGATGTCGGATTATTAAAAGATTATCATATATTTGCGCAGTAAAAATAAGAACCCCGATGCTAAAAAACTATTTAGAAATATTTATAAGATTTGAAGTTAAGCCACTTTAGGAGTGGCTATTTTTTTATATGAAAGTATCTGATAAACTATGAACAATAAAAAAACAAAAGCTAAACTGATCCTTGAAGACGGAACCGATTTTTCCGGTTATAGTTTTGGATATGAAGGAAACACCAACGGCGAAGTTGTGTTTAACACCGGAATGGTTGGCTATCCCGAAACAATGACCGATCCATCTTATCGGGGTCAAATACTTGTTTGTACTTACCCGCTTATCGGCAATTATGGTATTCCGTCAAAAGAAAAAGTTAATGGAATGCTTAAAAATTTTGAGTCTGATAATATCCATTGTCGTGCTTTAATTGTTACTGATTATTCGTTTGAGTACTCACACTGGAGTGCTGAACGTTCTTTATCCGATTGGATGATTGAAGAAAAAATTCCAGGTATTTATGGAATTGATACCAGAATGCTAACAAGAAAACTTCGTGATAAAGGAACAATGCTTGGCAAAATTGTAATTGATGAAAAAATCGATATTGGATTTCAAGATCCAAACAAAACAAATCTTGTTGGTGAAGTAAGTGTTAAAGAAGTTGTTGAGTACAAAGCAGGTACGCAAAAAATAATTCTCGTGGATTGCGGAACAAAGAATAATATAATTCGCGCTTTTCTTGGCAGAGATATTACAGTTATTCGAGTTCCATATGATTATGATTTTACAAAGATAGAAGCAAACGGCATTGTAATCTCAAATGGTCCCGGCGATCCGAAATTAAATACAAAAACTATTGAACATGCTAAGATTGCAATGCAATCTAACAAGCCTATTCTCGGCATTTGTCTTGGCTCTCAAATACTTGCACTTGCGGCTGGAGCTGATACTTATAAATTAAAATATGGTCATCGCGGCCACAACCAGCCTTGTAATGAACTTGGGACAAAACGCTGCTACATCACTTCGCAAAATCACGGTTATGCTGTTGATGCAAAAACCTTAGCACAAGATTGGCGTGAGTGGTTTGTGAATGATAACGATGGAACTAATGAAGGAATAATTCATATATCAAAACCATTTTTTGCTTCACAGTTTCATCCGGAAGCATCTCCTGGTCCGGATGACAGCGAATTTATATTTGATATGTTTGTTAGAGCTTTAAAATAAACTCAGTGGTTCTCCGTGATAAACTCTGTGTTTCTCCGTGAAAGAATTCTTACACTGAGAACCACAGAGAAGCCACAGAGTTACACAGAGAAAGAAAAAGATTATGATCAAAAAAGGTAAACCAAAAAAAGTTTTAATTCTTGGCAGCGGTGCTTTGCAAATCGGGCAGGCAGGCGAATTTGATTACTCCGGTTCGCAAGCTATCAAAGCACTCAAAGAAGATGGGATAACGACAGTACTCGTCAATCCGAATATTGCAACAATTCAGACATCAGAAAATTTTGCTGATAAAGTTTACTTTGTTCCAATCAAAACTGAGTTTGTTGAAAAGATAATTCTCAAGGAGCAACCTGATTCAATTCTGCTTCAATTTGGCGGACAAACGGCGCTTAATGTTGGTGTGGATTTATACGATAAAGGAATTTTAGATAAGTATAATATTAAAGTTTTGGGAACTCCGGTTGAAACTATAAAAGACACTGAAGATAGATTATTGTTTAGTGATCGTGTTGCAGAAGTTGGATTAAAAATTGCAAAAAGTAAAACAGCAAAAAGTGTAGATGAAGCTGTTAAAGCTGCTGAAGAAATTAATTTTCCTGTTATGGTTCGTATTGCGTATGCACTTGGCGGACTGGGTTCCGGAATTGTAAACAATAAACAAGAGTTAGTTGAAAAAGCAAAGCGGGCATTTTCATTTACGAATCAAATTTTAATTGAAGAATCCCTTTACGGCTGGAAAGAAGTTGAGTACGAAATTGTTCGTGATAATTATGACAATTGTATTACGATCTGCTCGATGGAAAACATTGATCCGATGGGAATACACACCGGCGACAGCGTTGTAATTGCTCCTGTTCAAACATTATCTGCTAAGGAAAATTTTAAACTTCGTTCAATCGGAATAAAACTAATTCGTCATCTGGGAATCATTGGCGAGTGCAATATCCAATATGCACTTGATCCAAATTCTGAAGATTACAGAATTATTGAAGTGAACGCTCGTTTAAGCAGAAGTTCTGCACTTGCATCAAAAGCAACAGGTTATCCATTAGCATTCATCGCAACAAAACTAGCACTTGGTTATGCGCTTAATGAAGTTGTAAACATTATCACACAAGAAACATCTGCAAACTTTGAACCTGCACTTGATTATGTTGCTTTGAAATTTCCACGCTGGGATTTACAAAAATTTCAACAAGTAAGCACACAACTTGGTTCAGAAATGAAATCCGTTGGCGAAGTAATGTCTCTCGGCAGAAGCTTTGAGGAGGTTTTACAAAAAGCCATTCGTATGCTTGATGTGGGTATGCTTGGATTTGTTGGCAATGAAATAAACTTTACAAATCTTGATAAAGAATTATCGGAACCAACCGACAAAAGAATTTTTGCGATTGCTGTGGCACTTAAGCAAGGTTACTCTGTGGATAAAATTCACGATCTTACAAAAATCACAAAATGGTTTTTGTATAAGATGAAAAATATTGTTGATCTTGAAAATCACATTGCAAATAAAAAATTAAAAGATGTTGATACTGAGTTAATGCGGCATCTAAAACAAAATGGATTTTCAGATTATCAAATTGGAAAACAGACAAACACAAAAGAACTTGAAGTTCGTGAGTATCGCAAATCATTAAATGTAATTCCTGTTGTAAAACAAATTGATACAATGGCTGCAGAGTTTCCAGCGCAGACGAATTATCTTTACTTAACTTACCACGGAGTTGAAGATGATATTTCACTTGGCGAAACAGATCAGATAGTTGTGCTTGGCAGCGGTGCGTATCGTATAGGTTCATCAGTTGAGTTTGATTGGTGCTGTGTTAATGCAGTTAATCAGGTTAACAAATCTGGTTACAAATCAATTATGATTAATTGTAATCC
>JBGAWM010000029.1:0-36440 GCA_044227615.1 Ignavibacteriaceae bacterium
ACGATTTGTAACAGGCGGATTTAGTTCATTAAAGACTGCAACTCTCCGAGAAGTAATTAATATTCTGCAGAAAACTTACTGTGATAAAATTGGTGTAGAATATATGCATATTCAGAATCCAGCAGAAAAAGTTTGGCTGCAGAGTAAAATGGAACCGAGTAAAAACTCACCTTCATTTGATAATGATTTAAAGAAAAATATTCTTGATAAATTAATAAAAGCCGAATTGTTTGAGAATTTTATTCATACAAAATTTGTTGGACATAAACGTTTTTCATTAGAAGGGTCTGAAACACTAATTCCTACATTGGATAAAGTTTTAAATGATTCTGCTGAGAATGGAATAGCTGAAGTAGTAATTGGTATGTCTCATCGTGGCAGATTAAATGTACTTACAAATATCCTGGGAAAATCTTATGAATCAATCTTCAGTGAATTTGAAGACATAAAAGATACCGACTCAATTCAGGGCTCTGGTGATGTTAAATATCATCTTGGTGCAACCGGCATTTATCCAACTACTTCGGGAAAAACTTTAACTATTTCTTTAGCATCTAATCCAAGTCATCTTGAGTGGGTTGATCCTGTGGTTGAAGGAATTGTCCGCGCAAAACAAACCAGACTTGGAGACAATAAAGCACATCAAAAAGTTATGCCGGTATTAATTCACGGTGATGCTGCTTTTGCCGGTCAAGGTGTTGTTGCAGAAACATTAAACTTATCACAACTGAGCGGTTACAGAACAGGCGGAACAATTCATATAATTGTGAATAATCAAATTGGGTTTACAACTACTCCTGAGGATTCTCGATCTACAACCTACGCAACAGATGTTGCAAAGATGATTCAGGCGCCAATTTTCCATGTTAATGGTGATGATCCTGAAGCTGCTCTTTGGGTAACACAGATTGCCCTGGAATATAAACTAATTTTCAAAAAAGATGTGGTAATTGATCTGTTTGGATATAGAAGACACGGACATAATGAAGGTGATGAACCGGGCTTTACACAACCGCTGCTTTATGATAAAATAAAATCCCACCCATCAGTAAAAAAGTTGTATGAACAAAAATTAATTAAAGATGGTGTTATAACTGCTGTAGAAGCGGAACGAATGCACAAATCATTTACTGAGGGATTAACCAAATCGTTTGAATCAATTAAAAGAAAAATTACCACGTTTGCAAATGAAGCGCCGCTTGCAATATCTAAAAAAGAATTACTTTCAGTACATAAGGAAGACAGCACAAATATCTCGGAACAAACTTTGGTAGAAATTATTAACTCCCTATCAACGCTTCCCGTTGAATTTAATGGACACCCTAAACTTGAAAAGTTTTTAGAGAAAAGAAAAAAACTTGTTGATGGTTCAGAATCAGCAGATTGGGCATTAGCAGAATCTTTGGCATTCGGTAGTCTTTTACTTGAAGGAACTCCTGTTAGGCTAAGTGGACAGGATAGCGTTCGCGGAACATTCAGTCAAAGACATATTTCTTTTACTGATATCCAAACTGGTCATGAATACTTTCCATTAAATCATATCTCAGAATATCAGGCCAAATTAGAAGCGTTGGACAGTTCATTATCAGAAGCGGCTGTTTTAGGTTTTGAGTATGGTTACAGCACTGCTGATCCGCTTGCATTGGTGCTGTGGGAAGCACAGTTTGGAGATTTTGCAAATGGTGCCCAGATTATAATCGACAACTTCATCGTAGCATCTCATGAAAAATGGGGGTTGCCAAATAGTGTAGTAATGCTTTTACCTCACGGTTATGAAGGTCAAGGACCAGAACACTCAAGTGCACGATTAGAAAGATTTTTAATTTTGTGTGCGGAAGACAATATTCAGGTTTGTAACTTAACGACACCTGCCCAGTACTTTCATTTACTAAGAAGACAAATGAAACAGTCCGTACAAAAACCATTAATTATTATGACTCCCAAAAGTATGTTGAGGTTACCGGAAGCAAAATCACAAAAAGTAGAATTTTTAACGGGTAAGTTTGAAGAAATAATTGATGACGAATTGATACAAAATAAAAACATTGTTACAAAAATTATTCTAACCAGCGGAAAAGTTTATTATGATTTAATTAAATACAGAATTAAAAATAAAATTACTGATACCGCAATAGTAAGAATTGAACAGTTTTATCCTTTCAACAAAAAAAGATTGCTCGAGATTTTAGAATTATATCCGAATGCAATGAAAATTATTTGGCTGCAGGAAGAACCTAGAAATATGGGCGCTTGGAATTTCCTTAATGTTAGATTAAATGAGATTTTATCTGAAAATAAAAAACTCATCTGTATCAGCCGGCCTGAAGGAGCAAGTCCAGCAGTTGGCTCGGCAAAGCTGTCTAATAAACAGCAAATTAATTTAGTGCAGGATGCTTTTTCTATCTAAAATAGAGTGACTTATCTTATAATATCAAAGCATCCCAAAATTGAGGATGATTGATACAATTGTCGTAATCTGAAACACCTAACTCCTTCAATTGGGCTTAAATCCGCTATTTTAGTGGAATATTTATTGGCTTTAAGTATTCCAATAAAAAAAGAGTTAGGTAATGGAAGAGTTTCAAAGACAAATTGCAAATGATTTTATAATTGAAAGAGTTAATCTGCAGCAAGCTACGATTTCAGAAGCCGCACGCTTTAAAAAACATTTAGAAAATGACATTAGCCTTGGATATAATATTATCATTATAGATTTGAGCAACTGTAACTCACTTGATTCTGCTTTTATTGGCGTTATGGTAGTAACCTTAAAACAGTTAATGCGTTTGGGTGGATCAATAAAGATTGTAAAGCCTGGTATGTTTTCTAAATCACTTCTTAATTTAACCGGTACTATTGAAATATTTGAATTATATGATTCACTTGAATGTGCAATTTCAAGCATAACTATAGTTTCAGAAAAAGATCGAGAATTCAATAGACCAGCAAAAGAATTTAACTCACACGGATTAGATCAACTTGCAGTTGTCCACTAAGATTGAAAATCTCCTAATCTTATAATAGTTTTACAATAGTCTTTTAAATTATTGCGAGCGTAACTCAGTTGGTGGAGTGTCATCCCGATCCATCGGGATGGATGTCGTGTAAATTTTATTTTATACAAAATTAAATTTTGTTCTTCTTTTAATTTTGCGAGCGTAACTCAGTTGGTAGAGTGTCATCCCGATCCATCGGGATGAATGTCGTGTAATTTTTTTTTATACAAAATTAAATTTTGTTCTTCTTTTAATTTTGCGAGCGTAACTCAGTTGGTAGAGTGTCAGCTTCCCAAGCTGGATGTCGCGGGTTCGATCCCCGTCGCTCGCTCTAATTTCTTTAATAAGTTAATTCATTAGTATTCTCATAATCCTCAGTTTATGCTTTAGATTATTTACTTCTAATAAAAGATTGTTGTAAATTTTCTCCAAATCAGAATTTCTGTTAATTTATCTTCTTTAGTAAACCCACTAAAAGGCATTATATCAACGAGGAAGAGATTATTGCAAAATTTGCATTAAAAGTCCCAATAAATGCGAGATTAATCCTAACACTCTTTATCAAGAAAAATTATTTTTGTATTGTAAATAAAAAGTTTTTGCTGATTCATCAAAGTTTGAACCAATTTTTAATGTAAAACACAAGAATCAGACTAACTGAAAAATTAACAAATTTTCATTAAAGGAGGCAACTTTATGAAAAAATCTGTGTTCATTCCTATCTTCATTTCAATTCTATCTCTGCTGATCCTTTCACAAATCAATTGCTCAGGTAAAGAAGAAAAGAAGCAAATGACCCAGCAGGAATTAATCGCTCGTGGTAAGTATTTAGTAACTACCGGTGGTTGCGATGACTGCCATACTCCTAAAATTTATACAGCAAACGGTCCGGTACCGGATACCACAAGACTTCTTTCCGGTTTCCAACAAGGCGGAACACTTCCAACTTTAGATGTCAAATATGTTGCCCCGGGTAACTGGGTTGCAACAGAAAGTAATTTTTCTGCCTGGGTTGGTCCCTGGGGAATTTCATACGCATCAAATCTAACACCCGATAATGCAACTGGCATTGGCGCTCTTTCAGAAGAAATGTTTATAAAAACTCTCAGAGAAGGAAAATATATGGGTGTTGGAAGACCATTACTTCCACCAATGCCCTGGCCGACAATCGGCCAAATGACTGATGAAGATCTTAAAGCAATCTATGCTTATTTAAAAACAATTAATCCCATCAGTAATAAGGTTCCGGAACCGACTCCACCGGATAAGATGACAGAAGTTTTAGTTGGTAAATAAATTTATGATCTTCTAATTCAGTAAATAATAATCAAGGAGTTTAATATGTATTTAGTTCGAGACACGTTTATTTGCAAACCAGGCAAAGCAAAAGAATTAGTAAAAAAATTCAAACAAACAATTCCATTTATGGAAGAGCAACACCTTAAGAATGTTAGGATAATGACTGATGTAGTTTCAAATTACTGGACTATTGTGCTTGAGGGTGAAGTAGAAAATCTGGCAGCATTTGAAAATCATAAAGGCTTTACATCTCAAGAGAAAGTCAAGGAAATAATGGCTGGTTATATGGATTTAGTTGAGGGTGGGAAAAGAGAAATTTTTCAAATCGAGTAGTATAGTCAGGCCAGATCATAAATATTTCTCCCCTGTCGATAAAATCAAATTGGCAGGGGTTTATATTTACTGTTCTACTAATCATATTTTAAAGAGATAAATATATTTCCGAACAATATTTCGTGGGTTTGATTCTCATCTCTCACTCAAAATATTTAAAAGTAAGTTTGGTTTTATTTTAAAAAAACCACATATTTGTCCACCAAATTATAACCTACAATTTGGGCGCTTAGCTCAGCTGGTTTAGAGCATCTGCCTTACAAGCAGAGGGTCCGGGGTTCGAATCCCTGAGCGCCCACATAAATTAATCCCTCGTTTGAGGGATTTTTTATTTTTACTAATGTTAGTTGCGAGAATTAGGGGTTCTGCCATTGGCATTCCTTTGGAAGAATCCCTGAGCGCCCGCATAAATTAATCCCTCGTTTGAGGGATTTTTATTTGAACCTAGAATAATCTTTTATCTAAAAATCCACCAAAGAAAAATTAAGACAATTACAAGAAGCAGTGAAAATACAATGTTTATACTTCGCCATTTATCTTTTGTACCAGTAATATCACTTGAATAGATCATCCCTTCCAGTTTATCCGCCGTTGGTTTTTCTGTAGCTAGACTTACCAGAACTAAAACCGTTGAAGAAATAATAAACAAGAAAATAGCAAAGTGTAAAAAATTTATTGAAGCTATGTTCTTTAGAACTGCGTTTGAAATTGGTTCGATTTTATTTTGGATTTCAATGATTAGCCTGAACGCGCCTAATACCAAGCCTGTAATTAAAGATGCCAAGGCTCCCTTTCCATTGACCCGCTTCCAAAAGATACCGAATAAAAAAATTGCAGCTATTGGTGGGGATATATATGCTTGTACACTTTGCAGATAAACGTACATCCTATCATCACTCAAAATTCCGATAAAAGGAATCCATAGCAAACCTAATAGAACCATTGCTATGGTTGCAATTCTTCCAAAAGCCACGGTTGATTTTTCATCCGCATCTGGTTTTAATTTTTTGTAGATATCAATTGTAAGCAGAGTAGATGTAGAGTTGAACATTGCACTGAGGGATGACATTAGAGCAGCTAATAATCCGGCTACAACTAATCCTTTTAATCCTGATGGAAGAAGATTTGTTACAAGCCATGCGTATGCTCTATCGCCGCTAACAGTTCCATCCGAAATATAGAATGCTATTATACCGGGAAGGATAAGAATAAATACTGGAAGGATTTTGAGAAAACCTGCAAGGATAGTTCCGCTTTGTGCGTTAGACAGATTTTTTGCGCTGAGAACACGCTGTACAATATATTGATCCGTGCACCAGTACCAGATTCCAATAATTGGAGCACCAAAAACGATTCCCGTCCACGGAAAATCAGGATCACTTAAAGGTTTAAACATACTCCAGAAATCAATTGGTGTTTTTGATACTAAATTATCCCATCCACCGGCTTTATCTAAGCCTATAAGAGTAAGAGCAATTGATCCTCCAATTAAAATTATTGTCTGAATAAGATCAGTATATATAACAGCAGATAGTCCTCCCATAACTGTATAAATACCAGTAATTAAAACGATAATAACTGCAGCGGTAACCATATCCCATCCAACAACAGCATTAAGTAAAATACCTCCAGCATAAAGTGCGATAGAAATTTTAGTTAGAACATAACCTATGATAGAAATGAAACTAAGGTAATACCGAGATGCAGAATTATATCTCTTCTCAACGAACTCCGGCATTGTAAACACACCTGATTTCAAATAGAATGGAGTAAACACCCAGCCGAGTAGTAGTAGAATTAAACAAGCAAGCCATTCAAAATGTCCGACCGCTAAACCAGATTTGGATCCTGTCCCTGCAAGACCAATAAAGTGCTCGCTGGATATATTTGTAGCAAACAAAGATGCACCTATTGCTATCCATCCAATATTTCTACCTGCAAGGAAATACTCAACTGAATTATTATTTTTTTTGCGGAAGTAGAATCCGATTGAAAGAACGATGAGAATATAAGAGATGATTATTAATAAATCGAAAGTACTGATATTTGAAATCATAATCAGTTCCGCTTTAAATTAGAATTAAAACCTGGGTTTTGATTAAGTAAATAAATTCACTAATAAGAGCTTAATAATTTATACCTATTTTATTAAAGACATTTTCTTTGTTTGGAAATTATCACCGGTGTTTATTCTATAAAAATAAACTCCGCTTGGTAAAGTTGATTTTGCAACGAACGTTAACGAATGTGACCCTGCGTTCATAAATTCGTTCACTAATGTTTCTACTTGTTCACCCAATGAGTTATGTATTGTGATTGTAACATTGCAAGCAGAAGGCAATTGCCAACTAATAGTTGTTGCTGGATTAAATGGATTAGGATAATTTTGCTCAAGTCTAAACTCTGAAGGTATTTCCAACTCACCTTCTCCAACACCAGTAGGCTCCCCAATCATATTGTTGTTCATCCAGTTTAAGCGAAAAGCTATCCAATTTTTTAGGTAAGAAATTTCCTGCTGATAAGTTTGCCCAACATAATAATTTGGCCAAACCCAAACGCCCAGTACAGGCCATTTTTCAAAGTTTCTTGTTTTTGATTCATCAAGTAATGTTGTTAAAGAATCTATATAATGATAAATGGTCGTAGTGTTAATCAAACTGGTTTTAACATTTTGCCATCTTGCATAAACTTTATTTCTAAAGGCGGTCTCATCAAATAATTTTCGCCACCAATTGGGAGTCAAGAAAGGTTCGTCCGATGGTATGTTTTGATAATCGGTCAGAAATTGGAGCTGCCATCCTGTAGTAAGCCATCCATCGTAGTAATCAGCATTACCAAAGCCAAGATTAAAATCCCAAACAGGTCCTGCAAATATTTTAGGATTTCTACTGTCTCTGTCTTTGTAAAGATATGTGCTTAACCTGTACCCGTCAACATTTTTTGCAACTTCGTTAGCAATAAAAAAGTCAACGAAAGAATCTGTGTCTAAAAATTTTGGATAACCGGTTGATGAATCAGAAATATTTGAACCCAGAGACATCATCGTTTCAAACTGAAATATTTTATTCTGGATATAATCTTTTTGCTGCTGAACAATTTCATCTGGTTTTGGGTAGTGATATTGATAAAATACAGAGTACTGTGCTTGGGGGAATGGAAGATAATTAGAGTACCATCCATCATTATTTTCACCATCTGTTTTATCAATCTTAATGATGTATCCTCCTGTAAGTGCATCACCTGTTACATCAGCGGGTTCAAGTTTTTTAATATTAACACGATTAGCGTCTCGTTTTACTTTTTCCAACAAAACATACACACCAACATATTCACCGTTTAAAACCACTTCGCAATATTTTGAGCGGCTTGCATATCTTCCCATACTTGCAGCAATTTTATATGCCAGGACATCACGCATTAAACTCTTATCATTATAAGGTGCAAATAAAATCCAATCACTTTCTTGCGGTAACCCGAGAAGTGAGACGTCGAGATCATTACCGGCTAAATCTCTAGTTTCAACAGCATATTGTTTTTTAGGAAACCATTGTGAGGATGAACCACGTATTTCAATTCCGATTTTACCATTGTAATTATTGTACGGATCAGTAAGATTATTTCTAACACCTTCCCCATTGTAAATTACACCCATATCTGCAGTAATTTTATAATCATCCGGTATTTCCTGTCCATTAGTATTGATGATAACGATGGGCAAGTTTGATGAAGTGAATGTAACCAATGAACCAAGCGCTGATTTAAATGAAACACTTTCTGATTGAGCAATGCTGATGCACGATAAAATGCTGATGAACGATAGATATAAAATAGACTTTTTCATTTTAGTAAAAGTAATTTTTTAGTATCGGTATAATTATCAGTTTGAATTCTGTAAAAATAAACTCCGCTTGTAAGATTCTTTGCATCAAATTTTACTGAGTATTTACCAGCGCTTTTGAACTCATCAACTAGAGATGCGACTTCATTTCCAATAATATCAAATACCTTTAACTGAACATTGGATGCTTGCGGAATAGAGAATTTTATTTCAGTAACAGGATTAAATGGGTTGGGATAATTTTGCTGTAACTCAAAAGTTAAAGCCACACTGTTATCTTCATCTACACTTGTTGCTACTAAAACGAAATCCATATAACTAAAATTATAATTACCAATAAAAAATCTTGTCTGAAGATTGTGAACACCTGCTGTTAAGTAAATGCTATCTACTGAAAGATATTGCCAGTTTTGCCAGCCGCCGGTTGCAGGAATGTTAAGAACCGGAGTAATACTTATTCCGTCAAGTGATAATAGAATTTTCCCTTCAGCAGTTGGTGCAGCTACATTAAGATTGATTTTATAAATGCCGCTTTCTAAAACGTTGATAGTATATTTTAACCACTCACCATTTTCAATCCAGCCAACATTATATCCGTTAGAAAGAAAATCAGAGCAAGATTCTATATCAACACCGTCATTTCGATAATTCCAACCATTATTCCACGTTCCACTGTTACCAGTATTTTCAAAGTCAGCATCATTGTATGCTAAAGTCATTTTTCCCAAATCATAGTCTGTTGCATTAACTATTCCGGGTACTAAATTATTTGCGAATGGAATTATAGAACTATTATTTGGCTGCCGGATTAATGCATCGGTAACATCTTTTTGATATCTGCAATTTTCAATCAATAAAGCGTTTGCCTGGGCTATAAGAGCATTGTAAGCATATGTGGCGCTGGGTCTTGGCGCGGTTCCACTCCAATAATTAAGCAGTGTTTGATACCCAGGTAACAGATAAGCAGAAAGCGGACCAGAGATAGATTCAATTTTTTTATGCGGCCACCAAGCCCAGCCAATATTGTTAGTCTTCATCAATTCAACGCAATCCACAAACCATTTATTGGAGTTCTCTCCCGTCTCACCTAACCATAAAGGTCTATTAGTGTTATTTCTTAAGTCGATTAAATATTGAATTGAAGATTGTGTATTGCCATTCCAATATTTATGAAAGCTATATGACATATTCTCGTCCCAGGCGGGCGTTAGTCCATTAAAATCCGTTGCATACCAGTTTCCCTCAACAAATAATAAATGATTATTGTCAACAGCGCGAATTGTATCTGTTAATCTTATGTATAAATCTCTTAGCGGCTGATTAGTGGTGCCTAAATTCCATGCCGGTTCATTTAGCAGATCGTACCCACCTATCCATTCTTTATCTTTATATCTTTCAGCAATTTTCCGCCAGATCTGAACAGTGAGGTTTTTATTTTGTTCACTTTCCCATAAAGATGGCTTTGCGGGATTATAGTCACTGATGTTATTTGCACTTTGCCCGCCGGGCGCTGCATGCATATCAAGAATTAGATAAATATGATTTGATTCACACCATGCTAATAGAGAATCAATAATTTCAAATCCAAGAGTTAAAAAGACAGGTGGATTTGTATTAGTAGCAAAAAGATCGTAATGAAATGGTAGTCTAATAGAATTAAATCCCCACTTTTTTAATGAATCAATATCAGTCTTTTTAACATAATTGTTTCTATACGTTTGATAAAAAAATTCAGTATTAGCCTCTCCAATCAGGTCTGTAATTTTAGCTTTAATTTCCCATTGTGCATTTGCAAAGTTGGAAGTATGAAGCATATAGCCTTCCTGAACTAACCAACCGCCCAATCCAACACCCTTAAGCAGAACTTCCTGTCCGGCGCCATTAACTATTTTTTTGTCTAATCTATGCAAAAATCCCTGAGCATAGTAATTATTTGAAAAACAAATTACCAACGCTATTATCAGAATAATGATCAAGTTTCTTTTTTTCATATAACTCTAAATTTCCAATTGTTATTTTATTAGTATCATTTTTTTTGTTTCCATAAACTCATTAGCTCTAAGTTTGTATAGATAGACACCGCTTGAAATCTTAAGATTATTTTTAAGCGATGAAAATTCAACCTCATAATTTCCTACGGATTTTTCTTCATTGACTAAAACTGCAATCTCATTTCCAATTACATCATAAACCGTTAAAGTAACAAATGAATTTTGTGGTAGTGAAAATCTAATTACTGTGCTTGGATTAAACGGATTTGGATAATTTTGATACAAAGTAAATTCAGTTGGAATGCTTTCCGACTTTTCATCAACATCAACAAATGTATCATTAATTTTTCCCGGGGTGCCATACCCAAAAGAAGCCGCCCAGTTTTCACCAAGTGAGTTATCAAATTCAGGATTCATTAACGATAATGTTGGACCGTTTCCATCAGGCTGTGTCGGCCAGGGAAAATCATCATCATATACTAATGAATCTATCATATTCATTTGATTATCATAAAGTCTGATAAGCTCACCACTGCCGCTTAATCCAAAACCGGTATTACCAATATAGTTACTAACTTCCGGGAATAGAGGCGTGAATAAAGAAGTATCGATACATAAAACTAAATAGGAATTTTTATTTAGAATAGTGCCTTGAGGAATAGAAAAAATATGAGCGTCATCAGAGTCTTTGAATATCCATCCTGAAATATCAACATCGTTTTCACCGTTATTATATAACTCAATCCAATCCTCTGTATTAAATGTTAACGATGAGTTATAATTAATTTCATTAATAACAATGTTTGGTGAACTATAATTTGAATCAATTTCAAAAATTGCGTTTAATGTTAGAACTCCATTTAAAGTAATAGATAATGAATCATCAGTTGTCGTACTTCCACCTTCCCATCGAACAAAGCGAAAGCCGGTTTTAGGCTGTGCCTGAAATGTGATCGGAATACCTAGGAAATAAATTCCATTCCAGGTTGGAGATTTTATATCCAATGAATTTATTTTAATGCTGCCCATTGAAGTATCAGAATTCGAAAGAGTTACGAGCGCTGTACCTGCAAGATTAAATTTTTGCAGATAATATGCTCTAAGATAATCCAAACGATGGCTTGCAAAAAATCTCATGTTCTGTACATTTGTAAGCCATTGATTGTATGTAAACTGATTCCATCTTGCCGAATGTCTTGATATTTCCGGCTGAATGACTGATGCCATTGAGTTTATTTTATTGACAACATTCTCAGGCTTAAAATTTGTATTCGTCAGATCAGCAAAGTAATTGATAAAATCATTTTTGAATGAAGTGTTTTCCAATAACTTTCTTAAAAATAAGGTTGACCATGGCGGATTAGGCCAGCCAGGACCATTCGGCTCTAAAGCAAATTGAACGGTGTTATTTTGATACGCACTTGAACTCCAGATTCCATAGCCAAAATCAGTATCAAACATTATCCATCGCCATTTACCATTGCCACTCCTTCTCCAGTACTTAATATTACTTCCGGGCCAGTCCTGGTTATCAAAATAAATCTCAGAGACAAAATATTTAATAAAATTATCTACCTCCATTTGAGATTTTACATATTCATAGTTGGAGGGAATAGACATATCATTGTTTTCTATGAATGAATAAAGGGCTAAATAACCAGAGCTATCTCCTTGTACAACCTGTCCAAAGTTTTCAAGAATATCAACACTGTCCGGATTAACATTATGATGCTGCGCCAAAAAATGTTCATTTACTTTTTCACGAATATTCTGGATACCCCAATATTCACCATTGATAAATAAAATTGCCGGTCTATAATCTTGTTTGTCGATATCAACGCCATCAACCAAGCTTGTCATAAATGCATCACGAAACATTGTTGAAAGCCAATCATTTCCGGAGTTTCTTAATACCAATGATTCATACTCTTCGAATGGAAGTTCTTCAAATAATTTATAGTTCAAAATACTTGCACCATATTGCCCTCGTGCAAATAAAGCTAATGATTTTTGTGCGTTGCCTCTGCTCCACCCGCCAAATATTTTTGCACCCATATCTATCCCGAAACCCTTTGAACCGTCAGGCTCAAAAAGTTCTATGTGAACAGGTCGTTCCCAATCTTTCCAGAAGTTTGCACCGAAATATGGAAAACTTGTTTCCGCACTATCACCCATAGCATAAATTCCAAATTCCTCATCGAATAGATTTGCAGGATCTGTGGAAAGAGATACGACTGTTAACGGAGTTGAGAAATTAATAAAGTAAGTGTTTGTAACAGTTTTACTCGGTAATAATCCTGTACTAAAAGATTTTATCCTTAAAACTTTGGTTGAATTTATTTGAATCGGATTTGTATAAACTGATGCTGTTTCTTTTGGATCAGTGCCATCCAGTGTATAATGGATAACATCATTAACTGATGATGGAGATATCGTGACGGTAATTGGACTATTATAAAATCCACCGATACTTGAGACTGTGGGTTCTTGAACTATTCCCGTAAATCCTTGTGTGGTGTTACTATCACCGGGAGTAGCTTCCGAAAACAAAAGCCATGAATTACTCCCATCAGGCTTCCTTCCATAAGAAACATCAGGACCAATTACTCCAAAAGTAACTTGATCAACAGTTACATTTTGTGAATTAGTTAATACAAGTGTTTCACCAACCGAGCTTAGTTTAAAATTGGTGTGAAGGAATTTATTTGGTAAGTCAAGCAGCGGATTTACTCCATTTGCATTTACTGGCACTGCATTCATTCCTAAAGACAGAAATGGAATAAGAGTAAGATCAGAAGAACCAGTTCCATAGTTATGAACCTGTATGGCAAGAACATTATCTCCATTTTGTAATAGCGAATTAATATTTTGTATTATGTAAGTGTTGGGTCTTCCACCATAAATAATTAACGCTTCAGTAAATGTAGTGGCGGATTCATTATATGCAGGCGGAATATTTACTGTCCCAATATTTGCACGGGCAATTTCAACTCCATTTAGATATGCAACAAAAGCGTCATCATAATCAACATGCAATACTGCCATATTAATATTCGCGGCATCATCAACAGAAAATATTTTTCTCACATAAACAGAATTAGTGTTATCTGGAACAATAGTTGAATCATCATCATCACCGTACCCAAATCCACTCGGTCCGGATGACCACAATTGGTCATCAAATCCTAAGTTCTTCCAATTAGCCGGAGGTTCACTTGTTCCCAGTCTATATTTCCAAACATCGCCCCAATCAATTATAGTTTCCCAATGCTTTACGTAATCTGTTCTGTTCTTATCACTTGCAAAAACTATCAGGTGATCCTTTGGGGCAAGGTTAACCGATGGAAATATCCACTTGAAAGGATTACTAACATCATCAGAAATTCCAAATCCAGAAAGATCAACTTGGGTATCCTGATTATTGAATAATTCAACCCAATCAGAATAATCACCGTCCTCATCCGCAATGGTATAGCCATTTGAAGACATTATTTCATTGATATAAACTTGCTGAGCGAATAAGAGATCTATACAGCAAAGGACTACTATTGCGTTAATTGTAATAATTATTTTTTTCATTATCTCTATTCAGGCTAAAATATTTCTTCATCAAAAAAGAGATTAACATTGTTAACCCCTTTTGAGTTTTTTAGTTGATTTACAAATTCTGTTATAAACTTTGGATCTTTGAGAACTACGTGATAAGATAATTCGAGAGAATCATTTTCCATCATAGCTTTTGTATTTATTAATTTGCTGTCTTTGCAAAACTTTTGAAACACAGATAAAAAAGGAGCTTCTTCATATCCGCCATTTGATTGAAAGGAAAATTGCAAAAGGAAATCTTTTTTCTTAGGATTAACCGCATTGGTTTTTGTTAAAACGTATAAAATTAAACCTATAAATATTGTACTTGCTAGGGCGAGAGCATGTAATCCAACTCCGCTTGCCATACCAATCGATAAAGCAAAAAATATAAATATTATATCCTGAGTTTCTTTAATTGCAGTTCTAAATCTGATTATTGACATAGCGCCAACTAATCCAAAAGCGCGGGCAAGATTGTTTCCAATAACCATTATAACAACTGATGTTATTAGTGCAAGTACAATCAGCGAATTTATAAATGAGTATGACATTCCAGGTCCACGATAAGTAAGCCTGTAAAACAGTGATATTAAAAGTCCGCAAATCAATGAAACCACAAGGTTTTCAAATACCTCACCAATCGAGACCGATACACTTAGTACATTTTGAAAATCATCAAGCATTAGTAATTTCTTCTTTCATAAAGTTTAGCTTTATTCCGCTGTAATTGGACGGCAAAAGCAAATTATTTTTGCGAACTATTCTATTCAATTCATAGTGTGTGTCCACACAAATTGTATATTTAGAAAGTGCTTGCCTCTTTAATTCAAATCTTCTCAAAATTTTCTGTAGCCACTCAGGAAAGCCATTAAAAAATTTTACTTCCAATATAAAATTACCTGGCATTGCAAATTTTAATTGCTCTTCTGTATATAGATCAGAAATTTTTGGAAGCGGTTTTGATCTTAAATTTTTATCAAAAGTTATTCTTAAAGTTGAATCGTGCTTTGAGAAGAATGCTTCTCTTTCATAATTTATTAAAGCGACGGGAGAACAATTTTTAATTTTACTTAAGTAAAAAAACTTAGCTGCATCATTTTTAGCATCAAGAAAACTTTTTCTTTTGAGCAGATATTTTTCATAATCAGAAGTTATTAATATTTCCTCCAGATTACTATACAGCAATGGTGCTCTGTTTTTGGAAATATGGTTTTCATATTTACGTTTTATTTCTAAAAATACAATGCTCTCTTTATCAGCTTTATTATAACCTCTTATTCTCAATTTTTTTCTAATCTTTAATCCCGCAAGTTTATCATGATAATCATCAAGCTTCATTGTATCAAAATAAATACTATGAACAGTATATTCCTTATTAATCTCTCTTGCTGCGTATTCATCAATCAACACAAAAGGTCTTATTGAGTTGCGAAGATCATCAACTTTATTGGCAGGCACAAGAAATTTATATTCAAGCCGCATCAATTTCATACTAGTTCACCATTCGCTGCCATACTCTGCCTAAATAATCGATTGGAGAAAGTTTTCCTGTTTGGATGTAACAATCAACAATTAAATTTGGTACCAGATACTGACTGCTGCCGCTAATTATAGAAGTTACCGTTACAACCTGAATACCATTAACAATCTTTATGTTGTTATCAATTTCCAGAACATATGCAATATCGCTTAGTTTTTTACCGGCAGCGTTTATATCAATTTTAGCTGATTTAGTAATAAATTGCTTATCAACTATTTTTACCGGACATATCAACATAAATTCTGAAACATCCGATATCATCAACAGTGTATCACTATTAGTTTTTCTGTTAACAATTCCTGATATAGGAGAAATAATAGTGAATCCTTCAAATCTTTTTTTCAACACAGCTAATTCATTTTCCAAAGAAATAATTTGAGATTTAATAAACCCAATTTGTTCCTGCTTAGCGCCTGACTCAACCGATTGTAATCTTGCTTTTGAAATTGAGATATTGATATTATTTAAATCATAATTGCCTTTTGTAATTTCATATTCTTCTTGAGACACAAATCCCTTCTCGTACATCACTTGCATTCGATCAAGAATTTTCTTTTGTTCCTCAGCCTGTTTAATTGCGTATTCAAGATTTTTATTTTCCTGATCAATAATAGCCTGTTTTTCACCCGTGAGATTTAACGACAATGAAGCTTTTGCTAAGTTGATTTGTCCTTTAAGATTTTCTATCTGTCGTTCTATCTCATTGGAATAAACAACTCCGATTGTATCATTAGCCAAAATTTGCGCACCAGAATGCAAACTTGTATCAAATGCAAACTGCATGGCGTCTCCTCTGTCAAAAAGGTTAACATCATACGATTGACTAATTCCTGTTTTATAATTTATTAAGTGAGATGTTAGTCTTCCATCCGTCCCTTTATATATTATCCATTCTTTTGTAGGAAGGATTTTTCCTTTAACAGATAAATTATAGTTTATTTTTATAGGCAGCAGCAATAAAACTATAATGACTGAAATCAGAATGATCCAGAAAAATAAAGTTTTACGTGAGGTAAGTGTTAGCATTTTGATAAAAATTGTTATTAATCATTTTCCCTTCGACAAAAAAATGATTTTAATTAAATAAAAAAGGAAGATACCCGCAGCTTGTGTGGAGAATCTTCCCTCTTAAACCTTTAAGAATCTAAAATTAAAAATCTATTTTAAAACAAAGTTTGCTGTTTTATTTTCAATGGTAACCACAAAATCTCCCGACTCAACTATCCTCTTATTGTCCAATCCTATAAATGATAAATCATTCTGAGTTATTTTGAACTCAATAGTCTTAACTTCGCCGGGCTGCAAAAATACTTTTTCAAACGCTTTTAGCTGTTTATTTGGTCTTGTTACCGAACCATACATATCGGTCAAATAAAGTTGTACAACTTCTTTGCCAGCCATTTTTCCTGTGTTTTTGACATCAATTTTAACAGTTAATTCTTCATTTTTGGAAATTTCATTAGAACTTATCTTAAGTTGGGAATATTCAAAAGTTGTATAGCTCAATCCATAACCAAATGGCCAAAGTGGTTTATAGTCATTGCCATCAAATTTTTCTATTGGCTTATAATCGTATAATGTAATTCCATTTGGAGATCTGGGATAAGTGATCGGAAGTTTACCGCTTGGATTCACATCACCAAAAAGTATATCCGCTATTGCGTTACCGCCTTCCATCCCGGGTAAAAATCCCACCAAAATTCCTTCGGCGTTTTGCGCGATGTCTGTAATTACTCTTGCTCTGCCTTCAAGCATTACGAGTATAACTGGTTTTCCGGTTTCAATAATTTTGTTTGCTAATTCTATCTGAGCTCTATTTAATGTAAGATCAAAAATACTTCCGGGAGTTTCACAGTAAGCAGGTTCACCAAGACAAATTACAACAATATCAGAATTTTTAGCTTCAGTAACTGCTTTGCTTGTGTTTATATCTTTATCAAAACTTGTCCCTTCAACATAGCTAACATTTTTTGATCCGATTTTGTTTTGGATAGCCTCAAGTACAGTATTTTTTTCTTGAGGATATGCATTTTCTTCATTACCCTGCCAGGTAATCGTCCATCCGCCATTTAAAACAGAAAGCATATTTGCAGTTGGGCCGGTTACGAGAACTTTAATTGTTTTAGAAAGCGGTAAAATATTATTTTCATTCTTGGTAAGAATAATTGATTCTCTCGCAGCATTTAAATTGATGTCAGTAAATTCTTTTTTAGCAAAATCCTTTAGTAATTCTTTATTTGGATAAGGATTTTCAAAAAGACCAAGCTGCATTTTGACAGCAAGTATTCTGCTCACAGCTTCATCGATTCTTGACATTGGAACCGCACCCTCGTTAACGAGTTCCAGCAAATAATTATAAAAACTAAAATCATAAGGAACCATACTCATATCAACACCAGCCATTACTGATATTCTTACTGCTTCCTTTGGTGTGGATGCGACCCTATCTCTTGTATGAAGTCTTTTAATATCTTCCCAGTCAGAAACCACCAGTCCTTTAAAGTTCATTTCATTTCTAAGAATTTCTGTCAGCAAATGATAATTTGCGTGACCGGGAATTCCATCCACTTCAGCAGAGTTAACCATCACTGAAGGAGAGCCGGCTAAAATGCCTGCTTCAAATGTTGGAAGAAAATATTCTCTCATCATTCTTTCAGATATCCACGCTGGTGTTCTATCAAGTCCGTTAATAGGAAAACTATATCCAACATAATGCTTTAAGCAAGTTGCTAGTTTATCCGGTGCACTTATATCATTCCCTTGTGCACCTTTTATGTATGAAGATCCCATTTGCGAAGCAAGGTAAACATCTTCACCAAAAGTTTCCCATAATCTGGACCAAAGTGGTTGTCTTCCAATATCCATAACAGGATAAAAATTCCATGAAATTCCGGATGCTTTAGTTTCAAGAGATGTTATCTCTCCACTCTGCTTTGCAATTTCTGTATTCCATGTTGCAGCCATACTGATAGCTTGAGGAAAAAGAGTTGAACCTTTAGTATAAGTAACGCCGTGGATTGCATCTATTCCATACAAAACAGGAATGCCGAGACGCGTTTCTTTTACTGCTATATTTTGAATTTTATTTAGAACCTCATGCCAATACTCTGCAGTATGAGCGATATCATAAACATTAAGTATTGAACCAACGTGATATTTCTTGATAGCTTCTTCAAGCTTTGAATCATCTAATTGATGCTGTTGATCTTTTGTGCCCTGCACTTTTGAAACAGCCTGAATTGTTACCTGTGTCATCTGTCCGACTTTTTCTTCGAGAGTCATCTTAGCTACAAGTTCTTTTACTTTTGCATCAACCTTAGTTGTTGTGTAAATCTGTGCTGTAACATTTGCACTAAGGATAAGACTTATCAGAGATAGATACGAGAAAAACTTAAAGATCAATTTCATAGTCATTCCTGTGTATTATTTTAATTTTATTTCTTATTGATAATTTATTTCGTTTCGATTGCTTTAAGACTTGAATTAAAATCAATAGCTCTAATTTCTCTAGTGGTCCTGGGAATTTTAATAATCTGATGAGCATAATAAATTCTAATTTAATAAAACAAATTTTCGTGTTTCTCTTTTATTTGATCCGGTGAAAACATAAAAGTATACTCCGGATGTAAGAGGGCTGTTTAATAACGATGCAGTATCAAGCTTATACTGATAAGAGCCGGCTTGAGTGTATCCGAAATCCTTAAAAAAAATTTGTTCGCCTAAAATATTGTATAATGCAAAGTTTAAATTATCTGAGGAAGCCAAAGAATAATTAATGATGGTATTTCCGTTAAATGGATTTGGATAATTTTGTTCTACTTTAAATGATTTAATATCACCAAAATTTTCTTCATCAAGCAATCCTGTAGAAACCGGGGTGATAACGATACCGCATATTAAAGCATTATCAATTTTTTCAGCAAATTGGATATCAAGCACTCCATCCGTTATTTGAACATTTGTAAGCTCTCTAATATATGCGGCATTTTTTCCTACTAGAGAGTAGATATCCAAATTTTCAATCACGCGGTGTTGTTCAAAGTAAACATCAAATATTCTGCTTCCCGCTGTGTCAAAGTATTTTTCCGCAAACATTAATTTAACATTATAGCTGCCATTAGGTAATCTTACTTTGTAGGTAACCATTCCATATTTATCCGATTGGAAAATTACATCTTCATCTGTCCCGCTAATTTGCAATGATGAAGGATAACTAGCTGAATTACCATCAAGGAATCCGAATTCTGTATTTTTCGTCCAACCGGCATCTGCTAAATAATCTATTGCAGCAGAACCACCACAATTTATTTTAATAGGAAAAGTTAAAGTTTGAGGCATTATAATACTCGTTGCTTTAGCACTCATAGTATTTGGTATTACCGAATCATCTTTCATCGACATAACAACCAATGATTTAGTAGAAGGAATTACCAAACCTGAAACAGAAAGTTCAACACTCTTTAAATCCTGTTGAAGTGAAGCACTATTAATTGTAACACCTTGAATTATATAGTTAGAAATATTTTCAGCAGCTGCCGGATCAAGTTCTTCAGAAAACATTACCATAACTTTATCTGTTGATGCACGTGCCCATAATAATGCTGGAGGCTGTAAATCAACAAAGCCTAAATTGGTACTGTTGGTTAAACATAAAATAAGTTTACCATCTTCAAATACTGCATTGGCTTGAATAAAATCACAATTATTCCCGTTAAATGTATGCGTTGCTTTATCCCATCGGGTGGTATCCCAGGAATCAAAATTATCCGTCCAATCAAGCAAAAAATTATTTCCGGTTCCATAATTTCCTGCGCCGGGAGTGTAAGTGTAGTAACTGACCCAATCATAGTATGAAAATGCAGGTAACGCCTCGGGATTGAAAACACCAGCCCAATTTTCATAAGCAGGATTCCATACATTCATCATAATCTTCTGCGGTAAAGTTAGAGTTTGAATATGAGCACCTGTCTGCTTCAAAACTTCAACTCCATCAATAAACCATGCAACGTATTGTGGTGTCCATTCAAAAGCATAAGTGTGATAATTAAGATGTGGAGATGTTAACATTGGTTTGTGAGCAACGTGGTTTGTTTGATTTGGAGTGATGGTATTGAATTGTGCATTATCAAAATAGCGTCCCATTATTTCAATATCTATTTCATTCCAGTTTCCTATGCCGCCGCCGCCGTCATAATATGTAAAGAATGAAGATAACATTCCTTCACGGTATGCAGATTTCATTCTGGTTTCAAATCTGCCGTAAGTATAAGCAAGTTTGGTTCTGTATTCGGCACCCTTAAAATCCTTACTTAGAAGAATTAGCTGTGCTGAAAAAGTGATGAGTAAAAGAAATATTACAATTTTTAATTTCATATCATCTCGATTAGTAAAAGAGTTAAGCCCCCCTCAAAAAGGAGAAAGAAGAGGGCTTAATAGTGATCAAAAAGCTACAGAGAGTGTGAACTTTTGGATGTCTGAAAATCTGCCAAAGTCTTGATATGCGTAATCAATTTTAAATGCAACGTTGCCAATCAATAACTGCTTAACGCCAAATCCAAATGAGAATGATTCTTCCGAGGCATCAAGAAATAAAGCCTTATAACCTGCTCTTAAAAACAGAAAGTCATTATAGGCGTATTCGGTTCCAACATTTATACTTTCATAATCATCACTCGGGTGCATTGCATCCAAAGCTATGGTCAATCTATGCATATCTATTTTAATCGGATCGTAAGCAACGCCAACTCTAAAAGTTAACGGCAATGCCCACGAATTTGTCTCGAGATAAGCAGGAATATCTCCATTGTTACCGCTGTTTACCGGATCGAGATCGTGCAGCACAAGATTTGAATTTCCCAGAAGCTGCATTGTAGTTCCAAAGTTTGAAATTGACATTGCGAGAACTGCATCATCAAAAGGTGTTACGTATTGTACACCAAGATCTAAAGCAAATGCATTGGCGTTCATCTGCCAAATACTTTCGTAGATAAACTTTGGGGCAAAACCAATTGAAAAATCTTCTGTTAATTGGATTGCATAAGCTAAACTAAATGCTGCTTGTGTTGATGAAAATGTTTCCCCTGTACCCTCAGGATTAGTAATAGTGGTAACATTCATCTCACCAATATCGGAGCCTGTGTAACTGAATCCGATAGTACCCATTCCACCGAGATTGTAGCTTGCTGCTAAATAATTATACTTAATGTCAGCAATCCACAGTGTATGCTCGAATGCAACATTAACACCGTTTGCTTTAGTTAAACCGGCTGGATTCCAATACATTGAAGTAACATCGTTTGCTACACCTACAAATGCACTTCCCATACCAATTGCACGTGCACTTTGCCCAATCGATAAGAATGGTGCTGCTGTGGTTCCCTTTTTAGACACATCTGATATAAAGCCTGATTGCGCAAACACTTGCGGAAGTATCAAACTAATCAGCACAAAAACTATTAATATTTTGTTTTTCATTTCAATATCTCCGCTATTTAATTAAAGCAAATTTGCCGATATGTTCACCAACTTCCGGAGCATCAACATGATATAGATAAACTCCATACGCAGCATCCATACCATCTTCTGTAACCAGATTCCACGATAGTGAACCATCTGAAATTGATGACTCCTTTGTGAGGGTCTTAATTAATGCACCCGCAATTGTATAAATACGGACAGTGCATTGTGCAGGAAGATTTATGAAATCAATTTTTCTTTCACCTCTGCCTGATGAATTAAGATTTCTCTTTTCCCAGGTTGCTGCACCAAGGTAAGGATTTGGAACAACATCAATTTTTGATAATTCATTTTGTGCTTTTGATTTATCAACCAGAACCGGAACTGTAGAATAAGAGAAGTAATCATTAGTCTTAAATGCTTTGCGGGTTGATATCTGGAATTTATCTCCATTAACCGGTTCCACCGGTGTATCGTTTGGATTCATAGGGTAACCATAACTTAGATTCCATGCAAAACGTACATCGCTTGGATTGATAACTCCATTTTTAAATTCAAGAACCTGTATGGTATCTCCAACCGTCAAAGTTTGAGAAGCATCAGCATCAAATACAGCTACTTTAGAATATTTTCCTTCTGTCTTATTCCAGATTTTGAGATTAACAGGGAATCTTCTATAAAACGGTGGAGACTGCAAATAACAAGTATCCAGGGGTACATCAGAAAAAGCAATTTCATAATCTGCCGGCCATGGAACGCCTCTTACTAATGTTTTATTTTCATATACTCGCATAGTAAGGTTACTGCTTCCAACAAGCCATCCAGTTAATGAATCTACAACAGATACTGTGGTATCATTAAGAATTGAAACTGCCATACCATCAAATGGCTGACTTACTCTTCCCTCGCCTATTGTAGTTGTATCTTCATTAATAACAATAGTATCAGTAACTCCTTTAAAATTTCTTACAACATCATATGATAAAGTTTTGTACAATGGATAATCATCTGATGATTTAAATACAACACTGTATTGTGCACCATCAAGTATGGCATTGGGGTTAAGAATATTAACACTCATTGATCCGGTACCGACACCATCGCTTACTTGTTTTGTGTCGCCGGTAATTTGCGGAGGAACATATCCTGCGGCAGGGGCATTTGGTATAACCACTGCACAGTTTATATCTACAAACTGTACATTACCCGCAAAATCCTGCTGAATTATTTTTGTACATTCAGTCGGCTGCAATCCTTTAGTTCCTCTGTTCGGATCACCCTGATCATAAGAAATACAAGCATAATAATATGTTTGCCCGTTATTTACGTCAGTATCAACGTAGGAGTATCGTAATCCGGTATCATCACCTCTCCAGAAGCTCGCTCCGTTTACTCCAACTGGATCGGGACCTTTAATACCGTCTATAAGATCATAACGAACAAGCGGTTTCCAGTAAACTGGTGAACCTTTAGAATCTGTAATGATCTTAATATCATTAAACTCAGCTTCTGTGCTTCTATAAATCATGTATCCTTCAAAATCTTTTTTTGCACCTTGTGTTGGATCATCATTTTCATATCCCATAAATGCATCGCGAGATTCTTCAGCAATACTGTTCCAATAAAGAAAAACTTTTTTATCACTTGCAACTGCAGTTAGAGTTGGTTTTAAAGGAGGCTTAGAAAAGTTATAATTTGCATTATAAATTTCCTGAACTGTTTCTTTATTAAAGATAATTTCTTCAAGAGTTTGCCCAAACACTAATGCCATTGAAAATCTTTCTCGAAGACTCTGATTTAGTGGAAATGGACCGGATGCAAAAACCATGCTTATGTTAGCTCGCTGTAAAGATGTATCAAAAACACCTGAGCTCATTTTTAACCACATTTGTTCATCATCTTTTGGCCATCCTCCGCCGGTTCCGCCCTGTCCTAATCTGTAAATAGAAACTGCCGTTAATCCAATTTGATCTGATTCATCTTTGTCTGTTTTATCAAATCTTGGTTCGCCGTCTGTTGGTATTCCATCTCCTTCACCTTCATCAGGTCCTGAGTATTGGGGATCAAAAGGACCAACACCATCTTTGCCAAGATCATCATTTAGAGGTTCATTCTCATCAGCATCCCAAACACCATTTGCATTAAGATCATTATAAACTACCCAGTCACCATCATTATCAATATTATCATCTCTTCTTTCATCAATCATTCCATCATCGTCATCATCTATTCCGTTTGTTGCGTTTCCCGGACTTTCAAGGTAAGCATATCCGTAATAACCTGTTAGCCAGGCACCAGGCTGTCCTATTCCATCATCATCAAAGCAATAAGCCAAATCAAGTATTTTATCAAATGACGCATTATCATCTTCAGAATCGTTGGTACCTCCTACTCCGCAATCTGTATAGAAACCAAAGAATGTATTGGGATAGCTAAAATCGGAAATGTTTACTATATCATAGTGCCAGAAAACAATATCCTCTGCGAGTACGTGAGACCATTGAAATCCTCTTACTTCAACTCGCAATCCCAATCCTGCTCGATCAGGATCAGATGCGAGTGGAAAATAATTGAATGGTGTTCTTGTCCATTCTTTATCTTTTGAATCATCCATAACAAAGAACGTTTCAAAATCAGAATTGTTAACGCCTCTTCCAAAATAACCATACCAGAAACCGTCCCATTCCGGTGTAAGATCAAGAGCTGCCGGCCAATTGTCGGGCCATGTATGAGGATTGGTATTTATTGCAGGGCTATTTCGCTCATTTGGATAATCATTAACCTGATTGGGATTTGAATAACCGGGAACAGGTTCTAATCCCCAAATTTCTCCTGTGCTTGGGTCTTTATCCATCCACTCACGATAAGATGTTTGTAAAGGATGCACAACCTGACCATTGCCAGGAGCGGTAATTTCAGATGCGATTAACACAGCCACTCCATCTAAATACGAATAGCCTGTACCTTTAGGCCACTCACCGCTTGGCTGATCAGGCCAGTGACCAACTTCTCCATTATTATAGAAAAGTGTTCTGATCTGATTACCATCCATAATACCTTCTTTACGGTATTCAATATTTCCCTTAGGATCATCTCTGTATTTTTGAATCTGACCATTTATCTGTGAAAAGCCTACATCAGCAATCAAAAATGTCATCAATATAAAAAGTATTTTTTTTAACATTATTTTCTCCGGTTAAATTCTCTAAAAACCAAGTCCTAATCCCAGTCTAATCTCACGTGGAGACGAGTACATACTAGGATTATTAACGTATTGTTCTATAGTGTTAAGACCAACAATATCACTCTGCTCATAGTAATTTGCATTCAAATCAACATTAGCTCTGCCTGTTGTGGCATAGACTCCAAACTCATTTCTAATATCAAAAAGATTATAGACTAACAAGTAGGTATTGATAGTAAATCCACCAAGATCAAAAGTTTTATCTGCTCTTAAATCTACATTGTAAAATGTTGGCTTTATGCCGCCATTCTCAAATCTTACACCCTGTGATATTCTTGGGTCTTCCGTGTAGGGCTGTCCAGATCCATATTGAAATATCATTCCAACTGTCCAATCGCCGGGTACACCAACATTAAGGTTAACATTTAAAGTATGCCTCTGATCCCAATCCAACGGAACAACACTTTTTGTTTCTTCAATTGGAGGGTTGCTTTGGTTATTATTAAAAACAGCACGGGGATCGGATGCATTACCTTGAGCAATTTGATAAGTATAGTCAAACTTAATCCCAAAATAATCTGCAAATCGTTTATCCAGTGTAAGAATAAACCCTTTTACGTTAGCATAATCTCTGTTAATATATCTTGCATACTTAAATCCTTCGTATGTGTTTATAATTTCCATACCAAGCCAGTTTCTAATATCGCGGTAATAAAGAGAAAAGTTTAAAGCAAAATTTTCAAATAGCACCTGCTGCAAACCAATTTCATAAATTACGTTTTTTTCTGCGTTCAAATTTGGATTTCCGGT
The DNA here is from genome assembly GCA_044227615.1 of Ignavibacteriaceae bacterium. GTDB lineage: Bacteria > Bacteroidota > Ignavibacteria > Ignavibacteriales > Ignavibacteriaceae > IGN3. Next base: position 26,036 of record JBGAWM010000029.1, read on the forward strand.
AGTTGATGAAACATTACTGCTTGCCTGCACAAAAAAGTCCGGATTAGTATATAGATTTTCAAACGATGGAATTTTGAAAAAGTGACCGTATGAAAATCTGATAATCCCCTGATCTGTAATCGGGAAAGAAGCTCCCAGACGAGGGCTAACCTGAAACTTCGGGTCTGCTTTCACCATTTCTAAAATATAATTCCCCGGATTATTTGGATCTTCAATAGCACCGGGATATAGTGAATTGTGACGTGGATTTCTCAAATCAGAAGGCAAGGATGCGTTTGAATTAAAATAATCAAACCTTACTCCGGCATTTATAATTAAGATATCGTACTCCATTTTATCTTGTAGGTAAGCAGATATCTCATATGGGTTTCTTGTGTACTCGATATAAGAACCCTTATCAGTTATCGTCCCTTTGTTAGGATAACCCGGTGTAAAAATCACATTACCCATACTATCAACCTGACCATCTGTTAAATTTATTACGTCTTTATTTTGGCTATAAATTTCATAATACTTTCCTTCTATACCTGCACCAATTTTATGTTCCTTAGATATCTGTGAAGAGTATGAATATTGCGCAATTAAAGTATTGGTATGTCTGTTATAACTTCCCACCTGATTTCCACCCTGTCTGAATGTATATGGAGAAGTAGGAATACCTTGATCGGGGTTCACATATCTTGGATCAATTCCGTAAGGATTATAAGTCGGGCTGAATATATCAGTATCAATTGGAACGCTAGGATAGAGGTAACCTTCGTAATCATAAAAGTTACCGGAAAATTTTAATGAGTGAAATGTATTTGAACTTGGGAAATAATTAAACTGTAAATTATGAATCAAACTCGTTCTGTAATGTGTCATCACAGCATCAGGAGTTAATGAAAAACCATGATCATAATATCTGTTTTCGTTATTATCATAAAAAAGACTGTATGTAATATTAATTTCTGGAAGAGCATAACTAATTTTTGCATTAGTAGAATACTTGCTATCAGGATTCATTGAAACATAAGCACCATCACCGGTATTTCTTGGAATCCAAAAAGTTTGATCAGCAGGATTCGGGAAAAAAGGTATATCATCTGTAACATTAAAAACTCTTTGCCCGTACAAATAACCTTCATTATTATAATATCTTCCGGTAACGAAAAAGTAAAGATTTTTAATTGGTGAGATGGGTCCGCTTAAAGTAAGCTGCAAATTTGTTTGTGCAATATTACTGGGGTCATCTAAATTTTTAAAAATATCAGAACTATTAGTAAAATAACTTCCGATATAACCAGTAACGTATCCCTCAAATTTATCAGAACCACTTTGGGTAACAATATTAACAACACCCGAAAGTGCCTGTCCATACTCAGCATTAAAAGTACCGCTTATAACTTCCATCTGTCTAACGGATGAATTTTCAACCTGCACGCCAAAGCCGCCGTTAAAAGCATCAGTTACTGCAACTCCATCGATAAGATAAGCAACATCATTTGATCTTCCTCCTCTAAAGTGTCCATCGATAACACCTGCCTGCAGGTTCACAATTTGCCCGATGCTCTCAACCGGCATCATTTTAATTTCGTTAGATGAAATTGTAACTGATGTTGAAGTAAGATCTTTTTGAACAAGAGGTCTTTGCGAGGTAACGACAACTTCCTGATTTAATTGGATAACGGAGCTGCTGAGTTTTATATCAAGATTAGTGGTTAGATCTATATTAACACGAACTTTTTCTACAATAATTTTTTGATATCCAACAGCGCTGAATATTACCCGATACTCACCGGGTGGAATATTACTAATAGAATAGTAACCCTCCAGATCTGCTGAAGCACCCAGATAAGTTCCTTCGATTATAACGTTTGCACCAACAATGGGTTCACCAGTTTCCTGGTCAGTAACATTTCCGGAAATTTTTCCTGTTGTTCCTGCAAACACTGGAACGGATAACATAAGCACTGCAAACAAAACCAAAATTTGTTGTATTGTCTGCTGCTTAATAAAATATTTTTTTAGTTGATCAATTTTATTCATTTCGCTTTCCTGATAAAATTATAATTCTCCCGGTACTAAATAAGAACAAAAGAAAGGCACGGCATTAAGCCGTGCCTTTAAGAAATTACTTAAGGAGCATCATCTTATTTGTTTGAACAAAAGAACCGGTTTCTAATCTGTAGAAATAGATACCGCTTGATAATCCTGAAGCATCAAATGAAACATTATAACTGCCTGAAGCATAATCACCCTTTACAAGTGTAGCAACTTCTTTTCCAAGAGCATCATACACTTTAAGAGTAACAAATCCTGATTCTTTTAAAGCAAACTTAATTTGAGTGCTTGGGTTAAAAGGATTTGGATAGTTCTGAGTTAGTGCATATTCAGAAACAGGCTGTCCTTCATTTTCAACACTTACCGGATTCCAGAGAGCACCAATCCATGTGTGAGACCATCTGGATACATCGCCCCAAGACTGATCTTCATTGTTGATTGAGTAAGTTAAGATTCCTTCTCTTGAGTTTGTTGCATCTGCATCGTTTATTGCAAAATCAATTGGAATTCTATAACCTTCAACTGGTGCAAATACATCATCGTTGCCAACAACAGCTAGATCAACCCAGCTAATTCTGTATTCAACTCTATATCCGGATCCGAAAGCCTCACCGTAATAGTAATTCTCACCAAGAGTATCTACAGTTACACTGCCAAGGTTATCCATTAATACTCTGTTATATGCAAATCTAAAATGATAATCTGGTTCTGCACCTCTTCTATAGGATGTATGAGGAGCGCCGCGCCAATCATACAATCCTAAATAAATATCAGGAGCATCATTTAGATATGACGATGATTGTGCATCAGGAACAAAAATATCATCAAAAACTTCGAACGCTACATACAGATAAGTTGCATCCACTGCTACCCAAGCATTAGCGGAACAATCTGCATCACCGCTAATTGTAGTGTTAGTAACTATATAACCACTTCCATCAGAAGGAAACATTCTGAATGGTGTTATTGACTGCCACTCAGCGAGATCACCATCTGCAACAAATACAGGTGCATTTAAAGAAATTGTGGTAACACCTTTAGCTAAGTTTGTAACTGCAGGTGAATTATTGCTTACTATACTCTGGTTACCAGAAGCATCTTTACAAACTATAGCATAGTAGTAAGTAACATTCTGATCTGTAACTGGAGATAATAATAAGTGTGAAGCCAATTGATTGTTTTCAGGAATGTTAAACTTTACAACTTCAACATTTGTAACATCAGTAATTGGATTTTCACTGTAATAAACACTATACGTTTCACCTGTTTCACCGGGTACGTCATCCCAGGTAATAATATTTTGTTTATCACCGGCAAATGCAGAAACATTTAATGGTGGTGATGGAGGAACAACGTCAAATGTTGGATTTCCTGTCCACCAATCGGTTATATAAATAACTTTACCGGCAATCGCAGAAGCTTCTGCCATTATGCCAACAGTAGTAACAGCGGATGAATCAAAACCGGTTGTTCCGTCCTGATAAACCATGTCTCTCAATGCCAGTTTATAATCGTGCCACTGATTATCTGTAGTTGGTGTAAAAACTGTTCCAACTTTTCCACCGCCGCCTTCAAACTGCATTCTTAATGGACCAACACCGTCTTCGCATTTTAATTTAAATTGAACACTATCCTGCTGCCAGGCTACTGCAAGATCAAATGGAGGAGCTATTGTAGTTCCAATTCCAGTCCATCCATTTCCCCACTCATCACCTTGTACCCATTTAATTGCATTTGTATTCGGTAATGGACCAGCGCCGGTTACAACTTCAATTGTAGATTGACCCCAAGCCCAGGTGGTTACATAAGCCGGAAATGCAATTCCGTTAAATACAATTGCAGGTAAAGATTTTGGACTGAACATTTCCATATTATCAAAACCAACTAAAACGGAATCAGCTGCATTTACTGTTGTAACTACAGTAAGACCATAAGTAAGAATTTTATCATAGTCAAGGATTTCGTTGTTTTTTGGTAATCCCCAGCTTGAAGGAGTGATAACAAATCCCTGATCATTAGGATTTACACTTCCATCAGATTCTACCTGGCCTAATGATAATCTAAGATTATACCATCCGGTTGCCGCATCTAAAGTAGCAGCGTTTTCGTAAACGTATTGTTCAACAGGATCTGAAGGTGTTGGTTGATCTCTGAATTGAATTCTAAAAACCATATTTGCCGGTGCAGTAGCTGGTTCATAAACTTTAATCCAGATACTTAATGAATCGAATCCTGTAAAATCAAGATATTCTCCCTCCGGAGCAGCATGTTGAAGTTCAGCATAAGATCCCCAATCATGAAATGCACCAACCTTAACATCAGCAGTCAATGATCCGGTGCCTTCTACAAAATCCGTATGATTATCAGTATAGATCATTGTGGTAGGAGCACCCTCATTGATTTTTAGATAAAAATTGTTCACAGCTGATGAGTCAAAATTATCAACCACCTGCTGAGCTTGAGAAACAAAAGTGCCAGCCATTAAAAAAATGAAAACGGCTAATAGCAAATTTTTCATATTACCTCTCTCTGTTTGTTTTTGAACAAGTTAATTAATTGTGTTTGTTTAATACCAAATACTCCAAAGCCCTATAATTATTATCACAATAAACGCTGATAATAAAAAATTAGATTTTAATGCGTGCAATGTCTTAATATTTGCAAAATTAGATTTTAATTCCTGAAAACTTTCTGAAATAGAATATTGCAAACCGAGTAAGAAATCATTTGTAGTTGTTGCTGAGTAAAAATTAAGAACTATTATTAAGGTTAAACTGACAACAAAAAGGAATATTGCAAAGTGAAGGAAATTAATTCCTAAAATCCAGATTAGCGCAGGGTGTAATTGAACACCAAGATTACTAACAATTTCTAACAGTAAACGACTAAACCCAATAGTTTCACCAACAATTAAAGTTATAAGAGCAGTTCTTGAACTTATCTTTTTTGAAAATAGTCCAAACAAAAAAACTGCAGTTATCGGCGGACTTACAAACGCCTGCACACTCTGCAAAAACAAATAAATTTGTGAACTTATTATTTTTACAAGAGGCACAATTAATATTGCAACTACCACTACTGCTGTTGTTGTCAGCCTTCCAACTAAAACCAATTTTCTTTCGTTGGCCTGCGGATTGCGTGTTTTATAAAAATCATTTGTAAATAAAACAGCAGTACTGTTAAATGCTCCTGCAAGGGATGACATAATTGCAGCAAGCAAACCGGCAACTACAATTCCTTTTAATCCAATTGGAAGCAAATCCCCGGCTACCAGAGTTGAATAAGCTTCATCTCCTTTTACTTCAGGATAAAGAACTACTGCAATCAGACCCGGTAAAACAAGAATAAAAATTGGAAGTACTTTAAGAAATGCGGCTAATAATGTTCCTCTTCGCGCGTCGTTTATAGATTTTGCACTAAATAATCTTTGTACAATGTATTGATCAGTACACCAATACCAGAAAGCAATGATAGGTGCGCCAAATAAAATTCCTGTCCACGGAAAATCAGGATCATTAACAGCTTTGAACATGTTAAAAAAATCTGCGGGTAGTTTTTCTTCCAATCCACTGAATCCGCCAACCGCATTTAATCCAAAGACAGATAAAATTACTGCACCAAGAATCAGAACAATACCCTGGAATAATTGTGTACGCATCACCGCACTTGCACCGCCGGTAACACTGTAAAGTCCTGTGATGAGTACAATTATTATTGAAGAAGCATAAATGTTTAGACCAAAGATTTTGTAGAACAATAGTCCTGCAGCAAAAAGTGATACTAATATTTTTGTAAAAATGTAGATAGCAATTGAAAATCCGGCAAACATCTTTCTGATTTTTCTATCAAATCTTTTTTCTAAAAATTCGGGTACAGTAACAACGCCTGATTTGAGATATATTGGTGCGAGAATCCAGCCTAAAAAGATTAATGTAAAAATCGCCATCAATTCAAATTGTCCAACTGCTAATCCGCGTGTTGAACCTGAACCGGCAAGACCGATAAAATGTTCACTTGAGATATTTGTTGCAAAGATAGAAATGCCGACTGTAAACCATCCAATGTTTCTGCCGGCTAAAAAATAATCTGAGTAATTTTCATCACTGCGGCGGGAGTAATAGAAACCCAAACTTAATACAATTATTAAGTAAGCAACTAATACTAATAAATCTATTTGACTGAAAATAGTAGACACGTTTTATAGGCTAATCCATTAAAAAGAGTTATATACACACAAATAGTGCCGAGCAATTTTGGGAAAAAAATGGTAAAGAATATTCTTTTTAAGGATTAAAAAAATTGTTTGGAATTTTAGCTTATTAAATTGATAAGTACTATTTATTATTTTAATAACGATTAAACTCCTTGCTAGTTTTTATTACAAAACCGTAAAGCAGACTTAAGACTGCTCTACGATTTGAATAATTGTTCGACAATATCTGTGAGAGGTAAATAATAAATTATAACATCTGTATATCCAAAAATTTATTTAAGCAATAACATTTTCTTTGAGCTAATAAAATCACCAGATTGTAATTTGTAGATGTAAACTCCGCTTGCAAAGTTACCCGCATTAAAATTTACTTTGTAACTGCCGGCACTCATTTCTTTATTAACTAATTCTCCAACAAGATTTCCAAGTATATCATAAACTTTTAATGATACAAATCCGCTGTTCATAATATCAAATTTAATTTCTGTTTCGGGGTTAAATGGATTTGGATAGTTCTGTTCAAGATTATATTCGAGAGGCATCAAAAGATTTGCATCCCCACCTAAATCCGTAACCATTCCACCAATATTGTAATAAGGTGCATAAGCATTCTTAAGAGTAGTACCAACTAACTTTAAAGTATCACGATTCATTCGATATAAACCCATACTTTGGAAACCACCTGAATGCTGATGTGAATACCAATCAAAAATGCACCACCACGTAACACCCATCAAATAGCCGCCATCACGATAAGTTCCATCTGGTCTTATAACTGATGCTCTGTATGTAAAAGCATTAAATGTTTCATTAAACACTGTAACTTGTGCTTGCTGCCCGGCAAGTGCATTTAACTCTCCAGACCAATAACCAAACTCAGTATCTAAAATTGGTTTTTCCGGATATGCTAAATTAGCAAGACCTAAAAAGTAACGTGTCCCCTCATAATATGTTCCACCATGAAATATACCGAAATACATAGTCCAGCCTGCAACATCACAAGCTGCTTGCGATGGATCTTCTGGTCCGGGTCTATCAGCCGCGGCTGATTGGGTAATTAATCTTCCATCGGGATAATTAAAATTTAAATCCTGATTTACTTTTGTAATATATATTTTTCTGTTATCCACATCTAAACATTCATTAGCCGTGCTCCATAACAGCACTGATGGACGATTGTAATCTTTAAATACCATTTCACGGAACATCTGCTCGTGAATTTTTCTTGCGTTATTCTGAATGATCCAGGCTAATGCCGTATCAAACCACCAAACCGGAATTTCTTCAACAATGGTTATACCAAGTCTGTCTGCAAGCTGGTACGTATAAAGATGATTTGGATAGTGTGCCGTTCTAAGCATTAAAGCATTCATATCTTTTACTTTAAGCATATCAGAATAAATTGAATCTATAGGCATGCTTCTGCCAAATACAGGATGATCTTCATGCCTTGCAACTCCGGTAAAGAAAACAGGATTATTGTTCAGATAAACTTTATCAACATTCTTTGTTACAGTTCTGATTCCAAATTGCGTGTAGTATTCATCAAGAATATTGCTTCCCTGCTTAATTGTAACCTTCATAACATATAAGTTTGGATTTTTTGGTGACCATAAGTTTGGATTATTAACAGTTAGATTTGTGCGCCACACTTTAGCTGAATCAGTTTTTATCGTAAACGAATTTTGATTTGTTCCGGAAAGAGAAGCTGAAGTTCCAATGATAGATGAAGTGAATTCACTATTAATATTGCCGGCATTAACGTCTGTATTAAAAACATCAACTGTTACATCAACAACCTGATCACTTCCGCTTGTATTGTATAGCACTACTGTGGTTTGAATATCTCCATTTACATTTTGCGGAACAATGTTAGTTCTGATTACAGAAACTGGTTCTGATATTTCAAGATAAACATCGTGAATAATGCCAGTATAATTGAACCAATCACAGCGAGTATAAGGTACGATATCATTTCTGCTACCCCAGGCCGGATTATCAACTCTAACCACAAGAACATTGTTGCCGCCATAGTTAAGTGCGGATGAAACATCAAATGCAAATGGAGTGTATCCGCCCTCATGATAACCAAGATAAACATCGTTAAGCCAAACATCCGCCACATAATTAACAGAATAAAACATTAGTTTTATAAATTTACCGGCAGATGCATTATCTATACTAAAATTCCTGCGATACCATACTCCATCTTCATAATATTCTGGCACTGTTGGGTAAGGATTCATTTCGTTTTCAACTGCAGGAAGGTTTTTTACTGGCCATCCGCTGTCATCGTAGGAAGATGATTCCCTGCCGGCAGCTTCCGTGATTAGACTTTGATATCCTGCCGCATCACGTTTTTTCAAAGTGATATTGTCATCAGCAGCAAATCTTTGCTTCTTCCATTCTCCCTTAAGATTGAAAATTTGTCTGTCCTGTTTTTCAAAAGTTGGAACAGCGAATCCATTTTGAAAAGGAATTCTGATCCCATCAACTTGCTTTAAACTCATTGTAGCTTCCAATGATGCTACCTGAGCATTTAGGTTTCCTGCTATGATGAGAAAAATCAGGAATAGCATAATGTTAAAAAGTAATTTAAAATTTTTCATAATTCACCTACTGATTTCTTTAAAGCTATTTAATACTGAGGATTATAATATAAAAGGTGCAATTAATATACCAGAGCTGAAGGAATGTGAAATGGTCATTTTAATAATGATAAATAATAAAGCATTACTAATTTTTTTATCGATTATTAAAGTAATAAGCCACGATTATTACAATAATAAGCAATGAAGTTTATTACTCGCTTTTCTTAAGCCCTAACTCTTTTGCCATCCTGTAATAGTTTGGCGGAGCTAATCCAAGTTTTTTTGCAGCATCAGTATCCGATTCAGAATTAGCCCTTACAAATTTAAAATATCTTTCGCGTAAAACTTTTTCCATATCTTTTAAAGGAAGAATATTTTCTGTGTTAAATATATCTCCAAATCCAAATTCGTTTGCTTCAGGTATGGTTTCTTGAATTCCAAGTGCACGTTTTGCAAGCAATGGCGTTATTCTTCCTTCCGAACTGAAAAGCATTCTCTGTACAACGTTTTTTAATTCTCTAACATTGCCCGGCCAATCGTAATTCATAAATACTTTCATCGTTTCATCAGGAATTTCCGGTTTGTCCTTGCCCATATCTACACTTATGTTCGATAAAAAGTAATCAATCAATAATGGAATATCAGTAACTCGTTTTTTAAGATCAGGAACAAAAATTGGAAGTACATTTAACCTGTAATATAAATCTTCTCTAAATCTTTTTTCTTTAACTTCTTCTTCAACATTCCTGTTCGAAGCCGCAATTATTCTAACATTAACTTTTATTTTTTCTGTTCTACCTATCTTTTCAATTTCACCTTCCTGTATAACACGAAGCAACTTTACCTGCGCAGGTAAAGGCAGTTCAGTAATTTCATCTAAAAATATTGTACCGTGATTTGCAATTTCGAACAAGCCAAGTTTCTTTTTATCCGCACCCGTAAATGCGCCTTTTTCATATCCAAATAATTCACTTTCAACTAACTGGCTTGGTAAACTTCCGCAGTTAATAATTACAAAATTTTCATATTTGCGATCGCTTGTGTAGTGAATATTGAATGCGACTAATTCTTTACCTGTACCAGATGAGCCTCTGATTAGCGTGTTTACATTACTCTGAGCAAATTTTTTAATTTCCCCTTTTAGTTCCATCATTATCGGAGATTCACCAACAATTTTCTTTTGCACTAAAGTGTCTTCTACATTTCTATGCAGCTTCTGGTAAGATCTAAAACGTTCCCGTTCAAGCAAACATTTTTCGTGAGCGTTAAAAATACTAAGTATAAAATCAGTCGGCTGATAAATAAATTCCTCAATATCACCGGGATATTTTGTACAGTACCAAAATGCTCCTGCTTTAATAAGCTTATTTGCAAAATTGTAATCAGAAAGATTGATGGTCATTTTAGTGATAACAATTATCTGAACAGAGGAATCAACCTCTTTTATTTTAGAAATTAGATTCTCACCCATTAATCCGCCGGCAATCTGATAATCCATTATCACAACATCAAATGTGCCTTTTTTACTTTGCATTATTTCAAGTGCAGCCATTCCGTT
>JBGAWM010000002.1:0-122560 GCA_044227615.1 Ignavibacteriaceae bacterium
GGAAATATCTGTCAAAAGAAAACACGGTAATAGCACTTGGAATAACGATTAGCGGAGAAAAGATACCCTTGGGCTTTATCCAAACAACAACAGAAAACAGCAATGCTGTAAAAGGACTGTTAAAAGATTTAATAAAAAGGAATTTCAAGTACACACAAGGGATACTAACACTGTTGGATGGTTCAAAGGGATTAAGAAAAGCAGTGGATGAGACTTTTGGGAAATATGCTTTAGTACAGCGCTGCCAGTGGCATAAGAGAGAAAACGTTCTAAGCTACTTAAGTCAAGAACACCAGGATCAGTTTAGAGGCAAACTTCAGAGAGCATATAGTGAACCTGATTATGAGATTGCAAAGTCAAAGCTAAAAGAAATAATGATAGAGTTGATGAAAATCAACCGAAGTGCAGCAAGGTCCCTTGAAGAAGGATTAGAAGAAACACTAACCATACATCGATTGGGATTAGTAGAACAATTAGGCAGATCATTTACAACTACGAATTTAATAGAGAACTTAAATTCACAGCTAAAGAAATACATAGGCAGAGTAAAGAGGTGGATGAACTCAGATATGAGAAGCAGATGGATGGCAACAGCGCTGTTACAGATAGAAAGAAGAATGAAAAAAGTAAATAATTATCAAAAATTACATTTACTGAGAACAGCATTAAAAACAGAATTAAAGATTAAACAACAGAAAGTAGCTTAATTAAATGGAGTCTCTATTTTCAACTAAGTTTGACTTTATGTCGTATTTATTTATCTATTTAATTTAATATTAGAATAATCAATTCTATTTATGATATACTTTTACTTTGTATTCATTAGACCATTAATTGAGAATTTCCGCAAACTAACTGCCGATAAATCAGCTAATTTAAATTTCATACTTAAAAAGATTGGAGAATCTAAATGAAAAGGATTCTGTCAATAATATTAATCATGCTTTCAGTTGGATTAATAGAATTGTATTCTCAAAGTTTTTCTGGTATCCTGACACTAAACCCATATCCGTCTCCATATGCAAGTGATTGGGAGACTAATCCCGCGGCATTGGGCTCACTTACTATCTATAATAACACTGGCAGGACAAATGAGATTAGGATTCGGGCAGTTATCACGATGCAGGGAAGAGGCGAGATTTTTAGAAGTGTAACAAATTTAATTAGTATAACTGCTGCACCGGTTACTATAATTAATAATACTAATTTAATTAATATTGCCGACGCAACGTTTAGTGATAAGGACTATGAAAATAAAATTAAGCAAACGGGCAGATTATTGGAAGGATACTACACGGCTTGCTTGATATTAGAAAATTCTTTTGGGACAATACTTGCTTCAAACATTTGTTCAAATTTTACAATTCTTTATCCAGCGGCACCACAGCTTATTTTTCCAGTTAATAATGATAGTATTGAAACAAATGTTAACTATCCAACATTTCAGTGGATGCCAATAATTGTTCCACCAGCTTATCAGATAACATATACTTTAAAAATTGTTGAGATACTTCAGGGACAAATTCCATCTCAGGCAATAAATGCAAATATTCCTTTATACGAAAATAACCAGATACAGTTAAGTACATTTACATATCCAATTGAAGCACTTCCTTTTGAGAATGGAAGAAGATATGCATGGCAAGTTCAAGTTTTAGATCAATATGGATTTCCCCCCACTCAAAATCGGGGACTAAGTGAAATATTTACTTTTGTAAAAAAGAAAGAAGCTCCGCAGTTTATACAAAATCCAATTTCACTCACATCACCAATTAATGGTGAAGCTGTAAAAACAAATATTCCTAATTTTTCCTGGGATTTTAAATCACCAACAAACGTAAATACAAAATATAATCTTCGCGTTGTAAAAATACTTCCAAATCAAAATTTAGAAACTGCAATCAAAAATTATCCAATACTTAATCAAGCCACCTTTGCTAAATCTTATCAGCCCGGTCAGGCTTTATCATTAAATGGGACAGACACTTATGCTTGGCAGGTTGTTGCGTTTAATGCTCAAACAAATGATACATTACAGAAAAGTGAGATAAGAACATTCACTTTGTTTAATCTAATTTTATTATTGCCATCAAACAATGCCGTTATTAATAATAGGCGTCCAACATTTCAATGGGCACATTACGGTGCTAACAATAAGTTTTATGATTTGAAAGTAATAAAACTGCCGATGTTTTATTATAGTCCCGATGGTTCAATATCTGAAGATTTATTCAGCGATCCTCAAAATGTAATTTATCAGAAGTACAATATTGATGGGGCCTCACTAAGTAATGTAAATAGTCCTGGGCTTGAAATTCCTGTATTTAAACCTGATGCGGATATTCCGATGCAGGAAGCAAAATCATATTATTGGCAGGTATCGGTTAAAGATCAGCCTTTTGGAAGTGTTACGGCTAAAAGTGAAATCAGAAAAATTGTTTTCAATCCATATCAGCCGGGCTATGCAACTAATTGCAGCGTAAGTGGAAAACTGCATTATGAGTTTGCTAAACCAGGCGAATACATAATGTGGCCATTGAAAAATATCAACATCAAGTTTGTTGTAAAGTATATATTGAAATATGATACTTATTCAGGTTCCTGGAACTATAATGGTTATACATCTCCTCAAGGTGAATTTGAAATTCCAATTACATCACTTAGCCCGAGTTATCAGAGTGACTACAACAAAACAATTGCAATCGGTAAAACAGATAATGAAGGTAACTTTTTCTTTTCATTCTGGAATTCGAAACCGATGGGAGTGATCAATAATAATTTTATTTTCAGCGGAGGCGGAGGTGAATTTAAATACAATTATTCAGGAAAATTATATCGTGTGATTCGGTTAATTGTTCAAAGTCCTTATTACACAAGTCCAGATGAAGATATTGTAGTGCAGCCCGGTGAAAATAAAATGTACAACTCAATGGTTGCTTATGTCAGAAGCTATTCATTGAATGTTACAGTAAAAAGTCCGGGCACCTGGTGGAACAATCAATTCTTAACAGCAAATGCAACTATTCCGAATATGCTGGTTTATATTTTGCGAAAAAATAAACCGATTGAAGTTCCGAACAATGAAGGACTTCCTTCACCACAGGATTCGACAGAATCTCCATTTACAGGAAGCTATCAATCAGGTTACAGAGTAATTGCAAAAGGAACAACTAATTCATCGGGACAAGTAACTTTTGAACGATTGGTTAAAAGTGTCTATTCACAAAATGATGAATATTTTATTTATGTAATTGCCGATTCTAATAAAACATCTATACTATATCGAAGTTTTATTCCGATAAGTTATAAATTCAAAAATCAAAATGACAATGCTGTTTATAATTATCAGTATCAATATCCAACAAAAAGCAATGATGTTGTTGCATTTCCATTAAATCCAATTGTAAAAGGTAAAATAAAACGACAGGATGGTGGACAGCCAATTCAAAGTGCACAAGTTAAATTAATGAATTGGGCGGTCTTCTGGTGGCAGGAAGAATCAAAGCAGTTCACAAATTCTAATGGTGAATTCAGATTTGAAAATCTTAAAAATGTTTTTGATGGTGAAGGTAATGCAACAGGTCCGGTAAGAGGATTAAAAATTACTAAGTATGGTTTTAGAGATACTTCAGTTGCTGTAAAAAGCGACACTATTCTTAAACCAGGTGAATCGTGGTCAAAAGAAATTTTACTTCAGCCGGAATCAAAAATAATTGGCAAAATTGTTAATGAAGACGGAAGCGGAATTTCTGCAACTGTTACTGTTGTTGGCGGCGAATCGAAAGATGCAATTCCTCCTTTTTTATTTGTAATGCCAGGATTTAAAAGAGCACCGGCTTCATTTTCACTTCAAGCACCAAAGGGTAGTGTAAAAGTAATTTTTGATCCAATTCCCTTTGACAATTCTTATATGAAAGATACAATTGATATAAACATTACAGGCAATGTTTATGATATGGGAACGGTTGTTATTAAAAGAGCAATTCACAGAATTAGAATTTTTGCAGGAATAGAAGCAAATACAATGTTGCCTCTTAAATTACCCGGCGCTAAAATTGAAATTGAAACTTTGAGCGGAGGAGTTTTAATTGCTGAAAAAACAGCCGATCAAAATGGTTACGCCGAATTTTTGTTTTCTAATGCTGCAAAGATTTATAAAATAACTGTAAGCTCTCCTGCCGATAAAGATTTTTTAACAAAGCAACTAATTATTTATAACACAGAGTCAAAAGACTGGAAGTATTATAGTATTTATCTAAAGCCCGGAGCAAAAATATCAGGATATGTTTATGTTGGTCAGCAAAACCAACCAGTTGCAAACGCAAAAATTACTATTAAGGGAAATGATAACGGAACATTTCCAATCGCTTATACGGATAATAATGGATATTATGTTTTGCACAGCGTTCCAATCGGACAAAATAAATTTACTGCGTCTAAGAAATCCTCAAACTTAATTGGTGATGAAACCAATTTATTAAATGTAACTTCATCAGGACTTGATGATGTTAACTTCAATCTTAAAATTTATTCTGATATGGATATAACACATCTATTAGGATTTCCAATTGAAGTAAATAGTCTTACTGAGCAAAATAATGAAGTGATTATTAGTGGAAAGTTTGTTGACCTTGATTCTCTCAAGAATAATATCTTCGGGGCAACAAAACCTGAAATGAATTTCTCAAATATTTCAATCGAACCTGACCCGAATCTCACATCAGTCATTTTCGGCGTTACAGTTCCAGTTTCAAAACCAAAACAGCTGCCATTAAAGACTGATGAAAATCAGCTTAACATCAATGTGTTTGAAAATTATTCCGGTGACATTTCTGATAATAAAATCGGCATTGAGTTAATGACTGCGCATACTGGTTATGGCGTGATTAAAGGAAAAGTTAAAATAGTTGAAGGCTCATTTAACATCCCAACACAAAATCTTTCGTTTACCGGCGGCGGGTTTTATCTAAAAGCTCCGGGAGTTTCTGATATGAATCTTCCTGTTGTAACTGCGGATATGACATCACCCATAAATACAAATAAATTTCTAATTTCAAACTCGACTGGCAATCAGCTTCAGTTTAAATTATTCGGATTTGATTCCGATGCTGATTTGCAGAAATCTTTTTTGTATAAAGATTCAGTTGTGTTGAATACAACACTTCACACAAATCTTGAAGGTGTAAATCCATCCGATATTAAATTGAACATCGGCGATGTTGCTCTTACTACGAATCAAATTAAACCGCTAATTAATAAAACAACTCCTATCAACTTATCATTGGATAACTGGACGTTGCTAATAAACAAATGGTCGCTTGATGGCGTACTTAGTGCAACATCAGGTACATTGAAAACCGGATTAGTTGATATTCCATTAAATGGTTTACAGTTAAAACCAACCGAACTTACCAACTTTGATTTGGATTTGAAATCAATGAGCTTGGGTGGAGTTGCACAATTAAAGGTAATTGGACAAACGATGTTTGGCTACGAAAATCTGGGTAATAAAAAATGGTATCTAACCGTTGATAAAGGAAATCAAAACTCTGCTGCAAGTTTTGGCGGTTTACCTGGAATGGAGTTGAATGATTCAATTTACATTTCATCTTTTTCGCTTTACAGTGACGGAACAAAAAATTTCTCGCCACAATACAAGAATATAAAAATCTATAAAGTTGGTAACTTATCACTTGATCAGATTATAGTGGGAAGCAATTCGATTGAAATGAGCAGTTTGAGTTTTAATATTCCAAAAGCCGGTCAGCTTGGAGCTTTAGTTCAGTATTTCAAGGAGAACAATAAAGTTAAATTCAAACTTGTTCCGGTTCCGATTAAAATTAACACAAACGGAGTTGAACTTGCCTTTGGGACTGATGCAAACTCTCAACCCGAAGCGCTTGATGAAAATGGTTTAAGGGTAAGAGGCATAATTTCCGAAGAAGGAAAATTTTCATTCAATGCGTGGTTGTATCATACAAAGGATTCAACTTCAATCTGGGTTGAAAATCCAAACAGTCCAACTCCGCCAAACTCACCACCTAAAAACTGGCAGAAGCTTGAGATTGGCGGACCAGCAACATATCTGGAAAAAGTAACAGGTAATATGAAAGTTGTTTCGAATAACTGGCAGAATTTCTGGTTCTCTGGAAATTTAATTGTGCCAAGCGGCATTGAACAGAATAAAAATACACTCACATTTACTGTTTATGGTGATATTGTTGCAAACAATCAGGAACTTGGCGTAAAGAATATTAGCTCACCGTTCGGAAATATTTCTTTTACTTATGAGCCGGAGAACAAAAGATTTTTCGGCTCACTCTCAATGGAAAAAGATTTAGGTTATGCTTATATGAAAGGAACAGCAGAAGCCGTTGTTGATAATGAAGGATGGTATTTCTTTGCAGGTGGTGAGTTGGATGTTTACAATCCAAATAGTAAAGGTTCTGCTGGACTTCTGATTGGTAATCATTCGATCACAGATCAAATGAAAAACACTTTTAAGCAATACTCTTATGTGTATAAGCATAAAGGAAGTTTGCCGATGACATTTCCTTCCTCACTAAAGGGATTTTATATGGAAGGAATGACGAGTATTCCAGTTCAATCTATTCTTGGAATACCAAACATTGATATTGATCTTGTTGTTGTGAGTGCAAAACTCTGGGTTAATGCTGGTGCTGATATGAGATTAAGCACTCAGTTTGATAAAGGATTGACTATAGGTGCAGGAATGGATAATCTGTTTGATGCTGGTTTTAGTGTTAGTCAATGGTTCGTTGTTGAATGTTCAAAACTTAGTTTCAGTGCTTTGCTTGACATTGGTTCAGAAGGACAGGTTTCAACAAATGGTGATTGGGCTGCAGAACTTACAGGCGATATTACTTTAACAGGAACAGCAAAAGTGGGGTGGGGTGTTTGCAGCTCAAACTGTGGAGGAAAATTATGTGATGAAGATTCCTGGTCGGGCAGTAAAATGTTCGGCATTAAAGGTCACGTCGGTTCGGACGGTAAATACATTGATTTTTATTCAAAGTGATTATTATGAAAACAAAAATATTTTTAATCGTTTTATTAATTATATCAGCGACAGAATTTCATTTTAGCCAGGAAACTTATGATCAGATGGCTTTTGCCGGTCCAAATGGAATATTTGTGAATACAGGAATTGAAATTCCATTTTCATCTTCGGGTAAGGACAAGCCAATTAGATATAAAGTTGAGAGAAGCGTTGCTGCTCAAATTAATTGGATAGAAGTTACCCTTATTTCTGCACCAGAAAATTATGGATCCTTTCTCAATACTATTTACAAATTAAATCAGCAGCTAAAAGATTCTATTCCGGCAAACGAACTACCGCTTGATTTAATCTGGAGAAAAGCAAAACAATTTGAAAGACTTGATTCCTTAAAGTATATAGGAAATCCATTAGTAGTAAGGATGGCTTTGGGTATTACATATCTCGATAAGGAAATTTCTACAAATCAAAATTATATATATAAAATTTCTAAACTTGATAAGAATGGAAGTACGATTGGATCTTTTACAACAAATGAAATTTCTTTTCCGGGTAAGTATCGCAACAGTGCACTTAATATTTTTTCTAAAGAAACTTCAGAAAAAATTATTCGATTAACCTGGAAAGCAGATGCGGCTTATAGTCCGGCAAGATTTAAAGTTTTCAGAAGAGAAAATTTTCAAGGTGATTTTGAACAGATAAATCCGATAAGAATTTATAATTCGGATGAAGAAAAAATAGCTGTTACAATTGTTGATTCAACAGTTACAGCTAACAGCACTTATGAGTATTTTTTATTTCCCTTGGATTATTATCAGAACGAAGGAATTGTAAGTGATACAGTTACAGTTGCTGCATTTTCATTCAATAAAATATTTCCACCATTTAACATCACAGTTTCGGAATCCGATTCACTTGGTGGGTTAAAATTAAACTGGAAGCTGGATAACAAAAGTGCAATCACAAGTATTAAAATTTTTAGAAGTATTTACTCCGATAAAGATTTTGAAGAGATAGCGGAAGTAACCGGTTTTGATTCTTTATACACTGATCAAACTGCTGAACCAATGGTAAAATATTTTTATTATCTGGAACTTAATGATCCGTTTGGTGAAGTTGATTTGCAGAGTGCTAAAGTTTTTGGATTATATCAGAGTAATAAAATTCCGCCGCCTCCATTCAATTTACATACTGATTCAACTGCAACCGGTGTAAAGCTTGTTTGGAATAAGCCGGATGAATTTGTAAACACATATCACATCTACAGAAATCTTGGTGATGATGAAATTCTCTCAGAGCTAAAAGTAATTCTATCTTCAGATTCCGTAGTACAATTTTTAGATACAAGCTCAACACTAAAAGGAAATAACGTTTATTATTATGCAGTAAAAGCAGAAAACACAAGCGGCAACATAAGTGATTTTTCAGATACCGTTCAGGTGTTTCCAAAAGTTAAAACAGTTATTAATTTCCCGAAACAATTGAAAGGTTATGAACTTGATGGAAAAGTATTTATTTACTGGGAAAATTTATTTGAGAAGGATGAAACCATTGAAGGATATAAAGTTTTCAGACGAAAGGTAGACGATAATAAAAACGAATTTATTGCATTATTTGATTCACTGCTTCCACCCAAGCAAAATAATTTTGTTGATACTTCTGTAGTTGAAGGCAGCAACTACGAGTATGCAGTGAAAACTTTAGATATATTCGGAAATGAAAGCGATTTCTCCTCAAGCATTAAAATTTATATTCCGGAAATTCCAATTCTTCCGCCAACAGGTTTAACAGCGGTGAATGTTGATAACGGAGTACTGATTACCTGGCAGCCTGTCTTACAGGAAAATATTAAAGAATATGAAATTTACAGATATGAAAGAGGTATTGAACCTAAACAAATAGGTTCTGTCAATTCAGATGTTAATGAATTGGTAGATAAATCTGTCATCAGCGGTAATCTTTATTTTTATTTCATCAGCGTTACAAGTTCTGAGGGAAAAGAAAGTGCACCAAGCGATGAATTAGGAATTAAAAGATAAGATTTTGAAAAGGGAAAATCATGAACTCAAAATCACTACTCATCTACGCATCTGTTTCAATAATTTTTTGTTTTCAGCTTACATTTGCGCAGGATGTTGATACTACCTCACAAGATTTAATTCAAAAAAATATTTCAATATCAGGAGAAATAGGTGCTTACGGCGAGTTATACTCGATAAAGGGCCAGCCTGAGCGAAGACCAAGATCAACGGGTAGAGTATTTTTTAGACCAACTTTAAATTTGTTCAATTTAATTCAAATCCCGTTCGAGATTCTATTGTCAACGGAAGGCAGTTCGGCTAGACAAAATATTAATCAATTCGGAATCAATCCTAAATGGGATTGGGGATCTCTTTATGCTGGTGATTTTACTGATGAATATTCTCAGTTTACACTAAGTGGAATAAAAATTCGCGGTGGCGGAATAAATCTTAAACCGGGTAATTTCAGATTTTCAACTTTAGCAGGATTTACACAGCGCTCTGTTCCCGGCGGTGCACAGGATGGATCGTTTAAAAGATTTATGTATGCGGTAAAACTTGGTTATGGAAATGAAGAAAGCAGTTATTTTGATCTTATCTTTCTAAGGGCTAAAGATGAAGTAGGATCACTCGATCAAAGCAAAAATAGTATCACAATTATTTCACCTAACGGAAATGATATTTTAGAAATCGGTTCGCTTCAAACTATCCGCTGGAATTCTTTTGGAATTGGCAGTGGTATAAAAATAGAACTTTCGAGAGATGGAGGAAATACTTTTGAACTGGTTGCGGATAATCAGCCTAATGTTGGTTATTATAATTGGACGGTTTCGGGTGCTCCAACTTTTCTGGCAATAGTTAAGTTAATCGCCATTGAAGATTCATCAATTAACGATGTAAGTGATCTTCCGTTTACAATTGGCAGTGGAGTCGAATCACAAATATTTGCCAATGTTGAAGATGTTATAAATCAAAACGCTGTTACACCTCAGGAAAATTTATTACTTGGTACAAAAGGTAGGGTTGATATTTTTGAAAATAAAGTTTCAGTTGAATTTGATGGAGCTGGAAGTATTTATACACGGGATATAAGATCTTCAGAGTTGGATTTGGATTCTGCCGATATTCCTTCCTTTGTTTCTAAATTTTACAAGCCAAGGGTAGGCACTAATTATGACTATGCCTTCAATACTTTTTTAAATCTAAATTTCTCCAGCTTTAATACTAAGTTAGGATATAAAAGAATTGGACCCGGTTATAGTTCGCTGGGTACAAGTTATATGATAAATGATCTTGTAGAATATTCTTTTATAAACTCATTAAGAATTTCGAAAGTGGGGATAAACTTTGCTTACATACTGCAGAAAGACAATCTATTGGATCAAAAGCAGTTTACCACTGGCAGAAATATTTTTAATATTGGATTAGCTGCGATGATTACAGAAAAACTGAATGCAAGTGTTTCTGCAAATATAATGAATATGAATAATGACGCAGCAGACAGTGTTAAAACTGATTTTGGGAGTTTTGTTATCAATACAAATCTATCATACCTGATTGATCCGCAGGGACTGTTCCGAAATATCAATCTTAACTACGCATATCAAAACACGGATAATAAATCCTACAATCTAAAAAACAATAAAACATTTGTTCATACACTTAACATTGGTGGTGCTTTATCTTTTCAGAAAAATCTTAACGCCTCATTAAATGCGGGAATAATCAGTTCAACTATATTTGATACGACCAATACCATTACGCAAAATTATGGAGCAATGTTACAGCATAATGCCTTTGAAAATAAATTAACCAGTAATGCAAATGTTAATTACGCAAAGAGTGAATCTAACAACTCAATCCGATTTACCATCGGCTCCGGTTACCAATTTTCTTTTGTTGATATTTTATCTGTAACAATTTCTTATATGAAATTTAAAGGTTCAACTTCCAAGGGAGGAAATTTTAACGAGTTAATCAGCAGCTTGAATTATACACATAGATTTTAATACTCATCGTGAAGAAAGTAATTAGTAACGCAGTAATAATCGTTGGAATTATTTCAATTATTCTGGCAATAATCGCTTACATCTTAAAATCTAATTCTTTTTCAGATATTGCAATATTTTCTTTTTCAATAACATCTCTGCTAATAGGTCTTGATGCAATCCTATCAAAAAAAATAATAATGCCTTCAAGATATTCAAGAAAATTAAGTGAAACTTATATTGGAATTGCAGCAATAGCTCAAGGAATTACTTTTTTAATCTTAGCTGTTTTTCTATTTTATTTAAATTATCTTATACTAACAAATACTGGTCAAAATTTTTTTAATTTGATTATTAAAAGACCCGGGGCAGTTCTGATAATTATTGGAATTTACATTTCATCTTATTCTATAATTGCCTTTGTGGGCTATAAGGAGCAAAAACAAACTACGAAATTTGTTTATTATCTTGATTTGATTGCTTCAAGATTATTACCGGGGATAATTCTATTATTATGGGGTTTGGGATTTACAGTACTTGGCATTATCGAAATATCAAATCCTACCTATTTTGATAGTATAGGCGGAGGATTTATCGAACTACTTTTCTCGAAATGAAAACCATTTTAATCATCAAACTCATTTTATTATGGGGTTTTAATCGATCTTTGGTTTAAACCAATTTGTTTAGAATATATTTTAATTGACAAAAAAAATTTTTATCTGTAATTTTAATCAGACAATTTAATCTGGTTTTATAATGACAGTATTTTTCTCTAAAAAATGTGAGTACGGTTTACAGGCAGTTCTTTTTATGGCTGCAAATGATAATAACTGTGTGTGTCCTGCAGAAGAAATATCAAAAAAACTAAACATTCCAAGAGAATTCATTTCTAAGATTCTGCAAAGTTTAACAGAAAGCGGAATAATCGAATCCAAAAAAGGCAAGTCCGGTGGATTTATGCTTGCAAAGCATCCATCCAAAATAAAATTAATAGATATTGTGGATGCAATAGATGGATTAGAAAGTTTTAATAGTTGTCTGCTTGGTTTTCCGGAATGTTCGCCGGATAAACCTTGTCCGGTGCACGATAAGTGGGGTGTATTGCGAACTAAAGCGTACGAAATGCTAAGTTCAGAAACTATAGATAAATTCAAGGAGAAAACTTTGAAAAAGATTAATACTTTTTAAATACTTTTTTGTTTATGACTACGTTGGCCAACATAAAAGAAAAGAAAAAAATCGTTCGTAACAATGAAGCGGGGATACAGAAAACAAGATTTATTGTTCAATCACTTTTTGCTTTACTTTGTATATGGATTGGAGTTGAATTCTATCTCTTCAATCAGTACTTAGAAACCAATGGAGTGGCGGCATTTTATTCACGTCCGCCGGGTGTTGATGGATTTCTTCCTATCAGTTCTTTTATGAGTTTTTATTTATTCTTAACAACAGGAATTATTCATCAAGCTCATCCCGCAGGATTTTTTATTTTCCTCTCAATTGTTTTGATGTCCTTAACATTTGGTAAATCATTCTGCAGCTGGTTTTGTCCGATCGGATTTATATCAGAATTAGTCGGTGATTTTGGAGAAAAAATTTTTAAGCGCAGATTAAAACTTCCAAAGTGGCTCGATTATCCTCTGAGAAGTTTAAAGTACCTTCTGCTTGGTTTTTTAATTTATTCGGTTGTTTTCCTTATGTCCGATCTGGCATTAAAAGCTTTTCTGGATAGTCCATACAACCAGGTATCAGATGTTAAGATGTATTATTTCTTTGCAAACATTTCTCAAACTGCATTGATCGTTATTGGAGTATTATTTGTTCTTTCAATTGTGATAAGAAATTTTTGGTGTAGATTTCTTTGTCCTTATGGTGCTTTGCTCGGAATACTTTCACTACTTAGTCCAAACAAGATTCAAAGAAATGCTAAAAGCTGTATTGATTGCGGACTTTGCAATAAAGCCTGTCCATCTTTTATACAAGTAGATAAAGTTAAAACAGTTATTTCTGATGAATGTTCAACTTGTCTTAATTGTGTTGATGCTTGTCCGGTTAAAGACACCCTGGAACTAAAATCAATTCTTCCCGGAAAAAAGAAAGTAAGTAAAAAATTAGTTGCGATCGGAGTTATTTCTATATTTATGATAATAACCGGATTTGCAATGCTAACAGGCAACTGGCAAAACAAAATCACAAAAGAAGAATACCTAATTCATTACAAGTATATGAACAGTTATGGTCATCCAACAGGTACGAAAGAATTCAAGAAACTGAATGAAGAAGTTGAGAAGCAGAACAAATTAAATAATAATCAGTAGTCACCCTGAACTTGTTTCGGGGTCTGACTATATTATCAAAGATGCTGAAACAATTCGCCGCGGCGAACGGCATAACAAAAATAAAATTATGAAAAGACAGCCGGCACTAATACCACTCTCGCAAGATCATCACAAAGCATTACTGCTTGCACAACTAATAAAAAAGAACGCTCCGGAATATCACGGTTTACCTAAAGACTTAATTGGCAAGATGAATTTTGCAAAAGAGATTTATCACACAGAACTTGAAAATCATTTTAGAGATGAGGAACAAATTGTTTTTCCATATCTAAAAGAAAAAGATATTGAGCTTGATAACCTGATTTCAGAAATATTAAATGAGCATATAATTCTTAAGGAAAAGATTTTATCATTAGTTGATAATCCCGATCTGGTTAACCAGCTTGATGAAATTGGAAATATTTTGGGCGAACATGTTAGAAAAGAGGAAAGAATCATTTTTGAAAAAACACAAACAATTTTAACCAATGATGAATTGAAAATGATTGAAAGCAAATTTGCAGAAAACAGATCACAGAATAAGGTCTGTATTACAAAATAATATCACAAAATAATATTTATGAAAAAAGTAATTGATAAAATTAAACCACCTCCCAAATGGAAAATCCCGGTACTTTTCAGTCTCGGGGTATTAACCGGCTTATTTTTCTTTGCTCTTCATGTTGGCAGAGCAACCTCTTATCTGTCTGATGATCCTACAGCCTGCATTAATTGCCACGTAATGACCCCGCAGTTTGCAACGTGGGAAAGAAGTAGCCATGCAAGAGTTACAATTTGTAATGACTGCCATGTGCCTCAGGATAATTTTATTAAAAAATATTTCTTCAAAGCTTCAGATGGATTGCGGCATTCATTTATGTTTACATTTCGTTTAGAGCCGCAGGTAATTCAGATAAAGCAGGCGGGAAAAAATGCGGTTCAGCAAAATTGCATCAGATGCCACTCAAATGTAATTCATCCAATTTCTCTTAGGGCGGTTAATAATCAAAAAATTCAGGAAGAGGGTGATGGGTATTGCTGGGATTGTCATCGCGAAGTTCCTCATGGAAGAGTTAATAGTTTATCTTCTACACCGTATGCAAGAGTTCCGGTTTTAACATCTCCGGTACCGGAGTGGATTGAAAAAAGTTTAGGACTAAAAAAGGATTAATATTTAAATAAATCATTCAGGAAAAAATTATGAAACCAATTAGTGAAATAGTAAAAAATAAACCATGGTTAGGCTGGCTACTATTTTTTGCTACTGCAGTCGTGGTGTTTTTAGTTGGATTGTTCGCTTCCTCGATAATTGAGAGGAGAAATGAATCTGCAACACTGCAAATGGTAAAACCAATTAACGATTGGGAGCCGCGTAATGAAGTTTGGGGAGAAAATTATCCACGTGAGTTTGAATCATATCTAAAAACTCTTGATACAAGTTTTGCAAGTAAACATGGCGGTTCTGTTAAAAGAGATTATCTGGCAGAATATCCAGAGCTTGTTGTAATGTGGGCTGGTTATGCTTTTTCAAAAGAATATAATCAGGGCAGAGGTCACGGTCATGCGATTGAAGACATAAGAAATATTTTAAGAACCGGAGATAATGAAAATAGTCCGATGCCTGCAACTTGCTGGACTTGTAAAAGCACAGATGTTCCAAGAGTTATGAATGAAATTGGTGCATCAAATTTTTATAAGAAAAAATGGACTGATCTCGGTTCTGAAATTGTTAATCCTATTGGCTGCCAGGATTGCCACGATCCGAAAACTATGAACTTAAGGATTACCCGTCCTGCTTTAATTGAAGCATTCCAAAGACAAGGGAAGGATATAAAAAGTTTTTCACGGCAGGAAATGCGTTCACTCGTTTGCGCTCAATGCCATGTTGAGTATTACTTCAAAGGTAAAGAAGAAAAATATTTGACCTTTCCGTGGGATAAAGGTTTTAGCGCTGATAATATGGAAGAATATTTTGATGAGATAGAATTTGCTGATTGGACACACGCACTAAGCAGAGCACCAATGTTAAAAGCTCAGCATCCTGACTTTGAATTATTTATGACAGGCATTCATGCAATTCGCGGAGTATCATGTTCTGATTGTCATATGCCTTACAAATCTGAAGGAGGAGTTAAGTATACAGACCATCACATCCAATCGCCATTAAACAATGTTGCTAATACCTGCCAGGTTTGCCATCGTGAAGAAACTACACGATTGATGCAGGATGTTTACGACAGGCAGGATAGGATAGAAGAGATCAGACGAATTGCAGAAAAAACTTTAGCTGCCGCACACATTGAAGCAAAAGTTGCCTGGGATAACGGCGCAACTGAAGATCAGATGAAACCAATTCTAAAACTAATTCGTCATGCTCAATGGAGATGGGATTGGGTTGCTGCTGCAAACGCTTTAGGATTTCATGCCCCTGTTGAAGCATTAAGAGTTCTCGGCACTTCGGTTCAAAGAGGTGAGCAGGCAAGGCGAGAACTGGCAATCTTATTTGTTAAACAAGGATGGAAATACCCAGTCGAGTTGCCTGATATCTCTACAAAAGAAAAAGCACAAAAATATATTGGGCTGGATATGCAAAAATTGAATTCAGCTAAACAGGAATTCTTAAAAACCACCACAGTTAAATGGGATGAGGATGCTAAAAAGCGTCAGGGATTTTTGTACGATTATAAATAGAAGTAATCCAAGTGTTTCTTAGTGTTCTTTGTGTCTAAGTGGTAGAAACCTGACTTTACCACTTAGACATTGAGTTCACTTAGTTTCACTAAGAAAATAAAAATAATTCAGGAAACATTATGAAAAAATTAATACCAATTATCTTAACCATTTTTATTTTATCTGTTAACAACTTTGCACAGGAACTTGATGGCTGGAAATTAAATGGACAAATCCAGCTAAGAACAGAAGTTGATGGAAGAGATTTTTCAAATGATACACATCCACTAACTTTTGCAAGTTTAAGAACACGGCTCGGAGTTGAAAAAACTTTTGAAGAAAAAGTTCAACTATTTGTTCAGTTTCAGGATTCAAGAGTTTTTGGTGAAGAACCAAATACATTAACCCCAATTGATAATATCGATCTGCATCAAGGATATGTTAAGTTGATGAACCCATTTGATTGGGATGTTAATGTTCAGGCAGGCAGATTTGAAGTTGCATACGGTACAGAAAGATTTATTGGAGCAGTCGGCTGGAACTATGTAGGCAGATCATTTGATGGTGTGCGGTTTACCTTGCTGCCAGAACAATGGAAATTGGATTTGTTTGCGCTGACCATCAAAGAATCTAATTCGTATATCGCAAATGCAACTCCCGGGAATTATCCATATCCGCAAGTACCAACCCCTGCAACAAGTATTTATGGATTTTGGAAGAACACAGAATTAAACCAGACAAGTAAATTTGATTTATTTGGCTTCTTTGAAATTGATCGAGAAGATGCTGCAGAAAAACCTGATACAAACAAATTAGAGTTATTTACTGCTGGCGGCACCTATTGGGGAAACTATGGCGATCTTTCTACAATCTTTGAAGGTGCTTATCAATTTGGCTCTAAATCCGGTAACGATCTTAGCGCATATCTTTTATCATTGCAATTATTTTATAAAACTGGAATTACAAAACTTGGTTTAGGCGGAGATATTTTATCAGGCACTGATCCTGAATCAACAACTAGCGATGTAAATATTTTTCACGCAAGTTACGGTACCAATCATAAATTCTATGGTTATATGGATTACTTCATAAACATTCCAAATAATACTTATCAGCTTGGCTTAAATGATATTTATGCTAGCGCAAATTTTAGTCCTGATGGAAGCAAATTTAATTTTGATGCAGCACTTCATTTGTTTATGTCTAATCAATCAGTAAACATCATTACGCCAGAAAATCCCGATGGCAGTGATGAAAATATTTTTGGGCAGGAACTTGATTTAACAATAAAATATGCATTCACTAAAAATACAAATCTTGTTTGGGGCGGCAGTTTATTCTTTCCCGGTCAGTTATTCAAAACTGTTTATGACCCAAGAGAAGATACGGCTTACTGGACTTACCTGATGATAACTACAAGTTTATAATTTGTCTGAGGTGCAGAAATGCACCTCTTTTTTAATCTGATAGATCAACAGAAGGAATTGTAATTATAAATTTTGTTCCGCAGGGCTTGTTATCTAATATTTCTATATTCCCTGAAGCTTCATCGATGATTGATTTAACTAAACTTAGTCCCAATCCAAATCCTTTGATTCCTAATTTTTCTGCCTCGCTTGATCTATAAAATTTTTGAAATACAAATTCTTTTTCAGAATCCTTTATTCCTATTCCTTTATCTTCAACAGTGATAATGATCTCATTGTTAATTTTCTTTGCTGTAATTTTCACATCTATTAAATCAGAAGAATATTTAATTGCATTATGAATTAAGTTTTGTATCACCATCAAATATTTTTCAGATTCACCTCTTAAATAAAGATTATTCTCAATTTCATAAACGATATTATAATTATTAAAATAATTATTGACATCATTTTTTATAAGCTTACTAAGGTTAAATATTGTTTTTGATTCGTTTTTTACTTTCCCACTTTTTGCAATTACTAGAAGTGTCTTGACTATACTTATCATAGTAACTGTTTGCCCATCAAGCTTTATTAATGCTTCCTTGTATTCATTTTCGGGTCTATCTTTTTTAATAAGATATTCAATTTCAGTTCGGATAGCGGTTAAAGGATTCATTAATTGATGCGAAACCTGGTCGGAAAAGTGAGTAATCTCTACCACATATTCTTCAATCCGTTTAAACAAACCATTCAGCGTATCACGCAATCTTCCAATTTCATCAACAGGTTTTGCGGCAACATCAATTCTTTGATTTAAATTTTGGACGTTAAACAAATTTGCGGTATCAATAATTTTATTAATTGGTGCAAAGGCTCTTTTTGCAGCAAATATACTCGCACTAATTACAAGCAGAATAATTAGAGGTAAACTCCACAAATTAAAATACATAACCTTCAAAACAATTGTAATATAGTCTTTTTCAAACACTGATAACTGGAGAGTGGCTACTTTTTTATTTTGCTTATTAAATAATGGGTAATATCCTGTGCGAAAACTTTCATTATTAAAACTGATGCTTTCAAATGAAAAACTATCATAGCTAATATTTTTATCGAAGGGAATGAATTTGTAATGTTTAACATTTTCACTTGTTAATAATATTTTGCCTTCATCGTTAAATATTTGTAAAAAGTAAGGATTATCAGTTATATATCTAAAATCGTTCTCATTAAACTCGGTTGAATCTTTTATCTCTATATTATTGTCCTGAATTGATAATCCATTAACAATTTTTTCAATTTCGTGTTTTATTCTCTGATCAAGATTCTGATGAAGTACAAAGGTAATGGATGTTAATAGGATTATATTAAACAATACTAAAACTGAAAAAAATATGAGAACATTGATAAAAGTGAACTTCTTAACCGTATCGGTTAAGAATGGTATTTTAATTTTATTCGGCAATTAATATGTATCCTTCTCCATAGATTGTTTTAATATATTTTCTTCCAGTAATTTCTTCTAATTTCTTTCTGAGATTTTTAACAGTAGCTTCACAAATATTAGTCTGCGGCGTAAAGTTAAGATCCCAAACTGCCTGGCAAAGTATATCTTTACTTAAAATTTCCCCTTTGTTGCTAATCATATATTTGAGCAGATCAAATTCTTTATCGGAAAGATGAATATAATTTCCGGATGATGTAGAGACCTTCCGTTTGTTTAAATCAAGTTTAAGTTCATCAAATTCCAATATCTCTTTTGCTATCATTGATCTGCGCGTTACTGCATTTACCCTTGCAAAAACTTCTTCAAATGAAAATGGTTTTGTGATATAATCATCAGCTCCGGCATTAAGTGCTTCAACTTTTTTAGATATGTCTCCAAGTGCGGTTATAAGTATAATTGGAACTTTGCCGTCTAAGGAACGTATTTTTTTGCAAACCTCTAATCCAGTTAACTTAGGCATTTTCCAATCTAATAAGATTATATCGAACATTCCGGAAACAAAACGATTAATAGCTTCTTGTCCATCAGTTGCAATAACTGCATGGTAGCCCTCATCAGTAAAGTTTTTTCTCAATGAGTCAGCTATTTGTAATTCATCTTCAGCAATTAATATTTCCATTTTGCTAGGCTTTTTTTATGTAAAAATATTCTTTTTTTTAGAAGTTAACGAAGAAAGAATATGAAAAACTTTTCACAATTGTTTCCTTTTACCAAACATTGTGCTATGTTAATTTTGAATAGAAACTTAAACAAAATTTGGAGAAAAAAATGAAACAGTTCTTTACAATTTTTCTTTTGTCAAGTATGATTTGTTTTGGACAAGATTATGTGGGTGTTGAAGCCTGCCAAACATGTCATACAGGCACTTTACGTACTTTCCCAGGCTTCGCATCCTGGCAAGGTACATTGCATGCAAAAATTCATCTTCCTGTAATAGCAGATAATATGAAAGGTAATTATGCTGATACCGTATTCATGGGTTCAAGCTATGGCAACGCAAAAGTATCATTTAGAGTTGATGCTGGAAACTATTTTGTAAATTTAATTCCTGCTTCCGGCAGTCCGGTAGAGTATCAGCTTGTTTATACTTATGGCGGTGGCTGGAAACAAAGATATTTAGTTAAAATTGGAGCAAGCTATTATATACCTCCTGTTCAATGGAACTTAAAAGGTTATTTAGATAATACAACAGGTAATTGGGTTAACTACAATCCACAAAATTGGTTTACTTCGGCTGGTGCACTAAAACCTGTTGATAATACTTTCAGAAAAAAATCATGGGATAAAAATTGTGCAGGCTGCCATGTGGTTCCTGGTGCAAAAACAAATACAGTTAATCTTGTTGTTAATGGATCGGATACTTCCTGGGTTTATGGCTGGGGCAATAGCAGCAGCGATGCAAATATAGTTGTTGGCTGCGAATCCTGTCACGGTCATACTCTCTCAGTTGCCGGACCAGGGCACATAAACAATTTACAAAGTCTTTCATACGATAGAACTTTAGAAGTTTGCGGTCAATGTCACTTTAGAGGAAGCAGTAACAATCATACTTATGAATATCCTTATGATGAAACTACAGGCAATACATACCCTGTTGGTGAAGATTTAATGAATTACATTCAAGTTGTACCAGGTTTATGGCCGGATGGATTGACTTCAAAACAACATCATCAACAATGGTTGGATTACAAACAAGCTGCACATTATAATGAAGCAATGGGTATTACTTGCATAACTTGTCATGATCCGCATCAGGTAACTGCTTTTCCACATCAGTTAAAACAGGACTTCTATTCGCTTACTGCCGGAGTTGGCTGTGCAAGCTGCCACGCTAATAAAGTAACTGAAACAAATGGAATAAATGATCATACAAAACATCCTCAGGCTATTAGTCAATGTGTTAATTGCCATATGACCAAGAATGCTACTTCTGCAAAAGCGTATGATATATCAAACCACTCATTTATGGTTATAAGACCAAATGCCACATTAAATTTTTCTGGTTCTACTGGCGGAATGATAAATACCTGCGCAGTTTCTTGTCATAGAAACGGACAGGGCAACAGAGGAACAGGATATGATTTTGGTATTGTTGATGCATCATTAACAAACTGGGCAGAAGCTACCGACTTAGCTCTTGCTGATACTCTCTGGAGATACTATCAAGTATTATATGGTGTTAATGGAGTTGAAGTTGCAAATAATAATATCCCAAGTTCATTTATGTTAGGACAAAATTATCCTAACCCATTTAACCCATCAACAAGTATAGATTTTAGTTTGCCAAATCATTCGAATGTGAAGATAGAAGTATTTTCATTAACGGGTGAACTTGTAAATGTTTTAATTAATCAGGAAATGGAAGCTGGCAATTATAAAGTTAGCTGGGATGGAAGAACAGCTGATGGATTTTCTCTTGTAAGTGGTATTTACATCTACAGATTAAATGTTGATAATCAATCCATTATTTCCAAAAAAATGGTTCTTCTTAAATAACGACATTTGTAAAGAATAAAAAAGAACTACTGGATTGAATTAGTTAGTTGTTAATAACTTATTAAATAGTTCATATGCAGAGGTAACAGTGAATAAAACTCATTTTTACCTTAAATAGAAGATGATTTTAATCAAGGAGCTTAATTTATTAAATAAGTTAAATGCTAAATTAAATAGAAATAGGCAAGGATGTTTCTAAGTTATTTATTTAGTTACATCTGGAAACTTGATAAACCGTCTGGGTAACCGGGCGGTTTTTTTATTAATTTGATTTAGTCTATTATATGAGTTACAATGGATATAGGGCCTTCTTAAAAATCCAAAATATCATTCAACATAAGCGAGAACCCATTAAAATGTAATAGATTCCTGTTCCTGCTTTCTCCACAATAGATGCATATGGCAGCGTGAATTACTGGCATTTAGAAAACCATTATTCAGAAATCTCTGTAATTAATTTCAATTATTTTTTCAGAGGATTCGAATTTGTTAATGACGAAGACATCCTTTTGCAAAATACTTCGGATTGCTTTATTTATGGCGCAATGTAGCTCAAAGTTACAGTTAAAATAGTGTTGATTTTTAGCAATTGTTTATTTACGTTAATATTAGATGAAACGCAAAGTAATTACATATTTCCTTTTATCGGTGTTTGTACTATCAACGATTGGAATACCTGTTAGCTTGCACTACTGTGAGATGATGGATTTAGTGTCCTTACAATCCTGTGGAATGTGTGATACAAAAGCCTCTAGTTGCTGCGATGAAAATAGCCAAACCCCAAATATTAATTCTCCAAGTGATGTTTCTTGCTGCAGCAATAGAATAATTGCATCATCATCGAATGAAAAATACTTATCAGCAGCATACGAGTATCAAAAAACCGAAACGAAGAGTTTTCCATTTATCATTCCTAAACTGCAATATTTTACTGAAGAATTATCTAGTAAAACTTTTTACTCTGATATCTCTCCACCTGCCAATCGTTCCAATTCTGTATACCTAAAGAATTCTATACTTCTAATCTGATATTTCTTTCCCTTGATTAGCTCGAAAGGATAAGTACATCCTTTTGCTATGTCTATTAATAATTTTTATTAATTGAATTAGGAAAAGAATATGATTGAAAAAATAATTGATTGGTCCGCTAATAATAGATTTATAGTGATTCTGCTTTATGTAATCATAATCGGTTTTGGAATTTACAGTGTAATAAATTTACCTGTTGATGCAATCCCCGATTTGTCTGAAAATCAAGTAATAATTTTTACAGAATGGATGGGACGATCACCTCAGATAATTGAAGATCAAGTCACATTCCCAATAGTTTCAGGTTTACAAGGCTTACCGGATGTAAAAGCAGTTAGAGCAAATTCAATGTTCGGAATGTCATTCGTCTTTGTGATATTCGATGACAATGTAGATTTGTACTTTGCTCGATCACGAGTGCTCGAAAGGATGAATACTATTCAGGCTCAACTTCCTTCAGGAGTCGTACCGTCATTAGGACCGGATGGAACCGGAGTCGGACATGTCTTTTGGTACACCGTAGAAGGTAAAGATTATGATCTCGGAACTCTTCGATCTGTTCAGGATTGGTATATAAGATACAAGCTAGCTGCTGTTGATGGTGTGGCAGAAGTTGCCAGTATCGGGGGATTTGTAAAACAATACCAGGTAGATGTAAATCCAAATGATTTGCGTGCTTATAATCTAACAGTATCTGATATTGTTAATGCTGTTCAGCGAAGCAATAACGAAGTTGGCGGAAAAATAGTTGAGGTTAGCGATGCTGAATATTTTGTTCGCGGGCAGGGATATATAAAATCTAAAGAAGATGTTGAGAACACAGTTGTTAAATCTTTTACAAATGGAATTCCTATCCTTATAAAAAATGTAGCAAAGGTTCAGCTTGGCGGAGACATACGTCGTGGAGCATTAGAAAAAGATGGGAAGGGACAGGTTGTCGGTGGAATAATAGTTATGCGAACCGGAGAAAATGCTCAGAACGTGATTGATAGAGTTAAAGAAAAAATTAAAGAGATATCCCCTGGACTTCCAAACGGTGTCAGCATTGTGCCATCTTACGATAGAAGTACGTTAATAAAAGAAGCAGTTGGAACTTTAGATAGAGCATTAATTGAGGCAGCCATTGTAGTAGGAATTATGGTCGCGCTTTTTCTTTTGCATTTCAGAAGTGTTGTGAGGATACTTATTGAGATTCCCATCGCAGTACTTATTTCTTTTATTCTAATGTACACATTTAATATTACATCAAACATTATGAGCCTTGGTGGGATAATATTGGCGATTGGAGTTATCGTTGATTCATCCATTGTCCTGGTCGAGAACGCTTACCGAAACATTGCCAAAGCAATTGAAGAAAAAGATTCTCTTACAAAAGAGGAGTACAAAAAATTATCTATCGATTCAGCAAAGCAAGTAGGGCGGGCAATATTTTTTTCAGAGTTAATAATTTTAGTTTCATTTATTCCTGTTTTTCTATTGACCGGGCAGGAAGGAAAAATGTTTAAGCCTTTAGCATTCACAAAATCTTTTACAATGATTGGTGCTGCTGTAATAGTAATTACATTAATACCAGTTTTAATGACGATGCTAATGCGTGGTAAATTTAGACCAGAAAATCAAAATCCTATTACAAGAATATTTGTAAGAATTTATAAACCATTGATTCATTGGGTATTAAAACATCGAAAGATAACCATTGCAATTAATGTAATCGCCCTGTTAATTACAATTCCGATGATTTTGAATACAGGCAGTGAGTTTATGCCTCCGCTCGATGAGGGATCAATATTGTATATGCCTGTAACTCTTCCCGGTGCCTCAATCACCGAGGTTAATCGAATTTTGCAGGAGCAGGATAAAATAATTAAAACTGTTCCGGAAGTTCATCACGTGCTTGGAAAAACCGGGCGTGCCGAAACTGCAACTGATAATGCACCGTTAAGTATGATCGAAACTATTATTGTACTTAAGCCTAAAGATGAGTGGCGACCCGGCATAACAAAGCAGGATATAGTCGCTGAGCTTGATCACAAGCTTCAAATTCCCGGAGTGACAAATGGATGGACACAGCCAATCATCAACAGAATAAATATGCTGTCAACCGGTGTAAGAACTGATATCGGTTTTAAAATTTTCGGAGAGAACTTAGATACATTAGAAGCTTATGCAATCAAAGCTGAAGGTTTATTAAAAAATGTTGATGGCGCCGCTGATGTTGTCGCTGAACGGGTTCAGAATGGATACTATCTCGACATACAAATTAAAAGAGAGATGGCTGCGAGATATGGAGTAAACATCAGTGATTTGCAGGATATAATTGAAACAGCCATCGGCGGACAAAATTTAGGTGTAGTGATCGAAGGAAGAATGCGTTTCCCCATTCGTATGCGTTACCAAAGAGATTATCGAGATGATGTTGATGAAATAAAAAATCTAATCGTACCTGTTTTACTATCAAGCCCAATGAATGTTCAAAATACTATGAACAGTAATTCATCAATTGGTACAAGTAATAATAGCGGCGGAATGTCGTCAATGGGAAGTTCAAACAATGCAGGTGTTACTTTACAACCTGCGAGTGGACAAAATGGATTTTCACTTCTTACCGCTGGACAAAATTCTATTACATATCTGCCGATATCTGAATTAGCAGATGTGAATGTTCTTACCGGTCCACCAATGATAAGCAGTGAAAATGGAATGCTGCGTTCAATAGTATTTATGAATACGCGCGGAAGAGATATGGGTAATGTTATGATTGATGCGAAAAAAGTTATTGAAGAAAATCTCAAACTTCCTGCCGGTTATAGCTATACGTGGAGCGGACAGTATGAAAGTAAAGTCCGTGCCCAGCAAACGATTCAAATCATTATGCCTGTTGTGTTCTTAATAATCTTTGTGCTGCTCTTCTTAACTCTAAAAGATTACAAGGAAGCCGGTGTTGTGATGTTATCAGTTCCATTTGCACTAATCGGCGGAATGTATATGATCTACATTCTCGGTTATAATTTTTCTGTCGCGGTATGGGTTGGGTTTATTGCTTTGTATGGAGTAGCTGTTGAAACCGGAGTTGTGATGGTTGTTTATTTGCACGAAGCACTTGATAAAAGAATTCGCGCTCATAAAAAAGGGACAAGAGGTCCGTTAACTAATAAGGATATCTATGAAGCTACTGTTGAAGGATCTGTCTTGCGTCTGCGACCTAAACTTATGACCGTAGGTACTTCGATGATTGGATTAATTCCTGTTATGTGGGCAACGGGTACAGGTTCGGATGTTATGAAGCCTTTAACCGCTCCGCTGATCGGAGGATTATTAACTTCAGCAGTACACGTGCTTGTAGTAACGCCAATACTTTTTGCAATTATGAAAGAACGTGCACTAAGAAAAGGAAAATTAGAATTATCTAAAATGTCCGATTGGATGAAGGAGGGTGAATAAGATGTTGAGTAAAACGAATTCCCGTTTAGCGGGAGAAAATGGAAGATGGAATATGGTTGATGGAAAATGGTTTATGAATGATGGGACAAAAAATCTAATGAAGTTGGCAATCCACAGTGGGCAGTGGGCAAAAAGAAATTATATTTACAAATCCATATCAATATTCTTTATAATAACTTTTACAAACTTGACAATAAATGCACAGTCAGTTGATTCATTAGTTAATGAAGCTATTGCAAATAATCCAAAGTTAAAATCGCTGCAATACAGAATTGAAGCATCTGAATACAGAAGTGAATCTGTTAATTATCTTCCTCCTCCAAATCTATCTTTGGAGTTTTCGCAAGTACCGACTGGCGAATATGATATTATCAATAAATCTATATCGAACAACTTTGGCTTATCACAAATGTTTCCACTTGGCGGCAAGTTAAGTGCAATGGCTGAAGTTGAAAACAAGAATACGCTGGTTGAAGGAAACAACTTTGATGCTTATAAAATTAATTTGGTTGCACAGGTAAAGATGTCGTATTTCAATATATGGTTAATCGATAGAAAGATTGAAATACAAAAAAGTAATATTTCTCTGATTAGTGATTTTGCTAAAGCAATCGAAGCTTCTTTCTACACAAACCGAATAAGTCAGGCTGATGTTTTAACTGTTCAGAGTGAAATAGCATCAAATGAAACTCAGATTTTAATTCTTGAGAAGCAAAGAGAAGCTTTAGTTTATAACTTGAATAAACTATTAGGAAGAGATCTTAATTCAAAAGAGGTTTTTGCGTTAGAGTACTTTGAAGTTGATTCATTACAACTATCACAGTTGCAGTTAGAAGAATTGCTGTCTGATTCAAATCCAACCTTAAACAAAATGAACAATATGATTGAGATGAATAGAGCAATGATAACGGCTAACAATAAAGAATTAATTCCGGATTTGATGGTTCAGGGAATGTTGATGAGAATGCCCAGAGGAATGATTCTTACTTCTTCATCAGATTTAACAATGCTTAGCCCACAAACGGAATGGATGTATTCATTAATGTTTTCTATAAATCTTCCGTTTGCACCTTGGTCTGTTGGTAAAATCGATTCTAAGGGAGAAGAACTTGCTGCAGGAATAAATAGTATCGAACAGGAAAAGATTGATATGCAAAGAGAAATGACTGCACAGCTTAAAGAAGCTCTTGTAAAATATAAAACAGCAAAAGAACTGGAAGAACTTTATGATAAAAAAGTTATTCCTCTTTATAATCAATCAACCGAATCTCAAACCGCAGCATACCAAAATGGTAAAACAAATATATCAGCAGTGGTTGATTCGTATAGAATGCTTTTGATGCAGAAGATGAACTATTATATGTCAAAAGCTGATATTCAGATGTCGCTTGCAGAGGTTGAAATGATGGTTGGTGCTAATCTTAAAAATCTAAAATTATCTGAAGGGAATTATTAAAATGAAAAATATGAAAATAAAACTAATGATCAGTTTATTAGCAACATTATTGTTAGCATTTGCCTGCTCAAACTCAGACAATTCAAATAAAAACGAAAATGAATATTGGACATGCACAATGCATCCTCAGGTTCATAAAGATGGACCCGGAGCTTGCCCAATTTGCGGAATGGATTTGATTAAAAAAGTTGTTGATCATACAGCAGATGTTTCTTCAAAATCTGATATGGAAGGAATGATAACATTAACCACCAATGAACAAATTATGGCGAATGTATCCACAATTAAGGTTAAAAAAGAAAATCTAAAAAAGGAATTGACCGCTTATAGTTATCTTGATTTTGTTGAGCAGAATCGTAAAACTATTCCTGCAAAATTTAACGGCAGGATTGAAAAATTATTTGTAGATAAAACCGGTGACTACATAAAAAAAGGTCAGCCGCTGTTTGAGATTTACAGCCCGGATCTTGTTCAGGCACAAAATGATTTTCTAATTGCTTTAAGTAATAGTAGTGGTTCAAATAGTTCTTTAATTGAAGCATCCAGGAAAAAACTTGATCTCTTTGGTTTAAGATCAAACCAAATTGATGAGCTCAAAAACTCCGGCAAAATAAATTTAACTTTAACATATTATTCTCCGGTAAGTGGAACAGTTATCGAAAAGAAAGTTCAGGAAGGAATGTATGTTAATGAAGGCACTGCAATTTATGATGTGGCTGAACTTTCAACTCTATGGAATATTGCTGAAGTAAATGAGACGGATCTTTCCACAATTAAATTGGGAAGTAAAGTAAAACTAAAACTAAAGGCATACCCTGGTGAAGAGTTTACTGGTAAAGTTACATTTATCTATCCCGTAATTAATTCACAAACAAGAACTGTAAAAGTTAGAAGTGAGTTTTCGAGTTTGAATAACAAGCTTAAACCACAAATGTATGGTGAAACTATTTTTTCTACTGATGCGGGTACCGGATTATTAGTCCCAGCCGATGCAGTCATATTTTCAGGTAATAGTAATGTTGTCTGGGTAAAAACTTCAGATGGAATGTTTGAAGCAAGAAATGTAATGGTCAGTGAAAAATACGGAGAAAAATATCAAATCTTATCCGGCTTAAAAGATGGTGATGAAATCGCAGCAAGCGGTGGATTTTTAATTGATTCTGAAAGCCAATTAAAGACTGGTAAGTCAACAGGTTCAGCTAATATGGAGGGAATGGACATGCCCAAATAAAAAGATAGGTTAATAATTAATTAATTCATAAATCATTAAACGAAAGGTACATAATATGAAAACCAGGTTAAATAAAACTCTTCAGATGGGGATTCTTTTAGGCGGAATAATTTTTTTATCAATTTTTACTTCGTGTAATCAGGATACAAAAACTTCAGACCATGAATCAATGAATATGGACAAAGGGCAATCGAATTCTGCAATTATCCATGAAGGGATGATTGATTTAAAGATGATTGATGAAAATAAAGATGGAATGGTTTATCAGGATCCTATGGACTGGAATGTAATTTCTGACAAACCGGGTAAATGCCCATTATGCAAAATGACTCTCAAAGAAGTTTCTCTTGAACAAGCGAAAGAAAATCTTGTTAAGAACGATTTTAAAGTGAAAGAGAATTAAATCGAATTAATCATTCATATTTAATCTAAGTCAAAAGGAGTAACACAATGTTAAAACAGCTTGTAATAATTTTAGCGCTAGTTTCTTTCCTCTGTATTTTTGCACTCGCACAGGAAAAAACTGAGACGGATAAACAAGAAAAGAAGGAATGCTCAAAAGGATGCTGTTCCGGTCATGAATCGAACGGTACAATGACAATGGCACATATGGAGGCAGACAGCACTCATAAAGAGCACCATCAAATAAAAACAGAATCAATGAGCGAAAACTCAATTGTCCGTGAAGGTGAAATTAATCTTATGGCAATTGATACAAATAAGAATGGAAAAGTCTACCAGGATCAGATGTGCTGGAATGTAATTTCTGATGAACCGGGTGAATGCCCGCAATGTGGGATGATAATGAAAGAAGTTTCACTTGAAAAAGCAAAAGAGAATCTCATCAAGCATGATTATAAAGTCAAGTAAATTGAAATTAACATAAG
Organism: Ignavibacteriaceae bacterium; assembly: GCA_044227615.1. Classification (GTDB taxonomy): domain Bacteria; phylum Bacteroidota; class Ignavibacteria; order Ignavibacteriales; family Ignavibacteriaceae; genus IGN3. The sequence goes on from JBGAWM010000002.1 coordinate 29,475, forward strand.
CGAAAAGGAATGAAATGATAACGAATAAAATTAAAAACCAATCTGTTGGTGTACTTTTGGTTCTAATTCTTCTAACAATTCTATACACTACGACATCCGCTCAACAAATGCACGAGAACATGCATCAGAATATGAACCAGATGATGCAAAGCAATATGATGCAGATGCAGAAAATGATGGATCACATGAATCAAATGTCAGCACAGATGAATGGCATGACAAACCAAATGAAGAATATGGAACAAATGCAGCACTCAAAAGACATGATGAATTTTATGGGAAATATGAACACGATGTCTGGTGAAATGAACAACATGTTGAATCAGATGAATGATATGATGAAGAATCAGGAGATGATGAAGAACGAGCAAATGCAGGGACAGATGAAGGAGATGATGGATAATATGAATGGCATGATGAATAACTATGATGAAATGATGAAACAATTACAGCAAGATAATATAAAGTGAAAAATGCTATCATAGTAAAATATTGCAAGCTCCAATCCGGCAGCATATTAACTGCAATCATATTACTTATTCTCATCGGAACTTTTTCTTCTACTGCAGCACAGGATAGATTTTCTATCAACACTTCTCTTACCGCAGTTGGAGGCAATTTGTCTGATGGCTCTCATAACATCGCTTATTACTTGTACGGAGGTCTTCGATATCAGGCTCAGGATTATTACCTGAGCTTGAGTTTACCATTGGTATTCAATTCATCCGGTTCATTTACGCAGCTTGGAGGGATGTACATTCCAAATGGCAGTGGAAATGGAAATAACGTTGGCGGGGGTATGCACGGCTCAGGTGGTCAAGGGTCAATGATGAACGGGAGTTTGGGAATGTCGGCTCTAAATACAGGCATTGGAGATATGTATGTTTACGGCAGTTATACTTTTGTTAAAGAAACAAATTCATTGCCTACTTTTTCATCCGATGGATTTATAAAAATTCCAACTGCATCTCCATCCTTAAATATTGGAACCGGTAAATTTGATTTTAATCTCGCGATTAGTGCAAGAAAATTTATCGGCACTTTTTCGTTCTTTGTGCAAACTGGATATTTGTTTTTAGGCAACTCATCAGATGCTAATATTGAAAATCCGATAACATTTAGTGCTGGCATTGGTAACAATTTTGGAGGAGGCAATCATCTTTTGCTTATTGAGTACGATTCGTATTCAACTATTGTAACCGGATTCGCTTCACCAAAACAATTATCACTCGGTTACACATATTTAATCAATTCCAAATTAGGTTATTCAATGATCGGATCGGTTGGATTGAACAATTCAACTTCAGACTTTACAATTTCAGCAGGATTTAATTTTACTTTATAAAAAAAGAGTTAGGATTATGGAAATACTTGTTGGTTTAGGTTTCATTGGTGTTATTGCTTTTTTTGGTTTTAGAAAGTTCAAAAAAGCAAGCGAAGGGAAAGATTGCTGCAAGTAGTTAAGAAAAAGAAATAAATTATTAATAATTTTAAAGAGGATTGAATGAAAATCTTATTAAGTGTGGGACTGACATTAATTGCTTTGCTTGTACTGTCTCTGATTTTTATTTACAGTGGTTGGTATAATGTAAGTGCAAATGAACAGGAAAATGGGATAATGAAATGGGTTTTAAATACCACAAAGGATAGATCAATTGAGTCCCGCTCAAAAGATATTACTGTTCCTGATTTGAATGATTTATCAATGTTAAAAGAAGGTTTTGAACATTACAATGAAATGTGTTTGAGCTGTCATGGTGCTCCAGGGTTAGAAGAAACTGAAGTGTCGGTAGGATTAAATCCAGCAGCACCTTATTTAGTTAAAGTAGCAAAAGAAATTGATCCCAAGGAATTATTCTGGATTACAAAAAACGGAATAAAAATGACAGGCATGCCTGCCTGGGGTAAAACCCATTCAGATGAAAAAATCTGGGCTATTGTAGCATTTATGAAAAAGCTTCCGGATATGACTGCTGAAGATTATCAAAAAATGGAAAGTCCATCAGGAACTATGGAAGATGATGAAAAACATCCGGATGAAAATGAACCGCAAACGCATTCACATTCTGTGGAAGAGCATCATCATTGAATTACTATGAGAATTCTGTAAAAGATTCCCAATTAAATGTAATACTTAGAAGTATAGTAAAAATTATTTTAGTTACGAAAAAATTTAATTACTAATACAAGAGTTTAATATGGAAAATGAACATCAACATAATAATCATAATGCCCGCAATATGGAGCATAAGAATCATTCAGAAATGGATCATTCAAAACATAATGATCAAAGTTCTCATGACACGATGTTGAACGAAGAGAAATCCCGCTCTGCGGGAAATCATAAAAAGAATGATCGCGGCGGACATAGCCATTCCGAACATGAGGGACACACGATTGAAGGCTTTAAGAAGAGGTTTTGGATTTCAATTGCGTTTACAATCCCGATTCTTATTCTCTCACCTATGATCCAGCATTTTCTCGGACTTAAAGAAGCTTTTCGTTTTAATGGTGATATCTATGTTTTGTTTGCACTTTTAACTTTCGTTTTTTTCTATGGCGGCTATCCTTTCTTAAAAGGTTTGTTTAATGAATTGAAAAACAAGCAGCCCGGAATGATGACATTAATAGCTCTCGCAATTTCGGTTGCATATTTCTACAGTAGCGCAGTTGTCTTTGGAGTTAAAGGTGAAGTCTTTTTCTGGGAACTTGCAACGTTGATTGATATTATGCTTCTCGGTCACTGGATTGAAATGAAATCAGTAATGGGTGCTTCAAAAGCGCTTGAAGAACTTGCAAAGCTTATGCCGGATGAAGCTCACAGAATTGATGATGCCGGAAATGTTGCCGATGTTCATGTTTCCGAACTTAAGCATAAGGATAAACTATTAATCAAACCCGGAGAAAAAATTCCTACTGATGGAAAAATATTTGAGGGTAAAACATCTATCAATGAAGCAATGATTACAGGTGAATCAAAACCTGTTTCAAAAGGTGAGGGTGATGATGTAATTGGCGGATCAATTAATGCTGAAGGTTCAATAAAAATTGAAGTTGAAAAAACCGGAGATGAAACTTTTCTTTCCCAGATAGTAAAGCTGGTTAAGGAAGCACAGGAAAGTAAATCCAAAACTCAGAACCTTGCTAACAGAGCCGCTTTCTGGTTAACTATTCTTGCAATTACAGCCGGTGCATTAACAATGTTTGTTTGGCTTATGTTTACCGGAGAAAGTTTCAACTTTGCATTAGCCAGAACTGTAACAGTAATGGTAATCGCTTGTCCGCATGCTCTCGGGCTGGCTGTTCCCCTTGTTATAGCAGTTTCAACAGCACTTTCTGCAAAAAGTGGTTTGCTTATAAGAAATAGAAACGCATTCGAGCAAGCAAGGAATATTCAGGCAATTATTTTTGATAAGACTGGGACTTTAACAAAAGGTGAATTCGAGTAACTGAAACAATCTCTTTCAACAGCGAATATGATGAAAAAGAAATCTTAAAATATGCAGCTTCACTTGAATCTGAATCTGAACATCCCATCGCACAAGGAATCGTAAGATCTTCCGAAGAGAAATATGAATTAAAAGAATTTAATTCAATCCCCGGCAAAGGAGCAGAAGGGATAGTACACAATAGAGATACTAAAGTCGTGAGTCCCGGTTATCTCGAAGAAAATAAAATTGAGATTCAACAAAGAGAAAAGATTGAACAATTATCCGGTCAGGGTAAAACAGTTGTATTTCTTTTGGTTGATAATAAATTGACCGGCGCAATCGCTTTAGCTGATATAATAAGAGAGGAATCAAAGGAAGCTATTAAGCAGCTTAAAGAATTAGGAATAAAACCGATGATGCTAACCGGTGATAACAATCGGGTTGCAAAATGGGTCGCTGATGAACTCGGACTTGATGAATATTTTGCTGAAGTGCTGCCGGATAAAAAAGCCGAAAAAATAAAAGAAGTTCAGAATCGTGGAATGATTGTAGCAATGACTGGTGACGGTGTGAACGATGCACCCGCACTTGCACAAGCTGATGTTGGTATTGCCATCGGTGCAGGAACTGATGTTGCAGTTGAGTCTGCAGATATAATTCTCGTGAAGAATAATCCTAAAGACGTGGTTTCATTAATAAAATTTTCACAAGCCACCTATAAAAAAATGATTCAAAATTTAATATGGGCAACAGGATATAATATAGTCGCAATTCCACTTGCCGCTGGAGTTTTGTATTCAGTAGGAATAATATTAAGTCCTGCATTAGGTGCAGTACTAATGTCTGTGAGTACGGTTATTGTAGCGATAAATGCTAAATTGTTGAAAGTATAAATCAATAATTAAACAAAAGGAGTAAAAAATGTTAAAACAATTTGTGTTTGTAATTTCGTTTGTGTTTTGTTTAAGTGTAATTAGTTATACGCAGGATAAAACTGACAATGGATTGATAGATCCCCATCATAAATCTGATACAGTTAAAATGCAAAAAGTTGAAACGGTAAATGACAGCACAAAAACTGTTTCAAAAGAACCCTGGAATAAAGTATGTCCGGTTAAAGGAAACCCAATTGAAGATGACTCGCCAACAGTTGAGTATAATGGAAAAGTTTATGCTTTCTGCTGTCCTGGCTGTGATACAAAATTTGCAAAGAATCCAGAAAAGTATGCAAAGAATTTGAGTGAGGATGGTAAGAAGTTTGTAGGAAAGAAATAAAAGTATTATCTAGTTGTGATTTCGAGCGAAGCGAGAAATCTGAATAATTAACTAAACAGATTTCTCCTCGCTTTACTCGTCGAAATGACAATCTAATCTGATAAACTTTTTATCTATTTTTTCCCATCATAAACATATCTTAAAAATTCTTCACGGACATTATGGTTTAAAAATTTACCATGGTAGCTTGAAGAAACTGTTGAACTGTTTACGTCCTGTACACCGCGTGAAGCAACACACAAATGATCTGCATCAATAATTACAGCAACATCTTCAGTTTGAAGCATTGTTTTAAGTTCGTTCGCAATTTGTACAGTTAATCTTTCCTGCACTTGTGGTCGTTTTGAAAAATACTGAACCATTCTGTTAATCTTGGATAAACCAACAACTTTTCCGCTTGAGAAATATGCTATATGTGCTTTGCCAATTATAGGAACAAAGTGGTGTTCGCATAACGAGTAAACAGAAACATTTCTCTCAACAAGCATTTCGTTAAACTTATATTTGTTTTCAAACAAAGTTACTGCTGGTTTGTTTTGTGGATTTAATCCGCTGAAAGTTTCTTTAACATACATTTTTGCAACTCGGCGTGGAGTATCTTTCAAGCTATCATCAGTTAAATCAAGTCCAAGCACTTCCATAATCTCTTTAAACTTCTTTTCAATCAACTCGATTTTTAATTCATCATCAATTGCAAAAGCATCACTGCGAATAGGAGTTTCAATCGAAGTTAGAAAATGATTATCATCTTCATGTTCCAATTCGGCTAATCTTACCGGACCTTCTCTCATATGTTTATCCTTTCAATTTTAAAGTAAAACCATTCTCAAAGTAATATGGTTCCAAATGTCAAAATAAAATTAATGCGGGTATTGGGGATGAATTGTCGTCTATACGACGTAAACTATGATTATTATCACTATCTATTATAAAGGATTGAAATTAACCCATTAAATATTTATTTATGCGCAGTGAAGATTTAATAGACTAAAATAATAATGATCAATCAAGAAAAAATAGACTTAGCCGCAGAATATTTTAACAAAGCTTATCAATTACATATGAGCGGCAATATTAAAGATGCGATAGAAGCGTATAAAAAATCAATTGCGTTTTATCCAACACCTAAAGCTCACACTTTTTTAGGTTGGGCATTTAGTCTTAACGGAAAATTTGAGGAAGCAATAGAAGAATGTAAGACTGCAATCGACTTAGATCCGGATTATGGAAATCCTTATAACGATATTGGATCATACCTTATAAATCTGGAAAAGTTTGATGATGCAATTTACTGGCTTGAAAAAGCTATCGATGCACCAGATTATGAACCAAGGCACTTTCCATATTATAATCTTGGAAGAATTTATGAAAGGAATGGTTCATGGTATACTGCACTAAAGTATTATTCAGATGCTCTTAAGATCAACCCAAATTATGAACTTGCAAAAAATGCTTTCGTGAGACTAACTGCAATGATGAATTAAGTTATATATAATATAACAGATATTCTCATTGTAAAACTATCCATTGATTGTTAAATTGCCTACCAGATAATCGAATTTATTTAATAATTTTATTAATCCTATCCGAGAAAAAATGAAAGTAAGTGAATTACTAAAAAAAGAATTTATTATTTCTGATTTAAAAGGCGAAACTAAAGAAGAAGTGATTAATGAGTTAGTTGATCTTTTTAAAGATGATCCGCGCGTTGAGGATATTGAGAAAGTAAGAAGTGCTGTTCTTGAGCGTGAAAAGGTAATGTCAACAGGTGTAGGCAAAGGATTTGCCATCCCGCATGGAAAAACAAACGCAGTTAAAGAAATTATTGGATCGTTTGGCAGAATAAAAGATGGAATAGATTACGAATCGCTGGATGGAAATCCTGTTAATCTTGTTTTTCTACTTGTTGGTAAAGATAATCTTATAAGTACACACATAAAATTGTTAAGCAGAATTTCGCGATTGATGAATAAAGATGATTTTAGACATCGCCTTGCAGAGGCAAACAGTGCTGATGAAATTGTAAAACTTTTTAGTGAAGAAGAACAACACTTTTTAGAGTTGTAATCTGGTACTTTTGTCATTCCGATGACATTGCCATTCGGAATCTTCTTAGTTCTAGTAATAGGGTCTCCCAAGGAAGTTTTTGTATGTCATTCCCGTGAAAACGGGAATCTAAAATATCTAAAATAAATGGATTCCCACTTCCTCCCGAAGGGATGCCTGTGGCAGTGGGAATGACAATTCAATACTTTTATCTTATGAGACAAACTTGAAATTTTACATTTCCAAACTGATAAAATTTTTACTCTATGATTAAAGCAATAACCGGAACAAAAGATATTCTGCCAGTTGATATTTCAAAATGGCAATACCTGGAAAAACTTCTTAGAGAAACATTTCAATTATTTAACTATAAAGAAATTCGTACTCCAATATTTGAGGAGACAGCTTTATTTGCCCGCGGCATTGGTGAAGAAACTGATATCGTTAGCAAAGAGATGTACACTTTTAAAGACAGAAGCGAAACAAGTATAACATTACGTCCAGAAAATACGGCAGGAGTTGTTAGATCTTTTATTGAGCAATCACTTGGTGCACAGCAGTCATTAAATAAATTGTATTATATCGGACCAATGTTCAGACAGGAAAGACCTCAGGCAGGCAGACTTAGACAGTTTCATCAGTTTGGTGCAGAAGCTTTAGGAAGCACCTCACCGTTACTTGATGCTGAAATGATTCAGGTTGCTTATCATATCCTTAAGAATCTTGGATTAAAAAATTTAGTTGTAAAAATCAATTCTCTTGGGGTTCCTGAAGTAAGAGAAAATTATAAAAATGTTCTTCGCGAATATTTAAAAGACAAAAAAGAGAAGTTATCTGAAGATAGCAGAAAAAGATTTGATACAAACATTCTAAGAATATTCGATAGCAAGATTGAAGTTGATCAGCAGATAATGAAAGATGCGCCTTTGCTGATTGATTATCTTGATGAACAAAGTAAAAATGATTTTGATGTTGTAAAAAGTTATTTGACAAAAGTTGGAATTCCGTTTGAAGTTGATCCTGCACTTGTGCGTGGGTTAGATTATTATACTAAAACAACTTTTGAAATTGTAAGTGGAAGCGTGGGCTCCCAAAGTGCATTATGCGGCGGCGGAAGATATGATCTACTTGTTGAAGAACTTGGTGGTAAACCAACTCCAGGTGTTGGTTTTGCTGCAGGAATGGAAAGAATATTACTTGCCTGTGAAAATGAAAAATCATTAAACCTACAAAATGATTCTGTTGATGCCTATCTGATAAGAATAGATCCGGAAATTGAAATTGAGGTTGCAAATATTGCCTCAACACTGCGAAGAGAAAATATAAGTTGTGACTACGATTATCTGAATCGAAGTGTTAAAGCTCAAATGCGCGAAGCAAATAAATACAATGCAAAATATGTCGTGTTTGTTGGTGGCGATGAGTATAAGCGCGGTGAACTTAATGTTAAAAATCTTTCTAACGGCGAGCAGCAATTAATTAAGATTGAAGATTTCGAAAAACTAAAATCGATACTTAAAAATTAATGGCACTTAAAAAACCAAAAGATGTTCCTCAAATTTCCAAAGCACGGGAAAAGAATATAGATAAACTTAAAAAGGCTACTCCTGCGAAAAAGAAAACCGAAATTGAGTTTAACTGCAGAATCTATTTTCATAAAGATGGAACAAATGGAAAGCAGAAATACAGATTTGAAATAGAAACACTAAAAATATTTTCCTTCCTTAACTATAAAATTACCGCACAAGCCCGCAAAGAGAAAAAAACAATCGATATAAGTTTACTCGGCTTAACAGCCTTGAATGATTACATGGCAAAAGTTCAGCCGGCAAATGTTGAAATTGATTTTGAAGATCTGTTTGGTGAGTTTACTGTAAATATTATCAAACAGGATGGAAGCATAAACAGTGCCCTTATAAACTTTAACATCTTCAAAAAAGAAATTGAGCTTGTAAAAGAATTCTTACCCGAAAAAAAGAACAATAGTAAATTCTGCACATTCGAAATTGATAAAGATAAATTCACATACTCAAAGGAATATAGTAAGTGAGTTTAATCATCGGAAGGAAACCTGTTTTAGAAGCGCTTAATTCTAATGAAGAGGTATCACAGGTTTTTATTTTGTTCGGGCAGGAAGGCGGAATAATTGATGCGATAAGAGTTGCCGCCAAGAAAAAAGGAATTAAAGTTAATCAGGTTCCTTTTGAAAAATTCAGACAGATAACGCAAAGTAAAATCGCACAAGGTGTTGCAGCTTCAAAATCATCGCAAAGATATTATACTCTTCAAGAAATAATTGAATCTTCAAAAAGTAAATATTCTAAAGCCCTCTCCTTAGGAGAGGGTTTGGGTGAGGCTTTCCCACTTCTTTTAATTTTAGATTCAATTCAGGATACACACAATGTTGGAGCAATTTTGCGAAGTGCGGATTGCAGCGGAGTTGACGGAATTATTATTACTAAAAATAATTCGGCTCCGATAAATGAAACCGTAGTTAAAACATCTGCCGGTGCAAGCGAGCATGTTAAGATAACTTTGATAAACAATCTTGCGCAAACTATTGATGAACTGAAGAAAAATGGATTCTGGATTGTTGGTTCCTATCTTGAAGGCGCAAAAGATTACACAAAAGTTGATTACAAAATTCCGCTTGCCGTAATTGTTGGTAACGAAGAAAAGGGAATAAGAAAACTTACTGCTGATAAATGCGATCATCTTGTTCGCATTCCTATGAAAGGAAAAATCCAATCACTTAACGTTTCTGTTGCTACAGGTGTACTTCTTTTTGAAATTTTAAGACAGAGAAGTAATTAGTTTTCATTGCCTTTTTAATACTAATTATTTATGTTTGAGAAGTTATCAGGGAGGTTTTATGAAAACTGCGTGCATTTTATTTGCGTTAGTGCTTTTGTTCTCACCTCTACATTCTCAGCAATTCCATTCACTGGATGGAATTGAAAGCCCAATAGGACAAACAATTCTGTTATATCGTCTCGGCACAGAGCAGTACCATAGCAATCCAATCTTTAAGTTAAATTTACAAACCGGATATGAGCTACAAATAATGGATGCACACGAAATTTATTTTCCTGTTGGTGCAGATATTAAAACTGTGAATGATTATGAGTTTTTTCCAGGTGACACAGCTAATTTTATAAATGTTGGTGATCTGATATTTATGGATTACAGTTTTTATATTGCAAAGAATGATAGTGTTGTGTTTAGCCATTTTGCTCCATATTACAGAGTTGATATATCGAAACAGAATCCAGAAAAAATATTTGTATTCGGTAGTGGCGGAGAAATAAGAAGCTGGGATGGCGGTTTAACTTTCCCTATAGATTCAATCCCTGCTGTTGCGAACTTTATCCCGATTGCGTTAGCGGATTTTGATGATGAGGTTATGTTTGGATTTGATGAAGAGTTAGACTTTTGTAAAAATGGCGGAGTAGTAGATACTTCATATGTTGGATTCGATATTTATTCGAAGTTGTTATTTGATGTTAACCAGTTTCATATTTATCGTGTTAACTGGACTTATGGCGGATATTCATTAAACGTTTCCAATAATAAAGGTAATGCTTTCAGTTGGACAAAAACTTATCAAAGCGAAAATCCAATTTATGTCACTATCGATTCAACTCAATCAGGTGTGGTATATCTTGCTGATGGAAGAAAAATTTATAAATCAATAAATAATGGTTATTCATTTTCTGAGTATAAATACTTGCCAAGTAAACTAGTTGGCATTTATAAAAAACCAAATTCAGAAATTATTTATGCTGCATCTAAAAATAAGATTTTTAAGGTTACTCCGGATTCATCCATAATCATTAAATCACTTCCAATACCTGATGATGTATTTGAATGGTTCCCTCTAGCGATTGGAAACGTTTGGGCTTATGATAGTTATCTATTGGAAGGAATATCGAGTCAATTTACTGGAACAAAGTATATGAGTGTAGTAGATGACACTTTAATTGAAAATAAAAAATATTTTGTAGTTGAAAATGATTTAACCTCCGCAAATGTATTAGCCCAAAAGATGTATTTACGAGTCGATTCAGCATTAGGATTTATTTACAGATATTGGGAAGAGCTAAACGATGAATATATTTATCATAATCTATGCGCAGAAATTGGAGATATAATATTTTATGCAGGCAATCCTGAATTACCGTTTTACATTCTAGAATATGAACAGCCGATGAATTATTTAGGCATTGACACATATGAGAGAATGTATTCAGAAAATGGACTTTGTACTTGTCATCATAATCTAATAAAAGGATTTGGATTAGCGAGCACATACTTTTTAGAAGTTTATGGAGAAGAAAATATTTTAAAAGGTTGTGTCATAAATGGAGTTCTATATGGCGATACAACTTTTATTGTGGATGTTGAAGATCAGCAAAATCTAATTCCAACAGAATTTAAACTTGAACAAAACTACCCAAATCCTTTTAATCCAAGTACAAAAATTAATTGGCAATCGCCAGTCGGCAGTCATCAATCAATAAAAGTATTTGATGTTTTAGGTAATGAAATCGCCACGCTTGTTGATGAATACAAACCAGCAGGAAGATATGAAGTTGAGTTCATTGCATCCTCATTGCCAAGTGGAGTTTATTTCTACAGATTGCAATCAGGTTCATTCTTGCAGATAAAAAAGATGATATTGTTGAAGTGAAAATGAGAAGATAGATCAACCTTCGAGGTTCTTGTTTGAAACCTCGAAGGTTTAATTAGTAACTTATAACTATTAAGCTTTTACTTTTGCAAGCGCTGGAACTTTGTGTTTTATTAATTCATAAGCTCCGAACATCAATCCAACAAAAAATAAATCTCCAATTACTGAATACTGGAAGAATGGAATTGCTGCAGTGTAACTTGCCATTAATCCAGCCGGAGTTTTAGGATATAATGTTCCGAGCGCCCACACTCCAAAGTTTGTAATAGCAAAGAAACTTACTGATGCAGTTACTGATGCAAATATTAAATTTTTTATATTTACTTTTTTCAACATCACAAATCCAAGCACAACGATTAATGCAAAACTTAAATACACAACCCAGGCATAAGAATAAATTCCAATAATCAAATCTGTTAAAAACAATGCAATAAGTGGAATTGCAAATGCGAGTGATTTTTTATTAAAGTAAGCCCCGCCAAATAAAGCCATTGCGGCTATCGGTGCAAAGTTTGGCGGATGGGGAAGTAATCGCACGAATGCAGCTACAAAAACCATCAAGGTTAAAACCCAGAAACCAGGATTTAATTTTTTCATTTCATTTACCATCATTATTTCCTTTCAATTAAAATCTTATTAAAAATATTTCTTGTTATAATTAGTTCAAAGATAAAGGTTCTTAACGCCAAATGTCAATCCGCACATAGGGAATCAAATGTCAAAGTTTTGTCATTAAAGTGATAGCTTAATTCCGCCGTAAAATGATAATCCTGCAGTTCCGTATCCAAATACTTCTTCGTAGTCGGTGTCCAAAAGATTTTCAGCTCTTACTTGCAATCTTAAAAAATCAAAAACATCATAATGAGCCGCAAGATTTAAAAGAACGTACTCTTTTAATTCAGTTCTTACATACGTTGAAAAATTTATGTCTTCTCTAATTCCAACCCAAATAACTTCAGCAGTTAAATTTGCTTTTGGGATGAATGTATAACTTGCAAATAATCCAGCTTTATTTTCAGGGCGTCTTAATAATTTTTTGTTAAAGTCTGATGATTCGGGACTAATATCTCTTGCGTCTGTATATGTATAATTTACTTTTATGTTTAACTCATCTGAAGGCTTTACTTCAATGTAAGCCTCAAAACCTTTTGTAATTGCTTCTTTGATGTTTATGGTTTTGAACGTTACATAATCAAATCCAAACATATCAGTAAACTTGTTGTAGAAGTACGTTACACCCAAAGTAAAATTTTGGCTAAAGAGAAATTGTTCTAATCCAAAATCCCATCCAAAGCTTTCTTCGGGATTTAAATTTTCATTTCCGTAGGCAGGATCATAAAGATAATATAATGATGGAGCTTTGAAACCTGTTCCAATTGTAGCTTTGACTTTTGTACCTGTCTCCCAATGCATATATGCCGGTGCAATTTTATACGTAAACTGTGAACCAAATTTACTGTGATCATCAAGTCTTGCCCCGAGTGTTATAAAAAAACTGTCTTCAAATTTTAATTGATCCTGAATGTAAACTCCAAATGTTTTTGCATCATTCATAGGGATAACGCTTTCGATATCAGGTGAAAATGGATCAGGTACATAATTGAATGCATAATACTCAGAGGCAGATTCTTCGATCTCAAATTCTAATCCGGCAGTTAATAGATTTGATTCAGTAATTTGGAAATCATTCTGCCAATCAATTTTATATTTTCTTCCATCGTAATGTGCCCAGGAATAATCATTAACATAAAATGGATAGTTTATGCTGGCGGCTGATGTATCATAAGAATTATTTCTAACGTTCCTAAAAAAAGTTAGACCTAGCTTTTGATTCCAAACTCCATCAAATAATTTTAATTTCCCTTCACCCCGAATAGAAAACTCTTCCTGATTGGTTAAATATGTTGGATCATCCCCAAATTCTCCGCCGAACTGATCGTTATCAGATTCTGATTTTAAATATCTTGTATAAAAATTTATCTCGGCGGTTTCAGAAATACTATATCCAACTAAAGCAGAAAAATTATTAAAAAAGTATCCATCACTTTCAGTATTTCCATATTTCTCAGAGGCAACAGAATATCCATCACTTTGCGTTCTGCTAAAAGATGCAGAGTAATTTAGTTTTTGGATTGAACCGTTTAATCCAAGTAAAGCTTTATATGAGTTGTAAGATCCGGCTTCTGTGAGTAGAGAAAATTGAGGTGAACCGCTTCCTTTTTTTGAAATGATATTTATTACACCCGCAAGGGCATCGGAGCCGTAAAGCGTTGATTGCGGTCCGCGTAAAACTTCTATTCTTTCTATGTTATCGATTGGTAAAGCAGAAAAATCGTAAACTCCGCTTGGATCGTTAGTAAGATTAACCTCAACACCGTCAATCAATACCAAAGTGTGAGAAGAATTCGCGCCGCGTATGTAAAGATTTGATAATGTTCCATTACCACCCTGTCTTGTAAAACTAATTCCGGTCTCATTCTTTAAAACATCAAAAACGCTATTGGCATTGCTGTTTGATATTTGAGCTGAATCAATTATTGAGATTGAGTTTGCGAGTTCAAGTGTATTAGCCGGTGTTTTCGTAGCGGTTATTACAACATCAGAAAGTTTATAATATCCAGTAGAATCAGTTTTTTGAATAATGCTGTCTTGAGCTGAAGAAAATGATGAACAAAGAAAAATTGCGAACAGAACAAAAAGAAATTTTGATTTGTGCATTGAAGTTACTCCTTATAAAAAGGTTAAAAGTAACTTCGCGGATTAAAAGTTTAGATAAAACGAATGGAGATTTTGAGAGACCATCGTTAATCTTACCTTTCTCGCGAAGGTTGATTAATTAGTATTTGCGGCAGGTCTCCTGGCTTGTTTCAGTTCACAGTCTGCAATTAAGCAGTCCGCAAAAAGAAATTCACAGTTGCGCGACAGCGACGGAATTGATATTTGATTGTCATTGCGAACGAAGTGAAGCAATCTATTGATATAACAGATTACTTCTCCCGATAAATCGGGATCGTAATGACGACAGGTTATCTCACCGTACTTCCCTATAATTTTCCATTGAGCTGTTTCAAAAGTTAAAAATACAGAATTGTCATTCCCACGAAAGTGGGAATCCATTTTGTTTTAAGAGTTTTGGATTCCCGTATTCACGGGAATGACACATAAAACTGGACTTTTGAGACGGCATCTGGAACACCGTAAATAAGTTCAAAGAACTAAATCTAAAATAAGGGGTTCTGTGTTGATATGGAAGAATATTTAAAAATATTTTTCGATTTTTACTTTTAGCGTTTAACTTTTTTTTCTAAGTTGCATAAGAGATTTATTGTTAATTACCAATTTTTAGTCATTCGCAGATGTTTTTTAATTACATATCAAAATTTATTTCTTCATTTACTTACCGCATATCAAAAACTATAATATTTAATTTCACCTCAGCTATAAATCATTCTTCAATTAAAAGGAGCTTTTAATGAGCTGGCTAACTAATTTTACAAACTCCTCCATCGGCAAAAAATTTACGATGGCTGTTACTGGGAGTTTCCTAATTCTTTTTCTCATAATACATCTTGTTGGAAACATAACATTGTTCTTCGGTGCCGATGCTTTTAATGGTTATGTTAAAACTTTAGATGTAATTAAACCATTGATACGAGTGATAGAACTAGTTCTGCTCACTGTATTTATTCTGCATATATTTAACGGTGTAAAACTTTGGATTGAAAATAAGAATGCGCGACCAACTCGATATAAGGTAAACGGTTCATCAGAAAATACAACAGTATTTTCAAGATTAATGTTCGTTACCGGATCGATTGTCTTCATTTTTCTTGTTCTGCACCTTGGAACATTTTTCTGGAGATTTAATGTACACGATCCTGCGGGTTTGGCAAATGAGCATCTTTATTTTGATGTAGTAGTAAATTTTTTCAAGATATGGTGGTATGTACTTCTTTATGTGATTGCAGTGTTGCTTTTAGGATTCCATCTCAATCACGGATTTCAAAGTGCTTTCCAAACATTTGGCTGGAATCATAAACGATACTTCCCGGTTATTCAAAAGATTGGAACTATATACGCAATTATTATGGCATTAGGTTTTGCTTCGATGCCGATTTACTTTTTCTTTTTTTACGGAGGTAACCAATGACAAAATTAGATTCTAAAATTCCTGAAGGAAATCTTTCCGAAAAATGGACTAACCATAAATTCAATATGAAGCTGGTTAATCCATCCAACAAAAGAAAATTTGACATAATTGTTGTTGGTACCGGTTTAGCCGGAGCATCTGCCGCTGCAACTCTTGGCGAACTTGGATACAATGTTAAAGCATTTACTTTTCACGATAGCGCAAGAAGAGCGCACAGTATTGCCGCACAAGGCGGGATAAATGCTTCCAAGAATTATCAAAATGATGGTGACTCTACTTATAGACTATTTTATGATACCGTTAAAGGCGGCGATTTTCGTGCACGAGAAGCTAATGTTTATCGACTTGCTGAAGTAAGCGGAAACATTATTGATCAATGCGTTGCACAAGGTGTGCCTTTTGCAAGAGATTACGGCGGACTTTTGGATAACCGTTCATTTGGCGGTGCGCAAGTTTCCCGTACATTTTATGCAAGAGGACAAACGGGACAGCAATTATTACTCGGTGCGGTTAGTGCCCTAAACAGGCAAGTTGATAAAGGATCCGTTAAACTGTACTTAAGAAGAGAAATGCTTGACGTTGTAATTGTTGATGGTGCCGCAAAAGGAATTGTAGTAAGAAATCTATTAACAGGAGAGATTGAAAAATATTCAGCTCACGCCGTTGTTCTCGCAACCGGCGGATACTCAAATGTTTTTTTCCTTTCTACAAATGCAATGAATTGTAACGCAACCGCAATCTGGCGCGCTCACAAACGCGGAGCTTATTTTGCAAATCCCTGCTTTACGCAAATTCATCCAACGTGTTTACCACTGCACGGTGAATCGCAATCAAAATTAACATTGATGAGTGAATCTTTACGAAATGATGGAAGAGTTTGGGTATCAAAGAAAAAAGGTGATATGCGGAATCCAGCAGATATTCCTGAAGATGAAAGAGATTATTATCTTGAAAGAAAATATCCTTCATTCGGAAATCTTGCCCCCAGAGATATTTCATCTCGCGCTGCAAAAGAAGTTTGTGATGAAGGACGAGGAGTTAAAGGCGGTGACGCAGTTTATCTTGACTTTAAAGATGCAATAAATCGTCTTGGGCAAAAAGTAATTGAAGAACGTTACGGAAACTTGTTTGAGATTTATGAAACTATTACTGGCGAAAATCCATACAAAAATCCTATGATGATTTATCCAGCTCCTCATTATACAATGGGCGGCCTGTGGGTGGACTATAATTTGATGAGTAATATTCCGGGATTATTTGTACTTGGCGAAGCGAACTTCTCAGATCACGGTGCAAATCGTTTGGGTGCTTCTGCACTTATGCAAGGCTTAGCTGATGGTTACTTTGTCATTCCTTATACAATGGGAAATTACCTTGCTAGCGATAAACCTACTTTAGTAAAAACGGATCATCCCGAATTTGAAAAAGTTGCTAAAGAAGTAAAAGATCTAACAAATAAACTTTTATCCATTAAAGGAAAAAGAACTGTTGATGATCTGCACAAGCAGCTTGGCAGAATTATGTGGGATAATGTTGGTATGGGAAGAAATGAAGCAGGACTGAAGAAAACGATCGAACAGATAAGAGAGGTAAAAGAAGAGTTCTGGAAAAATGTTACAATTCCTGGCAGCGGTAATGATGTCAATCAAACACTTGAACGTGCAGGAAGATTAGTTGATTATTTTGAACTCGGTGAGCTTATGGCGCTTGATGCTTTAGATCGAAAAGAATCCTGCGGTGGTCATTTCCGCGAAGAATACCAATTTGAAGATGGTGAAGCAAAACGTAATGATGAAAATTATTCTTACGTTGCGGCGTGGGAATTTGCAGGTGAGAATAAATGGAATCTTCACAAAGAAGAACTTAAGTTTGAATATCTGAAACTTGCTGTAAGGAGTTACAAATAATGGAAGTAAAAAAATTAAATCTAACGCTTAATATCTGGAGACAAAAAAACGCTAACTCAGTCGGAAGTTTTACCGAATACAAAGTACAGGTATCTCCGGATGCATCCTTCCTCGAAATGCTCGATGAAATAAATAATTCACTCGAAGCAAAAGGGGAAGAAGCAATACATTTTGAAAGTGATTGCCGTGAAGGTATTTGCGGAACCTGCGGATTAGTTATCAATGGTCAGCCGCACGGACCACTGCCTAAAATAGCAACTTGCCAATTGCATATGCGTAACTTTAAAGACGGCGAAACAATTTGGGTTGAACCATTCCGTGCAAAAGCATTTCCGGTAATAAAAGATCTTATGGTAGATCGTTCGGGGTTTGATAAAATTTTATATGCTGGCGGATATGTTTCATTTAATACAGGCGGCGCCCCAGATGGAAATGCAATCCCAATTTCAAAAGAAGTATCAAGCCTGGCAATGGATGCCGCTGCTTGCATAGGTTGCGGCGCTTGTGTTGCAGCTTGCAAAAATGCTTCTGCAATGTTGTTTGTTTCAGCAAAAGTTTCGCAGTATGCATTGCTTCCGCAAGGTCAGCCGGAACGGTATCGCAGAGTTGAAAGGATGGTAGCTGTAATGGATGAAATTGGATTTGGAAGCTGCACAAATACTTATGCCTGCGAAGCCGAATGTCCGAAAGGTATTTCTGTTACCAACATTGCCAGAATGAATAGAGATTTTGTGATGGCAAAGATAAAATCAAAAGAAGTTGAGGTTTAATAATATTCCGACCAAAAAGGTTCGTATTTTAATCCCGGTTAACTTTGCCATAAAGATGGCTTAGCCTTAATCGGGATTTTTTTATATTTTTAACCACTCAATCAAACAAGAAGAGAAATATATGTTTGAAAACGAAATAAAATTCATAAGTGATTTTACACTTAACAAAGTTAAAGATTTGGGATCTTTCATTACTATTGAAAAATTCCTAGCAATTGATATACATCCATCCATAAAAAAATATGTGGAAGGTGAAATTGATTATCTGATTTCTGAAGACAGAAAGAAACTTATTGAGAATTCTTTATTCGATTATTCGGGAACAGAAATCTCAAACTACTTTACACTCATAGGAAATGAAATAAAAAAAACGAAAAAGATTTCTTTTGAGGACATTAAAAATATAGTGCTTCAAGCCGTATCTTTTAATGCAAATTATGTTGTTCGTCCCAAGTGGTCGCTTTCAAAATTAATTTTTGGTAACAACAAATCCGTATCTGTAAATGAACTTAAGCTGATGCTTAATTATACTTATTACTATGAATATTTGAATAATGTTTTTCTTGCTTACTTATCAAAGAAAAAGATTTTGAATATTACTGTAACCGAATTTGAACTCATAGTTAACAAAATAGATCGTGAATTATTCATGCTGCATCAAAGTAAACTTGTTGATAATGCACTTTATGCTATTGCAGATTACTTTAGTATTGGAGGACTTAATAAATCAAATGTTAATATTGAATCGGTTGAAAATTTTCTAAAGGAAAAAAATCTTACTGAACTTCTCTTCAAACTAAAAAGGGCTTATGCTAATTCATCAAAAAAGAAAGTTGATATTGATGACGTAAGGAAAGTTCTTTATTCAACCTTAAGTATCGATTCCCCATTTGTTGAAGCGGACGATCAGGAAAAATCAACTGCCTCTGATAAGCATTTTGAAAATCCTCTGCTAGAAGATTTTGTGACTGAAGATCATCTTTCTGAAAGTGAAGAATTAAAAGCCGATGAAAATATAATGGATTCAGTAAAGGAAGAAGAAGCACAGGAAATGCCAATTACTGAGGAGATAAAAGAAAATCCATTAATTGAAGAAATAAAATCTGCTACTGAACCTTCAGAATTTATTGAAGAGGTATTACAAAAATCCGAACCTGAAAAATTTGATATTTTAAATGATGATAATAATGCAATCGATATTCCCGAGACAATAAATACATCAATGGAAGAAATTGAAAATAAGGTAAAAGATGAAATTAATGAGATTGATTTGATTCCGGATGATAGAACTTCTGTTGAGGAAAGCGAATCTATATTAAAAGAATCAATTGATGAAGAAAATGTGCTGGCAAGCCTAACCGAAGAAATTGAAAAAGATAGAAATAAAGATGATGAAATAATTATTCTTGATGAAAAAGAGCAGGAAGATCTTTTAAACTTTTATGACAATGAGCTCGAGATCTCAATTGATGATGATTTACCAGTTACAAAAGATGATAAAACAATTATAGATTCAGATGAAGATCAAATTGTTGAATTGGAATTTGAACATGAACCTTCTGTTCAAGACGAGAAGGATGATGAAGTATCCATAGACAAAATAGATTTTGAAAAAGATCTGCTTGGTGTTGATGAATCTAAATCAACCGAAGATGAAAATGAAGAAGATTCAATCCAGCCGGTTACTAAAAAGAAGAGTGAAGATGTATTTACATATCTTTCAGCAAAAGAAATTGATAGAATAATCAAAAATCTTTTTAGCTCTGATAGTGAAGATTTTGCGAATACAATTGAAAAGTTGACTATGTGCGATACCTATGAGGAAGCCGCTGTTATTTTAGAAAGTATATTTAAATATGCCAGAATAAAGCCACATAGCCGCGACGCAGCATCATTAACTACTGCGGTGGCAAAGTATTTTAACGTGGAAAAATAATGTTTATTGATTATGTTCAAATTGAGGTTGGATCCGGTAAAGGTGGTGATGGGGCTGTTGCTTTTAGGAGGGAAAAATATGTTCCTAAAGGCGGACCTTCCGGCGGTAATGGAGGAGTAGGCGGAAGTGTTATTTTTGAAACTCAACCAAATTTATCAACTCTTGTAGATTTTCGGCACAAGAAAAAATATTTTGCAGACAATGGTAAACCTGGCGCTACTGCACTTAAAGATGGTAAGAATGGCGAAGATATAATAATTAAAGTACCCGTTGGAACAATCGTTAAAGATGCTGAGACCGAAGAAATTTTACTTGATCTTTCTGAACCAAATAAACAAATCGTTTTTGCAAAAGGCGGTGCAGGTGGAAAGGGGAATAGTAATTTTGCCACACCCACTAGGCGTACACCACGTTTTGCAACAAACGGTAAACCCGGGGAACAGCGAAAATTAATTCTTGAGCTTAAATTAATTGCAGATGTTGGATTGGTTGGATTTCCAAACGCCGGAAAATCTACTCTTATTTCTAAAGTCTCAGCAGCTAAACCTAAAATTGCTGATTATCCATTTACTACTCTTGAACCAAATTTAGGAATTGTTAGATATAAAGATTATAAAAGTTTTACAGTTGCAGATATTCCGGGGATAATTGAAGGTGCACATCAGGGAAAAGGATTGGGAATTAAATTTCTTAGGCATATTGAAAGAACAAGAATACTTTTATTCTTGATTGACATAACGTCTGAAGATTATCAAAAAGACTTTGATACACTTTATAGTGAATTAAAAAAGTACAGTAAAAAACTCGTTGATAAAAAAATAATTGTTTCACTTTCAAAATCTGACCTAATCTCTGAAAAGGAAATTATCAAACTCTCTAAGACTAAAATTAAAAAAATTAAGGAACCAATATTAATCTTTTCTTCAGCAACCGGATTTGGGTTACAATCCCTTAAGGATAAACTCTGGGAAAGCTTAAATAAGCCATAATTAAGTATCTTTTTGAATTTCAGGCTCAAAGATTTATATTTACAGCCTAAATTTTCGGCGGGGTAGCTCAGTAGGTTAGAGCAGTGGAATCATAATCCACGTGTCGGGGGTTCGAATCCCTCCCCCGCTACAATATTAAGGAGAAATAATATGTACACATTGTTAGTATTGTTAGCAACTATTATCGCCGTATTACTTATTGTAATAGTTTTACTTCAGGCAAGTAAAGGCGGCGGTTTAGCCGGAACTTTTGGTGGTGCTGGTGCGGGAATGGGCACAATGTTCGGTTCACGCAGAACAGCAGACTTTTTAAGTAAAGGTACCTGGTGGTTAGGTGGTGCATTAGCCGTGCTTGCCTTGGTAATTAATTTATTCTTTTTACCGGGTCAAACAACAGCCGAGCAAAGAAGTGTTATTCAGGAAAGCGGAAGAACTAATGTTCCTACTGCTCCAACACTTCCACCGCAGAATCAAGTCCCTTCAGGTAATTAATTTTACTGCAGCTCCGATTAGAAATTAATCGGGGCTGTTTATCTTTAAATCTAAAAGTAATTCCACAATCTGGTCTTGGATGTCTCTGTAATATCCCCATCCGCCTTTATTAAATTCAAAAATTATTGTAACAATAAGATCTTCGTCATCTGGAGTTGTTAAATAACCTGCCAATCCTGAAACACCATTTAGCGATCCGGTTTTACCTCTAAAATTATTTTCAGCACCAGCACCCATCATTCTGCCTCTAAGGGTTCCATCAACTCCTGCAATGCTCAGAGAATTATAAAAATCATCAAAGTGAACTAAATCGAAGTACATTTTTTCTAAAACTCCATTAATAGATAAAGGAGTAGCCTGGTCTGATCTTGAAATTCCTGAACCATCTACAATTTCTGTCCCAGTAGAAAAAATATTATTATCGTTAAGAAACTTTTGAATTGCCTGCTGAGAAAAAAATGAGTTTCCCTGCACTCCGCTTGCAGCCGCGCCAAGCGTTTTAAATAAGCACTCTGCTAAAAAATTATCACTGTTTTTATTTATGAAAGAAATCAGGTCTTTAAGCCGCGTAGATTTTTCAGCAAGCAAATAAACTTTTGGCGGTGTAATCCCTTTCAAGGATTTTCCTTTTACTTCTATGCCTGCATTTTTTAATTTATCTATTAATCTATTAGCTGTAAAAGTTGGCGGATCTTTAATATTTTCGGTGATGTATCTATATCTTCTTCTTATCTTTTTTTTGATTGTAGTTCTATTTCTATCCAATACAAGGGCTGATATCGGCGGAAGTTTTACATTTGCACTCTCTCCATCGATCCAATCTTCTCTTGTATAGATATCATCAAAATAAGAATCATCACCTATAACAGAGCCAGTTATAATTTTAATCCTTTTCTTTACTAGTTCATTTGCAAGTGCCTCCAAATCTGATTCAGAAAATAAAGAATTCCCAAACCCCTTTATATATAGATTACCATTGAGTGTGCCATCATCAAAGTTAATATCATCAGAAAGTAGTTTAGTTGACAAATTATGATCACCACCCATAATTCCAAGTGAAGTTGACGTTGTGAACAATTTGGTTAATGATGCAGGTGTCATCGGTTTTGATTCATTCAATGCAAAGATTGTATCCTGAATTAGCGGGTTATAAATAAAAATACCACTTATAGTATTCGCGGGCAGATTAGAAATAATCATTTTTATTCGATTAGCTATCTCTTCTTTTGAGGATGCTGATATGTTGATTGAAATAAACAGGAGAAGAAATAAAAATTTTTTTATCATAACTCTCAAAAAAAAGTGATATTTTGTCATACGATTTTCATAATTATTGTTGAATCAATTTCGTTTCTATGCAAATATAAACAGAAACCATTCTTCAAATAAACATAAACATTTTTAACTTTTTATTTATAAATTAATTTTAAGGCTAAGGGCTAATAATGGCTAAAGAACAAAAGACAGTTAAAGCGTATCACAACGAAGAATTTCTTTCTTCATCTGATGGAAGAATCTTAAGGTTACTTGCTGAGTATCTCGAACCAAAAGCAAGATTTAAAAAACATAAGATAATGGATACGATAGTATTCTTTGGTTCAGCCCGACTCAAATCCCGTAAAGAAGCTAATGCTGAACTTAATAAATTTAAAAATGCGAATCCCAAAACAATCACAAACTTTGCACATGAATTACGAAAAGCTCAAAAGCAAGTAGAAATGTCTAAATATTATGAGGATGCTGTTGAACTTTCCAGAAGACTTACAGAATGGTCGATGAATCTGGAAACTAATGCAAACAGATTTATTATCTGTACCGGCGGCGGACCCGGAATTATGGAAGCAGCTAACAAAGGGGCAAAAAAAGCGGGCGGATATTCCGTTGGATTAAACATCAGTATTCCATTTGAGCAGTTTGTAAATCATTACGTTACAAAAGAACTTAGTTTTGAATTTCATTATTTCTTCATGCGTAAATTCTGGTTTGCATATCTTTCAAAAGCATTGGTCGTTTTTCCCGGAGGCTTTGGAACATTCGATGAACTTTTTGAAATTTTAACGCTTGTTCAAACTGATAAGATTAGAAAAAAATTAGGCATTGTTATTTATGATGAAAAATATTGGAAAAGCGTTGTTAATTTTGATGCACTGATTGAGCAGGGAGTTATCAACGAATCTGATATGGATCTATTCCATTTTTGTAACGATGTGGATTCCGCATTTAAGATTGTTAAAGAACATTTAGAGAAAAACTTTTTGAGAGAAAAAGAACCAGCAGTAATTGAACCAAGAATTCATATCAAATAAAAAAAATCCCGCTCAAAAGGCGGGATTTTTTAATTACATTACATTATAATGTTTTCGGGGCGATGAGCGCGTCTAGCGGCTTTTATCTTTTCCATTCTTTTCTTTATCGATGGCTTCACAAAAAAAGTACGTTTCTTAAATTCTTTAAGAACTCCGGAACGTTCATATTTTTTCTTAAACCTTCTTAGGGCTTTGTCAATGGATTCGTTATCACCTAATTGAATACCGACCAACTAAATCACCTCACTTTGTTCTTCTTGGTCTGTTTGTTTAATGTATGATTCGACTAATTTTTTATTTCCAAGTTTTTGAAACTCAACGGATATAGATTTTTGTCCGTTTGATAAAATTTCTTTTGCTACAACTTTTCCAAAATCATCCCAGTTCTTATGAAAAATTGTTTGTCCAACTTCATAAGCATTTGCTGGTGAATATGTTACACAATTTTCATTCTCAATTCCTTCAAGCGATACTTTATGTGCAACAACATCTGAAGTCATATTTATAATCATCGTTTGTTTGCACTTTTTGCATTTTGCCCAGCGTCTGTTGTCATCACCAGCTATATCACCGGTTAATTCCATCTTTCTAACTGCGTTACAAATGCTGCAGAAAGCTTCAACATTTTTTACTTTAGCCATAGTTTACCTTTATTACGAAAATGCGAGTAACTAAAATATCAAATCAATTGCCTTAATGCAAGAAAGTGCGATTATTAAGATTTTGACGGCGGAGTAGTAACTAATACGGGGATTTTAGAGTATCTAATAACTTTTTCGGCAACACTTCCTAAAAGGGTGTGTATTAAACCCGTTCTTCCGTGTGTTGCAATCACAATAATATCTATCTTCTTTTCTTTGGAATATTTTACAATTTCCTCATAATCGATACCTTTTCGGATTGCTGAGATTATTTCTACATCTTTAATCTTTTTGATTTTCTTTATACAATCGGCAAGGTGAGATTGTGCATCGGCATCAATTGATTCTATTATTTTTTCACGGGATAAATCAAGAGAACGAATTGCAAGTATTGGAGGAGTTTTTTCTAACACGTTTAGAACGTGAAGTTTGGCTTTGTATTCATCTGCTAATTCAACAGCATATTCTGCAGCAGTTAAAGAGGTTTTACTAAAATCTGTAGGAAGAAGTATATTTTTAATTTTGAACATTTTTACCTTTCAAATCTTAAAGACTGCAAAAAAGATTTTCTATTTCTTTGGGGTTAGCGTTAGATACAACCGCACAAATATTATTATCTAATTTTGTAAACATTGTAACCGATCCTTCGGATTCATAAGAATAGCAATTCCCATCATCAAGATATTTGATCAAATCTTCGGATAAAGAAATTATTTCGTGATCATACAGATAAGATTCATCAACCTGGAACAAATATGCAAGTTTGCCATCTTTACTAACATAAACGTGATGTGCAAACTTTTCACCCTGATCTTCAGAAACTACTGCTCCGAGTAAATTCCAATCTGCAACCTTAGGAACCAAAGTTGAATATTTTACACCATTGTTATTGAAGAAATTTTTAATCTCATCCGCGTTTTGGGATGTAAGCTGCGGTAACAATTTACCCGTGGCAATAGCATTAAAATTATTCTTTGCCTGAACGAACATATTTTTATTGCCAAGCTGTTCGACTGCAAAATCTTTATTCTCAACTTCACCGGGTCTGTTTATAATGATGAGTGCAATAGCAAGAACAACTACCAATGCTGTTGCAAATGAAAAGGACGGTCTTTCAAATAGATCAGCAAAAAAAGATTTTCTTTCGGATTTTACAATTGTTTCTGATCCTATAGATTTTAATATCTTTGCTCTAACCTTTGCCGGTGTCTGTTGATAAGCTACTTTTTCTTTTATAAGATTTTTTACAAGTGAATGTACTTTATATTCAACTGCAAATTCCTTATCAGAATTTATTTTTGATAATAATTCTTTTTCGAGTAATTCGTCTTTTATTTCGCCATCAATATAGGCGTCTATCATATCCAATTTTATTTCCATCATTTCTTATCCTTAGCCTTACTCACATAACCTTTGTCGTTGGCATAATCATGCAATTTTGTGTAAAGCATTTTTCTTGCTCTATGCAATCTTGAACGAACGGTTCCGACGGGTACATCCACAAAGTCTGCGATTTCATCGTATGTATAGCCTTCAATATCACAAAGAATTACTACTGTTCGGAAATCCTCCGGAAGGGAAGATATAGCTCCCGATAATTCATCATCAAGAAGATTATCGTAGATATCTTTTTCAAGATGTGCGCTGTCTGTAGATGATGGCTTGATGTTCTCATAAAAATTTTCAATCTCTTCGTAATCAACTTTATCGGGTTCTTTAGTATTCTTTCTATACGTATTGATAAACGTATTTTTCATGATCCTAAACAACCAGGCTTTGCAATTAGTTCCTTTTTCAAACTTATCCCAAAATCGGAAGGCTTTTAGGTAAGTTTCCTGGATCAGATCGCTTGCATCATCGCTGTCGCCGGTCATCTTTAAAGCAAAGTTATACAAAGAATCCATATGCGGAACAGCTTCACGCTCAAACTCTGCGTTTAACTTTTGCTCATCTGATTTAAATATTGCGAATAGAAATGCGAACATATACCACTTTTTTGAAATTATGCTTTATTTTTTTTGTAATTATAGGAATTAAACATCATAAATCAAAGATTCATTTTATTATCAATCCATTACCTTCAAATTTTCTGTTCTTCTCAATTTTTTGTAAGAATCCATTAATAACTATGTATTCTATTTTACCATCTTTTTTAATAACAAAATTTGCTGATTCACCAATGTTTATGGTTGTATCAATCCTGTTCTTCAATGCAAGATTTATTGGAAATCTTGTAAACTTTTCCTCGGGTAATTTTTTTACAAGTACAGTTGAGTAACCTTCCGAGTAAAGTTTTTCAAAATCTAATTTTTCCAGGTCTTTTAGTGAGTAGGTTTTGTTTGATTTTACTTTTGCCTGCTCAATTGTAAAGCCTTCAAAATCGTAATCATCGTAGGCATAAAAAACAGAAAGATCACCGAGATCTTCAACTCGCGATCTGTAATAAATCTTTTTTTCGTTAGGACCTTCAAATTCATCCCGATTTATTCCAACATCAATCTTAATTTTTTCTTTCCCACTTTTAACAGTCAGGTTTCTCAGAATCACATCAAAAATGTATTTATCATTAAATGGAATTGATTCATATACATCGTTACTTGTATTTACATAACTTTCTTCTGCAATTGATTTGAATGCAGAAAGCAAAGCAATAAAATTTATTTTTCTTATAAACTGCTTTTCAGGATCATCTTTCCATCCGCCTGATTCTATAAGTATTGTGCTCGTTCCCCATTTCTGAAAGTTATCACCGAAGGCTCTTGGCTCATATTCGTCAGAATATTTTGCAATGTGTCCGGGAATAAAATGATTTAACGCCTGATACATATTCCCAATTAGCTTTACTGCTTTACCACGAACATCGTTTACATCTTTTTCGTAATTGAATGCAGGGGCAAGAAAACTTATTGTAGCGGTTCTAAAACTATTTCCAACAGAATATCTATGACTTTGATCATGCAGATTAAAACCGAAATCTGCTTTAAGACTATCGAAAACAGTTTTCAATATTACAGCTTCCGGGCATTGCAAACGTGATGCATCACGATTCAAATCAATATCATAAAAATTTCTTCGCTTAAATCTTTCTGCACCATCCGGATTTACCATTGGTAAAAAGTAAAGTGTTACTCTTTCAAACAAGGCAGTACAAAATTCTTTGTTTGCGGGATCGTTAATAAAATTAAATATATCAAACAATGCTGCTGTGGCAGTTGGTTCATCGCCGTGCATTTGAGACCACATAAAAATTTTGGTTTTGCCTTTGCCGATTGTGATAAGCTTTAACTCTCTGCCTTCAACAGATTTGCCGACAACTTTAACTGTAAATCCGCTTTTATGTTTTAGTTTATCAACCAATGGAATTATATCCGCGTGTTTAAATCTTCTGTGGGTTAAAGTGTTTTCCTTGTATCGATCATAAGATTGATACAGATGCTGTTCGAAATCATAATTTTGTGACATGATAGTTTCTGAAATTATTATTGATAAGATGATGAGAAGTGTTTTCATATTTTGATATTTTTGTCCAGTTAACTAAAAGATTATTTAACTAAAGGAAAATTTACTATGTCTGATAACAAATTGAAAATAGATTCTTTAATTCCCGGTTTTTCCTTAACGGGAGTTGATGATAAAACTTACAGCTTAAATGATTTTTCTGATAAGAAAATTTTAATAATAATATTTAGCTGCAATCATTGTCCTTACGTGCAGGCGTATGAAGACAGAATAATTGCACTGCAAAAAGAATTTCAAAAAGACGGTGTTCAGATAGTTGCAATAAATTCCAACGATGATATAAAGTACCCTGATGACTCATTTGATGAAATGAAAAAGCGGGCAGCCTCAAAAGGATTTAACTTTCCGTACTTAAGAGATGAAACACAGGAAATTGCAAAAGCATTTGGAGCAACACACACTCCGCAGATTTTTCTTTTTAACAGTGCAAGAAAACTAAAGTACGAAGGCAAGATTGATGATAACTGGCAGGAACCTGATAAAGTTAAATCAGCTTATTTGCGAGAGGCAATTTTAGAAGTACTTGCCGGTAAAGAAGTTTCTGTGCCGGAAACATTTTCTATTGGCTGTACTATTAAGTGGAAGTGATTAGCAGGAATTTTCGGATATTTTTTTACAACCCTAAATAAAGGATTTACTAATGCAAAAAATAATATTTTCACTTTTAATATTTTTACTTTCAATAACAACCCTTGCACAAAACTTTCCTAACAGTGAAACAGACGGAAAATATTATGAAGTAAACGGGGCAAAACTCTGGGTAGTTAGTTTTGGAAATGGTGAACCATTATTTTTTATTGCAGGTGGTCCGGGAAATGCGCATTCCTACCTTCGGGCTTTTGACTCTTTGTCAATATCTAATACATTGGTTTACTTTGATGCTTTTGGCAGAGGTAAATCTGATACTGCAAAAGACGTTAAAGAATATTCCTTGCAGAGAGATATTGAGGATCTTGAAGGTTTGCGCAAAGCAATGGGATTTTCTAAAATTAGTATTCTGGGTCATTCTTATGGCGGTGTTGTTGCGCAAGGTTATGCAATTAAATATCCGGAAAGTGTTTCGCACTTAATTCTTGCAAATACTTTTCACAGCTACTTAATGTGGCATGAAAACTGTGATAATTCAAACCACGAAATAAAAACTAATTATCCCGAAGTTTGGGAAGAACTTATGAAAGTCAGAGAAAAGGGCGTCGTATCAAGCGATAAAATTCATCAGGAAATTTATGGTAATGTTCCTTATGGTTTCTTGTATGCTTACAATCCTGAGAATTTTAAACCACGCGGACAGAAACCTTATCCTAATTTTATGAACACTAAATTATATTATCAGTTGGTTGGAAGAGATGGGGATTTTGAACTCACAGGTGATATTGGGACTTTTGATTTCAGAATACAATTGAAGGATTTAAAGATGCCAATCCTAATTTATGGCGGACGATATGATCGTGTTGCGGTACCCTGGATGATGTTCCAATACAAAACGTATTGCCCGCAGGCACAATTCGTAATGTTTGAGAAAAGCGGTCACAATCCGCAGGTTGAAGAACCTAAAGTATTATTTAAATTGCTGCGGCAGTTTTTGAGTAATTAATAATATTCACGATGAAAGAAAAAATAGAACTTACTGCAGAAATTAAGTACAAGCTTCTTCGGAATATATCTCATAAAATCCGTGGCACGCTTGATCTTGATAAAATACTTAATCTGCTTTTAGATATGTTGGCAAATATTATCGATTATGATGCGGCAGGAATTTTTATTCTTAGCGAAGATATTAATCATCCAGGCTATCATCAAACCAGACAAAAAATTGCAAGTATGGTTCAGCGCGGATTTGGAAACTTACCATTGGAATCTGACGCAATGCTTATGGAAGGTAAAGGAATAATCGGGCAAACAATTAAAACAGGTAAAGCCATTATCCTCGATGATGTAACGAAGGACGGACGTTACATTCCCGGCAGAAAAGAAACAAGGTCAGAAATCACGTCACCAATTTTGCGGGACGGAAAAACAATCGGCGCACTAAATGTAGAAAGTGATAAACTAAACGCATTTGATACAGATGATATTGAAGTCCTGAATTTTTTTGCTGAAGCTTCTGCTATATCGATTGAGAAAGCATTACTGCATCATCAGATACTTGAAAAGAAAAAAATAGAAGAGCAGCTTCAAATTGCTAAAGATGTTCAGTTAAGTTTGCTTCCTAATTCTGATCCCAAAATAGATGGGTATTCATTCGCTAGTGTTTGCATTCCCACCTTTGAGATTGGTGGCGATTACTTTGATTACATTGCTATTGATGAAGATCGAATCGGGATTGTAATTTCTGATGTTTCGGGAGATGGTGTTCCCGCCGCATTGATTATGGCAGCCTTCCGTGCTCTACTGCGATACAATGCAAAACTTTTTTCAGATCCGGCTAAGCTAATGAAGCTTATGAATGAGCAAGTCTCAGAGTTTATGCGTAAACGAGATTTTATATCCGTTTTTTATGGAATACTCAATTATAAAAACCACAATTTTGTTTATTGTAATTGCGGGCATAATCCCGGTTTGCATCTAAGTACTAAAAACATAAAATTGATTGAAGGAGGCGGTCCATCGTTAAATCTTCTTAAAGATGCTGAGTTTAAGAAATTCGAACTAAAATTAGAAAAGAATGATCAAATACTTTTGTACACAGATGGAGTGGTCGAAGTATTTAGTAAAGATAAAAAGCAATTCGGATTAGAAAGATTGATAGAAGTTTTTAATTTAAATAGTGATAAATCTCCAAACGAAATTATTGAGAAGATTATTTCTTCAACCAAAGAATTCAGTTTATCCAATCTATACAACGATGATTTTACTTTATTAGTTGTAAAAAGGGATAATTGAAAATCACATCCATATAGACCTTATTTTCACCTTAGCTCTCATAATTATTTTTATTAAGTTTGATGTATAAATTGAATTTACTTTTTACGGAGCTTAAAATGGTCAATAAAATAATTCCCGCAGTTAGAACCGAAAACATAACCTATGCAGTTAGAGATATAGTTGTTCTTGCAAATCAGATTGCTAAAACCGGAAAAGAAATGTTGTACTTAAATATTGGTGATCCGAATCTTTATGATTTTGTTCCGCCAAAACATCTCGTTGATGCAACTTATCAGGCAATGCTTAAAAATTTAAATGGTTATGCTCCTTCATCAGGTATAAAAGAAGCTGTTGATGCAATTGAAAGGGAAGCGGAGCGAAAAGGTATTACAAATGTTCACGATATTTTTGTAACCACAGGTGCAAGTGAAGCGATTGATATTTGTTTAACTGCACTTGTCAACGATGGTGAAAATGTTCTTACCCCAACTCCGGGTTATCCGCTTTACACTGCAATTGCAAGCAAACTTCAGATGATGGAAAATCCGTATTACCTTGATGAGGAAAACGGATGGCTGCCGGATATAGATGATATAAAATCAAAAATAAATGATAAAACAAAAGCGATTGTACTTATCAATCCGAATAATCCAACAGGCTCACTTTATACAAAAGAAAATTTATTGCAGATAGTTGATTTAGCACTTGAGCATAATCTTGTAATCTTTGCTGATGAAATTTATGATAAACTTTTGTTTGATGGAAAGAAACATATTTCGATTGCTTCATTAAATAAGGATGTTTCCTGCATAACCTTTGGCGGATTATCAAAAAATTATATGGTCCCAGGTTTTAGAATTGGATGGGGAATTGTAAGCGGAAGAAAAGAAGTTCTATCCGATTTTATTGAAGCAATAAATAAAATTTTACGAGCAAGATTATCTGCAAATCATCCAGAACAATATGGAATAAAACCTTCACTAGAAGGAAATCATGATCATCTTATTGAAGGTATGAAAAAGCTTACCAGGCGCAGAGATTTAACTGTTGAAATGTTAAATGCAATTCCAGGAATTTCCTGCGTAAAACCTGAAGGCGCATTTTATGCATTTCCAAAATTAGAAATGAAACAACCCGATGCACATTTTGTTGGTGAGTTAATTCGCGAAACAGGAGTTGTAATTGTTCCGGGCAGCGGTTTTGGGCAGGTTCCCGGTACTAAACATTTTAGAGTTGTATTTCTGCCAAACGAACGGATTCTTGAAAAAGCTTACAAAGCAATCGGAGAGTTTTTTGTTAAGTACCAGGAGAAATATCCGGATTTGGTAGAAGTATAATTTTTTTTGTCATGCCGAACTCGTTTCGGCATCTTTTTAAATTTCAGAAAGCCTGGAATAATTCGCATCGGCGAACAATGTAATAAAACAAATTAATTATTAAAGTCATTTCGAACGAAGAGAGAAATCTGTTCAAAAAATTGTAAAAGATTTCTCACCGACTGAAGTCGGATTCGAAATGACTTCCCGATTTTAATTTCCTCTTTCCCTTTTCTTGATTGGCTAAACCTCTTTATCTATATTTGAACCTCATTTAATTCATTATTAATAGATAGAAACTGTGGATAATTGTAAAGTAACGACGCTCTCAAATGGTGTAAAGGTTGTGTCAGAGTATATTCCTTATCTCAAATCTTTTTCTCTGGGATTTTGGTTTAATGTTGGTGCACGCGATGAGAATTTGAAAAATAATGGAATCTCACATTTCATTGAACATATGCTGTTTAAAGGAACTAAAACACGTTCAGCAAAACAAATCTCTGATGAGATTGAATCTTATGGCGGCTACTTAAACGCTTTTACTTCCAAAGAACAAACTTGTTATTACGGCAGAGGCTTATCAGAAAATTTTAAGAAAACTTTTGCTGTACTTTCAGATATGATTCAAAATCCTTCTTTTAAAGATTCGCATATCAAAAAAGAAGCTGGTGTTGTAATTGATGAATTAAAAGATATTGATGATAATCCGGAAGAATTAATATTTGATAAATTTGAAGAATCCATTTTTAATGGTCACAGTTTAAGTTATCCGATTATCGGAACTGAAAAAAATATACTTTCATTTAATTCAAATATTCTACATCAATTTCATAAAGCAAATTACCGTTTGGATAATTTATTAATTTCTGTTTCAGGTGCAATTCATCATGAAGAAGCTGTATCTCTTGCTGAAAAATATTTTGAAGGAAAAAGAACGACACCGAACCAAAAAAGAAAAAACTTTGTTAAGCAAATTGTTAATGAATCAATAATCCAAAAAGAAATTCAGCAAGTTCATTCAATCATTGGAAAAACAACTTATGGATTTCACGATCCGAGAAGACATAAATTAAAAGTACTCTCTACTTTACTTGGCGATGGAAGTTCATCGAGGTTGTTTCAGGCAGTTAGAGAAAAACTTGGAATGACTTATCAGATAAATACTTTTTTGAATTCTTATTTAGATGTTTCTGCCTTTGGAGTTTATTTTTCAACTAATGAAAAACAAGCCGGTAAGGTAAATGAAATTGTACATCGTGAGTTTAGCAAGTTGCGAAACATTGAAGTAAAACCAAAAGAATTGAAGCGTGTCAAAGAATATATCAAAGGCAACACACTAATGAGTCTTGAAAGTACAACTAACAGAATGATACGATTGGCAAACTCACTTTTGCATTATGGAAAGATTGTTCCGATTGAAGATATTTTAATTAAGATTGATTCAGTTACTTCTGAGGATATTCAAAAATTATCCAACGAAGTTTTAGATGAATCCACACTCAGTAAAATAATAATTTGTTCTAAAGATAATTCAGCTAAAAAAGCAGCTTAAGTTTAAGTTAAAAATTCAGAGTTGATTATGCCCAAAATAAATATTGATGGAAAAGAATTAGAGTTTAAACCAGGTCAAACCATCATCGAAACAGCAAGAGACAATGGAATTGAAATTCCTCACTTCTGCTGGCACCCTAAATTATCTGTATCAGGTAATTGCAGAATGTGTTTGGTTGAAGTTGAAAAAATGCCAAAGCTCGTAATAGCCTGCTCAACCGTTGCTGCCGAAGGAATGGTTGTTCACACTGCATCAGATAAATCTATTGCTGCACGTAATGCGGTAATGGAATTTTTCCTTATCAATCATCCTCTTGATTGTCCGATTTGCGATGAAGCAGGTGAGTGTAAACTTCAGGATTACGCTTATCAGCATAGTGTGGGTGAAAGTAGATTTGTTGAAGAAAAAAATCATAAAGATAAACGCGTTGAGCTTGGTCCAAATGTTATGTTTGATGGCGACAGGTGTATTTCTTGTTCACGCTGCATTCGTTTTTGTGATGAAGTTGCGAAGGATCCAGAGTTAACTTTTGTAAAGCGAGGCGATAGAGTTACAATAACAACTTTTCCAGGTGAGCAGCTTGATAATCCATATGCAATGAACGTTGTAGATATTTGTCCGGTTGGTGCTCTCACAAATCGTGATTTTAGATTTAAAGCACGAGTGTGGGATATGGCGCACACAAACACAATTTGTAACGGCTGTGCTCGTGGATGCAATATTGAAGTTTGGACAAGAAATAATGAAGTGCTGAGATTAGTTCCCAAACACAATGAAGAAGTAAACAGCTATTGGATGTGCGATCACGGAAGACTAAACACTTTTAAATTTGTTAATGCTGCCGATAGAGTTGATGGTCCTCATATAAGAGTTGAAGGAAGCCTGATTAGAGTTGGCTGGGATGAAGCTTATGCAAAAGCATCATCTAGATTAAAATCATTTGGTAAAGATGAAATTGCAGTTCTTGGTTCTGCATATGCAACTGTAGAAGATAATTTTATAGCGGCAAAGTTTGCTAAATCGGTTATAGGAACAGGACATTTAGATTTTGTTCGTCATATCGATCCCACTTTTGGTGATGATATTTTAAGAAACGAAGATGTAACTCCAAACAGTAAAGGTGCGGAATTAGCAGGTGTTACCCCATCTAAAAATGGTTTAGATTATAGTGGTATTGTTAAAGCAATCCGTGAAGGAAAAATAAAAGCACTTTATATTTTGGAAGACGATATTTTAAATGATAATCCTGAATTAGAAAATATTTTAGCCAAACTTGATTTATTAATTATCAACGCTACCAACTTTAATAAAACATCTGCACTTGCGGATATAGTTTTTCCTGCCGCTGCTTACGCCGAAAAAAATGGAACGGTTGTAAACTTTACCGGAAGAGCACAGCGTATTCGTCCGGCAGTTGCAACACTCGATGTTGATAGAGCGATTGAAGGAATGTCGATGAGTCGTTTGGATAAATTTGGAACAAAATATGATCGTTGGGCACAGGGCAAGCATTACGATGCACGATCAAGCTGGAAAATATTAACTGGATTAGCCTCTGCAATGGGACAAAAATTAAAATATAATATGGCGGAAGAAGTTTTTTATGATATTTCAAATTCGATAGAAGCATTTAAGGGTTTGGATTACGATCAACTTGGAGAACTCGGTGTGCAATTGAAATCAGTAAATTCAAAATCTACTGCAAAAATTTAGGTTATAAGGAATTAAAAATTAATGGAAGCAATCGGAAATATTTTGTGGTCAATAATAAGCTTTTATAATTTTTTATTAATAAGAATTGTAATAGTTCTTGTGTTGATGTTGATGACTGCCGCATACCTTGTTTACTTTGAAAGAAAAATAAGTGCCTGGGCACAAAATCGGCTCGGACCAAATCGCGTCGGGTGGTACGGATTACTCCAATCTTTTGCGGATGTTTTTAAACTCTTATTTAAGGAAGATATTGTTCCCGATGTTGCAAACAAAAAAATTCACGCACTTGCTCCAATGATTGCATTGTTTGTTGCGTTTACTACTTATGCGGTAATTCCAATAGGACCTGGAATTACAATTGCCGGCTTCGATATTCCAATGGTTATTGCTGATGTTAATATTGGTATTCTTTATGTACTAGCTTTAACATCAATCGGTGTTTACGCAATTACTTTTGCTGGATGGTCATCCGGAAGTAAGTACTCTTTGCTTGGAGGTATCAGATCTTCTGCACAAATGATATCTTATGAGATCTCAATGGGATTTTCAATCGGCGGTGTAATTCTTCTATCAGAATCATTAAGACCCATGGCAATAGTTGAATCACAATCAGGCTGGATGTGGAATGCATTTGTGCAGCCAATCGGATTTATAACTTTTCTTGTATCTGCATTTGCAGAAACAAATAGGTTGCCTTTTGATTTACCTGAAGCGGAACCTGAACTTGTTGGTGGATATCATACAGAATACAGCAGTATGAAATTTGCAGCATTCTTTCTGGCTGAGTATGCAAATATGCTTATTGCAAGCACGCTCATCGTTACGCTTTATCTTGGCGGATGGCAAATTCCTTACATAGAAACTTTAGGATTATCGTCAGGATTAGTTGTTGCATTACAGGTTGCAGGATTTTTTGTAAAAGTTGGAGCTTTATTATTCTTCTTCATCTGGGTAAGATGGAGCATACCAAGATTTAGATATGATCAATTGATGAACTTAGGCTGGAAGGTGATGTTCCCATTGTCGTTATTTAATATAATCTGGGTTGCGGTTTTGATAATGATCTTTAATTTATAATTCGATATTGTTCAGTTATGAATATGATAGAAAATATTTACAGGAGTTTTTGATGTCAGGTAATAATATTCCACCAAAGAAAAGAATAAAAGATCTAACACTTGGTGAAAAAATTTATATTCCAGAAATTGTTAAAGGATTATCTTTAACATTAAAGACAATGTTCAAGCCAAAGTTTACAATGGAATATCCTGAAGAAAAGTTTATTCCGCCTCAATCCTATCGCGGCAGACCTGTGCTTGTAGAAGAAAAAAATGGTGAAGAACGCTGCGTTGCCTGTGGATTATGTTCACGCGTTTGCCCAGCACTTGCTATTGAAGTTCAAGCAGCGGAGACAGATCGAGAAAAAGAAAGATATCCTGAAAAATTTGAGATTAATATGTTACGATGCATCTTCTGCGGATTCTGTGAAGAAGTATGTCCTGAAGAAGCAATCGTGATGAGTAAAGATTATGAGTTGGCTTTTACAAACAGGGAAGATGCTATTTACGGAAAAGATAAACTCCTAGTTCCTGTCGATCAGTTGCAGGATAGAATTGATTTTTTAAGAAATTACAGGTAAAGGTTCAATCATAATTTTTAAACTTGGGGTGAACACTCTTGCCTCATATTTAATAAATCCAAATAAAAATCTGGATTAAATCATGTTATCCAAAACTCTAACAAGCGCAACTTACGGAATCGATGCTTACCTAGTTGAGGTTGAAACTCACGTTGAAAAACAAATACCCGGCTTTATAATCGTCGGTTTACCTGATAACGCTGTGCGAGAGAGCCGCGAGAGAGTAATTGCTGCGATAAAAAACTCAGATATAAAATTCCCGCTTAAAAAATTCACAATAAATCTAGCACCTGCTGATATTAAAAAAGAAGGAAGTTCTTTCGATCTTGCTATCGCCATCGGAATACTTGCTGCTGAAGAATTGGTATCCGATAAATTTTTGTCTGATTCAGTTTTTCTTGGTGAACTTTCTTTAGATGGAACATTGAGACATATAAAGGGTGCTTTACCAATTGCAGTTGAATCAAAAAAAAAGGGAATAAAGAGAATTATTCTCCCGAAAGAATCTGCCAATGAAGCTGCTATTGTTGATGGAATTGATGTATATGGGTTTGAAAATTTAACTGAAGTTATATCTTTTTTGAATGAAGATTCTAGCGCTGAAAAAACAATTACAAATAAAGATGAACTATTTTCTGCAATTAACAACTATCATTTAGATTTTTCCGATGTTAAAGGACAAGAAAATGTAAAACGTGCGTTGGAAGTTGCTGCCGCAGGCGCTCATAATATTTTAATGATTGGACCTCCCGGTTCAGGCAAAACAATGCTGGCAAAAAGATTACCATCAATACTTCCTCCGCTTACATTTGATGAAGCACTGGAAACAACGAAGATTCATTCAATAGCGGGAATATTACCAAAACACAAAGCAATCATTACTGAACGTCCCTTTCGTAGCCCTCACCATACAGTTTCAGATGCAGCTTTAGTAGGAGGCGGATCATTTCCAAAACCCGGAGAAGTTTCTTTTGCTCACTTTGGAGTTTTATTTTTAGATGAACTTCCTGAATTTAAAAAAAATGTTTTAGAAGTATTGCGCCAGCCTTTAGAAGATGCGAGAGTAACAGTAAGCCGTTCAAAATTGTCATTAGAATTTCCTGCAAACTTTATGCTGGCTGCTGCTATGAACCCATGTCCATGCGGGTTTTATACGGACCCAAATAAAGAATGCACTTGTGCCCCACCACAAATTCAACGATACATGGCAAAAATTTCCGGTCCATTATTAGATAGAATCGATATCCATATAGAGGTGCCAGCAGTTAAATATAAAGAGTTATCATCTAAATCATTCGGAGAAAAGTCCGAGGATATTAGAACACGAGTAATTGCTGCACGACAAGTTCAATTGGAAAGATTTAAAGATTACAAAAATGTTTTTAACAATGGTGATATGGGCTCAAAGGAAGTCAGGACTTTTTGTAAGTTAGATGAGCAAGGTGAAGAATTACTAAAAATGGCAATGACTAAATTAGGATTATCAGCCAGAGCTTATGATAGAATTTTAAAGGTTAGCAGAACCATTGCAGATTTAGAAAAATCTGAAAAAATATTACCTCAGCATATTAGTGAAGCAATTCAGTATCGAAGTTTAGATAGAGAGCTTTGGAAACATTAAAATTTAAGGATTTAAATGTTTTTAGTGTTCTCGATGTATCACCAATAATATTTTCTTTTGATTGCGATTTCAATACTATTGCTCAATAAAAAGATTTAATGCTTTTCTTAATTACCCATTAGATTGCCCATTTACTCTTAGTTTGAGTGAAAGAATTAATAGTTGTCCGTGATTACAGATAAATGACCTTTAAGTTCAAAATGCATAATCGGTTATAATATAAAATATTTGCATTTTTGTTTGAATAAAAATATATTTGTCGCTCGCTTTTATTTTAGCATTATTCTGGGCGGACGCCGGAGTTGGAGAGCCGGGGCGGACTGTAAATCCGTTGGCATGCGCCTTTGGGGGTTCGAATCCCTCGCCGCCCACAAATAGCTCTAATTTTAGTTTCTTTTAGAAACTTTTTTGTTCTTAAGGATAATTTTAAAATGCGGGAGTAACTCAGTTGGCTAGAGTCACAGCCTTCCAAGCTGTTGGTCGCGGGTTCGAATCCCGTCTCCCGCTCAAAAAAGAGCTCGACTCGTAAACTGTTTAGTTCTTTAATTTAATGTGCTAGTACATCTCCGCTGACGTAGCTCAGTTGGTAGAGCACATCCTTGGTAAGGATGAGGTCACCGGTTCAATCCCGGTCGTCAGCTCAATAGGTTTTATAAGATCATTCCGAGGCAGTCGGAATTAAAAAATCGATAAAAAAGGTTTGAATAGTTTAAGGAAGATAAATGGCAAAAAGCAATATTAGACAAATTATTGTTTTGGAAAGTACGGCTGGTACAGGTTACAGATATTCTACTACAAAGAATAAAAGAACCCATCCTGCACGTGTCGAGTACAAGAAATATGACCCGGTTGTAAGAAAACACGTAATTTTTAAAGAAACCAAATAACTGAATACGTCAGTGGCTCAATTGGTAGAGCAGCGGTCTCCAAAACCGCAGGTTGGGGGTTCGAGTCCCTCCTGACGTGCTGAAATTTGAAAGGTTGCTATGAAGGATAAAATAATCGGATTTTTTCAGGATGTTGTCAAAGAGATGAAAAAAGTCACTTGGCCAACAAAGGAAGAACTTCTCGAATCTACTAAAGTTGTAATTGTTGTTTGTATTGTTCTTGCTGTTTTTACTTATGTAATTGATATGATTATTAATCAAGCTTTCAAAGGGATTTTTTAGGTGCAGAATTAAATGGAAACCAGATGGTATGTTGTAAGAACTTTTTCAGGTCACGAAACTAAGGTTAAAAATTTACTTGAAGCCGGTTTAATTGATCATGAACATCTAAAAGCTAAAATTTCTGAAATTTTGGTTCCGATGGAAAAAGTTTTTGAAGTAAAAGATGGTAAGAAAAAGAGTAAAACAAAGAATTTCTTTCCAGGGTATATATTAGTTAATTGTGATCTGGATAATCAGGTTAAGGATTTTATATTAAGTACTCAATCTGTAATGGGATTTTTGGGAACAGGTGGTAATCCTAATCCACTCCAACCAGAAGAAGTAAGAAGAATAGTTGGTCGTTTATCGCAGGATAGCACTACTGAGAGAATGGAAACTATTTTCAGAAGCGGTGATCTTGTTAAAATTATTGATGGTCCATTTAATAATTTTTCCGGGACAATCGAAGAAGTAAACGAAGAAAAAATGAAAATTAAAGTTATGGTCTCAATTTTTGGTAGAAAAACACCGGTTGAGATCGATTTTGTTCAAGCTGAAATAGAAAAATAATTGTAGATATTTAATAGGTTGTAAAATGGCTAAAAAAATTGATTCTTATATAAAATTACAAATCCCTGCTGGTAAAGCTAATCCCTCACCACCGGTTGGTCCTGCACTTGGTCAAAAGGGTGTTAATATTATGGAGTTCTGTAAGCAGTTTAATGCCAGAACCCAGGATAAAGACGGTTTAATAATTCCTGTTGTAATAACAGTTTTTAGTGATAAGTCTTTTACCTTCATAACAAAAACTCCTCCAGCTTCAATTCTGCTAAAAAGAGCTGCAAAGCTTGAAAAAGGATCTGCAGAATCTCATAGAACAAAAGTTGGAAAAGTTTCTCAGAAGCAAGTTAAAGAAATTGCAGAAGTTAAAATGCCTGATCTTAATGCTTTCGATATTAATCATGCTATGAGTATGATTTCTGGTACTGCTAGAAGTATGGGAATAACAGTAGAAGAGTAAATAAGATTTATTTGAAGTTTTTAAAATTTATTGGTGATTAAAGATGCAAACCACAAAGAGAAATAAAGAAATTATAAAATCTATTAACCTGGAAAAAGAATATACTCTTCCAGAAGCAATCTCAATCTTAAAGGATCAATCAAAAGTAAAATTTGTAGAATCTTTAGACTGCGCTATTAGATTAGGTGTTGATCCGAGACATGCTGACCAGATGGTTAGAGGAACAGTCTCTTTACCACACGGTACAGGTAAAACTGTAAAAGTACTTGTAATAGCTAAAGGAGCTAAGATTCAAGAAGCCCTAGATGCAGGTGCGGATCATGCAGGATTTGAAGATTATCTTGAAAAAATTAAAGGCGGATGGGCAGAAGTTGATGTAATTGTTGCTACTCCTGATTCTATGTCTGAGCTTGGTAAATTAGGAAAAATTTTAGGACCAAAAGGTTTAATGCCTAATCCTAAAAGTGGAACTGTAACTATGGATGTTGCAAAAGCAGTTTCTGAAGTAAAAGGTGGAAAAATTGAATTCCGAGTTGAAAAAACAGGAATTGTTCATACTTCTTTAGGCAAACTTAATTTTGAGACAGATAAATTGGTTGATAATACAAAAGCTTTTCTTAACACAATTATTAAGATGAGACCTTCATCTGCAAAAGGGCAATATGTTAAGAGTTTGTTTTTATCTAGTACAATGGGACCTGGACTTAAAATTTCTAAGGAAGAATTAAGTCTAAACGTATAAAGAATTTACGCGCTCGTTATAAATAATAGCTTCTAACCGACCCGAAATAATTAAATGTGATACGGGAGAAAAATGAATAAGAACGAAAAATCAGAATTAATTGCCGAAGCTAAGGAATTAATCCAGAATGCAACAGCAGTCTATTTAACTGATTATTCTAAGATCAATGTCGCTGACATTAGTGAAATTAGAAATCAGTTTAGAAAAGATGGAGTTACATACAGGGTATTTAAAAATACTTTGTTCAAACGTGCTCTTGATGAATCTGGAAAATTTGAAAAGCTGGCAGACCATCTTGAAGGGATGACCGGATTTGCATTTGCTTCAACAAATCCAGTTGCACCTGCTAAGATTATAAAGAAGTATAATGATGCTTCTCAAAAACTTCCTCTTAAAGCCTGCTACATCGAAACTCAATATTACGATGGAAGCAAACTTAAAGAGCTAGCAGAATTACCGACTAAGGAAGAAGTGATTGCCGGTATACTCGGTAGTCTGAACTCACCTGCGTCAGGTATTGTTGGATCAATTGCTGCAGTCATCAGAGACTTAGTAAGCGTAGTCGATGAAGTCTCTAAGAAAAAAGCAGCCTAATTAACTAAGAAATTAAATTCAGGAGAAATGAAAATGTCAGAAAAAGTTGCACAAGCACTCGAATTAATAAAAGGAATGTCTCTTCTAGAAGCTTCAGAATTAAAGAAAGCACTTGAAGAAGAATTTGGCGTTACAGCATCTGCACCAGTTATGATGGCTGGTCCTGTTGGTGGCGCAGCCGCAGCACCAGTTGAAGAACAAACTGAGTTTGATGTTGTACTTCAAACCGCAGGCGAGAAAAAAATTAACGTTATTAAAGTTGTTAGAGCACATACAGGTTTAGGCTTAAAAGAGGCTAAAGACCTAGTTGATGGCGCTCCAAAAACAGTTAAAGAACAAGCATCAAAAGATGAAGCCGAAAAAATCAAGAAAGAACTTGAAGAAGCCGGCGCAACTGTAACTTTAAAGTAGTTATTAAAAGTTAGATTATATGATCTTTTTTGAGTGATGGGACGGAAATTTCTGTCTCATCGCTTTTGTTTTATATAGAGAACGTTGTTTAGGATGCTCATTTAACAGCATTTGATAAATTTTAGGAGGTTTTCAATTGGATAATAAGCGTATTTCCTTTGGCCGTATTCCATCAGTAATAGATATACCCGATCTTTTAGGAATTCAAACTGAAACATTTGAAGATTTTGTTCAGCTTGATACCCATCCCCTTAAAAGAGAAATTAAAGGGTTACAGCAGGTATTTTTAACCAATTTTCCGATTTTTGATAATAAAGAAAATTACAGACTTGATTTTTTAGAGTACTATGTAGAAAAACCCAGATTTTCTGTTGAGGAATGTT
This sequence comes from Ignavibacteriaceae bacterium, assembly GCA_044227615.1. Lineage (GTDB taxonomy): Bacteria > Bacteroidota > Ignavibacteria > Ignavibacteriales > Ignavibacteriaceae > IGN3. The sequence goes on from JBGAWM010000002.1 coordinate 72,632, forward strand.
TAGAAAGAGGTCTTACTTTTGCAGCACCTCTTAAAGCTAAATTAAGACTTTCAACTAAAGATCCTGAAACTGAAGAATTTATTAATACAGTTGAGCAGGAAGTCTATCTTGGCAATTTACCGTTTATGACTGAAAAGGGAACTTTTGTTATCAACGGTGCTGAGAGAGTGGTTGTTTCTCAATTGCATAGATCACCAGGTGTTGCATTTGCACAAACAGTTCATCCAAACGGTACACCAATTTATTCCGCAAGAATTATCCCTTTAAGAGGCTCATGGGTAGAGTTTGCCACTGATATAAACTATGTAATGTATGTTTATATTGATCGCCGAAAGAAATTTCCCGCAACTACTCTTTTGCGTGCTCTTGGTTTTGAATCAGATGAAGAAATATTAAAATTATTCAATCTGGTTGAAAATGTTTCCGTTAAAAAAGGGAAATTGGAGAACTATTTAGGCAGAATGATAGCCAGCGATATTTTTGATATGTCAACTGGTGAAATATTCCTTACTCGTGATTCCATATTATCAGAAGAAGACCTTGAAAGAATAAACGATGCTGAAGTTGATGTTTTGAAATTCATCAAATCTGATTCATCAAACGATCAGAACTTAGTTGTAAATACTCTACGAAAAGATACATCGCATACTCGTGAAGAAGCTTTGTATGCTATTTACAGGCAGTTGAGATCAGGAGAAGCTCCTGATTTAGCGACAGCTGAAACACTTATCGAAAAACTTTTCTTTAATGATAAGAGATACGATTTAGGTGATGTCGGTCGCCATAGAATGAATCATAAATTGGAATTGAATATTCCAGAAACAACAACCGTCTTAACGATTGAAGATATCATAGCAATAATGAAATATATCATAGATCTTAAAGAAGGTGCAGTTTCAGTTGATGATATCGATCATCTTGGCAATAGAAGAATTAGAACTGTCGGTGAACAATTAGGACAGCAGTTTAATGTTGGTATGGCTCGTATGGCAAGAACCATAAAAGAACGAATGAACATGCGTGATACTGAAAACTTTACTCCGCAGGACTTAGTTAATGCCAGAACTATCAGCAGTGTTATCAATGCTTTCTTTGGGACAAATCAGCTTTCGCAATTTATGGATCAAACAAATCCATTAGCTGAAATGACACACAAAAGAAGAATGTCTGCATTAGGACCAGGCGGTCTTACAAGAGAGAGAGCAGGATTTGAGGTACGTGACGTTCATTATACTCACTATGGTCGTTTGTGCCCTATCGAAACCCCAGAAGGTCCAAACATTGGTCTTATCTCTTCACTTACAATTTATGCAAGAGTAAATAGATATGGATTTTTAGAAACTCCCTATAGAAAAGTTGTAAAAGGTAAGGTTACTGAAGAAGTGGAATACTTAACGGCTGAACATGAAGATGCGTTTACAATTGCTCAGGCTAACGCTCCGATTACAGAATCAGGTAAATTTATTAACGAAAGAGTTAAATCCAGATTAAAAGGTGAATTCCCAATTGTTCATCCTGAAGATTTACAATATATGGATGTTGCACCTGCACAGATTGTAAGTGCTGCTGCTGCGCTTATTCCATTCCTTGAGCACGATGATGCGAACAGAGCATTGATGGGATCTAATATGCAGCGTCAATCAGTTCCGTTATTAAAACCGGAAGCCCCTATTGTTGGAACTGGTATGGAAGGAAAAATTGCGCATGACTCAAGAGCTTTGCTATTAGCTGAAGATAATGGCGTTGTAGAATATGTTGATGCGAATAAAGTTGTTGTTAAATACGATATAAATCCTAATAGCTTTGAAGCATTAACAAGCTTTAATGAAATTAGAGAAGTGACATATACACTCACAAAGTTCCATGGAACAAATCAGGAGACTTGTATTAACCAAGTGCCTGTTGTAAAGGAAGGACAAAAACTTAAAAGAGGTGATGTTCTTGCAGATGGCGCAGCGACTGATGGCGGTGAATTAGCATTAGGTAGAAATGTGCTGGTTGCATTTATGCCATGGAGAGGTTACAACTTTGAAGATGCTATTATAATTAGTGAAAGAGTTGTAAGTGAGGATGTGTATACATCAATACATATTGAAGAATTTGAATTACAGGTTAGGGAAACAAAACGTGGTGAAGAAGAATTGACACGTGAAATTCCAAATGTTAGTGAAGAAGCTGTAAAGAATCTTGATGAAGATGGAATTATCAGAGAAGGTGCTGAGGTAAAAGAGGGTGATATTCTCATTGGAAAAATTACTCCTAAAGGAGAAACCGACCCAACACCGGAAGAAAAATTATTACGTGCAATCTTTGGAGATAAAGCCGGCGATGTAAAAGATGCATCTTTGAAAGCGCCTCCCGGACTTAAGGGAACAGTTATTAAAACTCGTCTTTTCAGTCGTAAGAAAAGAGATAACGATTCTAAGAAATTGGAAAAGGTTGCTTTCGATAAGCTCGAAGTTGAGTTTAAAGGCAAACTTCAGGATCATTATAAAAAGTTAGTTGAAAAACTTACAAAGATTACCAAAGATCAAACCACAACTGGAATAAGAGATCTTGATGGCAGCGTTGTTTTAAGAAGCGGCTCAACAATTAAAGATGAAACATTTTCCGGAATGGAAGATGTAACCAAACTTGATTACACATTAGATTGGTTTGAAACTAAGAAAACAAATAATCTTATAAATTCACTCTTTAGAAATTACTTCACAATTAAAACTGATATTGAAGAAGATTTCAAGAGAGAGAGAATTAAAATTCAAAGTGGTGATGAGCTTCCTCCAGGAATTGTACAACTCGCAAAAGTTTATGTAGCAAAAAAACGTAAACTTTCTGTTGGTGATAAAATGGCGGGAAGGCACGGTAACAAAGGTGTTGTTTCTAAAGTTGTACCTGCTGCAGATATGCCTTATTTACCTGATGGGACCCCCGTGGATATTATCCTTAATCCGCTTGGTGTACCATCTCGTATGAACCTTGGGCAATTGTATGAAACAGCATTAGGTTGGGTTGGAAAAAAACTTGGTGTAAAATTCGCAACTCCAATTTTTGACGGTGCAAAAGTAGAAGATGTTGATGCTTGGTTAACTAAAGCCGGATTAGAGACCGGAAGTAAAACAGATTTATATGATGGCAGAACCGGAGAAAAATTACATCAAAAGGTAACCTGCGGATATATTTATATGTTAAAGTTAAGTCACTTGGTCGATGATAAAATTCATGCAAGGTCAATCGGACCATACTCTCTTATTACTCAACAGCCACTTGGCGGTAAAGCACAATTTGGCGGACAGAGATTTGGAGAGATGGAAGTTTGGGCACTTGAAGGTTATGGTGCTTCTCACATTCTTCAAGAAATCTTAACGATAAAGAGTGATGATGTTGCCGGTAGAGCAAAAGTATATGAAGCAATAGTTAAGGGTGAAAACTTACAGGAACCAAATATTCCTGAATCGTTTAACGTTCTTATTAAAGAACTCCAGGGCTTAGGTCTGGATATTAAAATCAATTAACGTTAAACATTATTTCACTTAGAAATTAGGAGAAAAAAAATGGCTTTTAGAGTTCAAGAAAATGCAATGAGAGATATAAATAGTATCACCATAGGCTTAGCAAGTCCTGATGATATTTTGTCGAGATCGTATGGTGAGGTTACAAAACCGGAAACAATAAATTACAGATCTTTCCGTCCTGAAAAAGATGGATTGTTCTGTGAGAAAATATTCGGACCAACTCGTGATTGGGAGTGTTTTTGCGGTAAGTATAAAAGAATAAGATACAAAGGTATTATCTGCGATCGCTGCGGTGTTGAAGTTACGCAGAAAAGTGTTAGACGTGAAAGAATGGGACACATCGGTTTAGCTGTTCCCGTTGTTCACATTTGGTTTTTCAGAACACAACCATCAAAAATTGGTAACATAATTGGTGTTAGTCTAAAAGAGCTTGAAAAAATAATTTATTATGAGTCTTATGTTGTATTAAATCCCGGCATAACAGGACTCAGCAGACTAGATCTAATCTCAGAGGATCAATATTTTGAGGTTATGAATTCATTACCTGATGGAAATGAAAAATTAGAAAACGATGATCCGAAAAAGTTTGTCGCAAAAATTGGCGGCGATGCTGTTAAAGAAATTTTAAAGAAAACTAATGTTGAAGAACTTTCAAAGCAGCTTAGAGAAGCCCTAAAAGTTGAAACATCACAGCAGAAAAAAGCAGACTTTCTTAAAAGATTACGTGTACTGGAAGCATTTAAGGAAGAAGAAGGTAAAGTACCAAACAGACCTGAATGGATGGTATTAAATTACATTCCTGTAATTCCACCAGAACTCCGCCCGCTTGTTCCACTAGAAGGTGGAAGATTTGCAACAAGTGATCTTAATGATTTATATCGTCGTGTTATTATCCGTAATAACAGACTAAAAAGATTAATCGATATTAAAGCTCCGGAAGTAATTCTTCGTAATGAAAAAAGAATGCTTCAGGAAGCAGTTGATGCATTGTTTGATAACTCAAGAAGAGGCAGCGCTGTAAGGAGTGATAACAATCGACCTTTAAAATCATTAAGTGATATGCTTAAAGGAAAACAAGGAAGATTTCGTCAGAATCTTTTAGGAAAAAGAGTTGATTATTCAGGTCGTTCTGTAATTGTTGTTGGGCCAGAATTGAAATTACATCAGTGCGGTCTTCCTAAAGATATGGCTGTTGAGCTCTTTAAACCTTTCATCATTAGAAAGCTTATTGAAAGAGGACACAACAAAACTGTAAAGAGCGCAAGAAAAGTTGTTGACAGAAAAGATCCTATCATCTGGGATATCCTTGCAAAAATTATTGAAGCACATCCAGTATTGTTAAATCGTGCCCCTACACTTCATAGACTTGGTATTCAGGCATTCCAACCCACTCTGATTGATGAAAGAGCAATTAGACTGCATCCAATGGTATGTACTGCTTTTAATGCGGATTTTGATGGTGATCAGATGGCTGTGCACGTACCACTTTCTTATGAAGCTCAACTTGAAGCTTCTCTTTTAATGTTAAGTAGTCATAATATACTTTCACCTCAAAATGGAAGTCCTATCGTTGTTCCAACTCAGGATATAGTTTTAGGTTGTTACTATTTGACTAAATTGAAAGAGGGTGATAAAGGCGAAGGGATGATGTTTTCTTCTCCTGAAGAATTAAGAATTGCTTACGATAACCGAGTAGTCGGACTACATGCTAAAATTAAAGTTAGAGTAGATGGTGAGATGATTGAAACTACAACTGGTAGAGTTATTTTCAATCAGATTGTTCCTAAAGAAATGGGATATATTAACCAGTTGTTAATTAAAAAAGCTTTTGGCGGAATTATTGGTAAGATGTTTATGAAACTTGGTAACAAAGTTACAGCAAAGTTTCTTGATGATCTTAAAGATTTGGGATTCCGATACTCAACTGCTGGAGGTCTATCCGTAAGTTTTGGGGATATGATTATTCCAGAAGAAAAGGAAGCCCTGATATCCAAAGCAAATAAAAAAGTTGAAGGCATTCTTAATGAACACGAAATGGGTGTAATAACAGATGCTGAGAGATATAATAAGATTATAGATGTTTGGACGCATACTACAAATGATGTTGCCCGTGCATTAATGGAAAAGATCAAGCAGCACAATAAAGGATTCAATTCATTGCATATGATGGTTGACTCCGGTGCAAGAGGTTCTCAAGAGCAGGTAAGACAGTTAGCTGGAATGAGAGGTTTGATGATGAAACCTCAGAAAACTCTTTCAGGACAAGCAGGTGAGATCATAGAGAATCCTATCGTGGCAAATTTTAAGGAAGGTCTTTCAGTACTAGAATACTTCATTTCTACGCACGGTGCAAGAAAAGGATTAGCAGATACAGCTTTAAAAACCGCCGATGCTGGTTATCTTACCAGAAGATTAGTTGACGTCGCTCAAGATGTTATCATCTCTGAAATCGATTGCGGAACTATTCTTGGTATTGAGGTTAAAGCTCTGAAGGATGTTGAAGAAGAAAGAGAACCTTTAGCAGAACGTATCACTGGAAGATTTGCGCAAGAAGATGTTTACGATCCTCGCACAGAAGAGGTTATTGTGGAAGCTGGCAATTTAATTTCAGAGCAGATTGCTGAAAAAATTGCAGATGCAAGTATTGATTCGGTGTATATAAGAACAGTTTTAACTTGCGAATCCAAACGTGGAGTTTGCTTAAAATGTTATGGTAGAAACTTAACTACCGGCAAACCAGTGGAAATAGGTGAAGCTGTAGGTATAATCGCGGCACAGTCAATCGGTGAGCCAGGTACACAGCTCACACTTCGTACATTCCACCTTGGTGGTACATCTTCAAGAATTGCATCACAATCTCAGGTAGAATCAAACATTGATGGTATCGTAAAGTTTGAAAAAATAAATGCTGTTGAAAAAACGGAAAAAGATCCATTTGGCGGTGCTGATATTAAGGTTAGCGTTGTCACCGGTCGCAGAGGCTTAATCGAAATTTACGATGAGAATAATCGACAGTTAAAGAAATACGATGTGCCTTATGGCGCTGAACTCTTGGTACAGGATGGTCAGAAGATTAAGAAGAGACAACCACTTTATAATCATGATCCATATAACGCTGTAATTCTTGCTGATATTTCTGGACGTGTAAAATTTGTTGATCTTACTGACGGTCATACTATACAACAAGTAACCGATGATCAAACAGGACACGTGCAAAAGGTTGTTATCGAATCTAAAGATAAAAACCTTACTCCAAGTATATTAATTGAAAGTTCGGATGGTGTTAAAAAGTCATTCAATCTTCCCGTAAGGGCATACCTCTCTGTTGAAGATGGAGAAAATATTTTGGCTGGTACTATTTTAGCCAAAATATCAAAGCAGACTACAAAAAGCAGAGATATAACCGGTGGTCTTCCGAGAGTAACCGAGTTATTCGAAGCGAGAAGCCCACACGAATCAGCAGTAGTTTCAGAGATAGAAGGTTTTGTAAAATTTGGTGCTCGTAAAAAAGGATCACGCGAAATACTTATAACTGCACCTGATAAATCTGATGAAAAAAAATATAATGTTCCATTACAAAAACATATTCTTGTTCAAGAAGGGGATGAAATTCCTGCAGGTGAAAAAATAACTGATGGTCCTATTAATCCACATGATATTTTAGCCATTAAGGGAACCAGTGCTGTTCAAGAATATCTTGTAAATGAGATACAGGATGTGTATAGACTTCAAGGTGTTAAAATTAATGACAAGCATATTGAAGTTATTGTTAGACAGATGTTGCAGAAGATTAAGATTGTATCTCCCGGTGATACTAAGTTTCTTGAAGAAGATGTAGTTGACAGAATTGATTTTATAGAAGAAAATAGTAAAATTATGAATTATGCCTATGTTGAGGATAAGGGTGACTCAAAACTCAAAGATGGTCAGCTTATCCTAAAATCAAAATTAAGAGAACTTAATTCTGATCTCAGGAAGAAAGAGAAGAAGGAGATAGTTGCCAGAGATGCTGAGTCAGCAACCTTTGAACATATTCTTCTAGGAATAACACAGGCAGCGCTGTCAACAGAAAGCTTTATATCTGCGGCATCCTTCCAGGAGACAACAAAAGTTCTTGCTAACGCAGCTACAGAGGCTAAAGTTGACCATCTGCTTGGATTAAAGGAGAATGTAGTAATGGGTCATCTGATTCCGGCCGGAACAGGAATTAAAAAGTATAGAAAAATAATTCTAGAGACTGAAGAAGCAGAAATTCTAGAGGAAAAAGAAGAAGAAAAAGAGTTATTGTCCAATGATTAGTCAATAAAATCGGTAATAGTTGCCGTTTCTCATGCTAATTGACAATAATAACAATTAAAATTAAAAATAATTTCAGTTTTCTTGACAAAATTTAAACTGAAAACTATATTTGAAATCTGAATTTTTTTGAAGAAGTAATTTTTAGGAGATTTTGTGCCCACGATAAATCAACTTGTTAGAAAAGGTAGAGTTAGAATTTTATCCAAAAATAAAGCTCCGGCTTTAGATGCTTGCCCTCAAAAAAGAGGAGTATGCACAAGGGTTTACACTACTACACCAAAAAAACCTAATTCTGCACTGAGAAAAGTGGCAAGAGTTAGGCTTACAAAAACAAATGTTGAGGTAACTGCATATATTCCTGGTGAAGGTCACAATTTACAGGAACACTCAATAGTTATGATTCGTGGTGGCAGAGTTAAAGATTTGCCTGGTGTTCGCTATCACATAATTCGTGGTACACTTGATACTAGTGGAGTTGCTGACAGAAAAAAAAGTCGTTCAAAATATGGTACAAAAAAACCAAAAGTGAATAAAAAATGAGAAAACGTAGAGCCGAAAAGAAATATCTAAAACCTGACCCAAAGTTTAATGACATTCTGGTTGCTAAATTTGTTAATTGTGTAATGTATGATGGAAAAAAGGCGGTAGCAAGAAATGTAATTTATGACGCTTTTCATCTGATAGAAGAAAAGACAAGTAAACCAGGAATTGAGGTCTTTAAAAAAGCGATTTCTAATGCCCAGCCTCTAATCGAAGTTAGAAGTAGAAGAGTTGGTGGAGCTACTTATCAAGTTCCTACAGAAGTTAGACCTGAGAGAAGGATAGCTTTAGCAATGAGATGGATTAAGAATTATTCAAGAACCAGAGGCGAAAAATCCATGTCTGCTAAATTAGCTTCCGAGTTGATAGCGGCTTCAAATGGTGAAGGTTCGGCAGTCAAGAAAAAAGAGGATGTTCATAAAATGGCTGAGGCGAATAAAGCTTTTGCTCACTTTAAATGGTAATGAAAGAATTGATTAGAAATTAATGGCAAGTAAAGTTAAAATAGATAAAGTTCGTAACATTGGTATTATGGCGCATATTGATGCTGGTAAAACTACCACTACTGAGAGAATATTATTCTACACAGGTAAATTGCATCGAATAGGCGAGGTTCATGATGGCGCTGCAACAATGGATTGGATGGAGCAGGAGAAGGAAAGAGGCATCACTATTACAAGTGCTGCCACAACTTGTTTCTGGAGAGATCATCAGATAAATATTATTGATACCCCCGGGCACGTTGATTTTACTGTTGAAGTTGAAAGATCATTAAGAATTTTAGATGGTGCCGTTGCACTATTTTGTGCAGTTGGTGGTGTTGAACCGCAATCTGAAACCGTTTGGCGTCAGGCCGATAAGTATGGTGTTCCAAGAATGGCATTCATCAATAAGATGGATAGAACTGGTGCAGATTTTTATCATGCGGTAGAAATGATGAAAGAGAGATTGGGTGCTAACGCAATTCCAATCAATCTTCCCATCGGTGAAGGTGATATGTATGTGGGCTTAATTGATTTAATTGAGTTTAATGCGAGAATGTATCACGAAGAATCATTCGGTTCTACTTTTGAAGAAATACCAATTCCTCAAGATCTACTTGAACAGGCTACGAAATATAGAACTCAAATGTTAGAAGCGGTTTCCGATGTTGATGATACTCTTTTAGAAAAATATCTTGATGGAAAAGAAATTAGTGCTGCCGAAATAAGAACCGTACTAAGACAGGCAACCATCGATCTTAAAATTGTACCAGTTTTATGTGGGTCATCATTTAAGAACAAAGGTGTTCAAAAATTATTGGATGCAATTGTTGATTTTTTACCATCTCCAATTGATTCTCCAGATATTGAAGCACATCATATTGGACTTAATGATTCGGTAAAAAGAAAAATTAGTGAAGACGAAAAGTTTACTTCACTAGCTTTTAAGATTATGAATGATCCCTTTGTTGGTAAACTTACATTCTTTAGAGTATATGCAGGATCATTAAAAGCTGGCTCATATATCTATAACTCTGTGAGTGGAAAGAAAGAAAGAATAAGCCGACTTTTACAAATGCACGCGAATCACAGAGAAGAAATTTCAGAAGTTAAAGCCGGTGATATTGCTGCTGCTGTTGGATTAAAATTTACAAGAACAGGCGATACATTGTGTGCTGAGGAAGATCCGGTGGTTATGGAAAGAATAATCTTCCCTGAGCCGGTTATTCAGATTGCTATCGAGCCTAAAACAAAAGCTGATCAGGATAAACTTTCGGATGCGTTAGCAAAATTATCCGATGAGGATCCAACATTTAAAGTTAAAGTTGATGAGGAAACGGGTCAGACTTTAATTAGTGGAATGGGTGAGCTTCATTTGGAAATTCTTGTAGATAGAATGAGACGTGAGTTTAAGGTTGAAGCTAATATTGGCAAGCCGCAAGTTGCTTACAGAGAAACAATAACGCAAAGTGTACAGGCAGAAGGTAAATTTGTTAAACAATCTGGTGGTCGTGGTAAGTTCGGACATGTTTGGATTGAGCTTACTCCTAATGAAGTTGGTAAAGGCTTTGAGTTTATTAATGGAATTGTTGGCGGTGTTGTTCCAAAAGAATATATACCTGCTGTATCTCATGGAATTCAAGATGCTATGAGAAACGGTGTTGTTGCCGGTTTCCCTATGGTTGATATTAAAGCAAGAATTTATGATGGTTCTTATCACGATGTTGATTCTGATGAAGTTTCTTTTAGGGTTGCTGGCTCGATGGCATTTCAAGCAGGAGCTAAAAAAGCCAACCCGGTGCTGCTAGAACCAATAATGGGTGTAGAAGTAGTTACACCGGAAGAATATTTAGGCGATGTAATGGGAGATTTAAACTCCCGAAGAGGAAAAATAGAAGGATTTTCTGCTAGAAAAGATGCTCAAGTAATAAAAGCTCATGTGCCATTATCTGAAATGTTTGGATATGCAACAATTTTAAGATCGATGAGCCAGGGAAGAGCGATCTATTCAATGCAGTTTGATCATTATGCTTCTGTTCCAAAATCAATTGCAGAAGAGATATCTGAAAAAACATTAGGGAAAAAATCAGCAGCAAATTAATAACTGGATTAAAAAAACTAAAAAAAATTATTAAAGGAGAATTCGATGGCTAAAGAAAAATTTGATAGGAGTAAACCCCACGTTAACGTTGGAACAATTGGTCACGTAGATCATGGTAAAACCACATTAACCGCTGCCATCACAATGGCTCTCGCTAGAAAAGGCCTGTCAGCAATAAGAACTTTTGACAGTATTGATAATGCGCCTGAAGAAAGAGAGAGAGGTATTACTATAGCAACAGCACACGTTGAATATTCAACTGCGAATCGTCATTATGCTCACGTAGATTGCCCTGGTCACGCAGATTATGTTAAAAACATGATCACCGGCGCCGCACAGATGGACGGAGCTATATTGGTTGTTGCTGCTACAGATGGACCTATGCCTCAAACAAGAGAGCACATTCTTCTTGCACGCCAGGTTGGTGTACCAAGAATAGTAGTATTTTTAAATAAAGTGGATATGGTTGATGATCCTGAATTGATTGAATTGGTAGAAGAAGAATTAAGAGATTTATTAACTCAGTATGAATTCCCGGGTAATGAAATTCCTATAGTCAAAGGATCAGCATTACAGGCTTTAGAAGCAGGTGCATCAAACGCTGAGATCAGTGACCCAAGATATAATTGTATTTGGGAACTAATGGATGCTGTTGATAGCTATATTCCTGTACCTGAAAGAAGTACCGATAAACCATTCTTAATGCCAGTTGAGGATGTATTCTCAATTACAGGTCGTGGTACAGTGGCTACTGGTAGAGTTGAAAGAGGTCAGGTTAAGATTCAGGAAGAAGTTGAACTTATCGGATTAGGCTTACACAAGAAAACAGTTGTAACTGGTATAGAAATGTTTAGAAAAGAATTAGACGCAGCTATGGCTGGTGATAATGCTGGTATATTGTTAAGAGGTGTTGATAAGAATGAAATTGAGAGAGGTATGGTACTTGCAAAAACAGGATCTATAACTCCTCACACAAATTTTGAAGGTTCAGTTTACGTACTTTCAAAAGATGAAGGTGGAAGACACACACCATTCTTCAATGGTTATAGACCTCAGTTCTACTTTAGAACTACAGATGTTACCGGAGTTGCAACTTTACCAGAAGGTACCGAAATGGTTATGCCTGGTGATAATGTTAACTTATCTATTGAATTAATTGCACCCATCGCTATGGAAGAGAAATTAAGATTTGCTATTCGTGAAGGTGGTAGAACAGTTGGTTCTGGTGTTGTTACAAAGATTATAAAATAAGTATTATAAGATTATTGAGTGTTGCTCTTGAAAAGGGAGTTCAAACTCCCTTTTCTTATCTAATTTAATATAAGGAGTTGATTAAGTGCCCGGTCAAAAAATAAGAATTAAGTTGAAATCGTACGATCATATTTTGATTGATAAGTCTACCGAAAAAATTATTAAGACGGTTAGAAGCACTGGTGCGGTTGTTTCCGGACCAATTCCACTTCCGACTAAGAGAACTATTTATACTGTGTTACGTTCTCCTCACGTAGATAAAAAATCAAGAGAGCAATTTGAAACTAGGGCGCACAAAAGAATAATCGATATCCATAACTCAAACAACAAAACCGTAGATTCTTTAAGTAAATTGGATATTCCTGCGGGCGTTGATATTGAGATTAAGCTATAATGAATATTGGAGATAAGATGTCTGGCATAATTGGTAAAAAATTAGGAATGTCTAATATCTTCGGTAAAGACGGAGAGATTATACCTGTTACTGTTATTCAAGCAGGACCATGTATGGTTGTTAATATTAGAACTAAAGAAAAAAATGGTTACGAAGCTTTTCAATTGTCGTTTGGCGAAAGAAAGGAAAAACACACTTCTAAACCATTGGCTGGTCAATACAAAAGCAGCGGAATTAAACCTGCAACTCTGTTAAAGGAATTTAGAAATTTTACTGCGGGGGATTATAAAGTAGGTGATCAGATTGGTGCCGACTTTTTTGTTGAAGGTGAAAAAATAAAAGTTCGTGGTAAGAATAAAGGTAAAGGTTTTCAGGGTGTAATGAGACGTCACAATTTTGGTGGTGTCGGCGGAACAACACACGGACAAAGTGATAGGCTTAGAGCCCCGGGTTCTATTGGTGCAAGTTCTTATCCTTCAAGAGTCTTCAAAGGAACAAGAATGGCTGGTAGAATGGGTTATGAAAATGTAACTATTCAGGGATTAAAAGTAGTTAAAGTTATTCCAGAACAAAATATAATTTTTGTTAAAGGCGCTGTTCCTGGTGCCGTGAATACAATTTTAGAATTGATTAAGAAGTAATTCGGTTAACAAAATGACACTTGATGTTTTAAAAATAGATGGATCAATATCGGGAGATAAAATAGATTTATCCGATAGCATATTTGCAATTGAACCAAACGACCATGCTATATACTTATCTGTAAAAGCTTTTTTAGCTAACCAGAGACAAGGTACGTCCAAGTCTAAGGAAAGAAGCGAAGTTAGCGGTGGAGGTAAAAAGCCTTGGAAGCAAAAGGGTCGTGGCGGCGCTCGAGCTGGTACATCCCGCTCTCCATTATGGGTTGGCGGTGGAACTATTTTTGGTCCTCGTCCAAGAGATTATAGACAGGATCTTCCAAAAAAAGTTAGAAGATTAGCTCGAAAATCTGCTTTTAGTTATAAGGTTAAGGATGCACAGCTTTTGGTTGTTGAAGATTTTAATATCGAACAACCTAAAACAAAAGAATTTTCAAAAATTCTAAGCGCTTTAAAAGTTAATGGTAAAAAAGTTCTATTACTTACTGAAGCAAATAATCCTAATGTATATAAATCGGGTAGAAATATTCCCAAAGTAAAAGTATTAGAAGCATCAAAAGCATCTACATATGATTTACTTAATAATCAAATATTGATTTTACAAAAGAGTGCAGTTAAAGAAATTGAAAAAACATTTACTGCTAGCGCAGAGGTGGTAAGTTAATTATGAATAATATTTTAGTTAGACCTTTGATAACAGAAAAAATGACTAATATCAGCGCTGCAGAGGCTGGTAAGTATGGTTTTTTAGTTAGTCCAAAAGCAAATAAAATTGAAATTAAAAAAGCAATTGAAAAAAAGTTTGATGTTCATGTTGTTGAAGTTAGAACCATAAATCATCCAGGAAAAGTTAAATCACAATTTAGAAAAAGTGGACGATTTGAAGGTAGAACTGCACGATATAAAAAAGCCATCATTACTCTTAAAGAAGGCGAAAAAATTGAACTTTTTGAGCAAGTATAGTATAGGAAACAGGATTATATAATGGGAATTAAAAAATTAAAACCAACTACACCGGGAACCCGATTTAGATCAAACTCTACTTTTGAGGAGATTACTAAAACAACACCGGAAAAATCTCTTACGGGTGTAATTAAAAAATCCGGCGGAAGAAATAATCTTGGACATATTACAACAAGATTTATTGGGGGCGGACATAAAAGAAAATATAGAATAATAGATTTTAAGAGAAACAAAGCTGGTATTCCTGCAAAAGTTTTTTCAATTGAATACGATCCTAATAGAACATGCAGGATAGCATTGCTTCATTACGCTGATGGTGAAAAAAGATATATTCTTGCACCCGAGGGCTTAAAAGTTGGAAGTAAAATAGTTTCTGGTCCTGGCAGCGATATTATAATTGGTAATGCACTTCCATTAAAGGAGATGCCGCTAGGAAGTTTTGTACACAATGTTGAAATGAAACCTGGTAAAGGCGGGCAGTTAGGCAGAAGCGCTGGAACCTCTCTACAGTTAATGGCTAAAGAAGGAGATTTTGCACAATTAAAAATGCCTTCAGGTGAAGTTAGATTGATAAGATTAGAATGCATGGCAACTTATGGTGTTGTCGGAAACTCTGAACATGAAAATTTAAGTCAGGGTAAAGCTGGAAGAAACAGATGGCGTGGTATCAGACCAAGTGTTAGAGGTGTTGCAATGAATCCTGTTGATCACCCGATGGGAGGCGGCGAGGGTAAAACTTCAGGCGGTGGACATCCGGTTTCTCCTTGGGGACAAAAGGCCAAAGGCTTGAAAACCAGAAAAAGAAAAAAAGAATCTAATAAACACATTATTAAAAGACGCAAGTAGTAATTAGAGAGTAACTTATGCCAAGATCCGTAAAAAAAGGTCCTTTTCTAGATTATAAATTAGCAGAGAAAATTAAAAAGCTAAACGACACTAATCAGAAAAAAATTATTAAGACCTGGTCCCGTTCATCAACTATCTTTCCAGATTTTGTTGGACATACAATTGCAGTTCATAATGGAAATAAAATGATTCCTGTTTATGTAACTGAAAATATGGTTGGTCACAAACTTGGTGAATTCGCTCCAACAAGAATTTTCAGAGGACACCCCGGTACAAAAGCAGAGAAAGCATCTAAAGCATAAATAATAGGATTTGAAATTAATGGAAGCTAGAGCAATAAATAGATATATAGGTTCATCACCCCGAAAAATGAGATTAGTTGTTGATCTTATAAGAGGCATGCGTGTTGACAAGGCTTTGGAAGTATTACACTTTTCATCAAAGCATTCATCAAAAGATGCTGAAAAAACTTTAAGATCAGCAGTTGCAAATCTGTTAAACTCAGATGATGCAACAAGAGTTGAACCGCAGGATTTGTATGTTAAAGAAGTTTTTGTAGATCAAGGACCAACAATAAAAAGAATTTCACCAGCACCGATGGGACGAGCTTACAGAATCAGAAAGAGATCCTGTCATTTAACTGTCATTGTTGCAAGTAAAGTATAATTAAGGAGATAGATTTTTGGGACAAAAAACACACCCCGTAGGTTTTAGAGTTGGAGTCATCAGAGGTTGGGATTCTAACTGGTATGAAAACAAAAGTTATGCAACAAAATTAAAAGAAGATGACAGCCTTCGCACTTATGTTAGAAGCAGATTGAAGAAGGCGGGGATATCAAGAATTGTCATTGATAGGACCTCAAAGAATATCATCCTAACAATTCACACTTCAAGACCTGGAGTTGTAATTGGCAAGAGTGGAAAAGAAATTACACAGCTTGAGGAAGAATTAAAGAGAGTAACGAATAAAGATGTTAAAGTTCAGATATCCGAAATTAAAAGACCTGAATTAGATGCTTATTTGGTTGCAGAAAATATTGCAAGTCAGCTTGCAGGTAGAGTTTCATTCAGAAGAGCAATGAAAACTTCTATAACAGCTGCTATGAGAATGGGTGCAGAAGGAATAAGAATTATGTGTGCAGGAAGACTTGGTGGTGCAGAAATGGCTAGAACTGAACAGTATAAAGAAGGTAGAATTCCGCTGCATACAATTAGAGCAGATATTGATTACGCAAACGGTAGAGCCGAAACAATTTATGGTTCTATTGGAATTAAAGTTTGGATTTGCCGTGGAGAAATTCTTGGCAAAAGAGTTACTGAATAAAATCGCTTAGGAGTTTTTTTCTTATGTTAATGCCAAAAAGAGTAAAGTACAGAAAATCGCAGCGCGGAAGAAGATCAGGTAAAGCCTATAGAGGTAGTGCCGTTTCATTTGGAGATTTTGGATTAAAAGCTATGGAACCAGCTTGGATTACAAGCAGACAAATTGAAGCTTGCCGTGTTGCTCTTACCAGAAAAATGAAAAGAGATGGTAAAGTCTGGATCAGAATTTTTCCTGATAAACCAGTTTCTAAAAAACCGCTTGAAACAAGAATGGGTAAAGGTAAAGGAGCACCTGAATTTTGGGTTGCAGTTATTAAACCTGGCAGAGTGATGTTTGAAGTTGCTGGTATTTCAAGAGAATTGGCAAGTGAAGCATTAAAATTATGCTCTCACAAACTTCCTATTAAAACTAAAGTTGTAAGCAGACCGGATTTAGAATAAAAAGAGAATTATAGAAAATGAAATTATACGAAATTAAAGAAATGACAAGTGATGAACTTGTTAAGAGAATAGAAGAAGAAGAAAAGAACTTAGTTGATTTAAGATTTTCTCATCAGCTAAAACAGTTGAATAACACTTCTAAACTTGCACTTGCTAAAAAAGATATTGCTAGAATGAAAACTATTTTGACTGAGAGACAAAAAACAGACAAAGCAGCTCAAACAGATAAAAAGGAAGGAGCTAAAGCTTAAAAGATGGAACAACGTACTTTAAGAAAAACCAGAATCGGTGTTGTTGTAAGCAATAAAATGGATAAAACCATTACCGTTGCAATTGAAAGAAAAGTTCCTCATCCTATCTACAAAAAGTATTTTAAGAAGACAACTAAGTTGATGGCTCACGATGAAAAGAAGGAATGCGGTTTAGGTGATAAAGTTAAAATTATGGAAACTCGCCCCCTTAGCAAGAATAAGAGATGGCGCCTTGTAGAAATTGTTGAAAAAGCCAAGTAAGGAGATTTTATAAGATGATTCAAGAAGAAACTAATTTAATAGTAGCGGATAATTCTGGCGCAAAGCGAGTAAGGTGTATCCGTGTGCTTGGCGGTAGTGATAGAAAATATGCAACTGTTGGTGATACAATAGTTGTATCTGTTAAAACTGCGATACCAAACGGTACAGTTAAAAAAGGTGAAGTATCACGCGCAGTAATTGTTAGAACTAAAAAAGAAGTGCGAAGGAAAGATGGATCTTATATAAGATTTGATGAAAATGCTGCTGTGTTAATTAATGCTCAAAATGAGCCCAAAGGTACACGTATTTTTGGACCTGTTGCAAGAGAATTGAGAGAGAGACAGTTTATGAAAATAGTTTCTTTAGCTCCAGAAGTTATATAAGGATTTCGGATAAATGAAAATAAGAAAAAATGATAGTGTTATGGTTATTGCCGGAAATGACAAGGGCAGAACCGGAAAAGTTTTAAAAGTATTTCCTAAAACTTCCCGTTTAATTATAGAGGGAATTAATCTAAGGAAAAGGCATACAAAGCCTACTCAAAAATCCCCGCAAGGTGGAATTCAGGAAAAAGAAGCTCCGATTCATTCTTCAAACGTTATGATATTAGATCCTAAATCTAACGAGCCTACAAGAATTGGCGCGAGAATTATTTTAGACGAAAAATCAGGTAAAAAGAAAATTGCCAGAGTTAGTAAAGTCTCTGGTGAGATGATTCCTTAAGAAAATTAAATTTATTAGAGTTGTATAGAAATGGCAGAAAAGAAAACCAAAAGTTCAGATAAAGAACCGCAGAAAAAAGAAGCTCAAAAAAAAGGTACCGCTAAAGAAGCTCCTGCGCATGAAAAAGAAATTAAGATTACACCAAGACTTGGTGAAATCTATAAGAAGGATATTATTCCTGCTTTAGTAAAAACTTTTAGTTATAAAAGTGTTATGCAGGTTCCTAAGTTGGATAAGATAGTAGTTAATATGGGTGTTGGTGCTGCTGTTGCTGATCAAAAAATTATGGATGAAGCAGTTAAAGAACTTGAAACGATAACTGGTCAGAAAGTTAGCGTAAGAAAATCCAAGAAAGCAATATCAAACTTTAAGTTACGTGAGAATATGAATATTGGTGCGATGGTAACGCTTAGAAAAGAAAGAATGTATGAATTTCTTGATAGACTTATAAATGTTGCATTACCAAGAGTAAGAGACTTTAAAGGTTTATCAGATAAATCTTTTGACGGCAGAGGAAATTATACAATGGGTGTTAAAGAACAGATCATTTTTCCGGAAATTAATGTTGATAAGATTACAAGAGTTATGGGTATGGATATAACACTTGTAACAACAGCAAAAACTGATAACGAGTCTTTTGAATTATTAAAAGCATTCGGTATTCCATTTAGAAAAAAAGAAGTTAAATAAGGATTTAAAGGAGATTTAATGGCAAGACTTAGCATTATTGCCCGTGATGCAAAAAGAAGAAAGCTTAATGAAAAGTTTAAAAAGCTTAGAGAAGAACTTAAAGAAAAAGGTGATTACGATGCACTTCAAAAACTGCCACGCAATTCATCTCCTGTTAGATTAAAAAATCGTTGCATGTTTACTGGTAGAGGAAGATCATACTACCGTAAATTTGGCGTATCTAGATTAGTTCTCAGAGAGATGGCTCTCCGAGGTGAGATTCCAGGATTAAAAAAATCAAGTTGGTAGGAGTTTATTATTATGCCAGTAAGTGATCCGATTTCAGATTTTTTGCTAAGAATTAGAAATGCTTCGAAGGCAAAGAAATTAAGAGTTGAAATTCCTGCTTCAAAAATGAAGCAAGGTTTAGCGGATATTTTGAAGAGAGAAAGCTACATTCACGATTATTCTATCGTTGATGATAACAAGCAAAATGTAATCAAAATTCAGCTTAAATATCGTGATGGTTCCAGTGCAATTTCCGGATTGAAAAGAATTAGCAAGCCCGGGCTACGTGTTTATAAAGATGCATCTCAACTGCCAAGAGTTCTTAATGGATTAGGTACTGCTGTCATATCAACACCTAAGGGATTGTTGACTGACAAAGAAGCAAGAAGTCAGTCAGTTGGCGGTGAAGTAATTTGCTATATCTGGTAATTTTTTTGATGGAGAATTAAAGTGTCAAGAATTGGAAAAAAAATAATTGAAATCCCCAAAGGCGTAACAGTTACTTTGGATGGAAATATTGTTAAAGTTAAAGGTCCTAAAGGTGAACTTCAGAGAGCTGTTCATAATAACATGACTGTTGAAATGAAAGATGCTCAAATAGAAGTAAATAGACCTGACGATCTTAAACAGAACAGAGCATTGCATGGTTTAACACGCGCACTGATTCAGAATATGATTCTTGGCGTTAGTGAAGAGTATAAAAAAACTTTAGATGTTGTTGGAGTTGGTTATAAAGTAGAGTTAAAAGGTGCAAATCTTTTACTCAATATGGGTTATTCACATCCGATATTTTTTATTCCTCCAACTGGAATTAAGATTGAAGCTCCAACACCAACTCAAATAGTTGTATCTGGTATTGATAAGCAATTAGTTGGACAAGTTGCAGCAAAAATCAGATCTATAAGAAAACCAGAACCTTATAAAGGTAAAGGAATTAAATACTCAACCGAACAGATTATAAGAAAAGCCGGCAAAACAGCAGGTAAATAATTCTAATGGAGTTTAGACTAAAATGATTAAGCGAAATACAAATTCAAGATTAAGATCAAAGACAAGAATAAGAAAGAAAATTTCTGGTACATCAGAAGTTCCAAGACTTACCATTTATAGAAGTCTTAACCAGATTTATGCACAGATTATTGATGATTCAACAGGTACAACTTTAGTCGCAGCTTCTTCATTATCAAAAGAACTTGCTGATGAAGTTAAAAATGCAAAAGGAAAAATCTCTAAGGGAAAACTTGTTGGGAATTTAGTAGCTAAGAAAGCATTAGAGAAAAAAATATCTAATGTTGTATTTGATCGTAATGGTTATAGATATCACGGACGGGTTCAAGCCATCGCCGAAGGCGCTCGTGAAGCCGGATTAAAATTTTGATAATTGCCGGATCGTCTAATGGTAGGACTACGCCCTTTGGAGGCGTCTGTAGAGGTTCGAATCCTCTTCCGGCAACCAAAGCGTTAAGAAAATTTATTTATTAAAAGATTGTTTGGAGATTTATTTGAAACCTGTAAAATCAACTGATACCGAAGGACTTAAAGAAAAAGTTGTTCACATTAATAGAGTTGCTAAAGTTGTTAAAGGTGGACGCAGATTCAGTTTTAATGCAATTGTTGTTGTTGGTAACGGAGATGGTGTTGTAGGAGTAGGTCTTGGTAAGGCTAATGAAGTTACCGATGCAATTTCTAAAGGGATTGATGATGCTAAGAAAAACGTGGTTAAAGTTTCCATAATAAAAGGAACTGTTGCTCACGAAATAATTGGTAAATTTGGTGCTGGAAAAGTATTATTGAAACCAGCTTCACCCGGTACTGGATTAATTGCCGGCGGTGGTGTAAGAGCCGTTTTAGAGGCTGCTGGTATAACAGATGTGCTTACCAAATCACTTGGCTCAAGTAATCCACACAATCAAGTAAAAGCAACACTTGATGGTTTACTAAAGCAGATTGACGCAAGAAAAATGGCTTCCAAGAGAGGCGTTACTATTAAAGATTTGTTTATTAGCTCGAACTGAGGATAAAAAATGGCAAAAATTAAAATTACTCAAACAAGAAGTGTTATCGATAGACCTAAAAATCAAAAGGCTACAATTGAAGCTTTGGGTTTAGGAAGACCAAATTGGGTAAAAATTCAAAACGATACTCCTCAAATTAGAGGAATGATAAAAAAAGTAATTCACTTGGTTAAAGTAGAAGAATTAAAAGATTAGTAAGGTTTTATAATGGATATATTAAGCAATCTTAAATACGCAAAAGGCTCTAGAAAAAATCGTAAAAGAGTTGGACGTGGTGAAGGTTCCGGACATGGCAACCAATCAACCAGAGGTATGAATGGTCAGATGTCAAGATCAGGCGCAAAACATAAAGCTTGGTTTGAGGGCGGTCAGATGCCTCTTCAAAGAAGAGTTCCTAAATTTGGATTTACAAATATCTTTAAAGTAGAATATCAGGTTGTCAATTTAAATTCACTTCAAAAATTGGTTGATGCAAAAGTGATTAAAGATCAAACTTTAAATGCTGACGAACTAAAAAAGATAGGATTAATTTCTAGTTCAAAAAAACCAATCAAGATTCTTGGTAAAGGTGATGTTAAATCTAAGTTAAACTTAACGGTTAATGATTTCAGCAAATCAGCTCAGCAAAAAATTGAAGCAGCTGGTGGAACTATCACAAAGATATAGTACATAAAATAAATGTCAAGATTTACAGATACATTCAGAAATATTTTTAAGATCCACGAATTAAGACAGCGTATTATTTATACATTAGCTCTGCTGTTCATAATTAGATTAGGATCGCATTTAACAATTCCTGGAGTTGATGCTACACTGCTTTCAGAAAGTATGAAGAATGCTTCTTCGGATAATCTTTTTGGATTATATGATCTTTTTGTCGGCGGGGCTTTTTCTAACGCAGCAATTTTTGCATTAGGAATAATGCCTTACATCTCGGCATCAATTATTCTTCAATTGATGGGCGCAGTTGTTCCTTATTTTCAGAAACTGCAACAGGAGGGTGAAGAAGGTAGAAAAAAAATAACACAGTTAACCAGGTATGGTACTGTTCTTATTTCTGCTATGCAAGCCTGGGGTGTTACGATAAAATTATTGAATACTCAATTTCAGGGATTACCAATTGTTCCTCAACCTGTGCAAGGTATTGGTTGGGTTATATCCACAATAGTTATTCTTACAGCAGGCACAATGTTTATGATGTGGATGGGTGAACAAATTACTGATAAAGGTATTGGTAATGGTATTTCCTTAATAATTTTTATTGGAATAGTAGCACGTTTCCCACACTCAATATTTGATGAAATCAGATTGATTTCAGCAGGACAAAGATCCATTATTATTGAGATAATTATTTTTGCATTTATGTTTTTTATTATTGCAGGTGTTGTGTTAGTAACACAGGGGACAAGAAAAATTCCTGTTCAATATGCAAAGAGAGTAGTTGGAAGAAAAGTTTACGGCGGTGTTACGCAATACATTCCGCTAAGAGTTAATACTGCTGGAGTTATGCCTATTATATTTGCTCAGTCAATCATGTTTATTCCTGCAACAGTATTGTCTTTTTTCCCTGATAATGAATTTTTGCAGATGGTAGGAGGATGGTTTCAGTACAGATCCCCAATTTATTCAACCATTTATGCGCTGATGATAATCTTCTTTACATATTTTTATACTGCCATTGCCTTTAATCCTAAGGATGTGGCAGATAATATGAAGAAGCAGGGTGGTTTTGTTCCCGGAATAAGACCAGGTAAGCAAACATCAGAATTTATTGATAATATATTAACAAAGATCACATTGCCCGGTTCCATATTTTTAGCAATCATAGCGATACTGCCGGCATTCGTTTCTGCATGGGGTGTTTCAGGAAGTTTTGCACAATTTTTTGGCGGAACAAGCTTATTGATTATTGTTGGTGTTGCATTAGATACACTACAGCAAATAGAATCGCACTTGTTGATGAGACATTACGATGGCTTTATGAAATCAGGCAAGATAAAAGGTCGCAGATAATTTTTAGTGATTTTAATAAAATCAAAAAAAGAAATTGATTATATCAGAGAAAGCTGTAGAATTGTTGCAGAAACACTTCAGCTTCTTAAGTCAAAGGTTAAACCGGGGATTACAACATTAGAGCTGGATAGAATTGCAGAAGATTATATCAGAAGCAATAATGCGATACCAGCTTTCAAGGGTTATTCACAGGGTGGTGCGCCGGGTTTTCCCGGGTCAATTTGTTCTTCAGTTGATGATGAGGTTGTGCATGGAATTCCAAGTACAAGAGCACTTAAAGAAGGTGAGATAGTTGCCTTAGATATTGGTGTAATTAAAAATGGATATTATGGAGATGCTGCTCTTTCAGTTGCAGTTGGAAATATCTCTGATGAGAAGAAAAAATTGATGGAAGTTACGGAACGTTCTTTACAACTTGGAATTGAGCAGGCAATTGCTGGAAACAAAGTCCACGATATTTCAAATGCTGTTCAGGTTTATGTTGAAGCAAATGGATTTTCTATCGTACGAGATCTTTGCGGGCATGGTGTTGGAAAATTTTTACATGAAGATCCCTCAATCCCAAACTTTGGAAGAAAGGGAACGGGTCCGAAGTTAAAAAATGGAATGACACTTGCAATTGAGCCGATGGTCAATGCAGGAAAATATGAAGTTATTACAGCAAAAGATGGCTGGACAATAATAACGGCTGATGGTTCAACCTCAGCACATTTTGAACATACAATTTTGATAAACAATAGTTCTCCGGAAATTTTAAGTATTTGTTAAATGGCTAAACAGGGTCCGATTAAAATAGATGGTATTATCACAGAAACTTTACCTAATGCAACATTTAAAGTAAAGCTTGATAACGGACATGAAATCCATGCTCATATATCCGGAAAAATGAGAATGCACTTTATTAAAATATTGGCAGGAGATAAAGTTTCAATAGAACTTTCTCCTTATGATCTGACTAAAGGCAGAATTACTTACAGGTATAAATAGGAATAATTAAAATGAAAGTTAGAGCGTCTGTTAAAAAGATTTGCGATAAATGTAAAGTTATTAAACGTAAGGGTGTTGTAAGAGTTATTTGCAAAAACCCAAAACACAAACAACGTCAAGGTTAAAAATAAAGGAGTATATCATTGGCTCGTATAGCTGGAGTTGATTTACCAAAAAATAAAAAAGTGTTGTACGGTTTGCAGTATATCTATGGAATAGGTGAACATACAGCCGCAACAATTTTAGAAAAAGCTAAAGTTAGTCCTACAAAAAAAGTTTCCGATCTTACTGAAGAAGAGGTTGGTGAAATTAGATCGGTGATAACCGCTGAATACAGAGTTGAAGGAGCCTTACGTTCAGAAGTTCAGCAGAATATTAAGAGATTAATGGATATTGGTTCTTACAGAGGTGTAAGACATCGTAAGAGTTTACCTGCAAGAGGTCAGAGAACAAGAACTAATTCCAGAACCAGAAAAGGTAAAAGAAGAACAGTTGCTGGTAAGAAAAAAGCACCATCTAAGAAATAATATTTGACAATACGGAGATTTAAGAATTGGCTAAAACTGTAAAAAAAGTTAAGAAAAAAACACACGTTGATTCGAACGGTGTTGCACATATAAAAGCAACCTTTAATAACGTTCTTGTTACAATTACAGATATTTATGGAAATACTGTTTCATGGTCATCTGCAGGTAAAAACGGATTTAAAGGATCTAGAAAAAATACACCATTTGCAGCGCAGGTTTCAGCAGAAGCTGCAGCAAAAGAAGCGTATGATTTGGGAATGAGAAAAATCGAAGTTTTTGTAAAGGGACCTGGTTCCGGTAGAGAAGCAGCGATAAGAGCATTACACACTGCTGGATTAACAATTTCATCTATTAAAGATGTTACACCTATCCCTCATAACGGATGCAGACCACCTAAGAAAAGAAGAGTTTAATTTTATTGGAGATTTATTAAATGGCAAGATACACTGATTCAGTTTGTAAATTATGTAGACGAGAAAGACAGAAACTTTTCCTTAAGGGGCAGAAATGTTTTACGGAAAAATGTCCTATCGAACAGAGAAACTATCCTCCTGGTCAGCATGGTTTATCTAGAAGAGCTAAAGTGTCTGAATACGGAGTTCAGTTAAGAGAAAAGCAAAAGATTAAAAGATCATATGGTTTATTAGAAACTCAATTTAGAAATTACTTTGAGAAGGCTAACAGACAAAAAGGTAGAACAGGTGAAAACCTTATTAAACTTCTTGAAAGACGTTTGGATAATGTTGTTTTCAGACTTGGATTTGCATCGTCCAGAAAACAAGCACGACAACTTATAACACATAGACATATTATCGTAAATAATATTCTTGTTGACATTCCGGCATATCTGCTAAAAGCTGGTGATGTAATTCAGGTAAAAGAAAAAAGTAAAAAATTAGATGCAATTCATAATTCACTTAAGAGAGTAAAAGATAACACTTACGGCTGGTTAACTGTTGATAAAGCCACACTTTCTGGTACCTTTGTTCAAATTCCTGAAAGAGCAGATGTTCCTTTAAATGCTAATGAACAATTAGTAGTTGAACTTTACTCGAAATAAAATTTTTAATTAGAATAAGATAGAGGATAATAATGAGTGTATCATCTTTAAAGATGCCAGAGGCTGTTGTTCTTGATGAAGCCAATTACACGAACTCGTTTGGAAGATTTACATTGCAACCCCTTGAAAGAGGTTACGGTGTTACTTTAGGCAACTCACTTCGCAGAGTGCTTTTATCATCTCTGCAGGGTGCCGCAATAACTTCTGTTAAGTTTAGCGGAGTTTTACACGAGTTCACCACAATTGAAGGAGTTGTTGAAGATGTTTCTGAGATTATTTTAAATCTCAAGCAAGTTAGGATGAAGTTTCTTTCGAAGAAACCAAATAAGATTGATATTTCATTATCTGGTGCCGGTGAATGGACTGCGGCTGATATTCAAAAAGCAAGCAATGAAATTGAAATATTAAATCCTGATCTGCACATCGCAACACTTAATAAAAGCGCTAAACTTGATATTGAATTGAGAGTTGGTAAAGGTGTTGGTTACGTTCCTGCTCAGGAAAATATTGTTCCGGATCAAACAATCGGAGTAATTCCAATTGATTCAATATTTACTCCAATTAAACTTGCTAAGTATGATGTGGAAAATGTTAGAATTGGTGATAAAAATGATTATGAAAAATTAACATTTGAGATTACTACTGATGGTTCAATTACTCCTGATGATGCCTTAACACAGGCAGCAAAAATTCTTAGAGAGCATGTTCAATTGTTCATCAATTTTGATATTGAGCAGGAAGAAGAAGCAAGTGTTAATCAAAAAGACAGTGAAACTGAGAGAATTAAAAAAATACTCTTAACTCCGGTTGATGAACTTGAGCTAAGTGTTAGATCGCATAACTGTCTTAAGGCTGCCAATATTAAAAATTTAGCAGAGTTAGTCAGAAAAGATGAGCAGGAAATGCTCAAGTTTAGAAATTTCGGAAGAAAGTCCTTAGCAGAGTTAATGGAGATTGTTGAAACTCTTGGACTTGATTTTGGAATGGATGTAGATAAATATATTAAAGAAGATTCTGAATCACATTAAATTTAGATAGGTTACTCAATGAGACATGGCGTTAAAGGAAGAAAATTAGGTAGAACAGCTAGTCATAAATCTGCTCTGCTCAATGCATTAACAACTTCCCTGTTAAAACATAAAAGAATTAAAACTACTGAAGCAAAAGCTAAGGAAGCTAGAACTTTTATTGAAAAATTAATAACAAAAGCTAAAAAGAATGATTTGCATGTTAAACGCCAGGTGATGGCACTTATAAATGATAAAGACGTTGTGAAAGAGCTTTTTGCAGAAATCATTCCCAAGATTGGTGAGAGACCGGGCGGTTATACCAGAGTTGTAAAACTCGGAAGTCGTAATGGTGATGCAGCAGCAATGGCTATCTTAGAATTAGTGGATTACAACGATGTGGCAAACAAAAAGGCTGAAGAACACAAAGCTAAGCGAGAACTAAAAGCTAAAGATAAAGCTGGCAAAAAGGGAAGCAGCGAAATAGAAGAAGCTACTGTTGTAGAAGAAAAATCTGATAAAAAAAGTAAATAAAATAAACTTTATCTAATTATTTAAAGAGTAATCGGAATACCGGTTACTCTTTTTTATTATGTTTGAACACCAAAAATTTGTAGCATCGGCTTTTAAATTATCTGAACTACCCAAAGAAAAACTTCCTGAGGTTGTCCTTTGCGGCAGATCTAATGTTGGAAAGTCTACCTTTATCAATTCACTTTTTAACAGAAAAAATCTAGCAAAAACAAGTTCCACCCCTGGTAAAACCAGATCTATTAATTACTACGATATAGATTCCAAATTTTATATAGTTGATTTACCCGGATATGGCTATGCAAAAATTAGCCAATCAGAGCGAAAAAAATGGGGTAATCTCATTAACGATTTTTTCTCAACCTCTAAGAATATAAATTTAACCATACACTTGATCGACAGTCGTCATCACCCAACAGAGCTAGACGTAAAATTAAATGATATGCTTAAATCGTTAGATATTCCATACATTATTTTATTAAATAAATCAGATAAGCTAAAGCAGTCTGAATACTCAATCGCCAGGAAAAAAATTATAGAAGTATTCCCGGAACTGATCTTTAATGAAAATTTATTTTTCTTTTCATCAATTAAAGGCACTGGAAATAAAGAAATTAAAAAACTACTTACCGCATTATTTTATTAAATAGTTTATATCTTTGCTAAACAAAGTTTGTAATTTTTTAAACATAGATTTATATTAACCAAGTATTAATCAGCTGCAAAATTATTTCTAATGGATAAAAGACAAAAAAAAAGAATTCTTATATTTTTACTTGTGCCTGTACTTGCAATTCTATTATTTATCACCGATGATTTGCTGATCCGAGTTATAACTATTGCTGTAATTGTAATTTATGTTGCCTTTATTATCTTCCTAAGAGATTCTGTTAGATTTGATGGGCGATATTCTATAAATGAAAATGATGAAGTTGATGATGATTATAACATTCCTCCTGTTAGTGATCATGATGAATCATTTAAAATTATTTCCAAGAATCCCAAAGTAGAAGTAATCACTTCTGAAAACTATATACCTGAATTTAAAACACCCAAGACAACACTAATACCGCCTGATCTGCGCGAACGATTTGAAGAAATTGCGAATGAATCTTTACCCCCTGAAATAGGGCACGATGGACAGTTTACTTTTGCATTGGAAAAAATGCTAACTGTTATTAAAGATGCATACTCTGCGCATACGGCTATCTTCTTTTGGTATAATAAGAAAAAAGAAAAGTTAACCATTGAGAAATTTGTTTCTGCATCACCCAATGAAATTGCTAAAAGAAAATTTGATATCGAAGATGATATCTTAAGTAAGATAGTTCAGAAAGGTGAGCCGGAATTGTTGAGTGACATTTCACCGGCGGCAGAATCTGATGTTATTAGATACTATGACAAGGCACAGGGAATTAGAAGTTTTGTTGGTGTTCCATTGTTCTATGAAGGCTCGCTAATTGCAATTATTGCTGTGGATGCAAAAGTTGGTGATTTATTTGGAATAGAAACTATTTATTCACTTGGAAGATTTGTAAGAGTAATTACGATGATAATTCAAATCTTTGAAGAGAAACACTCAGATTCCATTTCTCAGCAAAGATTAAAAGGCTTATTAAATCTAATAGGACCAGAAACTAACTTTGATACTGAAGAAGGAGTTCTTACTGCTTTACAAAACTCACTTAGCGATTTAGTTGAATGGGATGCTTTTGTATTTGTTTACTTTAAACCTGTTGAACAAAAGTTTGAGGCAGTAAGAGTTCATAACAAAACATCATTAAAGTACATTGGGCAGGGATTACAGATAGATTTATCAGGAACATTGGTTGGTAAAGCAATACTTTCGGGTCTTCCAGTAAAGATTGATGACACAGCCTCAGATAGTTATAAAAGATATTCTAAATCTGAGGACTTAACATTCGATGGTTCATTCATGGCAATTCCGCTTATGTACGGCAGCCAAAACTTTGGAGTACTTTGCTTTGAAAGTTTAAAAAAGAATATCTATACGAACTCAGATGTAAAGTTTCTTAATAATTCTGTTCACATCATATCGTATATAATATATTCACATTCTTCTCAAACATTAATTAGAAGTTTAATTGCTCTCGATCTTGAAACAAGGGCATTAAATCAGGAAACATTTAAGGAACGTTTAAGCTCCGATCTTTATAAAGCACACTCACTTAATGTGCCCGGTGCTTTAGCTCTTATTAAGATCGATGAATTTCTTGAGCAGGAATCTTTATTTGATGGCGATCCTTTACCGAAAGTTCTAAAGGTTGTTGCCGAAGCGATTGCTAAGGAAATGACTCCGCTAAATATATTCGGAAGAGTTGATGAAAAACTATTTGCAGTTTACTTCTTTAATACTGATGCAAAAAATGTATTTATTTGGGCTGAAAAACTGCGCGTTAAAATTGCAAGAAAACCAATCGCTATTGTCTCAAAGCAAAATACCTACACTATCTCTATCGGCGTAGCCTCAACACACGGAAAACTTGATACTGATGAAGTTTTTAATAATGCTGATTTAGCATTACAGAAAGCTGTTGAAAAAGGCGGAAACGCTGTAAGAAATATTAATTAAACTTCACACCTTTTTAGATAATCAATTATTATGAATAATTTTTTTATTATCGTGCTTGATGGCGTTGGTGCTGGTGAGCTGCCGGATGCCGGATTATACGGCGATCAAGGCAGTAACACATTGGGTAATATTGCAAATACACTCAATGGAATATATTTGCCTAATTTGCAGAAACTAGGACTCGGTAATATTATTCCTATTAAAGGAATTGAAAAAACCTCTAAGCCAATCGCTTCATTCGGAAAGATGAAAGAACTTTCAAAAGGTAAAGACAGTACTACGGGCCACTGGGAATTGAGCGGACTGTTTGTTGAAACTGATTTTGATTATTTCCCAAATGGATTTCCTAAAAATATTACAGATAAGTTTTTAGAAATTTCAGGATGTAAAGGCTTTCTTGGCAACAAAGCCGCTTCCGGTACCGAAATTATTAAGGAATTGGGCGATGAACATTTAAGAACTGGTTTCCCAATAATTTATACCTCTGCAGATTCAGTATTTCAAATAGCAGCTCATCAAGAAATTATTCCATTAGAAAAACTTTATGAGATTTGTGAAAAAACCAGAAATGAAGTTTTGGCTGATCCACTAAAAGTTGGAAGAGTTATTGCCCGACCTTTTCTTGGTAAGAGTGGCAGTTATGAAAGGACTGTTTACCGAAAGGATTATTCATTAGATCCACCGTCGGAAACCATTCTTGATCTTTTACAAAAAAATAAAATTAATACGGTAGCCATAGGTAAAATAAATGATCTTTTTAATTATCGCGGAATATCAGTTCAAGTAAAATCTAAATCCAACAAGGAAGGGTTCGAGAATTTAATAAAGGCATCAAACAAATATAAGAACAGTCTAATATTTATTAACCTGGTTGATTTTGATGTTTATTTTGGGCATCGGAATGATGTTGAAGGATTTGCAAAAGCATTAAAAGAATTTGATGATTTCTTACCAGCATTTCTTGATTATCTTGATCCAGATGACAGAGTTATATTTACTGCAGATCACGGAAACGATCCAACGACGCCAAGTACTGATCACAGCAGAGAATATGTTCCCGTTTTGTATTTTGGAAAAAACAAAGCGGCTGCGGATTTAGGAATCAGAAATACATTTTCGGATGTAGGCAAAACAGTCGCTGATTATTTTAAAATAAAAAATGATTTGAAGGGTATGAGCTTTTTAAATGAATGATATTGAAAATGTAAAAAGTGATGAGATTAAAAATTCTGATGTTGATAAAGAATTAATAAAACAAATTATTAAAATTCAGGATTTACCCGAAGAAGTAGTTATCAAATTTTTAGAGGCTAAAGGATCACTTTCCTCATCCAGCTTTGGAAAACAATACCGGGATGAACATCGATAAATTTCCAAAATATTTATTGGAAACTGATATTCTTATCGATTACTTAACTCTTAAAGAGACAGATAGAGAACCATTTCTTCTAACGCTGATGCAAAAGGGAATTTGTTTTACTTCTGTACTTAATGCATCCGAATTATTTATGTTGGCAAAGTCCGATTTTGAAAAGGAAAAAGTAAGAGATCTATTAAATTCAATTAATGTTCTTGGTTTGCATTCTCGTTACAGTTTATCGATTTCAGATTGTATAAACAAATTTTCAAATATTCGTGATGCACTTTTTTATATATTAGCTGAGCAGAACAAATTGATCATTCTTTCTCTAAAACCAGAAAAATATACCGGATTAAAGGTGCGATCGATTCATCCTCAATTTATCCAGAAATAACGAGATAAAAACAATAATTAAAGTTCGCTCTTTATTTTAAATCATTTCATCTCTATTTTTAATTAAAGCAAAGATTACTTAATAATTAAACATTGATAATAACCTGAATATTTTAATACTATAACTCAATAATTACTTCATTTAAGATGATGAAATGAGAATAGTTAAGCAATTTACAAATCGGGAAAATCAATCATTAGATAAATACCTTCAGGAAATTGGTAAAGTTGATTTACTGACACCTGAGCAGGAAATTGAGCTTGTAGTTCGAATGAAAAAGGGCGACCAGGCTGCAATGGAAATGCTTACTAAAGCCAATCTGCGTTTTGTTGTTAGTGTTGCTAAACAATATCAGAATCAGGGATTATCACTCGGAGATTTAATCAATGAAGGCAATTTGGGTTTGATTAAAGCAGTAAGACGATTTGATGAAACACGCGGCTTTAAATTTATTTCTTATGCCGTTTGGTGGATCAGACAATCAATCTTGCAAGCTCTTGCAGAGCAGTCCAGAATTGTAAGGCTTCCTTTAAATCGTATTGGAGCTATTAATAAAATAGGTAAAGCATACAGCAATTTAAAACAGGAATTTGAGAGAGAACCAAGTTCTGAAGAGATTGCTCAATCGCTTGAGATGGATGTTGAAGAAATTTCAAGCACTATGAAAATTTATGGCAAGCAGGTTTCAGTTGATGCTCCATTTTCCTTTGGCGATGAGAATAGTCTATTGGATGTTATACAAAACGAGGAAATGCCTGCACCGGATACTGAACTTATTTCCGAATCCTTAAAAGCAGAAGTAAAAAATGTGCTCTCAGTTCTTCCTGAACGTGAAGCTGAAGTTATCAGGTTATACTTTGGATTGGATGATGAAAATCCGATGACTCTTGAAGAGATTGGTGATAAATTTAATTTAACAAGGGAAAGAGTTAGACAAATAAAGGAAAAAGCTATTAGAAGATTAAGACATAATTCCAGAAGCAATATCTTAAAATCATATCTTGGGTAATGAATGACAGTACTAAAAAAGTTGTGCACTAATATTACAATTGTAATTTGTGGGTTTACATTAATTAATTGCAGCGGTTCGTCTAGCACATTAAGGTACAATGATGATAATCAAACTGATAAATCTGAGTCCTACACCGATTCGAGATATGCATCTCAAAATAACCCATCCATTGATGATACAACAATAATTTTTGATGAAGATATGGAAGATAGTCAGGATCCCAGTGACTTGCCCGAAGATGAATCAAAAATTGATTTAACCGCATTAATGAAGGATCTTGATAAAAAGTCATCGGGTTCAGATAGTGAAACTCTGCTCTCATCAAAACGAGAATTAATGTTGATGGAGATAATAAGGTATCTTAATACTCCCTACAAATATGGCGGAAATTCTCTGAGCGGAATTGATTGCAGTGCCTTCACTCAAAATGTTTATAGAGATTCATGGTTGTTGGATCTTAACCGTTCAGCAAGGGATCAGTTTCAACAGGGAATTGTAATTGAGGATAGAAGTGAATTGGAATTTGGTGATCTTGTTTTCTTTAACACCAGAAAAAGAGTAAAACCCGGGCATGTCGGTATTTATATTGGCGATAATTTATTTGCACACGCTTCATCAAAATTAGGCGTAACAATTTCTTCTCTTGACCACGAATATTATAATAAAAGATATATGGGTGCTCGAAGGATAGAAGAAAAGTAAACTATATATGAATTGTACACAAAAAAACCGTTCATATTAGGAACGGTTTTTTGTCAATACAAGTTTTTAATTTAATTAGCTACAGCCAGTAGTAGAACCGCAAGTCATACACTTCAAACAAGTTCCATTTCTAACCATTGTTATACTCTGGCATTCCGGACAAATATCACCGGTATAACCATTTTCAATTGCTTGTTTAACTTTAGTGGTCATACTATTAACTGTTTGAGTAGCTTTTTCCTGAGTTGCTATTCCTTTTGCCCCAGGAGTAATACTGTATTTTTCAGGATGATTTTTATCAAGTTCAACCAAACGCTCGCTGATTACTTCTTCACTCTCAAATTCAGGTTCACTTAATTTTTTAATGATGCCCCTTGAAGCTTTAGTTTTTATTTCATCAGTATCAACGTGTGAAAGATCGTTTCTACCGAGATAAGTTACTGCAAGTTCTCTGAAAATATAATCAATTACAGAAGTAGCCATTTTAATTTTCTCATTGCCTGTAACAATTCCGCTTGGTTCAAATCGTGTAAAGACAAATGCATCTGTAAACTCTTCCAAAGGCACACCATGCTGCAAACCCA
The DNA here is from genome assembly GCA_044227615.1 of Ignavibacteriaceae bacterium. Classification (GTDB taxonomy): domain Bacteria; phylum Bacteroidota; class Ignavibacteria; order Ignavibacteriales; family Ignavibacteriaceae; genus IGN3. Next base: position 106,399 of record JBGAWM010000002.1, read on the forward strand.
GAGAAATTGAAATTGCAAAACAGTTTATCAGACTTCTAAACGATGCACCTTCACGATGCATATCAATAAATATTTCGCCAAGTTGTCCGTTATCATATTCACCGGTTCTGATATAAACAGATTGACCATTAATTTTAGCTTTTTGTGTGTAGCCGGATCTTCTATCCGGTAATCGTCTTCTTTTTGCGATGTATCTATGAATAATTTTTTCAGCAACTTTTACAATATCATTTTTCTCTTTGTCTTCCATTATCGCTTCAATGTCTTCGTCACTCATTGTATTTAATGGCTGAGAAAGTTTTGATCCATCGCGATAAAGAGCATTTGCCTTAACACCAAGTTTCCAGCTTTGCATATAAGCATCTTTAATATCCTCGACACCTGCGTTGCCGGGAAGATTGATCGTTTTTGAAATTGCACCTGAGATAAATGGCTGTGCCGATGCCATCATTTTTATGTGAGCAAGAGGACGAATAAATCTGGTTCCTTTTTTACCGCATTTGTTTGCACAATCAAAAATGGAATAATGATCATGTTTCAGGAATGGGGCTCCTTCAATTGTCATTGTTCCGCAAACGTAATCATTGGCGGAAGAGATTTCTGTTTTAGAAAAGCCAAGTTTACTTAATACATCAAAATCATACGAGTTTATTTGTTCCTCATCAAATCCTAAAGTCTTAACTAAAAAATCAGTACCGAGAGAAAATTTGTTGAATGCAAAAGTTATATCAAAAACTGATGGAAGTGATTTATCAATTTTTGAAATTATCTCATCAGTAAATCCTTTTGCTTTTAAGGATTGAGGATTAATATAAGGACAGCCATCTAATGAACCTGAACCTTTTGCATACCTGATTATTTCATTAATCTGATCTTTATTATATCCTAACTTTGCTAATGCAGGGGGAATAGATTGATTGATTATCTTAAAATATCCACCGCCGGCTAATTTCTTAAACTTGACTAAAGCAAAGTCTGGTTCAACACCGGTAGTATCGCAATCCATAACAAGCCCTATTGTGCCTGTAGGTGCTATCACAGTAACCTGTGCATTTCTGAACCCATATAGTTCACCAAGTTCAACAGCCTTGTCAGCGTCTTCTCTGGCGGCTTTAAGAAGATCAGAAGGGCAGTACTGAGGATTGATTCCAACAGGATAAATAGACAATCCTTCGTATTCTTCATTTGGAACATTGTAGGCTGCTCTTCTATGATTACGGAGAACTCGCAGCATATTTGTTTTGTTCTCTTCATATCTTGGAAAAGGTCCGGCTTGTTTTGCTAATTCAGCAGAAGTTGCGTAAGAAGTCATGTGCATAATTGAAGTTAATGCTCCGCATATTGCAAATCCTTCGCGACTATCGTACGGAATTCCTTGTAACATTAATAATGTACCAAGATTTGCATAACCTAAACCAAGTGTTCTATATTCATAACTTAATTGAGCAATTTCTTTACTTGGAAATTGTGCCATCAACACACTTATTTCAAGAACCATTGTCCAGATTCTTGTAGCATGTCTGTAAGCCGGAATATTGAATTCATGTTTTTCCTGATCATAAAACTTAACTAGATTTAATGATGCAAGGTTACAAGCAGTATCATCAAGAAACATATATTCACTGCAAGGATTTGATGCTTTAATCTCACCACCGGCAGGACAAGTATGCCACTCATTAATTGTTGTGTGATATTGAATTCCCGGATCAGCGCAAGACCAGGCAGAGTATGCAATTTGATCCCATAAATCTCTCGCCTTTAAAGTTTTGCATGCTTTTGGATTTCTTTTTTCTTTCTTTGCTTTTCTTTTTTCAGTTCTCCAATAAAGATTCCAATTACCATCTGTTAAAACTGCAGTCATAAATTCATTTGTAACACGGACTGAGTTGTTAGAATTTTGACCGGATACCGTTGCGTAAGCTTCAGAATTCCAATCAGTATCATAGATAGGAAACTCGATAGATTTGAAACCTAATTTTGCAAGATGTATAACTCGCTCTATATAGTTATTAGATATTTGTGCTTTTCTTGCTTCAAGTACCGCGTAACTTAATTTCTTATTTAACTTTTTATTGAATCGATCATTTTCCGGATGTTCATCATAACAAGCTTTCATAATATTATTAAGATGAAGATTACATAATTTTGAACCTGCAACAATTGCAGCAACTTTCTGCTCTTCAATAACTTTCCAATTTATGTATTCTTCAATATCAGGATGATCAAGATCGAGAGTTACCATTTTTGCTGCACGTCTTGTTGTTCCGCCGGATTTAATTGCACCAGCAGATCTATCACCGATTTTTAGGAATGACATTAAACCTGAAGATTTTCCTCCGCCGCTTAAAGATTCACTGGCACCTCTGAGTTCAGAAAAATTTGATCCTGTTCCCGAGCCATATTTAAATAATCTTGCTTCACGAACCCAAAGATCCATTATGCCGCCTTCATTAACCAGGTCATCACTTACAGATTGGATAAAACATGCGTGAGGCTGCGGATGAGTATAAGCGTCATCTGATTTAGTCAATTCGCCTGTTTGATAATCAACAAAATAATGTCCCTGTGATGGTCCGGTAATTCCATAAGCCCAATTCAATCCGGTATTAAACCACTGAGGACTATTTGGAGCAGCCATCTGATTTGCAAACATATAGATTAATTCATCATAAAAAGTTTTTGCATCTTCTTCAGAATCAAAATAATTTGCTTTCCAACCCCAGTAAGTCCAGGTTCCTGCTAAACGATGAAATACTTGTTTTGAATCTGTCTCAGAAGTGAATCTGTCATTTTCAGGAAGTTCCTGTAAACGTTCTGCATCAGCAACTGAAGGCTGAAGCCACTTTGGAACTCCTTTTTCATTTACTTTTTTAAGAAGCTTTGGAATACCTGCTTTTCTAAAATACTTTTGTGCAATAATATCCGTGGCAACCTGCGACCACTGTTTTGGCACCGAAACATTTTCCATTCTAAAAACACTTGAACCATCGGGATTTTTAATCTCAGAAGTTCTTTTAGAAAATTCAAAAGATGATAAAGGATCCTTTCCCTGAACGGTAAAAAATCTGTTAATCTGCATCCAACTCTCCAGAGGATAGACTAGTTAATAAAAAAACTATTTATGTTATTTAAGGTTAGAAGTGATTCAGGATTTTTGAGGGATGCTTTGCAATTTAAAAATCTTAATATTTTCATTACATCTCTCATCAGCAATTCACATCAGAAACTATTAAAAAAAATTATAAATAAAAAACAGATTGTAGAGTAAATTTATTTTTTATTTTATCACTTAATTTTCAAATCGAAAATGAAAATAATTTTGTAAAAAAACAAATTAAATTTTATCCAACTTACTCTTGACAATAAATTAATTTTAGCATCATACGAAAATCACAACATCTTTATCTAAAATAATTACCGTTCAAAATAAATATATCTTTTAATTATTTATAAGTTACTATCTTTATCATGATTTTAATCAATTTTTTGAAAGATTTATTTTGAACGGCGACAAGATAATCGAGATTAACTCATTAACCAAAGACTTTAAGGATTTACGCGCTGTAAACAGTCTTAATCTTAATGTTTTTGAAGGTGATGTGTTTGGATTCTTAGGCCCAAATGGTGCGGGTAAAAGTACAACAATAAGAATGCTTTTATCGCTTATAAAGCCTACAGAAGGAAGCATAAAATTATTTGGTAAAACTCTTGAAAAAAATCGTATTGATATTCTGAAACGAATTGGTGCAATTGTTGAAAAGCCTGATTTCTACGGTTATTTATCTGCATATAAAAATCTTGAAATTCTTGGAAAAATTTCCGGTAAAGAAATAAGTAAAAATAGAATTATGGAAGTTCTTGAGCTTGTTGGTTTAAGCAAGCGTTACAAAAGTAAAGTTAAAACTTTTTCACACGGGATGAAGCAGCGATTGGGATTAGGACAAGCATTGCTTCATAATCCTGATTTGATAATTCTTGATGAACCAACAACGGGATTAGATCCACAAGGAATGAAAGAAATACGCGATCTTATTTTACATCTTAGCAAAGTTGAAAAGAAAACGATTTTTCTTTCATCACACATACTTTATGAAGTTGAACTTGTTGCAAATAGAATGATAATTATTAATAAAGGCACTACAAAAGTTGAAGGTTACGTTAAGGATTTACTGAATGCTAAAAAACTGAAAGTGTCTATTGAAGTTAACGATGAGGAAAAAACAACAAATCTTTTAACAAATTCCCAATGGATAAATAAACTGGAATCTCAGGCAAAAACGGTCTTTATATTTTCACTGGAGAATGATGAGATTGCTGCTCTCAATAGATATCTTGTCGAAAATGGTATTGCTGTCAGTTCAGTAATTCCAACAAGATCGCTTGAAGATTATTTCTTAAAAATTACTGATGAGGTTGCATAATGTTAACGCTTATCCAAATTGAATTGTATAAAATTTTTAAGAAATGGCGAACTTATATTGGTTTTATTGCAATTGGAGTTCTGGTTCCCATTATCCACACCGCAATGGTTTTTGAGGGAAAGGATACTCTTAATTTTATGACCAGAAACATACAACAATCTTTTGTATTTGTTGGAAATCTGTTGAATGGCTATTTGGTCTCTTATTTGATTCTTACCAGTCTTGCGGTTCACATACCATTTTTAATTGCACTGGTTGCGGGAGATTTACTTGCTGGTGAAGCAACCGCGGGAACGTACAGAATGTTAATTACAAGACCAATTTCCAGAGCACAAATAATTACTTCAAAGTTTTTGGCAGGAATTATTTATACTAATTTGTTGATTTTGTGGCTCGCAGTTATGAGTCTTGTTGTTGGATTGATAATTTTTGGAGCAGGCGAACTGTTAGTTATCAGCAATCAAACAGTAATTATTTTTGAAAAAGGTGATGTACTCTGGAGATTTCTATTAGCTTATGGTTTTGCTTCGCTGGGAATGTCTGTAGTTGCAAGTCTTGCATTTTTATTTTCATCATTGGTAGAAAACTCTATTGGACCAATAGTTAGTACAATGGCAGTGATAATTGTATTTATAATACTATCCGCGATTAATGTAGATTTTTTTCAGACAATAAAACCATACTTATTTACAAATTATATCCTTTCGTGGAGATTATTTTTTGATGATCCCGTGGATTTTGCGGAACTGACAAAAGCTACTTTAATATTAGCCGGGCATATTGCTGTTTTCTTTTCATTAGCTCTTTACTTATTCAAACGTAAGGATATATTAACATAAATGAGGATCAGATGAAGTTAATTATTAGTTTATTTTTGTTAGTTGTTAACTTTGGATTCTCACAATCCAAAGATCCTAACGAAATTATAGATGCTGTAATTACTAATTTTAATAAAGTAAATGATTACAAGGTTGATGTTAACATTAAAGTTGATGTCGAATTTATAAAGGTTCCCGAAACTAAAGCTAAAATTTACTTTAAGCAGCCGGATAAAGTTCATTTGGAAGCGGATGGTTTTGCAATGCTTCCTAAAAACGGAATGGAATTTTCTCCATCATCATTAATCAAAAAAGATTATACTGCAATTTATGAGCAGGATGTAGATTTGAATGGATATAAAACCTCAATAGTTAAAGTTATTCCGATTGGTGATCAAGGGGAAGTTATTCTTTCAACTTATTGGATTGATCAGAGCAAAAAGCTGATTAGAAAAGTTGAATCCACTACAAAAACTAACGGCACGTTTACTATAGAGTTTACTTACGATGATAAAATAAAATATCCGCTTCCGTCTAAGATTGTTTTTTCATTTAATATGGATAAGTTGAATCTGCCGGCAACTATAACAGGGGAGACAAGTAACCAAAAATCTGATAAGAAAAACAAAAATTCTGATTTGCGGACAAAAGGTAATGTAATTGTAAGTTATTCAAATTATGTAGTTAATAAAGGCATACTTGATGAAATTTTTGAGAAGAAAGACAAAAAAGCTAATTAAGTAAATTAATACTCAGCGGCGGTTTTGGTCTTAGTTTGAGGAAAACTAATCTATCTTTTAGTATGGAGGCTACTTTTACCGCCGCTAAGCTTAACTATTTCGATGGCAAAGTATTAAAACATATAAGGGGGATAAAGTCATTAAGTAGTTGTGGAAGAAAATTGGGATGATTAAATCTGAATTATTTAATTACAATTTCAACCATCTTACTATTTTCAGTCAATTCAAATTTTGCATTCTCCCAGGAAGGAGGACCAAAAACTCCACGAGCATTATTTGAAAAGCCGTAATCCTCAATTGGAATTCCAAGTATATTTGTATTCAAATCATTATTGGCATCTTCATCATGAAAAGCTTTTATTGCATATTCACCAAATGGTAAATCTTCGAACTCAATTATTGCAGTATTATTATCTATCGTAACCGATTTTCCGATAAAAGGAGATCTATGGTTTTTATAATTAGCATCAGAATTACACAATGCAACGACCACATTTCCATTATTGGAACTCATACCTTTAAATTTTACAATTAGACTTCCTCTCTTTTTGGGTCCATCAGAAGAGAAGATAGAGATCGAAAGACTGAAAAATAAAATGAATGAAAAATAAATGATGCGTTTCACTAGTTATCCTATTAATTGTTACTCATACTTTTTAAATATTACCGTTGTATTGTGTCCGCCAAATCCAAAAGCATTGCTTATTGCATAATTAACTTTTCGATCCTGTGGTTTATTAAAAGTATAATTTAAGTCACAATCAGGGTCAGGATTTTCAAAGTTAATTGTTGGCGGTATCTTATCATTTACCACCGCAAGAATTGATGCTATTGCTTCAACTGCACCAGCTGCACCTAACAAATGTCCTGTCATACTCTTTGTAGATGACAGATTTAATTTATATGCATAATCACCAAACACTTTTTTTATCGCTTTAGTTTCACCAATGTCACCTAACGGAGTAGAAGTTCCGTGCATGTTAACATAATCAATTTCCTCTGGTTTGATCTCAGCTTGTTCAAGCGCCATTTTCATTGATAATATCGCGCCTAATCCTTCAGGATGAGGTGCAGTAATGTGATGTGCGTCAGCAGATAAACCGGCACCGGCTATTTCGCAATAAATCTTTGCATTACGTTTTAATGCATGTTCAAGTTCTTCAAGGATTACTGCTCCGCCTCCTTCGCCCATTACAAATCCATCGCGTGTTGAATCAAAAGGACGGCTTGCTGTCTCGGGAGAATCATTTCTTGTGGACAAAGCTCTGCTGGCATTAAATCCGCCCATACCAAGTTCCGATATTGATGCTTCGCTGCCTCCGGCAATCATTACATCAGCCATTCCAAATTTTAACAGCAGAAAACTATCAATCATATTATTATTTCCCGTAGCACATGCAGAAACCGTGCAATAGTTTGGTCCTCGAAAACCATATTGCATTGATATATGACCAGCAGCAATATCCGGAATAAGCATTGGGATAAAGAACGGGGATATTCTACTCGGTCCTTGTTCACGATTTGTAACAGCTTGATCATAAAAAGTTTGAATACCGCCAATACCGCTGCCGAATATTACACCAATTCTATTTTTTTCATCTTCAGAAAGAGTATCGGGTTTTAAGTTTGCGTCCTCAACAGCCTGACGTGCAGCGACTAATGCATATTGAGCAAAAGGATCTAATCTTCTGGCAGTTTTTCTATCTAGAAAATTCAATACATCAAAACCTTTTAGTTCGCATGCAAATTTTGTATCAAGTTTAGCTGTGTCAAATTGTTTTATTAAAGCTCCGCCGCTTTTTGATTCCATCATACCATTCCAGAAATCATTTACAGTTAAGCCGATCGGAGTTAACGCTCCCATTCCTGTTACAACTACTCGTCTGTTTTTAGTAATCATCTAGATCCTCTTTTAAGATAGAAAATGTTAAGTTCGAATTAATAATTTTGAGGTGTAAAAATAATGAAATTTAGGTTAAAGCTTACGTAAAAGTTGATACACTAAATTGATTGAAATGACAAAGATTAAACCCTAAAATTTATTAGAAGTAAGTCTAAAAATAGTCCAATCATCAAGAGGTTTTGCACCGATTTTTTTATAAAAATCAATTGCCGGCTCATTCCAATCTAAAACTGACCATTCAACTCTTCCATAATTTCTCTCCTTGGCGATAGAAATTATTTTATCGAGCAGAGCTTTACCAATCCCTTTACCCCTCAGATCAGGTTTTACGTAAAGATCTTCAAGATAAATTCCTGGTTTGCCCAGAAAGGTTGAAAAGTTTTTAAAGAATAACGCTTGTCCAACAATTTTATTATCATACTCAGCTAGAAGAATTTCTACAAATTGATCTTTACCAAATAATGTTTTACGTAATTCGTCTTCTGTGGTTTTTATTTGATCTGCAAGTTTTTCATATTCAGCTAATTCTTTAATCAGTGCAAATATGACTGGGACATCTTTCTCTGTTGCTGATCGAATAAATATTTTGTTTTTCATGGGTTTATTTTGTTGGAAATGGAAGATTATCCTTTAACAGGTCTTTTATCTTTTCAAAAGGAATTTCTGCTGTTATTTCACCCATTGACCAAGGTCCAATTTCATAAGGATCAAATTGAAGGACAAGTGTTCCGGGAATAATATAAAAATCCTGATCATCAGGAATTGTGATTACGTCTTCAAATAATCCTGCTTCATCCAATGATTCAGCCTCATACTTTTCTAAAATTGCCTGCTCGCATTCATAGGCTAAAAGATCAAATGAATCATCTTTAATTATATCCTTTAATGATAATACACTACCATCTTTTAGGTTTATGTTATAACCGATTGCAAAGTAATTTCCGTGAGCACCGCCCGTAAATTGGTAATGGCTCAATACAATGCTTAAAAAATTTTTAGAATTAAACTCAAGCTGAAATCCCGTTTCAAAGGTGTATTGCATTTCATAAGGAAAATCTTCAAAGAATGCAGTATCTGATTTAACCTCATCAAACCATGCTATTGATTGATTGAATTCTTCTTCTAAAAATAGATTTACTTTCTGTTCAATTGTTGTATTCTCCAAGCCTTCAATTTGAGGGTAATCTATATTTATGATTGCGGTACTATCTTCTGTGCTATTGGAGTAATTTAAAGTCTTTATTACAAGAGTATCGGCTTTAATAATTTTTTTATCAGCAATTATGCAATTATTAGCTAATAATAAACTGCTGAAAATTATCATGTAAAAAAGAATAAAAATTTTTGTCATTTATATAACCTTCTAAAAAATTATGATTCAGAGTGTTTAATTTTTCTATCAACTAAATACTTCTCTATGTACAAAACTCCGGAAGCGAATAAATATCCAAAGGCTAAACCAATTACTGCACCTCCCAAAATATCCGAAGGGTAATGTAACCCTAAATAAACTCTTGAAATTGAGATAAGTAAAGCTGTGATAAAAAGGATCCACTTTAACTTTGGAAATAATCTGTAAAAAAATATTGCCGCTGCAAAATTGTTAAGTGCATGATTTGATGGAAATGAATAAGATCCGGTGCATCCAAGAGGAGTTATAACATCTGTAAGGAAATTGCACGGACGCGGTCTTGCAAAATACTCTTTTAACAATCTGTAGCCTGTCTGATCAGTAACGACTATTAATAAGATAATACCAATTACAGCCAGTTTACCCTTAGTGCCGCCTTTAGTAAAGCTAATTCCCAGTAAAATAAGATAAGTTATGTACCAGTTATTTACGTTCGTAATTATTGAGAAAAATTTGTCCAGAAATCCAATAGAAAGTGTGTGATTAAAGAAGTAAAAAATTGCAAGGTCAATTGAATATAAAAACTCTATCATCGAAAATACTTTAAAATTGTTAGTGCTAAGATAGAAATGATAAATCAATTTATCATAAAAATTATGTAGATTTATTATGTCGTTTAAGAGTTAAAAATGAAAAACAGTAAATCTCTTATGGCTTTTATTTTTAATCCAAATCTTCCTTTTTTGAAAGAGAGGTATGATCGTATCAAAGAAGAATCTGGTAAATATTTAGTAACACCTTTAAAGGTAATCGCATTGATGGTTGCAATCTCAGGCATCTTTGCAATGATTTTTGAAGTGCGTCATCATGCTGAATTTGCGTATGAAATTTACTTTGTAAGACTTGTAGCTACACTTATTGCATTTTTAATATTAGTATTTCTTAATACTAAGAATGCAATGCGATATGCTATTCCATTAGTACATATTCTTCTTCTAACTATTATTGCTTCTTCTGCATTGATGATTTTATTAATGCCAAACTCGCTGATTGTTAACTCTCAGATAGTTGGTCTGATGATTTTTACATCTGCGATGTTTCTTAATTGGGAAATAAAGAACCAGATTTTAGTTGCGATCTATTATAACATTGTATTTGCAGTTGCAATTCTTTTTAACGATCAGAAAATATATTTTTTACCAAATATGTTTGAATCTTTGATCTTCGTTTTGTTCCTAAGTTTACTATCCGTTGTCGGCAGTGCAATAAATTTTAGGATGCGTTTGCAGGTTGCAGAAAATGCTTTGCGGGTTGAACACTCAGAAAAAAAGTTCAGATCGATCTTTAACAACTCATCTGATGGAATTTTCCAATCAACATTAGAAGGCGATTTTATTACAGCAAATCAAACACTGGTTAAGATGTTTGGCTATAACAATCTTGATGATCTTTTAGTAACCAGAGTTACTGACTACTATAAAAATAAATCTGATAGAGAAAAATTATTATCGGAAGTAAGAAAGCAAGGTTCAGTCGAAAATTTTATTACCACTCTTCTTGATAAGAATAAGAATGAGATTATTGCAAAATTGAATGTCCGCCGTGTTACCGATGAAATACCAGGTAAAGAATATTTTGAAGGTACTATCAGAGATGTATCAGCAGAAATTGCAGCACAGCACTTACGTGAACAAGCCGAACTTGAACTTAAAACTGAAAAAGAAAAATCCGATGCTCTTGCAAAAGAGGCAATGAAGTTAAGCACTGCAAAGAGCAGATTCCTTGCTAATATGAGCCATGAAATCCGTACACCAATGAATGGCATAATTGGATTTTTAGCTTTGATGGAAAATGATTCCTATCAGAATCAGGACGAATTAAAACAATTTGTCCGCAGTGCAAAAATATCTGCTGAATCTCTGCTTGATACTATAAATGCAGTGTTGGATCTATCAAAAATAGAAGCAGGTAAAATTGAACTTGAAAATCTTAATTTTAATCTTAAAAAAATAGTTACGCAGGCAATTTCTATTGTAAGTCCTAAAGCAAAAGAAAAATCACTAAGTATTTCTTATCAGTTACCAGAAGATAAAAATCTAAATTTTATTGGTGATCCTACAAGAATCAGACAAATATTCTTAAACCTTCTAAGCAACGCCGTTAAGTTTACTAAAGAAGGTGAGATAAAAATTTTAATAAAGACTAGTGATGTTCAAAAAGGTAAAGTTAAAATAAATACTTCCATATTAGATTCTGGAATTGGAATTCCGGCTGATAAAATTAAAGAGTTGTTTAAACCTTTTTCGCAGATAACTGGGATAGAAGGCAGTAGTTTGGGCGGCACAGGATTAGGTTTGGTTATCTGCAAAGAGTTTACAAATCTGATGGAAGGTGATATATCTGTAACAAGTATCGAGGGCGAGGGAAGCAGATTTGATTTTCATATCGTTGTGAAGGAACAAGAAGCTGATGCATCAGAACTTAAAATTAAAGAAGATAGAAATGTATTGTCTGAAGTAGAAGAAATACAGTTTACAGATGCTGATATAAAACTTCATATCCCTAAAAGAAAAGGCTTTAAAATTCTGCTTGCCGAAGATAATCTTATCAACCAAAAAGTAGCGATGAGAACTCTTAACTCTGCAGGTTATGATGTTGATGCTGTAATGAATGGCGAGCAGGCAGTTCGTGCTCACACACAGAATCATTATGATTTAATTCTTATGGATGTTCAGATGCCGGATGTTGACGGATTTGCTGCTACTAAAATGATAAGGGCGTTGCCTGAACCCAAAAATAAAATTCCAATTATTGCAATTACTGCGCATGCACTTATCGGCGATCGTGAAAGATGTATTGAAGCAGGAATGGATGAGTATGTTCCAAAACCTATGGTTGCCAGGGAGATTATAAGATTGATAGACCACTTTTTAAAAGTTACTTATACCGATGACAAAAAAATGAAAAACGATGTGTATGATTCAAGATTATTTGATTTCGGAAGATTAAAAGAAATTAGCCTTGGTGATGAAACGTTCGAGAAAGATCTTCTATCAGATTATCTTATTGATGCTGAACATAAACTTCAAATGCTGCGCGATCTTCATTTATCCGGCGATGTACAAAAAATTGCGGACACCGCTCATACTCTTAAAGGCTCAAGTTATTCTGTCGGTGCAGAGTTAGTGGGTGATGAATCGCTTGGCGTAGAACTTTCTGCAAAAAATAATGATTTAGAAAATGTTGAGGAAAGATTAATTAAACTTGCTAAATCAATAAGAGAAACACGGGAAGTTCTTAAGAATAAAATTTGAAATAGTCATTGCTAGGAGTCCACGACAACCTGCCCCAATTCGATAGGGGAAGTAATCTACTAATTGAATTATTTTATTAGATCACTTCACCCCGATGGTAATCAAGGTGAAGTGATGACTATACAATTCTAATTAAAATCCTTCAATACTTTTCTAATAATACTTATTGCAAAATCTATTTCGTCTTTTGTTATAACAAGCGGCGGTGCAAATCTAATAATATCACCGTGAGTTGGTTTTGCAAGCATTCCGTTTTCTTTTAAAGCCACGCAAACATCCCATGCAGTTTTGCCGCTCTTCGCTGGTTTGATTACGATTGCATTCAACAATCCTTTACCGCGAACTAACGTAAGATGTTCAAACTCATTTACCATTTTCTGAACTTCTGACCTGAAGTAAGCACCCATTGCAAAAGCATTTTCCGCTAACTTTTCTTCGATTAGAACCTTTAGAGAAGCGATTGCAACTCTTGCTGCAAGAGGGTTGCCGCCAAAAGTTGAACCATGCTGACCAGGTTTAATTGTTAGCATAATTTCATCGTTAGCAAGAGCTGCGGAGACAGGCATCGTTCCACCAGATAAAGCCTTACCAAGAATTAAAATATCCGGCTTAACATTTTCATAATCTGATGCAAGCATTTTACCTGTTCTTGCTAATCCTGTTTGAACTTCATCGCAGATGAGAAGGACGTTTTTTGCTTTGCAAAGCTCGTGTGCTTTTTTCAAGTAGCCATCGTCAGGAACAAAAACACCGGCTTCACCTTGTATTGGTTCTACCATAAAGGCAGCTACATTTGGATCTTCAAGTGCTTTTTCTAATGCGGTAATATTATTGTAAGGAATTTTTTCAAATCCTGGAACGTAAGGACCAAATCCTTCATAACAATCAGGATCGGTAGAAGCAGAAACAGCCATCATTGTTCTGCCATGAAAGTTTTCATTGGCAACAATAATTTTTGCTTCGTATCTTTTTATTCCTTTTACTTCATAAGCCCATTTACGTGCAAGCTTAACTGCTGTTTCTCCGCCTTCAACACCGGTATTCATTGGAAGAATTTTATCGTAGCCAAGGAGTTCTGTAATAAATTTTTCATACTCGCCTAATACATTATTATAAAATGCACGTGAAGTAAGGGTAAGTATCTGTGCTTGTTCAACCATTGCTGCAGTTATTTTAGGATGACAATGTCCTTGATTAACAGCCGAGTAAGCAGAAAGAAAATCAAGATATTTTTTGCCTTCAACATCCCAGACCCAAACACCTTTACCTTTTGCAATTACAACTTCAAGCGGATGATAATTATGAGCACCGTATTTGTGCTCTAAATCCATATAATATTTTGAGTTCATAAGCCTTCCAATTTGTTCAAATGATTAAAAATTACACTGAAAAATTAGCCGTTATATGATGAATTACCAAACAAGTTTTCTTTACATTTTCATTGACTTTAACCGTTTTATTTTGTTCGTTTGAGGTGAGATTATTTTATAGTTTTTTATTCAGGGTTTCTTATGAAGTTCTTAAATATCTTTACAATTCTACTAATATCATTTGTTTTTACTCAATTTAACACTGCTCAAGATTTCTGGGAACCTACGAACGGGCCATCTCAGAATGAAATTAATTTCATTTTAGAGAATTCTAATGGAAATATATTTGCTGCAACAGAATATACAGGATTATTCAAAACCACAAATAATGGTAACACTTGGCAATCAGTAAATAATGGATTTACAACCCCACATATTTTAGCTCTTAATGTCAATCAAGATGGTCATTTATTTGCTGGTACTTTTGGTAGTGGTTGTATTTATCGTTCAACTAATGGAGGGAGTACCTGGGTAGAAATTAATGATGGACTAGAAAGCCATTGGAACACATATTCAATTTTGACTAAAGAGAATGAAGAAGTAATTATTGGTACAAGTTATGGCGTGTTTAGATCTACTAACAATGGTGACGACTGGTATAGCTTGACCAGTGGTAGTGGTTTGGACTACACATATAATTCAATTGCTATAAATGATAGTGGATTCATTTATGCTGGTGGAAATGGGATAATTCGTTCTTTTGATGACGGTAACAATTGGAACCAAATACTTCCAGGAAAAGCAGTGAAGATGATTTTAATTAATGATCTTGGTTATATCTTCGTTGGGACGATTGCCTCCGGTGGTCTTTGGCGTTCGACTGACGACGGGCTTAATTGGGAAAGAAAGAATAATGGTTTTCCAAATAGTGATATCAATATTACATCATTAGTCAGTAATAGGGATGGTTATATTTTCGCTGGAACAGAAATAAATGGTGTATTTGTTTCAACCGATAATGGAGAAGAGTGGGTTCAAATAAATGAAGGACTAACGAACTACATGATTCTATCATTAATGGTTAAACAAGATGGTTATATTTTCGCTGGAACAAATGGTAGTGGCGTTTTCAGAAGTACATCATCAACAACCGGAGTTGATGAATCAAATCAATTTATTTACAGCTTTAAATTATTCCAAAACTATCCAAACCCGTTTAACCCAAGCACGATAATCAAATTTAGTATTCCATCCGTAGAGACGTATCGCGATGCTTCTTTACTAATCACATTAAAAGTTTTTGATATTCTTGGAAAAGAAGTAGCAACATTGGTTAATGAAGAAAAACCTGCTGGAAATTATGAAGTTGAGTTTAATGCGTCTCACTTAGCAAGTGGAATTTATTATTACCAGTTAAAAGCGGGTGATTATGTTGAGTTGAAGAAGATGATACTAATGAAATAGTGTCAAATGACCCCTCAGGATATTAAATTTAACAAAAATACTGAGGAGACAAATGGAACTAAGACGGACCGAATTAGCACGAAGACAAATCAAAAGCAGCGAGGGAGAGTTCATCTGGGAATTAAAAAACTCATATGAACTTTCCCCGAAGCTGAGTGAGCAGATACTTTTAACAGCCAAAGAAAGTTTGCTGCGAGAGTATCAATTGAAAGAGGGACAAATAGAAGTAACAGTAATAGCAATAGAAGAGCGTTCGGGAAAACTGATTGAGAAGATGGAAAAGAAAAAAGTAAGACTGACGATAGATAACGGAAACGAAGATATAGAAGCAAAAAAAGAATATGGTCGGATAGGCTTACGAGAAATCAAGATACAACGAATAACAGAAGAAGCAGTAGACCAAGGCGGGATATTAAGTCAGGAAGATATAAGCAAATATTTGTCAGTAAGTCTCAGCACCGTAAAACGGGATATTAGTAGAATAAAACATCGAGGGATAGAAGTAGTAACACGGGGCTATCTTCATTGATCTTACCCCCTAAAAGTACACACTAAGTTAAGCAACTTTCTCAATTAATTCTTTCCTGTTTTTTCTTCAAATTCAACCGGTGATAAATGTCCTAAAGATGAATGAAGTCTTCTTCTGTTGTAATTGATTTCAATGTATTCAAAAATACTGCTTTTGGTTTCATCTCTTGTCTGATATTTTTCCCAGTAAGTTAACTCTGTTTTTAGTGTATGGAAAAATGATTCTGTTATTGCATTATCATAACAGTTGCCTGTTGAACTGTTTGACTGAACTATTCCATAGCTTTTTAATAATTCCCTGAATGAACTACTT
>JBGAWM010000030.1:0-36206 GCA_044227615.1 Ignavibacteriaceae bacterium
AATTTTTATTTATTCCTTTGGAGAATACTAATTAATAAGATTAGGATATTTATGCCGTTTGAAAATCATTTTTTTTCTACTAAAATGCAAGAAGATTAAACTTGTTAGAGGCAAATAAAAATCGAATAGATATTTTATGGAAGTAATTATAAAAATTATGGGGAACTTAGTTTATTTTGGTTTTGATATAGATTAAAACTATTGCTTCGTTTTGCTCACAAAAGCTAGCTGTTTATCCAATCTTTCCAAACGTCCGGTTTATATCCAACAGTTACCAATTTTTCATTTCTTACAATGGGAGTTTTTAAAAGTAAAGGATCATTCAATAATTCCTCTTCAATATCAAAAACCATAAACTGCATTCCACGATCTTTAAATCTTTTACTTTCTCTATCAATCAAATCATCCAAAGGAATTACCCGGGAAATATTTTCTAACTCACCTTTAGCCAATCCTTTTTCAGCTAAATCTCTAAAGTGAAATGGAATTCTTCTTTCTTTAAAGTAACGCTTTGCTTTTTGTGTTTCTTTGCACTTCTTTGTACCGATAATCTGAATGTTCATAAATTATAATGTATTATAAAAGAGTTTATTGAAATATAGCAAAGATCAATATTTTTTACCGACAGTAATTGTGATGTGAGAAATTATAAGTCTCTCAGTTAGACTTAATTCCGAATAAACTTTTATTTAAAATTGAATCATAGCTAATACGGTTAGGCCCTCATTTTTAACTTTAATTTTCAATTAAGAATAATATTTCCCCTTGCCTTTATTTTGCGATATACTTAAATAGCTAACGAAATTTTGGAGAACTAATGAATAAGGTCATCTTTTTAACTCTTACCTTAATAATGTTTGGCAGTTTTTCTTATAGCCAGAATATTTATGATTTTCTTCGCCTTGATGGAAGTGCACGAGCGGGTGCCCTTGGTGGAAGTTTTGTTTCCAACAATGATGATGCTGATGTTATATTTTACAATCCCGCAGGAATAGAACTACTTAATGGAAATCCTGCTTCATTTTCGTTTGTAAAACATTTAATGGATATAAATCTTGCCACTCTTTCCTATTCAACTGAGTTTGAAGATATTGGAAGATTTGGCGCGGCAATCAAATATATAAACTACGGAAGCTTTGAGAAAGCTGATGAATTTGGGAATAGAGATGGTGAGTTTAATGCTAATGAAATGGCCTTTGTTATTGGATATGCCAGCAGTCTTGATGAGAATTTTTATTACGGGGCTAACGCTAAATTTATTTATTCCGGAATTGCAGGTTATTCATCTACAGCAATGGCTGTTGATTTAGGTTTGCATTATGCAATACCTGATAAGAACTGGAATTTTGGTTTTGCAGTTTTAAATCTTGGCGGTCAACTTTCAACCTACTTTGAAACCAAAGAAGATTTGCCTTTGGATGTTGTGATTGGCGTTTCAAAAAAATTAGAAAATCTGCCGCTACGACTTTCAGCAGATTTTCACAAACTTAATGAAGATCGTGATGATTTTATATCTAGATTCAAAGCATTTACTGTTGGTGCTGAATTTACATTGAGCAAAGTTTTAAAACTTAGATTAGGTTATGACAATGAACGTCGTTCTGAGTTTAAAATTGGAACAACTGCTGGTATTGCCGGATTTAATGCCGGTTTAGGCGTTACTATTTCTGATTACCAATTTGATTATGGGTATTCATCATTAGGATTAGTTGGCGGTTTACATAGGATTGGTATTTCAACTTCGCTTTGATTTTCATTAGTCATTGCGATCCCGACTAAGTCGGGAGAAGCAATCTATCAGATCATTTTACTTCACTTGTGATGACTACCGATTAACTCTCAAAGTCTTCAAACTATTTTCTGCAATGGAGTGTGAATTTCCATAATCTCGCATCTCAAGTAAAACTTCGTATAACCTAATTGCTTCATCTTTTTTGTTCAAGGTTTCTGCCACCTGTGCAAGAAACATAACTGCATTTACCTGAAAACCGGATTCTTCACCTTCTTTATCAATCTTTTTAGATTCAGTAATACATTTATCAAAATAAATTTTTGCCGAATCAAGCTGACCATTATTCTTTAGATTATTTCCAACGTAATACGCTGCCTCACGAAGAGAGTTAGGTCTGTTGTATCCAAAATAATTTTTATCTGCTTTTAATAATACGCTTCTAAAAACTGAATCAGCTAAAAAATAATCACCTCTTCTTACAGCAATTCTACCTCGCCACTTTTCAAACACAGGATTATCAGGAAAATCATCTTGTAAAAGTTTTGCATAATCATCTGCAATGATTTGATTGTTTTCATAACGATAATAAAGTGTCATTAAAAAATAACGGGCTTCATATTTTGCAAACTTTCCATTTAATGCAGTGTTTTTTAATTGCTGAATTCCTTTTTCTTTATCGCCATCAGGAAAGAAAATCATTAATGGTTTTATTAAAGGATTTTCATTCGGGATTACCTCCGCGTAATAATTATAAATTCCGAAACCAAGCTGTACATCCATATTATTTGGATCGAGTGAAGCAGCCTCTTCAACAATCGGCAAAGCTTCACGTCCATCATCAGCAGCTTTAAGCCAACTTTCACGAAATGCGCGAAGTCTGCCGCGAAAACCAATTGAACCGCCTTTAAAGAAAAGTGCATCAACATTTTTGGGATTTTTATCCAGCAGTTGATCACACTGATAAATTACATCTTCCATCTTTTGAAAAAATATTTCATCGTAAGATTCGTTATCAGGATCAAGAAGTATTTTCCACCAATCAATCATTGCAAGGAAAAATCTTCCTGCGGGATGTTCCGGGTAATCCGCAATAACGGAACGGAAAGTTTTTTCTGCTTCAGTAAACTTTATGTTATAGATTTGTTTGATACCTGCATTAACTCTGGAATCAAAATCGGAGTTTTGGGCTAAACTTAAAAAACTAGACAACAATATCAGAAGGAATATTTTTTTCATAAACCATTAAATTTTTACTTCCCAATTTTTTAATGAAAGATGAGATAAACAAGTGAAAAATAAAAAGGCGACTTTCTCAAATCGCTTTTTTATAATTGAAGATTATTATGCAACTATTTTTATTTCGTTACTATCATCTTACGAGCTTGACTAAAACCGGGTGTTGTTAATTGATAGATATAAACACCGCTTGGTAGTTCTGCTGCATTAAAATCAATACTGTAATTACCAGCCTCTTTATTTTCATTTACAAGTGTGGCAATTTCTTTTCCAAGTATATCGTAAATCTTTAATTGTACTCGTCCCGCTTCTTTTATAGAATAATTTATTTGAGTGGTTGGATTGAAAGGATTAGGATAATTTTGTTCTAATGAATATACTAAAGGAACATCTGAACTTTGATCTGAGATTATTTTCTTAGGATTTTTACGACCAGAACAGGAGACAATATTTGATTCATCTGTTGCGGGCAATTCTGAATATGCTATTACTTTATAGAATACATTTGGTTCACCATCGCCTATTGTATTAAATATTATTTGAGTATCAATATATTGCAGTGATGTAGTTGTTGTTAGTAACGACCAGTTACCTGTACCAACTTTACGGTAAACTTTATAATAAACTAAAGGAATTAAAGTAGGATGTGAACCCCAGACTAATCTAGGACTGTCCCCATATCATACGAAAGAAACACACCTTTTTGCCAACTATAAATATTAAAGACAACATTTTGACCAACCACTAATTCACCATCACCTGTAATAAATCCTTGATGACGAAGATTTATTATTGAGTTGTTTGCAATATTTAATACTCTTCCAGCAGGCATTGTAACTTCACCTGTCACCAAATTAGTTCCACTCAAATTTAAATCTGAAGTTAAGCTTTGTTTACCCCAAGCTATTGTTTGCAAAGGATCTCCAATAACATCATTCTGCCAGGCGATGTAATTAATACCTTGATAGATTGCATCAACTATTGAATAACCCATTGCATACGCCGGATATGAATCACCTTCCCTATAAATGCCTCCTGTAGTCGGTTCATTAACATTACCACCACCACCTGAACCATTCATTACTACAAAATCTGACAAATGCCCGAAGTGAGAGTGCCATTTACCAAAACTAAGCGCATTACCACTTTCCCAAGTATTAAATAAAGCTCCATTTACATAATTAAATTGAAGTTGAGACCAGATATAAGATGAATCCCAAAAAGCATAATACCCGTGTGAACTATAACCAATTATTTCATCATTATCAGAAGTAACATTGGCAATCAAATTGTCATATCGGTAATTAAATCCCAATTCAGATAATCTAGCTGCAGCTAAAGGCATTGTTGAGTATTTCATTACTATTGGAGGAATTAATGAAACGGGTTTGTCATCTAAAATCCATTTTTTCTCACCGCTTTTATCTGTTGATGTAATTCTATCAATTAAATCTATTACATCATCATAGGTATCACCATCTAAACGGGAAACTAAATAATTAAGATACCAGCCACCTGTATTTACAAAATGACCTGATTTAAATCTATAATTCATAGTTGGAGGATAGTCAACAGCTAAATATGGATTATAGTAAATTGGGTACCAGTATGGTGTATTATATAATGTCAAAATATCTCTTTCATCGGGCTGATTCATAAGACTTAATAATGCACAAACTGAAGCGCCTTTTCGAGAAGTATTAGCTGAAGGACTTAGGCGGTAAGGAAGACCTTTAATTAAAACTATGTATCTTATTATTCCAGTAAGATTATTTTCTTCCATATAATTTTTGATAGGAGACTCTATATAATCTTTGTAATATAGCCAATGGGCTTTACCCGTTGAACCTGGGGGAGGAACCCAACTTACAATTACTTCACCGTCTTCAGCTAGATAATTACTTCCATCATCATTAAAATTTACTAGATAAGCACCACCCTCTGCACCATAATTTACAGAAAGTGGCAAATCGGTCAAAGGACAAATATTTATCGTTGGAATGTTTCTTATCTGTTGATAATAAGTTGCTACTGTCTCTGCATCTTCAATATTCGCATTATAGACAACTAGAATTTCAGAGGGAAGTGGAAGATTTGTATAAGTAGGATATTGTGCAACAATATCTTCTGGATTTGGTTCATAACCTTCAAGTAATTCTTACGCATAAACGGAAAAAAATAAACCTATATAAATAAACAAAAACACGCTTAATGTTTTCATAACTCACCCTTTTAAATTATTTTATTAATGTTAGTTTTTTAACAGCAGTGTACTCACTGGTTGTTAACAGTCGATAAAAGTATATACCCGAACTCAATTCATCTCCTTTCAATTTTACAGTATAATATCCCGGCTGTTTTTTTTCATTTACCAATTCTCTAATCTTTCTTCCTGATATATCGTATAAGGAAATATTAACAAATGTTTCTTCAGGTATTACGTAATCAATATTTGTTTCAGGATTAAATGGGTTGGGATAATTCTGAGAAAGGAAAAACTCAAAAGGGATTCGAACTTTAACTTCTACTATATTTGAATATTCGAATGAACCATCAAAATCTAGCTGCTTAAGTCGGTAATTATAGCAACCATTATTAACATCGTGGTCAATAAAAGTATAGTGCCTTATTTCTGTTGTTGTCCCATTGCCATTAATAAAACCTATATTCTCCCAATCTTCATCTGTATTCTCATTTCTTACTTCTGGCTTCTCGCTTCTTTCAATCTCAAAACCCTGGTTATTAATTTCTGTTGCTGTTGTCCAATTTAGTACAACGTCATTTTCATTTACCGAAGCGGAAAAAACAATTAGTTCTACTGGTACGGTTCTTCCTTCGGTTCTATATACACCTTCCTGATGTGCACCAGCCCAAAGATATCCGCTTGAGTCAATTGCAAGACAAGTAACGGGATGGTAGCCCGATAGACCATAATTGGCCCATGAATTACCATTGTTAGAAGAAAGATATACCCCATCATAATTTAAACCACCTATGAAAACATAAACGTCATCATTAGTATCTAAGACAAAATCACTTGGATAATCTAGGCCAGAAATTGTATTAGTATTTATCCAATTTGAACCATTATTTGTAGTTTTATAAATCCCAAATGAACCTGATCCAGGATCATAACAACCGGCTAGAACAGAACCATCTCTTAAATAAACCATTGAACTTACTCCAAGAAATGTATGTCTTTCCCAGTTCAAACCTAAATCTGTAGAACGATAAATACCGAACCACGAAGCTAAATTATTTCCAAAAAACATATAGCCATTTGTGTTTATTCCTATATTTCTGGCTCCGGGGTCAGTGAAACTTGTACTCTGCCATATTTGACCATCATCGGTTGATCTGTAAACACCGTAATAATTACTTACATATATAAAACCACCCGGCTCATTTGGGATTATGGTCACGTCTTCAAAATTATTTATAGGCCCACCATTTAATGTGTCTGCAAATCCTACCCAATTTTCTCCTCCATCTGTTGATTTATACAACCCATAACCCGGAAAATTAGCAGAACCACATAAATAAATATTTCCAGCATAATCGATAAAAAGCTTGTAAACATCTCCTATTTGTAATCCATTATTTTTAAACTCCCAAGAAACTCCGTTATCAGTTGATTTAAATATTCCTGTCCAGGAAGCTACATAAACATTACCGCTGTCATCTACTGCAATATCATAAATTTCTTCACCGGCCAAACCCATAAATTGCCATTGTGGGGTTTGTGCTAGAGAATTAAAAGAAAAAATTGTAATTAGTAATGAGACTTTTAGTTTGGTATAAGACGAGATTCGTAATAAAGGATGCCTCTCCACTAAGGAAGAGATTTGTTTTTTTGTGTGCATAACAACTTTCTCCTTATATTTACTCTAACAAATATTACGCCTAAAACGTAGTTATAAATATAGAAGAAAAATGTAGCTATCGTCAAGTGTGGCGGGTAAAATGTTTTTATGTTTAAGTAATAGTAACCGTAATGTTAAAATAGTCCAAGTATTTTATATTTTTTGCAATTCTTTTTTATATATCAAAAGCATCTTTCTTTTATCATCATAAAAAAGGCGATAGTTAAAATCGCCTAAATTATTAATTGTACATTTTTAATTTTTAATTAATTCAAAAGTTTATCACTCAAATATCGTGTAAGCTGATCAATTGCAATTCTTTCCTGATGCATTGTATCTCTATCGCGAACCGTAACTGTTTTATCTTCAAGTGTTTGAGTATCAACAGTTATACAATATGGAGTTCCAGCTTCATCCTGTCTGCGATATCTTCTTCCAACCGCTCCTTTGTCATCATAAAAAACTTTAAAGTTACGGCGTAAATCTTTTTCAATCTCACGAGAAATTTCAGGCATTCCATCTTTATTAACCAGAGGGAAGATTGCTGCTTTTATTGGTGCAAGTCTCGGGTGAAATCTTAAAACCGATCTCATCTCACCGTTTACTTCTTCTTCATAATAAGCATCAATTAAAAACGCCATAAAGCTACGGCTTGCACCTGCAGAAGTTTCAATTATAAATGGAACAAATTTTTCTTTTGATTCATCATCAAAATATTTTAATGATTTACCGGAAAATTCTTCGTGCCTGCTCAAATCAAAATTGGTTCTGTTATGTATTCCTTCAATCTCTCCCCAGCCAAAAGGAAATTCATATTCGATATCAGTTGCAGCTGCGGCATAGTGTGCAAGTTTTATATGATCATGATAACGAAGTTTAGTTACGGTCATACCCAAAGATTTAAACCATTCGAGTCGCGCAGCTTTCCAGTACTCATACCATTCTTTATCTTCTTTTGGATTAACAAAAAACTGCATTTCCATTTGTTCAAACTCTCGTGTACGGAAAAGGAAATTTTTTGTGTTAATTTCATTTCGGAAAGCTTTGCCAATTTGTGCAATTCCAAATGGTAATTTTTGTCTTGCCGAACTTTGAACATTTAAAAAATTAACAAAAATTCCTTGGGCTGTTTCTGGTCGTAAATAAACAACACTTCCGCTGTCTTCAACCGGACCAACAAATGTTTTGAACATAAGATTAAACTTACGTGCATCGGTAAATGTATTTGCATTTCCGCATTGCGGACAATTTAATTTTGATAAAAGAGTTTTGCCAACTTGATCATCTTCTAATAAAAGATTAAATGGATCATCATCCCCGGGATTATTTATTTTATCTTCAATCTTAGTAAGAATGGAAGCATCATCTTTAAAATCATTTTTTAGTTCTGCTAAAGCTTTTTCCTTTTTCTTTTCATTGATCGAATCGCCAAGTACATCCAAACGAAAACGAGCTTTACATTGTTTGCAATCAATCATCGGGTCTGTAAAATTTTCAACGTGCCCGGAAGCTTCCCAAACTTTGGGATGCATAAGAATTGAAGCATCAAGACCTTCCACGTTATCGCGGTAAGTCATAAACTTCCACCACTCTTCTTTAATATTTTTAAGCAGTTCAACACCAAGTGGACCGTAATCCCAGCATCCGTTTAATCCACCATAAATTTCACTGGATTGGAATACAAATCCTCTTCTTTTGGCAAGTGAAACAATATTCGCTACTGCATCGGCAGGTTTAGTCTTCTTTTCGCTCACAATTCACCTTAATTTTAATATACAATTTGAGGTGTGAATATAGTAAAACCAAAGCAATTTTTTGAATAGATTTTTATTGGCGAATTAACCACGTTTACTTAGTTTTGGAAAGCCTAAGGTACATTATTATAACAATCACTTTAAAATTATTGGTGTTTTTATGTTTAAAAAATTATTACCTAAAGAAGAAAAGTATTTTGAAGACTTTAAAGATATGATCGGCTACATCGAGGAGATGGCTAATCATACGGAAAAAATATTTGAGTTTGATGATATACAGACTCATATCCTTAACATGAAACCTCTTGAATTACGGTGCGATGAAACTGCTGCTAAGATTACGAAGAGATTAAATAAAACATACATTACTCCATTTGATAGAGAAGATATTTTTGCTCTGATAAAAAGATTGGATGACATTAGTGATATGCTTTTAGGAGCAACTGTTAGAGTAGATACTTTTCATATTGAAAAGAAAATAGACTATGCCGATAAACTTGCTTTAATTATTCGTGCACAGGTAAAAGAACTTGGTGCAGCAATCCAGGATTTAAAAGTAAAAAGAGTAAACGAGCTAAAAGCAGTTAAAGATCTTGAGGTAGAAGCTGATAAAGTTTATCAGCAGGCAATTAAAGAATTATTTGAAAATGAAAAAGATGCAATTGAATTAATAAAGAAAAAGGAAATAATTGATTTACTTGAACGCACCAGTGATCGATGCCAATCTACAGCAAATGTAATTTTATCAATCTTCCTTAAGAATACATAAAGAATAATTATGGAAATTGTTGTACTGATAATTGTACTTGCACTTGTTTTTGATTTCTACAATGGAATGAATGATGCGGCAAATTCAATTGCTACTGTGGTATCAACCAGAGTGCTTACCCCATTTCAAGCAGTTGCATGGGCTGCATTCTTTAATTTTGCTGCTGCTTTTATTTTTGGGGTTCATGTGGCTACAACTATTGGAACTGGCATTGTTGATGTAAATGTAGTAGATAACTTTGTAGTACTTTCAGGCTTAGTAGGTGCAATTGTGTTAACTTCATCAGCCACACACTTTGGGATGCCTATAAGTGTTTCTCACGCAATAATAGGCGGTTTTGGCGGTGCAGCAGTGATGAAGTCAGGATTCGGGGCACTCATATTAAGCGGCTATACCAAAGTATTAATTTTTATCTTCCTTGCTCCACTACTCGGAATGCTTATGGCGTTGTTCTTTTCTATGATTACGATGTGGATTGTTAGAAATATGAATCCACGCAAAGTTGATAAACAATTTAGAAGATTACAGCTTCTTTCTGCTGCTCTTTACAGCTTAAGTCATGGTTCTAATGATGCACAAAAAACAATTGGAATTATTACAATTGCATTATTTACAAATGGTCTTTTGGGTTCGACTTTTTATGTTCCAACATGGGTAATATTTTTAAGTTATTCATTTATTGCTCTCGGAACTTTGCTAGGTGGCTGGAAAGTAATAAAGACGCTTGGAATGCGTGTAACCAAACTTACACCATTTGGTGGTTTCAGTGCAGAAACTTCAGCTGGATTGACTATTAGCTGGGCATCGATGTTAGGAATTCCGGTAAGTACAACACATACTATTACCGGTTCTATAATTGGTGTTGGGTCTATTAAAGGATTTTCAGCTGTAAGATGGGGAGTTGCAAAAAATATTTTGTGGGCGTGGGTGCTTACTATTCCTTTATCCGCTTTGTTTGCCATGCTTACGTATCTGATTGCAAAGAGTATTTTTAGTTAGATTATTTATTTATCCAATACTATAGACCTATAAATAAGTTCATATTCTTGAACCCATTCATTATCTGTAATAGTGATTTCATCAAATTCATCAACTGACTCTTCCTTTTTGTTTTCTTTTTTGATCAATTTTTCTTTTTCAAAATTTAATTTACTTAACTGAGTAAAAAACAAATTAGATTTTTGCATAAATGTATCTTCTTTTTTTTTGAAAGATAATTCAATGCAACCAATTACAAATTAAAAGAATATTATTTTAATGTTAAGAAATGATTATGAGTGTGGTTAAAATTTATTTTCCCAAAGAGGAATAAAGCCTGCTTTTCTTACCACACTTTGACCAGATGGTGAAAGAACCCAGTCAATAAACTTTTTAGCTTCTCCACCTGGAGTTTTTGAGGTAAAGAAATGCAGATATCTGATAATCGGATATGTATCATTTCTGACATTAGCTTCAGTTGGTTCTACACCATCTATTCTGATATGCTTTATTTTTCCAGTATATCCCATTCCCCCATAACCAATGGCGTTAACATTTTTCTCAACGTATTTAACAATTTCTTTTGTTGTTGGAATCACTACTGAATTTTCCGCATATTCGTCTCCATCCAGAACGTGATCTTTAAAATAAAGGTATGTACCGGAATTAGGATTTCTTATTACTTGTGTAATTATTGTATCGATCCCGCCAACTGATTTCCAATTTTCAATATCAGAAACAAATATTTTTTTAAGCTGATCAAATGTTAAATTCTCCACGGAATTATTGGGATGTAAATAAATACTTAATGCGTCCTTTGCAATAAGGAAAACTAAACCAAGAGAACCATAATAATCAGCTAATTGTTTTGCTTCATCAGGTTTAAGATTTCTTGAGGCAGTGCAAATATCAATCTCACCCATAATAAGCTGTTTTATTCCTGCGGCAGTGCCGCCACCCTCAACTTTTACAGAAAAACCGGGATATTCCTTCATATACTCTTCTGCCAGCTTAGATGTTAACTCGAACATTGTATCAGAGCCAGAGACAGTTACGATATTTTTTTGCGAAACATTAAATGAACAGCCGTATAGAAAAATTAAAGATGAGATTAAAATTGTTGAAAGGTTTAATTTCATTTATCTCTCTTCTGCAATTGATCTTAATCTGGCATTTATAAAAGGAGCACCATTCTTCCATTCAGGTTCGATTTTGCTATTTGCAAGTTGATAACAAAAATCAAACAATATTTTTGTGTGTCTCTCCGTTGCTTCGTAATCAATATTCTGATTCAGATCATCTAATGGACTATGATAACGATTTACATAATAATCAATAAATGCTGCAATAACTTCTTCCTCGCTTTTAGTTGAGTTCATTGTCCCCTCTAAAATAATTATGGATGGAACTCCTGCACTTGCAAATGCAAGCTGATCAGAATTATTGAATGCATCGACTTGTCTGAATTGTGATGGAATATCCTGAACTTTTAAATCATATTTATCAGCAGTGTCAAAAAGATATTTATCTAAAGTTGAATAGTCAGCGCCAATTCCAACGATACTCGAAAATTCTTTGAACATAGCTATCCCATCAATATTTACGTTTGCGATTGTTTTGTATAGCGGAACCACAGGATTATCTGTATAGTAAATTGATCCGAGCAAACCTTTTTCTTCTCCGGTAGTTGCTAAAAATATAATTGATCTTTTAGGTTTGGTTTCTAATGAAGAAAAAGACTTTGCTAACTCAATCAGAACCGAAACACCAATTGCGTTATCAAGGGCGCCGTTATAAATTGAATCACCTTTTACTGGTGCTCCAATTCCTACATGATCATAATGAGCAGAAATTATTAGATAAGTATTTTTTAATTCAGAATCAGACCCCTCAATCATTCCAATTACATTTTGAGAAATAAAATCCCTTTCTTTAAATGTTCCCCGAAATCTCATTTTAGTATTAAGATCAAATGATTTGATGCGCTGACTAACATGCATCTTTAATACATCATCAAATGAATATTCTGATCCAAAGAATAATTTATCTGCAGCTTCGGAACGCATTAAAATATTTAAGTTACCCGAAACTGAGTAAGCCAGTGTTACATCTTCAAATTGAAAATCTTCTTCTATTTTCTCCCAGTTTTTGAAACTGTCTAAAGCTATCTGAATAGTTCCTGCACACCCGCGGGCAAAAGCAATTCTTCTCTTAGATTCCGGACTGCTGTAAATCGTTGGTAAAGATCCATCAAAAAAATCATCAACATCAGATTGGGGTTCTCCTTCAAGAAAAACAACAATTTTATTCTCAACATCAACGGATTGATAATCATTATAGTCATATTCAGGGGCAACGATTCCGTACCCAACAAATACCATAGACAAAAAAGTTGGCATAAAAGTTTGCTGCCCTGACCTGTACAAGTAATAATCATTAGCAAGGCCCAGAAGCAGTGTGTCTTTATCCAAAATTAAAATTAATTCAGAAGAATTAAGCGGAATACTTCCATGCATAGGTATATTTTGATAATAAGAATTCTCTTTCGAAATTTTTTCGAGTTTAAAGTTCCTGAACTTATCTGAAATATATTTAGCAGCAATTTCAGCACCCTTAGTTCCCACTGCTCTTCCTTCCAATGAATCGTGAGCCAATACTTCTAAATGTTTTTTAATATTCATACCAGAGACTGAATCAAAAGCGGAGTAGAATGATTCTTTGGGCTGTGAATACAATACAATAGAAAAAGAAATAATTAGAGTGAGATATTTAAGCGTTAATTTCATAATTAAATTTAATACACAAAAAGATTATACTAAATATAAAAAAAGGACGCCGCAGTTGATGCAGCGTCCCTCGTCGAAGGAGAGAGGAGAGAGAACAATTTTATTTTAATAAAGTCATTTTCTTTGAAAGCTTGGTTGATCCAGCTTCTAATGTGTAGATATATAATCCACTTGTTAAACTTTTAGCATCAAAGGTAACTTCATAAGTTCCATTTGATCTGAAATCATCTACTAAAGTTTCAACAACCTGTCCGATAATATTTGTAACAGTTAATTTTACCTGAGAAGGCTGAGCAATTGAGTAAACAATTTTTGTACTCGGATTAAATGGATTTGGATAATTCTGAGTTAAATTAAAGTTAGCTGGTATTGATGAAATTTGTTCTTCTTCAACAGAAGTAACATAACCAACTGGATTAAAGTTAGACCAACCTGCTGTCCAATCAACTGAACCAAACGCACCAACGAATGTACCGTTTGGATCAAAGAAACCATCTACAGGTGGAGTTGCAAATCCGGTTAATGCAGGGGACCCTGTTGCCGGACGAAAATCAGGGTTTAAGAAATCAAAAGGATTGGTTAACATTACATCCGCATTATTTGCAAAAGTTCTACCACCTGAATTAGCAAACCAGGCATTAACATCAAATGCCTGTCCACCTGCATTAACTGTATCAAGTGCGCTTGAAGTCCAGCCAGATATTATAGAATTATTAACCCACATTGTTCCATTTGCGGCTCCGGTAACAGTATTAACTCCATCTAATCTAATACCTCTTGGCCAACCAACAATTATAGCGTTAGACACTTTGTTTAATGATGATCTTCTTAAGTGCATACCACGTTGAAAAAGTGAATTGACAACAGTCCCTGAATTTTGTTTTGGACCGATTAAAGTAACGTTCCACCAGATAGGACTTGTAATCGGTGAATTTAAAGAACCCGAACCATCATTGTCAGATTCAAATCCATTAGAAGAAGATTGATCAGCTATCTCAGGATCTCTTAATCCAACAAGGTATTGCAGCTTTCCTGTAAATCCAAAATCAGTATCAAACTCATCATCCCAACCTCTGAATGCTATAAGGTATTTAGCGTTTACATTACCGCCAAACCACTCAAATGAATCATCTCCACAAAAACTAACCTGTATGTATTCAAGAGTAGTGCCTCTGCCGACACCACCCATTGTAAGACCATTAATTTCGTTGTTAAGGCTGTATGCAAAGCCTGTATATTCTATTCTAACATATCTTAAAATTCCGCTATCATCATCCGGATTTGTACCGCCAAAGCTATCCCCTGGTCCTTCAATAGTAGCGGTTCCACCGGGAACGTTTATTGGGGCATTGCCCAAAATTATAACTCCGCCCCAATCACCATAAGTTGGTAATCTTGAAGCACCCGCTTTTGCAAATTCACTTGTAAAAACTATTGGATTTTCAAGTGTGCCATCAGCTATAAGTTTACCGCCTGGTTTTATAATTAATGCACTTGCTGGATCGGGAGAACCATCATTTGCACCGAAGATAATCGTTCCAGGTTCAATTGTTAAAGTTGCACCGCTTTGCACTCTAACAAGTCCTTTAAGCAAATAAGTATTATTTGCTGTTAAGGTTGTGTTAGTTGTTATGTTTCCGCTTAAAACCACATCCTGAGCATTAACACTAATTAGCATTAAGCAAAAGAAAGTAATCACTATTAACATTTTTTTCATATTGTGTCCTTTTTGTTATTAAGTAAATAATTTTTGTTAAAAAATCTGATAAGAAAGTCCTACACTAAAACTTCTGCCTATTCGATTAATTTCATAAGGTTTATCACCTCCTGGTGCTTGCTGAATATATCGTTTATCCTGATTGAGTAAATCCTTAATTGTAAGCTTAAGAGAGAGAACTGAAAACAATCTTTTCGAAATTGAAAAATCAAGTAAGTCCTTCGGCATTTCTATTACGTTACCCAAACCGCCAAAACCAACTTTGCTTATTTGTTGCCCGACTTTGTTATATACGATTGAAGTATTTAGTCCTGATTCGATATCATCAAAGTATAATCCGAAATTGATGATGTACTCTGCTTGTCCCTGCAATGGTCTTTCATTTTCCTGAAAAGTCTCACCGCTATTATTATTTGTTTCTTCAAATTGTATATTAGATTTCATAAGAGTTACATTACTAACAAATGAAAATTCGTTAAGCCAGGAGGAAACGAAACCAAGAGATTTTCTTAATTCTAATTCTATTCCATAAGTTGTTGCACTCTTTGCGTTACGATAAGATCTGGTTGGTTCAAAAGCAGACGATGCTACTAAGATTTGTTCTATTGGATCATTAAAGTCTTTATAAAAAAGTCCAACTGCATATAATTCACCAGCACCGGCAAAGTTTTCAAATCTAAAATCATAGTTATTAATTAAACTTCTGGTTAATTCAGGATTACCCTGGACTAATTCATTTGCGACAAAATCAAAATATGTGAATGATGCTAGCTCTCTGAATTCCGGTCTTGCTAATGTTTTACTATATCCAGCTCTAAAATTGATTGACTCAGTTGGAGAATAAGTTAGATTAACTGAAGGTAATAAATCATTATATTTACGATCAACATCAGCATTATCACCATTATCTGAAGATGCATTTAGGGTTTGTGTGGAATTTTCAATTCTAGCGCCGGCTACTAACCTGATTCTCTCAAATATTCTTGTGTCAAACATTAAATAGGCTGCGTTAATTGATTGTGCAGCATCATAACTATCTGAAGGTTTGGTTATTTCTACTGTTTCAATAAAAGTGTTTGAGAAATTTTCCGATAAAAATATTTCCTGGACGGGTCTTTGAAGGATACTGTCCTCAGCGATAAAATTTCCACCAGAATTATTTCTAAATCCAAAAAGTCTTGCACTAAAATCCCTGTCTTTGCGATCGAGCGCATACCCAAATTTAAAACTGGACATTTCCGGATTATCAAATAATTTAAGATTAAAATTTGCTGCCACGCCCCAGTTATTATCATCAAGTTCACCATAATATCTTGTAGCCAATGATTGGTCTAACTGAAATCTTAATGGAGCTTCCGGATCATCAATTTGGCGTGAGTAAATATATCTTCGTGCATCAGGTTCATTACGATTTGAGTTTGCATAATTTAAATGCCAATCAAATCCTAAAGAATTAAAAATATTAAAACTATGCTCACCAATTAATTGTGTTGAAAAGAGTGAACGGGAGATATATCTGAAAGTTGTATTTTGCCTAAATTGATCCGCGCCTCGATATAGTCCTTCGTAAAGTGTTACTTCATCATCAGCATTTTGGTTGTAAATATTTTTAAAACTTATTTTATTTGTTCCGGAAAATTTATAACTGACATTAAATAATCCGCTTAACATTACGTTTTTCAAATATGTATTACCTGTATAGCTGTATCTTTGATCATCAAAAGTATATGCAGCTTTTTCTACTTCTTTATTCTCAAAAGAATTTGTGTATGAGAATGATGCGATATAACCAAGTAAATCACCACCAAGTTGATAGTTATCCCCAAGCGTGATTTTCAGATTTCCATTTATCGGTGCATTTGATGAAGAAGTATTCCAGTTATTCTGGAATGATTTTCCTATTTCATTTAACTCGGCAAGAGAATAATTACCTCTTGCTACTTTTGTATCTGTTATTGTAGAGGGGATCGACCTTGTTCCATCATCGTAACCTAAAAAATCCTTAGCACCACCACTGTATGAAGTAAAACTGCTTCCAGTTGTGTTTGTTCTATAATCTGCAGATGTACTTACATTGAGAGTAAATTTGCTAGGGAATTCGACCGTACTTATTTGAACTAACCCGCCGGAGAAATCTGCTGGTTTATCGGGTGTAAATGTTTTAGCTGTAATTATGTTTTCAATTAAGCTGGCAGGGAAAATATCATAAGAAAAACTTTTCTTTTCAGGATCGGTACTAGGCAAGCTTGCACCATTTAACAATGTATTGTTATATCGATCACTAACTCCTCTTATATATGAGTACTTACCTTCTGCAATTGTAACACCGGTCATTCTTTTAAGAATATCAGATCCGTCAGAACTATTATTTTTGCTTATAAGTTCAGCACTCACTCCATCAGAAATTCCATCTGACTTTTGTAATATTTTTAATACAGAGGCTTCTGAATTTCTTAGAGCTTCGGCAGTAACTACAATTTCTTCTAATTCAGTTGATGCAGTTGTTAACGAAATGTTAACAGAGGTCGTCTGATTTTCTTTTACTTCTATATTTTCAACCGTTACTGATTGATAAGATATGTATGAAACTTTAATAGAATATTTACCCGGCTGTAATCCTTTGATATTGAACTTACCATCCAAATCTGATGATGCTCCTATAGTTGTACCAACAACCATAACGTTTGCACCAATCAATTCTTCATTATTACTTTTATCAGTAATCTTTCCAGAAATGCTTCCTGTTTGCTGAGCAAGTGATTCTGCTTGCAGGATTAGAACAGACAATATGATTAATATAAAAGTTTGCATTTTTATCAAGACACTTTGAATCGGTTGTATTTGTTCTGGCATTTTCTCTCCATTAAATATTTTTATTTTCCTTCGACGCCCGAAAACTAAAGTTTCAATGTTAAGAGAATGTTAAGGAAGTGTTATCTGTATGTTAATAATGGAATGAAAGGCTCAAAAATGGTTAAATTGAAGATTAAACTATTTAAACGCTAATACAAATGTTCCGAAATAGTATTTTTATTTTATAAGAAAATGGAATTTTCAGAAATCAGGCTGAGTAAACCACAGCAGATAAATATCCAACAACTTCGGATTTATCTCCGGTTACATCACCGGAATCACTTCTGTTTATCACCAAAGAATTAGTAATCTTTTTTAACGATGCTGCTTTCATCATTGCAGCAATTGGTCCGCCGCCGCAGGCTTCACAATTATGATCATCTAAATCTATCAGTAACTGTTCAAAATCAAAATCGTTTATTCGTTTTTCAACAACTGAATCAAGTCGATCAGCTTCTTCAGAAGAATAAAAGTGTGACATATCTGAACTTGCTACTACTAAAGTTTCATTATCAACTACTTTAGAAATTTTTTCTGCCAGCTCATTAACAAATATTTTACTTTGATCACCCATTACAATTGGAACAATCTTAAAATTTTTTAACACCGTTTGTAGAAAAGGAATTTGAACTTCCAATGCATGTTCTTTTCTATGTCCTTGAACTCCCCGGAAAATTACTTTGCTATTTGCGACTAACTTATCTGTCATAATCTGATCTATCTCAACAATTCCTAAAGGTGTTTCATAAGCATCACCTTCATAAATTGAAATACCGGGAAAATATTCTGCATGACTTGGTGAAATTACGATCACTGTTTTGTAATGTTTATCCTTTAGAAGGTTATAAGCATATGCGGCTGTCTTTCCTGAATAAATATAGCCGGCATGAGGAGAGACAATTCCCAAAATATTATTAAATGATTTTTCAGCATTTGCAGCTTGAAGCATTGATGAAATATCATTTTTAAGTTTTTCCTTTTCTGCCGGATAAAAATATCCCGCAACTTGCTGATGTCTGATTTTCATGATTTTTATTCCTTCTTTTCTTCAGAAAATATCTCAGCAGTAAATACTTTTATTTTTAACTGTCGTTCTTTCCAAAACTCGCTGTAAAATCCTGCTTTGTTGCAAAGTGCTGAAAGAAATTCATCACGATTCATTTTGTGTTCTGTTGCAACTTGCGGAAGCAATAATCCGCCGCCGCCTTCATCTAAATACAAACCATGTTTTCCAAGAATAATTTCATCATAATTTTTTATAGGCACAAATTCGGAAAGGATTGAAATTTCGATATGAATTTTATCAAACTCACTTTTCTTTAATGCAGAAAATCGTGGATCATTCACAGCCGCATGGATAGCTGCTGAACAGATTGTATCAAATAATGGTTCTCTGCCAATGATATAACCAATACAACCACGCAATTGATGATTAATTGTAAGAGTAACAAATGCCCCTAGTTTTTCTTTTAGCAGTGGGTATTTTTTGTAATCTGGTTTTTCCGGCTCTTTACCATCGAATAAGGAACTGATTGATTGACGTGCTGCTTTTAGAAGAATATTTTTTTCTTCCCTGTTGATATTCATTTCATTTAATTATTTAATTAATCCGTTAGTCAACCTGAACTTGTTTCAGGTTCTTCTTAACAATGTAAAGATTCCGAAACAAGTTCGGAATGACTGCATTTACTCTTTAATTTGATAAACAAGTAACTTTGTTTTATCAACAATCAAAAAGAGAAAATTATCTTTAACAAAAAATGATTCTGGCATTAAATTAATTAAATTTTTATCTAAAGTTTCAGATAACACAATTTTATTTTTTATTAAATCAACTGCATTAAAAATATTATTTAAAGTGTTTGTTTTAGATATTTCGTGATAATTAAGCAACAATAGATCTTCAATCTTTAAATAACTTAATTCACCCTTAACTACTTTATGAGTTAAAACTTGCTTCAAGTACTTTTCAAAAGTTTCTTCGCATAAACTATTTCTGTTAAAATATACCGGAAAAATATAATTCTGTTTCCAAAAATCTTCATCTACTTTTTCTTTAAGCTGATTAATCACCCTCACATTATTTCCAAAATCTTCCACAACATTTCCTGATAGATAATCAAGTGCGAAGAAAACTCTGGATTCAAATCTCTGCTGATAACAAAAAACTTTATCATCATAAACAAAAGCAAAAACATAGTTATCATTCTGCCAAAGGATAGATTGAGATATAATATCAAATGCAATTATGCTTTTGTGAGCCGGCATATCAGGCTTGCCGTAAGAGTGAAAGAAAATTATATCCTTGTAAATAGATTCAATTCCAATCCAGTTTTTTTCTTCAAACTGCAGTTCACTAAATATTTTTTTACCTGATTCAATTTGAAGACAGCTAAAAAAAACTTCTTTGGTTTTTGCATCTCGTTCTTCCAAAATAACTTTTTTATTTGAAGTTGGAAGAATTCTCCAAATCTGCTTTTTGTTATCGTGTTTGTATAGTTTTTTTAGTTGCATTTTCTTTTTCAGTTATTGCGAGCGAGACTTCGAGCGAAGCAATCTACAGGAAAATCCATTAGGTTCTATAGATTGCTTCTCCCGACTTTGTCGGGATCGCAATGACATCCGCTTAAATAATTGGTTCAAATCGTGCAGTGAAGTGGCGAAGCATTGGAGCTTCGTAAGTAAATTTATAACCTTTTAATCTATCCCGATTTTTATAAACCTCGATTATCACTTCAATTAAATAATCAATATGGCTTTGCGTATAAACTCTGCGGGGAATTGCCATCCTAACAAGTTCCATCATAGAAGGAATCAGCTTTCCGTTTTTATCATACTTACCAAACATTACACTTCCAATTTCAACAGAACGAACGCCGCCTTCAAGATAAAGCTCGCACACAATTGATTGTCCCGGGTACTGATCGGCGGGAATATTTGGTAAAAATCTTTTCGCATCAATATAAATTGCGTGTCCTCCCGGCGGCTCAATTATCGGAACACCGGCTGCAATTAATCTTTCTCCAAGATACTCAATGCTGCGAATTCTGTATTGCAAATAATGTTCATCAACAATTTCTAACAGCCCTTGAGCTACTGCTTCAAGATCACGTCCCGCAAGCCCGCCGTAAGTAGGAAAACCTTCCGTAACGATAAGCAGATTTCGGCATTTCATTGCAAGGTCATCATCATTCATCGCAAGAAATCCACCGATATTTACAAGCGCATCTTTCTTTGCGCTCATTGTTACTCCATCTGCATAAGAAAACATTTCCTGTGCAATTTCAAGCGGAGTTTTATTTTCATAACCCTTTTCTCGCATCTTAATGAAGTAAGCATTCTCTGCAAATCTGCACGCATCAAGAAAAAGTGGAATGCCGTATTTATTACAAACTGCTCTTACATCTTTAATATTTTGCATTGATACAGGCTGACCGCCGCCTGAATTATTTGTAACGGTTATCATACAAAGAGGAATATTTTCAACTCCTTTTTCTTTAATGAATGCTTCTAGTTTTTCAACATCCATATTTCCCTTAAAGTCAGCTCTGATTTCCGGATGTTTTCCAACTTCATTTAGAAGATCAACAGCTTCTGCTCCGCTAAACTCAACATTTGCACGAGTAGTATCAAAGTGTGTATTGTTCGGAAAATATTTTCCCGGTCCGCCAACAATAGTAAATAAAATTTTCTCTGCAGCTCTTCCCTGATGTGTTGGGATGATGTATTTAAGATTGGTAATACTTTTAATTACAGCTTCAAACCTGTAAAAACTTTTTGAGCCTGCATAAGATTCATCACCTTCCATAATTCCCGCCCATTGTTTTGCGCTCATTGCAGATGTTCCACTGTCAGTAAGCAAATCAATTAAAACATCATCTGCAGGAAGAAGGAATGGATTATAACCGGCTTCTTTAAGAAGGACTTCTCGCTCTTCTCGTGTTGTAAACCTTATTGGTTCAACTGATTTTATTTTGAAAGGTTCTATAATTGTTTTGGGTTGCATAGTTTTTCCGTAAGAGAATTAAATGAAATTTTTATTGTTCAAATTTACAAATCATTACTTTAAGATTAATTTTTGTTAAAAAACATATGTAAAGCATACTTGACTTTATGTAAAGAATACTATATATTGCATTCGAGATTAAAATTAAGGAGTTATCGCTATGAAAAATCATCTAAAAAGGTTTTCCTATCCATACAAATCTGTGGTGTTAATTTTTTCCGCAATTATGATTTTCCTTCCTGTATTTATTCTTGGTTCTTTTGGTCATAAGATAATTACAGAATCAAATCAAAATTTACATAAGTTTATGCTAAGGCCAATTATAGGAATTCCATCATTACTATCTGCGATAGGTTTTATTTACTGTACTCTCGGTTATCATTTCCAAATTTTACGCGGAGATGAACTTAAACTTAGAATCCATTTGGAAGCATTAAACATTGCGTTTACCACATCTTTAGTTTTTCTTTTCGCTTTGATATTTGTATTTATAAATTTTATCCCAACACAGCTTAATTACTTGTTAATCTATCTTACTGTAATTGGGATAGTTGCTTACGTGGTTGGGGTTGAGATTGTGAAAAGGAAATATAGATGAAAAATGTACTCCACATATTACGAGCCGAAAAAAGATATTCCCAGGATGATCTCGCTAAACTAGTTGATGTCTCGCGACAAACTATTAATGCAATTGAAAGGGAAAAGTACGACCCGAGTTTACCTCTTGCATTAAAAATTGCTAAAGTTTTTAATAAAAAAGTTGAAGAAATATTTTTTTTGGAGGAAAATTAAATCTATTCAAAACAACATTTTTTTATCTAATTATTCTTCTTTGTAATATTTCCTGGATGTTTCTTCTACCATCCAGCACAGAATGAATATAAACGAAGTGGTTTTCTGTTTCGTAGATGATTCGGTAAAACTTATAATGTATTTCCAAATAGTTTTTAATTCCAGTATCAATCAGTTCCGGTGGGATATGACCTCGCTTCGGATACTTTTCTAGTTTGTATAACGCTCTTTCTACACTATCAACAAGTTTGTTAGCTAATAGTTTGCCATCATTTGCAGCTACAAAACTAAATATTTCTTTAAGATCATTTTTAGCTTGCGGATCGATTACAACTTTGTACTTCATATTTACAATTCAGAATTTAATTCACTTCTGATTTCTGCAAATGTTTCTTTAATACCTGTTGCGTTTCTAGTCTTTTTCCGTGTCATAGCAAGTAGTTTTAACATCGATAAGGTTTCCTGGTTTTTTTCAAATACTTTTATATCTTGAACGATAACTTTTGCTTCACCATTTTGTGTGATAACAAAAGTCTTCTGTTCTTTATTGATCTCATCAATTAGGTTTGCAGCATTTGCTTTTAAGTAACTAATTGATTTAACTGATTCGCTTAATCTCATTTTATAGCCTTTTTTTGGTCTAAATATAGTCTTCTATTTTTAGCAAAGCAAATTATTTACTAAACAAATACACTAACTCACTGTAACATTAAAACTAAAATAGTATATCCCTATTACCTTTTGTTAGATTACTAAATAGTTTTCAACAGTATCATTTCGTTGAGTTAGAAAAATCTCTTGAACTATTTGTATTTGTCAAAGTGAGATTTTAATTTTGAGTGAGGTTAAAAATTATTCAAATAGATTTGGAGAATTTTTTATGAAAAATTTAAGATTAATAGTCCTATTTCTTTTCTTCTTTTCTTCTTTTCTTCTTTTCTTCTAGTTTCCTGTAGCGAAGAACAAGTTAGTGCCCCAATAGCTAATACTATTGATAATTCAGCTTCAACACTTGATAAACCAGTAGCTTGGTATTATTTGTATCAGTGGTATGAAATAGGCGCTGGAATGATGTATTGGTGTGCTTGGCCATCCTGGAGTTGCATGGAAGAAGTTGTTGTAAATGGAAGACCATCGGCAAATGAATTTAACTGTTTTAAAGATTTATTCACAAAATCAGATGGTGGTCAAAATATTGCAACAAGTGTAAAAGTTAAAAAATACTTTATTGATACAAAATTAGAGGCATTCTTGGGTGGGTTAAATTCTAAACCAGAATATATTGACTTACTTAAAAGTGGCTCAGTAAAAATTATTGAGACGTTTAATTCGAAAACGAATAATTACGTTTATATCGTGTTAGATGATAAAGTTGATGAAAATAATTTTACTGTAGAGCAAGCAATTTTTGCAATACAAATAACTCAACAATAATTTAAAAAAATGAAAATTTTTAACCTCTTTTTGTTTTTGACAATGATTTACTTTGGTTGCACAAATAAAACTGGTACAGTCGAGTTAACACGTAATACAAGTATAAAAATAGAAGTCTTGCCTACTGAAAGTTTTTTATTCCATCAATATCTTTGGGACAATATGAATGAATATATAATCTGTTTAGATTCTTCAGTGTCCGCTTTTAGTTTTTATAGTTTAGCAAACAATAAAAAAGTTTTTTCAATACCTATATCTAATGCCTGTAAGAACTACTCAAATAGATGGAATGATGCTTATATAGTGAGTATTGATTCTGTAATTATTTTTAATGGCGAGTCTAATCAATTGTTCTTATTAAATAAACAGGGGATTAAAACAGGTGAATGGAAATTTGAGAAATCTATAAAAGATAAGGAGTTTCACTTATTCTCAGTTGGGTCCAACCATATAAGCTTCCAAAACGAAACTGTATATTGTGGAGTTGTTAGAACTGATATTAGATTGAATACTAAGCAAACTTTACTTGAGTACTATAATTCACCTACAAATTTAATTTTACAAGTTTCTTCAAAAGCAATTCAAGGTTTTAGATTATTTGGTACTTTCCCTGATTCATATATTAATAACTCACGAAATTTTTATGATGTTACTCCATCAAGAACTATTAACAATGAAAACATTATCCTATCGTTTGGGAAAGATCATAATCTCTATATATATAATCATGACGGTAAACTAGTCAAAACAACCAATGCAAAGAGTAATTATATTGATGACTTCAATCCAATAGACGAAAAAAACGTAAGTAACTTTAGTTATCTTAAAAGATATTTAACAGATGAGCCAAAATATGAAAGAGTAATTTATGACCAGTTTACACATTTATACTATAGAATAGTTAAACATAGAATAGGAAAATATGAAAACGAAGATGGCACTGTTAAATCTATGTTGGACAGCGATTATTCAATTATATTCTTAGATAAAGACTTCAATATAATTGATGAGGTTCTGTTTGGTTCAAAACAATATTATATCCCTGGTTTAATCCCAACTAAAAATGGAATTTTACTACCATCACTTGATGGAAATGATAAACATATATTTTCTGCAGATATTTTTAAGGTAACATTAAAATGAGAAAATTATTATTTGCTTTAATTTTTGTATCAATAATCATTTCTTGCAATGATAAACAAGATGATATTACGGATAAAAGAACCATAATACTTTCGAACTATTTAAATAATAATTTCAGTTTAAACCTCTCTGTCGAACTACATTATTATGTTCTGGTTTCTGATTTTGGTTGTCATGGATGTAAAGTAAAAACTATAAATGATTTATATAGTTATATTAATTTAAATCGTAAAAAATATTTTACCATTATTTCTGCGGATCAGAATTTAATTCCAGATTCTTTAAAGATTAAAACAGAATACATAAGTGATTCTGATAAAAAGCTTGAATCATTAAATCTTGATTTAGCAAATGTTACACTCATCGAAGTGAAAGACAAAAAGATCACACTCATAAAATCCTTTAATCCAAACGATTCGCCAATTACAGAATTTATTAAACTTCATTAAACTATCCTTTTCTTATTGCCTTTTGATTGATTCCTAAATAGTTTTCAATAGTGTCATTTCAAAAATAATCAGGAGTAGCAATGGAAACTGAAGATACAATTCAATCCGAACAGCCCTCGAACGAAGTGGAGGAATTATCCCACACAGATAAAATTGTTGGGGTGATATCCGAACCAACAAATCTTTTCTCAAAGCTGGCATTTCTAAATACAAAAGTTACTGATTGGCTGCTCCCGCTTATTGCTTTGATTATTGTAGCTATTGCAGCAACATTTATTTACATGTCTAATCCAAAAATTAAATTAGAAATGCAGCAGCAGCAGGAAAAGGCAATGCAGGAACAGTTTGATAAAATGGTAGAGAGTGGTCAAATGACTCGTGAACAAGCAGATGAGCAGATGGATAAAACAATGGAAATGATGGGCGGCTCAGGTATGATGCAGGTATTTTCATCAATAGGAATTTTGGTAGTGATGTTAGTTTGGTTTTTTGTTTTTACTACAATAGCATTTTTAATTGCAAAATTCGTTCTCAAAGGGGAGGGCAGTTACTCCCAGGCAATGACTGCGATGGGTTTACCACTTTATATTACCGTTTTACAGAGTATAATATTAATTATTCTTGGAATGCTTCTGGGAAAGATGCTGACAGGACTTAATCCGGCAGCTTTAACTGGAATGGATATAAAATCACTTCCGGGATTTTTGTTAAGCAGATTAGATGTTTTTTCAATTTGGTTTTATGTTGTTGTTGGAATTGCTTTTGCAAAAATGTTTAAATCTGATAATGTGAAGAAATACATTTTCACATCTGTTGGAGTTTGGGTTGTGTTTATGTTTATAATTTTTGGATTAGGACAGGTTTCTCCAATTTTTGAAAATATGATAAGGTAGGGTTTTATTCTAGCGGAACGGTCGGGAGACCGTTCCCTACATTATGCTTTGAGGATCAACATCGTAATAC
The DNA here is from genome assembly GCA_044227615.1 of Ignavibacteriaceae bacterium. Lineage (GTDB taxonomy): Bacteria > Bacteroidota > Ignavibacteria > Ignavibacteriales > Ignavibacteriaceae > IGN3. The sequence continues at coordinate 26,476 of JBGAWM010000030.1, forward strand.
AATTTAACATCCCGGTAACGGGATTTTTTATTAAACTCCGTCCACGAATCCAAAATTGCTTTTCTTAATATTGCACCGCCCGGATCTTTTTCTTTATAACTTTTAATTAAGATGTGATAACGAAAATTATTTAAGAGTTTAAATATTTGAGCAGTAGTTGGATCAGAAATCTTTAGATAGTTTTTGTATTTGATAATCTCTTTATAAAAATCATACGCTGCACCTTTGGCTTTTTCCAGAGATGCATCTTTTGTTTCGATTAATGCAATTCTTGTAAAAGGAGGATAGCCCATTTTTTCACGATCATCTTTTTCTTTTGCATAAAATCCTTTGTAATCATTCTCTAAAACTTTTCTTAAAACAAAATGTTTTTCATTGTAAGTCTGTATTATAACTTCCCCCTCAACTTTACTTCTTCCCGCTCTGCCCGAAACTTGAGTAAGCAATTGAAACGTTCTTTCATCAGCACGAAAATCAGGAAGCCACAAAGTTGTTTCAGCAGAAATAACTCCAACCAAAGTAACACGTGGAAAATCCAATCCTTTAGAAACCATTTGAGTGCCGACAAGAATATCGATATCACCTTTGCTAAAGCCTAAAAGTAAATTACTTAGATAAGATTTTTTTGTTATCGAATCCGAATCGATTCTCTCAATCCTTGCATTAGGAAAATAAAATTGTAATTCATCTTCAACACGTTCTGTTCCCGTTCCAAAATATTTTATATTTATTGAACCGCAATGAGTGCAGGCACCCGGTACGGGTTTTACTAATCCACAGTAATGGCACTGTATTTTATTTTGATTTATATGATAGACCATTGGTACAGAACAGTTCTCACACATTTCAACTTCACCGCAATCATTGCAAAATATTTGAGTTGAAAATCCTCTTCTGTTTTGAAGAATTATCACACCTTCTTTTTTAGTTAATCTATCTTCAATTTTATCAACAAGAGTTTTTGAAAAAACCGTTTCCGATTTAGTTTTATTTTTTTCGTGAGCAATATTTACATAAATAATCTTGGGAAGTTTTGCATCATCAATTCTTTTGAAGAGCGATAGCAGCTTATATTTTCCTGTTTCGGCATTGTACATACTCTCAATAGACGGAGTTGCCGAACCGAGAACCACAGGGCAGGAAAAAATACTTCCAAGAACTACTGCAGCATCACGCGCATTGTATTTTGGAATCATTTCAAAACTTTTATAACTGGAATCGTGCTCTTCATCAACAACGATCAGTCCAATTTTATTCAGCGGCGCAAACAAAGCAGACCTTGCACCGATAACTACTTTTGATTTACCACTTAACACTCTCCGCCAAGAATCAAACCTTTCGCCTGCAGACATTCGGCTATGAATTACCGTTACTGTATCACCAAAGTTGTTAAAAAATCTTGAAGTTATTTGGGGCGTTAAAGAAATCTCCGGAACGAGAATTAAAACAGTTTTATTTTTTTCTAATGCCTGCTTTGTAAGTTCAATATAAACCTGAGTTTTACCGCTTCCCGTTACTCCGTGTAAAAGAAATGTTTTAAACGTGTTTTGATTTTGAGCATCAAGAACTTCGTCAACAACTTCTTTCTGTTGCTTTGTTAAAATAATTTTTTGATGCTCTTCTGTATAGCTTTCTCTAAATGTTCTATCAACTTCTTTTTCGAAAACCTGAACAAATCCTTTTTGTTCAAGTCCGTTTAAAGATGATTGTGATGATTCTGTTTTATGCAGCAACTCAGCAGCAGGAAGTGAAATACCTTTTGCTTCTATCATCTTTAATAAAATCTTAACCTGCTTCGGTGATTTTCTATCAAGCTCAGGGAAACTTGAATAAATTTCTGCGATTTCTTTTGCAAGCTTTACGAATTTTACTTTCTTTGCTTTAACTTTTACTGCTTCAACTTCATCAATTATAGTTATAGCCCCTTCATTATGAAGCTGGCGGACTTGCGAATAAATATTTTTTTTCTTTACAATTTTTTGAAGCAGTGAAAAATTTAATTCATCCCGTTTAGATAGCTCAACAAGTATTTTAAATTTTATAGAATCTTTTTTCTTTTCTTTTGAAAGCAGTTCTGTTACAAAATCTTTATCAACAATAATTTTTCTCCTGGTTTCTACATCAGTTCCTTGCGGAACTAGAAGTTTTAGTGCTTCACCAAGTGAGCATAAATAATACTCCGAGATCCACTCATAGAATTTAATCGTCTTGTTTGTAAAGATTGGTTTATCATCAAGAATATCTGTGATAGGTTTTATTTCGTCTTTTTTTAGCGGGGTAGAATCAACTAGTTTAATTATAAAGCCAGACAATGTGCGTTTGCCAAAAGGAGCAACGGCACGCACTCCGATTTTTGCAAATTCCTGTAATTCTTTTGGAACTGAATAAGTAAATGCTTTCCTGAATGGTAATGGGAAAACAATTTCAACAAACATCATTGTTCTTTCAAATAATATGGAGCTAATGAGGTTAATCCATCTCTGCTCGTATCATCGCTGTACATTTTAAATTTTAAAGTTTTTATTGATTTATCCCAAACAATTCTTTTATACTCATTGGTTCTTGTTATCTGTCCGTTTGTTGATAAGATGCTGTCTTCAGGAGGAATCGTTAAGTAATAATATGGGTCATCAAACTGCATTCCCTCAACTTTGCTGATATCATTAAACTCATAACTTATCATTGCATTTAATTTTTCTTTTTCAACAAAAAGATTTCTTGAAACAATTTTTTTCCCTTCAGCAGTCATTCCATCTGCAAATTCAGAGCTCTTCAAACCATATTCAAGTATGCTTTTAACATCTTCATCTTTCATTTCTTTTGTAGCTGCATCTGTGTTTAAGTCTTCGATGGTAACCAATGCTGTTCCTGTTCCGTCATCATTAACATTAACTTCATAAGAAACGGAATGGAATACTATGCAGCCCGAAAATTGAAAAACTAATAATATTAGTAATAAAAATTTTAAACTTTTCATTTAGATTCCTTTTCTGAAATGGGACACTGATTGTTAAGATTGATTGTAATTTTTTATGATCAATGAATTATAAAAATCAAGTTACTATTGTTTCATATAACTGCTTTTTCTAATAAAGTAAAAGTTTGTTTATCTGCATCAAGCTCTGCAAGCGCACCAAATGGAATTGTAAATTTATCTTTAACATGCCCGAATGACATTCCATATACTACAGGAATTTTAAATTTACCCAAACGATCCACAAGCACTTCCATCAAGTTAAAAGATTTCGCTGTTAAATCGCTTTCCTTTTTTACCTCACACTTTCTAAAAATTCCCAACATAACACCGGCAGCGTTCTCAAACTTTCCGGCTTGAATCATTTGTGTTAACATTCTATCAATTCGATATGGTTCTTCACCGATTTCTTCAATAAATATTATTTTGTCAGAATAATCAACATCAAACTGCGTCCCAATTAGCGAAACCATAATAGATAAATTTCCGCCAACAAGTCTTCCTTTTCTTTTTCCCTTTACGATTGTTGCAACACCATATAAATTTTCATCATCACCGCTTGTAGAATTATTAAACGTCTGATTACGTTCTGGATTCACCAAAACCTTTTTAAAATTGTTTACGGAATAATCATTAAATGTTGATGTACCAACGGGTCCGTGAAAAGTGATCAATCCAGATTTCTGATAAATTCCATACAACAAAGCAGTTATATCGCTGTAACCAATCAGCACTTTAGGATTTGTCCTGATGACGTTATAATCCAGCATTGGAAGAATACGGGCACATCCGTAACCACCGCGGGCACAAACAATTCCTTTTACACTTTTATCAGAAAATTTCTCCATTAAATCCTGGGCACGCTCTTTATCATTACCGGCAAAATAACCGCTCTGCAAAAGTATTTTTTCAGAATTAGTAGTTTCAAATCCTAATTCGTTAAGATTCTTTATTGAATCCTGTAATTCTACTTCAGAGATGTAACTACCAGGTGCAACAATAGCAAGCTTATCTCCCGCTTTTAATCTAGGTGGTTTGATTACAACAGGTTCATCAAGCAGTAAGTTTTTTGAAAAAGTTAATGGATTTAAAACCGTAGCACCGACAGATGCTACAGATAACGATGTTATAAATTTTTTTCGGTTCATCATCTAAAAAAACAATTTTTAATTTTTTAACTTTTTAATAGACTTAGTCTTTAATAACGAAGTCATTTGCGCAATTGCAATTTCATTCATTTTGATTAATCTATCGGATTGAGACAGACCTTGCCGAATAAGTACTGAATTGATGCTTTCAAGATTGCTTAAAACCACTAATTGTTCCAATGAAGAGTAATCTCTCATATTACTTTTTAAGTCCGGATGTTTTTCATTCCATTCCTTTGCTGTAAAGCCAAACAAAGCAACATTAAGTATATCCGCCTCATTAGCATAAATTCTATTTATTTGTGGTTTTGTCAATTGGGAGGGAATAAGATTTTCTTTGACAGCATCAGTGTGAATTCTATAATTAATTTTCGCAAGAGTTCTTTGAATCTTCCAATCACTAAGTTGTTTTTGATTTTCTTCATCTTTTAATCTTTGAAACTCTTTGATTAAATAAAGTTTAAACTCTGGACTAAGCCATGAACCGAATTCAAACGCAATATCTTTATGTGCAAATGTTCCACTTCCATATCTTCCAGTACGGGCAATAAGTCCTTTTGCATTTGTAAGTAAAATCCATTTTTTAACGGATAATGTAAATCTGTTGAGTCCTGCCTCTTTTTTAATTCCCTCGAATTCGGGGGAATTAAAATCAGAATTATTTAGTTGTTCCCAAATTCCAATGAATTCAATTGTGTTCTTATTTCTTAGCCATTTCTCAATTAAAGAAAGTCTTTCGTCAAAACTTTTAACCATATCGGTTAAAGAAATATAATCTTCACCTTTTTGAGAAATAATATTTATTTCACTTCCTTTTACTGAGATTTTTTGATTTTTGTGCATATAGATTTCATAAATGATTTTTTATGATCATAATTTAGGAATGATAATTAGAAAATGCGAGAACAAAAAATGTAAAGACGCATCGTAATGCGTCTCCACAAAAAAATTTTAACACTTAATCCTTACATCCACAGCAAAGATTTTATTATCTGAAGTTATTAATAAAGGATTTAAATCAACTTCTGTTATTTCTTTGTGATTGAGGATCATCTGTGCAAGATTTTTAATTGCAAATTTTATTGATTTCATATCAGCAGATTCCTCACCACGGACACCTTGAATAATTTTACCAATCTTTGTTGAGTCAATCATCTCATCAATATCATTATCAGTTAAATAAGCTGAGCGCATAACTGTATCATCAAGATACTCAACATATTTTCCGCCTGAACCAAACATAATCATCGGGCCAAAACTTGGGTCACGGAACGCACCAACTAATAATTCAAATTTTATCTTTAGAAATGGCTGAATTAAAAACGTATCAAGTTGAATATTTTTAGAACTAAAATTCCAAATCATTTCCTCTGCTGTTTTAATCAACTCATCTTTTGTTTTGATATTTAGCGCTACACCCTTTAAATCTGTTTTATGAATAATTTTTTCACCAACGGCTTTAATCACAACAGGAAAATTAAGATGTCTTTTCATTAATTGGTCGAAACTTAAAATGTCCTCTCTTACTAATGGGAGATTGTAATGATCACATAATTTTGTTACTTCGTCCGGCGATAAAAACTTTCCGAGCTTTTCATTAAGCATAAAATCTTTGGTCGGCACTTCTGTTTTAATTCTTCCTGCATTGGTTTTTTTATTTTGAAACTTTAATAAATTATTTATGACAACAGCTGGATCTTCAGGTCTTTTAAATAAAGATCGCTTTGTCTTTGACTCGGTTCTGTATTCTTGCCAGAACTCTGGTAATGGCATAACAACCTGAAAAATTGGCTTTTCAGATTTAATATCATTTATACCTTCAATAACTGGGAGCGCTTTTACCATTATCGGTTCAACAAAAACAGAAATTACAGCATCAACATTTTTATCAGCGACCAAAATTTCATTTACTGCTTTAAATTGTTCTGCTGTGCCACCTGGTAGTAAATCAACGGGATTGTTCACACTTCCTTCAGGATGAACAATATCCTTTAAACTTAATTTTGTTTCTAAAGATAATTCAGCAAGCGCAAGATTATTTTTCTCAAGAGTATCAACAGTTAAAATTGCTGGTCCGCCCGCATTTGTAACTACCGCAACACGATTTCCCTTTGGTGTTGGAAAATCTTCGAAACCTTTTGCAGTGTTAAACATATCATTTAAATCATCAGCACGAATGATTCCAAATTGTTTTAAAATTGCATCAACGACTTTATCGCTGCCGCCAAGTGCACCGGTGTGTGATGATGCCGCTTTTATTCCACTTGATGTTCTTCCGCCTTTAAGCACAACAACAGGTTTGGTAATTATATCATCAATAAAATATTTTATAAACTTTTCGCCATCAACAAAACTCTCCAGGTAATAAGTAATAACTTTTACATCATCGCAGTTTTGCCAATACTCAAGTAAATCATTTTCATTTACATCGGCTTTATTCCCAACGCTAATAAACTGTCCAAAACGAATATCAGTTTCGCGCAATGAATTTAATACTGCTGCACCAATAGCGCCGCTTTGAGAACAGAATGCCATACTTCCTGTTTTTGGTTCTTCAGCAACAAAAGTCGCATTCATTTTTATTGATGAGAGTGCGTTGATAATTCCCATACAATTTGGACCAACCATTCTTGCATTAGAATCACGAATAAGTTGCAATATTCTTTTTTCTGCTTCTGCGCCTTCTTTTCCGGTTTCTTTGAATCCAGCAGTGATGAGAATTATTGCCTGGACTTTTTTAGTGATTAATTCTTTAATCGTTTCTTCAACAAATTGTTTCGGCACCATTACAATTGCAAGATCGATGCGATAATCAATTGAGCTTATAGTTGGATAACATTTAAATCCAAGTATTTCCTCAGCTTTAGGATTAACAAGCGCAAGATCACCGGTATACCCATATTGTTTAACTGATTTTGTTAGTTCGTAACCAAGGCTTTTAGGTTTTGATGATGCACCAACGATGCAAATTGAGTCGGGGTAAAAGTACTGATCAAAAACTGATTCCATAATTCCACAATTTTTATTTTTGTTACTTCAAACTTAAGATAAAGAGATGAGAAATTGGAATAACATTTTTATAAAACTAAAATTGTTGAGCGATATAGTTTCGGAAAGATGGAATTGAAACCAAAAATATTTAAGATTGTTTCAACCGGCTAAAGTTGGGATCGCAATGACAATAGCTGAACTGAAATAATGCGAGAAAAATTTTTGGTGCGAAAATATTTTAAAATTTTATTAAATAACAGATGCGGAATCTTGATCGATCTTTCCGCAAAGATTTACCCGCTCGTACAAAATGACGGCACTACCACCCAAACCGTTATCAGTACTGCGGGTAAGTTTGTTTTAAAATCGTTAAAGTAAAGCTGAACTTGGTTCAGCTTCTTTATAATAACTCGTAAAGATTAAAAGATTCCGAAACAAGTTCGGAATGACGTCATTTATCTCGGCTTAATCATATTCTCAGGCTTCAGCAAATCATCTAACTCGGTTTTTGATAATAACTTTTTCTCAAGCACTAATTCATAAACACCGCGATTTGTATCAAGTGCTTCTTTAGCTAGCTTGGTGCAAGTTTCATAGCCAAGTGCAGGATTTAATGCAGTTACAATTCCAATACTTGATTCAACAAGTTCTCTGCATCTATCTTCATTTGAAGTTATTCCATCGATGCATCTCACTTTAAGCGTCATCATTCCATTCTTAAGCATTTCAATAGATTCAAATAAACTCTGTACAATTACTGGTTCAAAAACATTTAGTTCAAGCTGACCACCTTCTGCCGCCATCGTAACAGCAAGATCATTTCCAATAACTTTAAATGCAATTTGATTTACAACTTCAGGTATAACCGGATTTACTTTTCCGGGCATAATTGATGAACCGGGCTGCATAGGTGGAAGATTAATTTCGTGGATTCCGGTTCTTGGTCCCGATGAAAGTAACCTTAAATCATTACAGATTTTTGAAAGTTTAACTGCTAATCTTTTTACTGCTGATGAATACATAATAAAGGCGCCGGTATCCTGTGTCGCTTCGACAAGGTTGCCTGCTAAAACAGTTTTTAATCCTGTAACTTCCTGCAAATGCGTAATTACCTTTTCTGAATATTCAGGATGCGAATTAATTCCCGTTCCAATTGCAGTTGCGCCCATATTGACTTCAAGAAACAGCTTAACATTTTCATCAAGCCGCTGAACTTCTTCATTCAACATTACAGCATAAGCTTCAAATTCCTGTCCAAGAGTCATCGGCACAGCATCCTGCAATTGTGTTCTACCCATTTTAATTATGTGCGAAAATTCTTTTGCTTTGTTTCTGAATGATTGAACAAGTTCCTGAAGCACTTCTGTTAATTTTTTATTCGAATTAACGAGAGCAATCTTTACAGATGTGGGATATGCATCATTAGTTGATTGAGAAAGGTTTACATGATTATTCGGATGGCAATATTTATAATCACCCTTTTCATATCCTAAAATTTCAAGAGCTCGATTTGCAATCACTTCGTTTGCATTCATATTTGTTGATGTCCCCGCACCTCCTTGTATCATATCCACAACAAAGTGAGAATGAAGCTTACCATTAATTATCTCATCACACGCTTGAACGATTGCATCAGTTATTGGTTTTGATAAAAGTCCAAGATCATAATTTGCTTTTGCGGCAGCTTTTTTAACCATTGCAAGCGCTTCAATAAGCACAGGATAAAAATTTAATGTAACTCCGCTAATGTTAAAGTTCTCAAGCGCACGTAAAGTTTGTACACCGTAATAATATTCATGCGGAACATCTCTATCGCCAAGTAAATCGTGTTCACTGCGCGTTCTTCCTGATTGATATTGAGCAGCAACATTTATAACACGAGTATTTGCTGCACTCATTCTTCTTGAGATCACTCTGCCGATACTTGAAAGAATGGCGAGTGCAGTTTCATTTTGTTCTTTCATTATTTCTTTAAAATTATCTCGTGATAGTATAACAATAACAGAATTGATTGTTGCTCGCGCGGAGGTTGAGTGCGGTGAATCATCCATCAATGCGCCTTCACCTATAAAATCATATTTGCTAAATATCGATAATCTTTTTTCACCGCCGTAAGGAGTTCGTTTAAATAATTCAACTTCGCCTTCATAAATCAAATAAAGATTTTTACGAATATTATTTTCACTAAAAAGTAAACTGTTAGTTGAATAATTTTCAACTTTTACTTTGTTGCAAATTACTTCAAGTTGCACATCATTTAATTCCTTGAATAATTGTATATGTTTTAAAAATTCGTTAATAACTATTTTTTCCATTTTTATACCTTATGTGATAAAATTTACTTTTCAAATTTACTTCTATTTTGTTCAATTAACTCAATTTGAATTCCCTTCCCAATTGGCTAAATTTGGCTTCAATTTTCAACAATTATAATATAAAAAATGCGTTATCCTTTTACAGAAATAGAATCCAAATGGCAAAAGTTTTGGGAAGACAATAAAACTTACAAAACCGATTTATCCAAAACGGATAAAAAACTTTATACTCTTGTAATGTTCATTTATCCTTCCGGTGCAAAACTTCACATCGGGCATTGGTATAATTACGGACCAACTGAT
>JBGAWM010000031.1:0-33410 GCA_044227615.1 Ignavibacteriaceae bacterium
AATTTATACCCAATCCCATGCACAGTTAAAATTATTTGCGGATGGTTTGGATCTGCTTCTACTTTTTGTCTTAGCTTCAAAATAAAATCATCAACTAATTGATAGCAGACTTTTTACAGAAATATCTTCATCAATGTCTTCCCAATGAATACCAATTCCCTTTCCAATTAATCGCCAATTTCTTCGCTGCTTATCATTTGCATTTCGTAATCTAGGAAACCATTCCAATGGTGCTGAAATTTCTCTTCCATCTGCTAGTACAACATGAAGAGAGTCTTGTGAAAAAGATAAATCAATAATATATGTACTCAAACTATACACTTAACTTTTGGCTTCTTAAAATTGAATTATTCATATCTTCTAAAGACAGAAATTGTAAACTTGTCTCTGGTAATTGATAGTTAGATATGAATAGTTCCTTACCCTTCTTATCCGAATCTTTAGTGACATTACGCATCCCATAAGTTAAATCCCAAGCTGTGATATTGGCAAATGAAAAAAGATTTCTTATATACTCACTGTCATCATAAGTAATCAACCATTTATGTTTGGTCTGCTTCATCACATTCACAAATCTTTCATGGTCAAATATTTTATGAAGGGTTCCGTTCTTACCATACAAAGCAGATTTTGTGGCGGAAAAATATGGTGGGTCAAGAAATAAAAACACATCTTTGCCATCAGCTAATATTACTTCTTCATAATCGAGATTGGAAATCTTAGTATTCACTAAAATATTTGAAAGAGACTTTACTCTTTCGATACTTGATTCAGTAAATCGTTTATGAAAAGCAGCATTTGAAAAACCTCCACTCTCTGTTGTGCCAGAAAATGTGATTCTGTTAAAAATAAAAAAGGCAGCAGCTTTCTTAATATTGTCAAAGGAATCTATATTATTTAATAAAAATCTATGCAATTCTTTACCTTCAGGGTATCTAACGCGAAGTTCAAGTATTGAATCAATAAGTCCTTGCGGATTTTCCTTACACTCATTCCAAAAATGATAAAGATTTTTATATATATCATTTATCCAAAAATATTTTGAAGGATATTTTTGTTTTAAATAAACGAAAACAGAACCCCCTCCAACAAATGGCTCTCTATATTCTCTAAAATCTGGTATTAATTTCGAAATTGAATCTAATGCTTTGCTTTTACCGCCAGGATATCTCAAGGGACTTTTGATCATTTCTTAAACACTTTCAATTATAACTTCAAAATGGTTCGTCTGAGCTTCAGAAAAAAGATTGTCAATAATACGAATATGGTTCTCGTTGAAGTTGTTTGCTGTTTTAAATTTTTCGATTTCTAAAGACAAATTATTTGATGTTATCTTCCCTGAAATATGTGTGGAAGTTAATTTCAAGACAGGCTTTGGAGTAAAATTAGATTCGTTCACTTTCACATCAGTTAAATTGCAATACAAAACCATTTTTAGAAGTCCATCTTTTATATCACCAATACTCGGTAATTTTGAATTAATTGAATGTTTTCCTTCAATTAAATATAGGTTTTTATCGATAATTTCAATTTCATCAGTGGTGAAATAATATATACCGCCGAGGTAATTTTTTATAGTGATAGTTGCTTTTGTAGAAGTTGAGAGAAATTCTTTTGGTTGTGTTGTTTGCTTTTCTCTATTCTGTGCTTCCTTAGCTTTATTTCGGGATGTATCCATAAAATCAGCTACACCTTTTAGAAATTGATCTTTAAAACTTTGTATTCCTCTAGGATTATGAAATGCAACATTTAATTCTTTTTGCATACGATTATATGACTCTCGAACAATGTCAATAAGAGAAGGAAGTGTGTCTTTTATTTCTTTTAGATTCCAGTGCAAAGCAGAGCTGTGATAATTACTTATTTCTATAATTTTGGTTTTAACATAATCATTATCAAATTCTTGATTAGTAATTTTATTTTCTCTTGAAGGATGAATAACAGCTTTATTATAATAAGCGAGTATAACATAGACATCTAAAAGACTCATTAATGAAACTGTATCCCATTGAATAAAATCACGGTCACCTTTTGAACCTTCGTCTTTAATAACTGGAATTACTGTAATTCTTTTGGGGACATTTAAAGAATTATAAACTCTTTCGAAAGGATATGACCGTGTTCGTTTTGGAGAAACCCACTTGGAGATTCCATAGTTGTATTGTTTGTGGGATAGTAAAAAACAAGAGGGTGCAGAATTTATATTGAAATCTTTAAAGCTAACCTCTGTTAAATCATCAGTACAGTTTATATTATACTTGATTCCGGTAATTTTAGCAGAAATGTTCATATCATTTGTGTTCCTTAGATTTTTTCTTTTCAATATATTCAAGAGTGACAAACTTATATTTACCATTTGTTCTTTCTATGATTTCAAGATGGTCTTCATCATTGAAAATATCTGAACTTGTATCAAAGCCAATTTTCTTTCTGATAATTTTTTCTAAATCTCTTATTATTTCAATACCAACTGAATTTCTTTTTAATAAGCGGGCAACTTTCATTGTTGTTCCGCTTCCTAAAAAAGGATCTAGAACAGTTTCTCCAACGTATGAATACAATTTAATGATTCGATAAGGCAATTGTTCTGGAAAAGCTGCAATATTTTTTTCAAGTGTTGAACCGGGCAAAACATTTGTCATTTCCCAAAGGGTTTTATGCCAATTATTATTTTGAAATTCCTTTTTATCAATTCTCGAAAGCTCACGAATTTCTTTTGAGATAGAACGATAATCAAATTTACCTTTCTGAAAGATTACAAGGCTCTCCAAAAGATTATCTGGATAATAATACATCGGAAATGGGTTTTGTAATATTACACCACTCCTTTTACTTATTCTTAAATAACCGTCTGGTTTTTTCCAAATAATTCTGTCCCTATAGCGAAAACCAGCATCTTGAAATATTTTTGTAGCATCAGCAACAATAGGATATTTTGTGCCATTGACCAACATATCATCAATATTCAATGCAACAATTCGTCCCTCGTCTAATACTCTAAAGGATTCCTTTGCGAATTTAATCAACACACCAAGGTATTGCTCATAACTTGAAAATAAGCCATCGTAATCAAAAGGGGCATTAAAATATGGTGGAGAAGTAAGTATTAATTGTATGCTAGAATCTTTCAGTTCTTCCATACTCATGCAGTTACCAAATATCAATTTATGCATTGTTATCATGATTTCTTAATAAATTATTATTTAAATTATCAATTTATACCCAATCCCGTGCACAGTTAAAATTATTTGCGGATGGTTTGGATCTGCTTCTACTTTTTGTCTTAGCTTTAAAATAAAATTATCAACTGTTCTTGTTGCGGGATTTTCATCATAACCCCAAATCTCAGTAAGTAAATCATCACGGCTCACGGTTGTATTGCGATGTTTCCAAAGATAATGTAAAATCTCAAATTCTTTATGGGACATTTGTACGTCTTTATTTTTTGAGGTTGCTTTATATCCATTAAAATTAATTTCTAGCTTACCAATTTTAATTTCACGCTCCACATCATTCATTGTAAGATTTTCACCGCGGCGTAAAATCGCCTTCACTCGTGCAAGTAATTCTCGCAAGCTGAAAGGCTTGGTAACATAATCATCCGCACCAATTTCTAAACCCACAACTTTATCTATCTCTTCCCCTTTAGCGGTAAGTAAAATAATAGGAGTTGTTATTCCCGCTTTGCGAACTTCTTTGCAAACATCAAACCCGGATTTCCTCGGCATCATTACATCAAGAATAACGAGGTTATAATTATTATCGAGAATCTTTTTTAATCCCTGCTCACCATCATTTGCGGTTTCAACATCAAACCCTTCAAACTCAAGATTATCTTTTAATCCGGTTCTCATATTTTGTTCATCATCAACGACTAAAATTTTAGGCATTTTTTTCACCATTACTTATTTGAGAAATTTTAGGAAACAACAATTTAAAACTACTTCCTTCTCCAATTTTACTTTTAAGAATAATTTTTCCTTTATGCGCATCCATTATTTGTTTAACTAATGAAAGTCCAAGTCCTGTGCCTTTTGTAGTGTGCACAAGACCGGAAGAAACACGATAAAACTTATCAAAAACTTTTTGCTGATCTTCATCAGAAATCCCAATTCCTTTATCCTGCACTTCTATAAAAACAAAATCAATTTCATTACCAATTACCATTTTAATAAACTTTGTATCAGCGCTGTACTTTACCGCATTATCTAAAAGATTTACAATTGCTTCCGAAACCGCCTCTCGATCAATAACTACTTTAGGAATATCAATCCCGGGTTCATATTCAAAATCAAATCCTTTGTTGTAAAGATGATAGCTATAACTCTGATACACCTGAATCACAACTTCATTTAAATCTTCTTCAGCAAAATTAAACTTGCGTTTACCTGCTTCCATTTTTGAGAAGTTTAAAATTGTATTAACAATTCTTCCTAAACGATTAGATTCGTGGCTTATTATAGAATAGTATTCTTTTTTCTTTTCTTCAGTTTTAACTCTATCCATTTCAAGTGTTTCTGCAAACATACTGATGAGTGCCAGAGGAGTTCTAAGTTCGTGAGATACATTAGAAACAAAATCTGCTTTTGCCTGTGCCAGTTCTAATTCTTTTTTTACTGCACGATAAACAAACCAGACTGCAACGATTAATACTGCCAGTAGAATTCCAATCAAAATTAGATTATTCATTGCCCGTTCTGTTATCAAATCTTCAATGGATTGCCCAACCAATGATATTCCTAAGTTGTAATCAGGAAATATCCATAAAGTCTTTTGTGCCTGCACAGATCGTTTTTCAAAATCTTTTGTTGAGTTGTATTGATATCCCGTTTCAGGATTTATTACAGATATTATAAATTCATTTTTAGCTACTTCCTGCAAACGGGAAGAAAGAATATTCGTTATAAATTCTTGTGGATTTATAACAGTTCCATAAATTTTTTTTGTTTGTGTGTTTAATCCTGTAAACACGAGCAATGATTGATTGTCTGACCTGGGCAGCGCAACAGGCTCAATTTTATTATATCCTATATCCCGATAACCGTAAAGCTTATTAATTTTATTTGTATTAATTGCAATAACTTCTTTAAAATATTGTTCAAGTGAATCAAGATTTGTTACGCCGCTATTTCTCTTAAAATAAAATATTATTTTTTGAGCATTCAGACTATCAATTGTAAAAATAAATTTTACCAATTTATTTTCGTTCAACAAATTGTTAAAAGTCTCTGCTCTGCCGGGGGAATTTTTAATGGATTCAAGATCATCAATTATGCTGTTGGCACTGTTTCTAATAATATCTTCAGAATACTGATTAACCGAAAAGAGAATTGCCTGAAGCTGGTTATTATAAATTTCTTCAAGTACTTTTTCATTTTCACTTAGCTTGCCAAGCTCATTAAATAACAAAAAAGCAATAGGCAAAATGATTATGAGGATAAGTATTATGCCTATTTTTTTCATAAACTAATAAATTAAATTCTATTTAGTAGTTAATTCCTGTCATGCGGCTGTCTCATAAATGTCATTCCGAATTTATTTCGGAGTCTAATCATTCGATTTTAACTTATAATCAGAACCTGAAACAAGTTCAGGTTGACAAAATCCGATTTATGAGACAGCCTCATCTATTTTGTTCAAACAATGTAGATTCCCGCCTTCGCGGGAATGACAAGTAAAATCATTTTTTTAACTGTTCAGAAACTTTACTTTGTACAATATCTTTTAAAGAATCATAAGTATGATTTTCAGGCATTATTGGTTTTAAAAACTTTACATTGATTTTAGTCCACGGTTTTGGAAAATGTGTGCCCCGGGGAAGTGCATCATAGGCTCCATTTATAGCAACGGGAACTATCGGTACATTCAATTCACGACTAAGTATCGCAAAAGTTTTTTTGAAATCTCCAATTTCACCATTTTGGGTTCTTGTTCCCTCAGGAAAGATTATAATATTCTTTTTACGCTTTAAAACTTCCGCCATTTTTTGCAATGAAGTTTTAAGATCACTCAAATCCATAACTATAACATTATTCTTCGCTGCGACTAATTTTAAGAACTTATTTTTAACATGCTTTTCTTTTGCATAAAAGTAAGTTTGCTTCATCAATTTATTTTTCAGGAATACGGCAACAAATAATCCATCAAAAAAACTTTGATGATTTGGTGCAATAATAAATGGTCCTTCGGGTAAATTTTCTAGCCCTTCACCTTTTAATCGGAAGTAAAGTTTAAGAAATATTTTAGCGCCGTTTTTCATTATGTTATGAGTAAACCAGCTTTTAGGAAGATCAAGATCAAGCTGCTCTTTGAAAATTTTTCCCCAGTCTATTGCTTCAACACTAAGTTTAGTTTTTTTATCACGAATATTTTCAGCAAGCTTAACAACATTTGTAAATCCAACAAGTTCTGCTTCTGTATATTTTATTCCAAAGTTGGATTCCAGATAAACACCAAGATTAACTTTGTCCAGCGAATCCAACCCAAGGTCAATTTCTAAATGATCCGATGGATGAACTGTAGTTTCTTTCTGCTGCTGAAAAAACTCTTTTAGTAATGTGTATTCCTGAAAGGTTGGCTCAGTTATACTTTCTAATCTTTCCTTTGAGATCTGTTCGAGTTGCGGCAGTAAAAATCTTTTCAACTTTAATAATCTTGTTCTTGGTAGTGGTTCTTTAATCAAACTGAACTTCATAACTTTTTTATATGGAGTAACGGATTGATTGTACTTATCAATGACCTGCCATTTTAACATCTCTTCAACATTCTCAATACCAAGCTGCTTGGCTTTTTGGTAATCCGGATAAATTACAGCGTGAAGCATATCTGATTTTTCGAAAACTCCAATCTCGGTTATCACTTCCGTCATACTCTGGATCTTATTTTCAATCTCTTCAGGATTAATATTTTTTCCGTTTGATAAAACAATAATTTCTTTTTTTCTGCCTGTAATAAAAATTCTGTTATCATCATCCAGATAACCCAAATCACCTGTGTAAAGCCAGCCGTCTTTTAAAATTGCCGCAGTTTCTTCGGGACGATTGTAATAGCCCTGCATAACATTTCGTCCGCGATTAACAATTTCACCATCAATAACTTTTACTTCATTTGTTTTGAGGGGTTGTCCGGCAGAACCCGGCATAACTTGCCCTGGTCGGGTAAATGTAATCATTGGTGCACATTCAGTCATTCCAAATCCTTCAAGAATTTCGAAGCCAAGCGTTAAGTAATCTTTGCAAACATCTTTATCTAATGCCGCACCACCGCAAACCATATATTTTATTTTACCGCCGAATTTTCTTTGCACGGAGCCAAATATTTTTCTTGAAAAAGTCAAAGAGTTTTTCTTCTGTGCAATTTTGAACAATAGTTTTGCAATACCGCTTTTATCAATTTTATCTCGTATTCCTTTTCTGATAAGATTGTACAAACGCGGCACACCGATAATGATTGTAATGGAATGCTGCAGCGTTGCCATAATATCTTCAGAAGCCATTGATGGAGATAAAACAATCGTTCCGCCCACACCAAGCGGGATTATCATTGTTCCCATCAGAGGGAAAATATGATGAAGAGGAAGTAGAACCATCACACGATCTTCACTTGTGTAAATGTTTACATCAGTTGTTACAGCTTCTATGTTTACCAGAAGATTATCATAAGAAAGCATAACTCCTTTTGGCGAACCAGTCGTGCCTGAAGTATAAATGATTACGGCAGTTTCATTTGGATCTGTTTTAGGAAAAGTTGCGTTAACATTTGATTCTTCAATTTTAATTTCATCAAGATTTATTTTTTCAATTTTATGATTCAATTGAGCAATAGCTTTTTCACAAACTTCTTTCGTTCCATTAGAATAATAGATCACCTCGGGTTTGCAATCGTTAAGAATAAAAGCAACATCTTCAACAGAAGACATAAAATCAATTGGTACGGCAACTGCTTTTTTGATCCAGACAGAATAAAACGCATATACCCATTCAAATCGATTTTCAGAAAAGATTGCGACTTTAGAAAGATTATTATTTGGAAGAAGTGTTGAATAAGAATTTACTTTATTGATCAGATGGGTGTAATCTATTTCCTGATCCTTAAGGATCATTGCAGTTTTTTTGTGGTCTTTTAAAAACATTTTTGCCTTTGTTTGATAAAACTTTTAATTCTAAAATATCAAAATAAATCGTTAAATGCTCTTAAGAATAAATCATTTTAGTCTGATTGTCATCCTGGGCGTGTAGAACGATGACACTTTATAAACTAATCTGACTAGCAATGACTTTTTTGCCAGAAAAATTTATTTATTTAATTGTATTCTTCCAATATTTTTCTTAAGTATTGCCTACATCATTAGAGGAAATAATGGAATTATCACGCGAGCAGTTGATTCAACAAAAGAGAATGCAATTGAGGATAATCGATATCGTTCTCGGCATTCTTGTAGGAATGCTTTACGGTTATGCGATTAATAATTTAGTTGTTGGCACTTTCATCGGAATTGGGATTGGAATATTTAAATGGAAAAACTCAATCCCCTTTTGGGGAGTTTTTATTTTAACTATTGTTTTTTGGTTTATTATAATCTTCTTAAAATAATTACGAGCTTAAAATGAGTGAGAAACAAAAACCCGAAATAGGTTCCATCACGTGGTGTGATTTAACAGTTCCAAATGCTGAAGAAGTAAAAGATTTTTATGCAAAAGTTGTTGGATGGATACCCGATGCTTTATCAATGGGTGATTACGATGACTTTACAATGAGCGCTCCTGAAAGCAATAAAGTAGCTGCTGGTATCTGCCACGCAAAAGGATCAAATGCAAAACTTCCTCCGCAGTGGTTAATTTATATAACGGTTGAAGATGTTGATAAGAGTGCTGAATCGTGTATACAACTTAGTGGAAAAGTTTTAGTTGAACCAAAAAATATGTCCGGCTATGGAAGATATTGTGTGATACAAGATCCGGCAGGTGCAGTTTGTGCTTTGTTTAAACCGGAATAGAAATTATAAAAATCTACTATACAGGTTTACTTCAATACCATCATCTTCTGTGTTGAGACAAAAGAACCTGATTGTAATCTATAAACATATACTCCGCTTGCAAACTTAGATGCATTGAAATCAACCTCATAATATCCCGGTTCTTTTTGTTCGTTTACTAATGTTGCTACTTCGTTGCCCAGTATATCAAAGACTTTTAATTCGGTCTGAGCAAGCCCAGTCCCTACGTTCGGAATACTGAACCTGATTTTTGTTGTTGGATTAAATGGATTCGGATAATTCTGTTCTAACTTATATTCTGTTGGCAACGAGTACTGTAAAATAAATTGCTTTGTCAGATAAACACTCTTGTTGTCTGTAATTGCAAACTCAATAGTATCAGCTTCAACATTCCCGATATTGTAATCAACATCAAAAGTAAAAGTTGCTTCTGTTTCTGTACCCTTGGTAATATTTTCAATCATTTTTTCTTTTTGATTGAAGGTTAGGTTTTTTGAATCCCGAATAAGCTTCACCTCAAGATTATTGGCTGATTCTGTTGATGATACATTGGAAAATTCTAAAACAATCTGATTATGCTTTACTCCCGGTTGAACACTGTAGGTGTTTTGAGCTACTATTATCGGGGATAATAAAATTATTGTTAATAATATTTTCATAATTGTACTCCGTTTATTGTACAGATGTTTTTTTCTTTGCGAGCTTTGTCTTTTTCTCACTTAGCGGGCTTTGCGTGAAATGTTTTAGACTTTTGTTCTCACAAAGAACGCAAAGTATTTCGCAGAGATCGCAAAGTTTTTATTTAATATTTTACATCAACTCCCGAAGGGATGGCTTCGCCACATCAACCATCATCCATTAACCATTATCCATCTTAAGGAATGTTTAACAAAATTTCCACCAGATTATTTACAGAAATATCCTGCTGCTTATCCTGGCTTACATTTCCATAACTTGCCCTAAAGCTTATGTTTGCCGGTAATAATTCTTTTGTTGTTATTCCATCTACATTTGTCGTTCCTAAGTTTCTCCAGGCACCTGCATAATATTTTACTGCTGCATTATTTAGTGGCTGATTATCACTTGTCTTGCTTACTTTTACAGAACAAAGCACAGTGCTAAAATCCACAACAGGATTTGTTCCTAAGTTTTGCTGTTTATCTTTTGAAACAAACTCATAAGTCATTCTAAAACTGTAGTTGATAGGAAGAAGTTCTTTGTAAGCAACTCCATTTGAAGTTGTCCCAAAACTTCTCCACGCACCTGCATAGTATTGGACTGTACCAACATCTATGAGATTTCCTAAACTGTTTTTTAACTGCACTGATGCGTTTACTGTTTGAAAAACTACTGTTGGATCAGTAGAAAGATTTTGTTGTTTGTCGATGCTGGAATATTCATAAGTCATTCTAAAACTGTAATTGATTGGAAGAAGCTCTTTGTATGCAACTCCGTTTGATGTTGTACCAAAACTTCTCCACGCACCTGCATAGTATTGAACAGTTCCTTGATCTATGAGATTACCTAAACTATTTTTTAATTGCACTGCTGCATTTACTGTAGTAAAAGTATAAGTATTATTTTGTGCTGGTACATTATCTACTTGCTGACTTGCATACTCATAAAACACTCTTATACTTACTGTTGGTCTTGTTGTTATAACTGTAAATGTTCCATCTCCATTGTTAACTGCATCTTTCCAGTTTCCTTCATAATACTTTACATTACTTGCTGGTATCTGGTTACCTAAACTGTTTTTAAGATTTACAACAAGGTTTGGGTTTGCTGGCGGCTCCGGCAGTCTGTCTAAAATGTATTGAGCATTCCAGTAGAGAAATTTCCAGCCTTCTATTGTTACAAAACGTGGGTCTGTGTTGAGTGAGTCTTTATAAACATTATCCACCAAATCCTGAAAAGTTTTTATCTGAACTCTGCAAGCGAGTGAGTCTCCGTTTTGCAAGTTTGTTTTTGCTGTTGTTAAAATGGTTTTTAGATCGTTCGAGAAAGTGAGATCGCCGAGCCAGGTGTAGTTGAATGTTGTGTCGATTAAATTAATTACAGAATTGATGTTTTGCTCAACCGATGAAGAAGAATCAAATTTAATTGGTCTATATACATTATTAAAGCTTTTTCTAATAAAATAAGTCTCACTTCCTGGTTGTAGCTCTAACTCATTTAAAAACTTTATAAAAGAAGAGTCTAAAAAAATTTTCGAATAAAATCCATCCCGAACATATCTTGGACGAGGAATGTAATTTTTTCTAAAGTTATCATCTTGTTCGTTTAGCAGCGCAAATTTTGCCCTTTCTGGCTGGCCTTCTATATCCAAGAGTCCCAGTTCAATATAATATTCTTCTCTTTCTGATCCTGTTGAATTAAAAAAATATTCCTCCAGAATTCTAATTGCTGAAGCTTTATCAAACTCACTTACATTTTTGATTAAACTAAACCAGTATGTACGATCCATCTCATTATTTACAACAAATGCCCGAATTCTTTGCTCGAGTATTTGAGAAACTTCATTTTTATACAATGGATCAGCTCCATATAAAGATAAGGTATAGTACCAAATATTCTTTTCTTCTTCATTAGCAGATTGTATCCCTTGTATAATGAAATCGTAATAGTTGAATATATCCACTTCCGTAAGTTTTCTTATTATAAAGAGTTTATTGGTACCATGAGTATACTGTGTAAGTGAATCCATTCCCTGTATTGCAGTTGTATCTCCAAGTAATCCCCTAAAATATTTGTCTGTATATATTTTACTATAATCTTTTGATGAAAATGGTGTATTAAGATGATTAAGCAGAAACTGAGATAATGAATCCCTGTGAAACTGATATAGAAATCGTACTGCTTCATTATATCCATATTCACCCTGAGATTGCTTTGTTAAGATTATTTGCTTTGCATCTTCAACTTTCATTTCTGTGTTAGTAATATCGCCCCTTGGATTATAGTCGTTTTTCCACATCTTTTGACCGTATAGACTGAAGGTAATAAATAATAAAATCAAAACAATTTTATAGTTTTTCATTTCGGTTTCCTTTTTAATTAATGACCTGAGATTGCATCTTGACAAAATTCATCAGTCTCATCCCACCAACTCTGCTGTTTTGCCCAATCTATTATGTTTTGACGAATTTGCTTAAATGTATCTCTTGAATAAATATCGGAATTAATCTCCTCGATTTTCTGGGGCTCCATTTTATTAGGCCAACTTGCCCTTCCTCTAATTATTAACTGACGAACTTTTTCTTTTTCTAAATTAATAACATCTTTAGGACAATTATAAAGTTCTTTAGAAAATTTGTAATCATCTGTCCTTAATAAGTATAAGCTATCGTTTATTGCTAATGTTATGTTTGTTTTTAATCTATTAACATGATATTCTTCATTTTTCAAAACGCCGGCTCTGAAAACGTATTTTCGGTCTGTAAGAAGAAAAAATTTCTTTAAATGTTGACCTGGAATCCAATAGACATCCAACCAGTATAGAACATCACCTAATGCCAAACAATCATTAATCATAGAATTCAACAAGGTAGCATCAGTCCCATCACCTAGATCAATCCATCCATCTCGGGGACAAAATGAGGTATAGATAGGAATTCTCAGATTATTAATATTAAACTGCCATTTCTTATTTTCATTATCTCTCTGATCCAAACACACACTAAAACGTAGATCTTCAAAAATATCATAAATGGGTTCTTCAGCATCTAAATTATATGGAATTTTAGTAAGTGCTTTAGTAATTCCATGGCCTTTTTGTTCAGATAAATCATAATTACAAGGATTACCAACATTAGCTGTCAAGAAATAATTATTTGTGTCATACCAATTCCAATCATAATTTGCTCCAATAACTTCGGCAGCAGTTTCATTTATCATTTGTGGCTCAAAATTATCGCAAACTACAATCTCCTCATCACATTCATCCTGTTTTACCACCACATCACCATAACCTTCAAGAAATAATGTACCGGGAATAATAAAGTTCGGAATAATTATTTTGTCCTCTTCATCTTCTGCTTCTTCCTTGGCTATTTTATCACTCTCTTTTATGTGTAATTTATATTTGTCTACTGTTAGCATTTTTGCCGAAGGAAAAAAACTTTCTTCTGTGCTTACTTTTATTCTTATTCTTGTGGAGTCTATTCCTGTGCTGTCTTTTGCTATTATCTTAAAGCCTTGTAGTATGTTTGAGAAAGTAGTAAGTGTATCATTGCTAAGGCTGTCTAGTATCAAACCATATTCTAATCCTTGTACTATCTCTACATTAAATAGTTTATCCGGTGCAAAATCTTCTAAACCGTTTACTCCCCTTTTCTTTAACACAACACTTGCTGTATCTCCTTGTGATATTAAAGGCGGAATTATTTGTACAACTAGATCGTTTGGATAAATTATTATTACTGCTTCTGTTGTGTCTATGTTTTCATTGTTTGAAAATATTTTTATGAGAACTGTGTCTTCTTCATTCAGTATTTCACCTTCGGTAATAAAATCCAGATACTTCTCACCATCTTCCTGTGGTGTTAAGTTTGTAATTGTATCGCCGCTCTGCCCGGTTTCGTAATCATATAGCATCCCCCTGTTGCTGCCTTTTTTTATCAGTGCTGTGTATCTTAGATTTTCTGAAATGTACGGCGGACAAATACTGCTGTTGTATGGTTCTATCTTCAGCCCTCCAACTCCACCGCTAGATACAATTATTGGCTGATCAGGTACTCTTATCTGAAATTGTTCCTGCGGATTTATAACCAGCTGCTGGTACTTTATTAATCCTGTCCAATCGGATTTAATGTTGACATTAATTGAGGCGGTGCCTGTGTATATGCTATCCTGTCTTAAGTAAACACTTCCACGTTCGTTGTACATAAAAGTAATTGTGTCTTTTTTTTGGTTGTTTTTATAAAACGAAACAAACTCTCTGCCAGTTTCAATTGTAAGGGTAATTGAGTCCTGTTCGGTGTTTATTTCTGCTGTTGCATTGCAATTTCTACTTGTTGTGATGTAAATATCTTCATAACTGCCGGGGCATATTTCGCTTGCATATATTGAAAAGTTGTAATCCGTTAAAACCGGCGATTGGTAGTGAGTGTTAAAGTAAGCATAGGAACTGTATGTCGCTTTCTGAGCCTGAAAACTTTCTGATCGAATCAACTGCTCATCATAATATAGTTGATATGTCCCTGTTATTGTTGGTTGATTCGGGTCAAGACTTCCAAAACGGAATTGTATCTGGTAATTCTCATACCCCGGACTTGTAAGCGAGAAAGTATTTGATCCTGTTGTAGACGATGCAGATGAATAATTATTTTGATCACAGTTGAGATCGTAATACATTATCCAGCCTGGCAATGATGCAGGCGACCACTGAATATCAACTCTGATTGTATGATTGCTTAATGGGGCATCCGGTAAAATTACACTCTGCGGATTTATCTCCACTTTTTCTTTTATTATTACTTGTGCGAAAAGGTTAGAAGCTAGAAGCAAGACGAAAGACGTAAAGATGAGAAGCGAGAAGCGAGAAGCGAAATCTTGCTTAATTTGTTTTGTTTGTCAAGAACTTTTAAAACTAAACTTTTTCCCATAAAGTTTTACTCCACTGTAAATATTTTTTAGAAGCAGAAAGATTTTTTAAATCTTACTTCCAACGTACAGGTCCTTTCTATTTTTGTCAATAGCTCCTTAAAATATTTTATGTTGCGCTTTAATCGTAACTAATCTTAATAAATCAGTCAGATCAGCGTACCATTGTTTTATTGTGCTATTTTCTCTGTGCTTCTCCGTGAATGCTCTGTGGCTCTCTGTGTAAGAATTTCTCTTAATCAATTTCACGGAGAAACACAGAGTTTTTTACTGAGAACCACTGAGTTTTAAAATAGTAACAAAAAAAGGTGACTCAATTAAATCGCCTTAAAAAATAGAACTGCACGCAGGAAAGGATTCCTGCGCTGCATAAATTATTTACACAAGCCAACTTCCTTCAAACATTTTTTAATTCGCTCATAAGTTTTTTTAATATCATTATCTAATCCAATAGAAATTCTAACAAGTCCTTCACTTAATCCCATTGCTTTTCTTTCTTCTTCCGGAATTTCTGACGAGGTGCTGTGTCCCGGTGAAGAAAACAAAGTTTTAAAGTAGCCCAAGCTCACAGCAAGGTATCCAACTTTTTCAATCTGCATTTTTGCCATAAGTTCGTTTGCTTTTTCTGCTGTGCCGGCATCAATTGCAAGCATACCGCCAAATCCAAAGCCTTCATTCATAATTTCTTTAAGCAGTTTATGTCCATTGTGCGATTTAAGTCCCGGATAAAAAACTTTACACCCAAGTTTTTCAAGATGCTCTGCAAGATATTGCGCATTCTCGCTGTGCTTTTTTATTCTTATATGAAGTGAATGAATATTTTTCATAATCGATGCGGCGCGGTAACTATCCAGAACCGGTCCAAGCAGCATTGATGCCCCTGAATTAATATCTGTAAGCTGAGAAATAAATTCTTTTGTACTGCAAACACATCCGGCAACGCAATCACTTGTGCCGTTAATAAATTTTGTTAAACTGTGAATAACTATATGGGCACCTAAATGAATCGGTGAAATGATTATTGGGCTGAATGTATTATCAACTACTAACTTTATATTGTGCTTATTTGCAATCTTAGAAAGCTTAGGAATATCAGCAATTTCCAATAAAGGGTTGCTTACTGATTCGCAGTAGATCAGCTTTGTTTTTTTTGTGATAGTTTTTTCAACTTCTTTTAGATCCTGCGGATTTACAAATTTAACAGTAATTCCATACCTGGGTAAGAAGTTTTTGAAAAACGCATAAGTACCGCCATAAATTGTTCTACTCGAAATAATCTCATCACCAGCGCTGCACAATTGTAAAATTGCACAGCTTATTGCACCCATCCCTGATGCTGTAACAATTGCTGCTTCTGAGTCTTCCAGTTTTGCAAGTGCTTCCGCAAGATATTTATTTGTAGGATTCCAATGCCTTGAATATAAAAAACATCCCTCTATTTCGTGTTCAAACAATTCGTTCATCGTTTGCGGATTTAGAAAAGTGTATGTTGATGAATCTGTAATAGATGGATTAACATCTCCATACTCCCCAAAAACCAAGTAGTCTTGAATTTCAACGCTCGGATCGTAGTGATGCATAATTAACCTCTAAGATTTATTTTCAATTTTTAGTTTTACCAAATTTTTTAATTTTTCTATTACTAAATTACAATTAGTTAAAGATTTAATTCATCATAAAACGAAATAATTGTATGAACGAGAAACAACTTGCCGCAGAAAAATCTATTGAGTTTATTAAAGATGGAATGACTATTGGATTAGGAACAGGATCAACTGTTTTCTTTTTAATTAATAAACTTGCTGAATCTGTAAAGCAAGGATTGAATGTAAACTGCGTTTCAACATCTAATCAAACCAGCGAGCTTGCTAAAAGTTTAGGAATTAAAATAATAAATCTAAATGAAGTTGATCATCTCGATCTTACAATTGATGGTGCTGATGAAGTTGATAAAAATCTTAACGGAATTAAGGGCGGAGGCGGAGCATTACTGTTTGAAAAAATTGTTGCTGCTGCTTCTAGAAAAGTTATCTGGATTGTTGATTCATCAAAGTATGTTAAGAAATTAGGTAAGTTTCCGCTACCTGTTGAAGTAATCCCATTCGGTTCAAAACAGATACTTAAAAGGTTTAATGACCGTGGTTATAATCCAAAAGTTAGAAAAAATGGAAGTGAGATTTTTATTACAGATTCTGGAAATGAAATAATAGATCTTCATTTAAATCAAATAGAAGACTCATTAAAACTTGAGCAAGAGATTAAACTTATCCCTGGAGTTGTTGAAGTTGGTTTGTTCAACAACATCGCAAATATGGTTATCGTTGGAAAAGAGAACTCAACTGAGATTATCAGAAGAGGTTTAAATTAAAATCCGTACAGATAAATTATTTATCTGCGCCTAATTTCTTTAATTCCTGTGATACTTTTCTTGAATTGATAAATCCAAAAGCCAAAAGTGCAACCAAAAACAAAACCACACCGATTTCTGTAAAGCCCATTTTAATAGTCCTTTCTTGTAAAAAAATTTTATATAAAAATTGCAAGCTTAATGCCATTTGAATTATCTGAAAAGAGTCAAAAAAGCTTTATTTAAATAATGGTAAGCAAGAAATTTTGGGATGAGCGGTAAATCTTACCTGCTAATGTTTCAACAAAAAAATAATTTATTTCAAGATTGATGAGGCGATTTTAATAAATCATTTACTTCCTTAACAGGATTGAATGTAGTCATTGGAACTTCAATAAATATTGTTATCCAATCGGCCATACTTCCATTCCATAAACCGGGCAGTTCCAAAGCTTTAAGTTCTATTCCATCTTTAGATTTTTTTGTGATGATGCCACTTTGATGATCAACAAATTTTCGCAGATCGAAGTTGTTACCTTTATAATCTCTTACTCCACAAATCAAATCAACAGGATTAAAATGTGTGGATTGCTTAAAAATATTTTTTTGATTTTCATCATTCATATCTATCTGTGCTTGTTCAACAATCTGCAAAGATAGACTGCCATCCTCAGCCTTAATCCAAAACGGACCACCGCCTGGTTCCCCTTCATTCTTAACCATTCCGCAAACTCTGATTGGACGATTTAATTTTTCATATAAAAACTTTTGCTTCTTTTCATCATTCCAATTTTCAAATCCTGCAGGTTGAAAAATGAATAAATATTTTTCAGCAAAACTTATCATCTCATCAAAACTATATTTACTAAAATCTTTTTTTTCTAAAGAATTTAACAAATCGAAAATCCGATTTTGAATTTTGACCAGGTAACCCGTTAATAGACTTTTATAAAGAAATGTATCCCGGGCAAGTTTGTCTGTAGAAAGATTATCGATGTTTTTAATTATTACAATATCAGCTTTTAGATCGTTAAGGTTTTCTAAAAGTGCACCATGCCCGCCTGGACGTAAAACCAGATTTCCATCAGTATCAAATAGTACTTCATTATTTTCATTAACAGCGATTGTATCTGTAGATTCTTTCTGAAACGAAAAAGTCAGAACCAGATTATAATCATATTTCATATCCAATTTTATTCTATCAGCAATCTCTACAAAAAGATTTTTATGCTCCTCAGAGATTGTAAAATGGATTGCAACTTTGTTATTAAAATCTGCAAGATAACTTAACG
This sequence comes from Ignavibacteriaceae bacterium, assembly GCA_044227615.1. Classification (GTDB taxonomy): domain Bacteria; phylum Bacteroidota; class Ignavibacteria; order Ignavibacteriales; family Ignavibacteriaceae; genus IGN3. The sequence continues at coordinate 18,239 of JBGAWM010000031.1, forward strand.
ACTCATAAATTTGTTCTTCAAAGGCAGTTCGGGTTTCATTTTTGTATCTGTGAAACTTGATAGCGCCTTTAGGTTTTGAAGAATAATTTAATCCTTCATCAAACAACACAGCTTCTAAAATTTCTGCCGGCGAATTTTTTATCAGTTTTTTGATTCCTCTATCATCAACTTTTAATATAGTTTTTAAATCATCATAAAAAGCAAACTTTTTAAGATTTATCAAGAAATCATAAACCGCTTTGCATTCTTTGTCTTCTGAAATTTTAGATTCAATTTCATCCAGCCGAAAATTTTTAAATCTATTTAATACTGATTGAAGTTTCTGAAACATTCTTGAAGCAGCACCGGAAGCGGGAACAAATTTTATTAGTCTGCTTTGTAGCTGGGCAGCTCTGTGCAAAGTTAATAATTCATCTTTTTCTATATCGCTAATACGATGAATTCCATCACCCAGTGTGCAGGGTTTAACTAATTTTGGAATTTTAACTCCATTTTCAAATAACTTTAATTGCTGCTCAATTGCCAGCACATCAACGTTTTTATTTTTAGAGGTTGTTTGATAATCCAAAACTTTTTTAAGCTCTTGCTCAATATGACTCATAATTAAATTTTATTTCTTTATTAAGTTGAATTATGGTATAAAGATAACGCAGAATAAAATTTACTCTGCGTTTGAAAAATAAGGATAAAAACTAAAAGTTATTTTCGTTCTTCCAAATAATAGGCTGGTATTTAGTTTGACTTTGGCATTAAACTCATAACCGTAGCCGCACCGTTAAGAAGATTTAATGTATTTCCATCCATTTTAAAATTTGTTACCTGTTTAATTGCTGTTAGAAAATCCTGCTCAGTGGTACCCGAACACATCATTTTAGTCATCGCTCCTGGATTTAGAGACAACTTTGTTCCATCAAGTTTGTATGAACCTGTAAAATTGTTACATCCTGTAGATCCATACAATTTTCCATCATCACTAAAGTTAAGCGATGGTAAAGTCTTCAAAGCATCATCTGCGGTAAGTGTTTTGCCAAGAAGTGAAGTAACATTCCACTGCTTACCTCCCAATTGAGTTATTACATCAGCAGTGCTGCAGGAATTTACCAGAAACAAAAGACTAAAAAAAACTAAAATAACTTTGAACATAAATTTTACCCTTTCAATTATTTTGTATAATATTTAAAAATATAATGCCAATGTAATTCGGTTTTGAAAAAATAAATTATTTATCTTGAAGTTACGATATAAAATTTAAAGGCTCAAAATATTTAACTCTTTTGTAATATTATTTTTTGATTATCTATTTTTGATATATGAAAAAACATTCTTCCAAACAAAGCACTTCCTACAAACCTGATTGGACTCCGGATAATGCCGGAGAGGAATTTGCAGTTCGTGTTATTAAAGGTGTAAAAAGTCCGCTTTCCGAAAAGGCAGGTTCAGGCTCAGTCAATAAGGATAAACAATTGAAACGTACTAATCTTTCTATTGAAGATTATGTAAATGGAGTGATTTCTTTTGATAGGAATATTCTTGCAAGAACGATAACTTTAATCGAAAGCAACAATCCTTCACATCATTATAAAGCACAAGAGGTTTTAAAAAAACTTCTTCCACACGCTGGCAAATCTTTAAGAATTGGGATTACAGGTGTTCCTGGTGCAGGTAAAAGCACTTTAATTGAATCACTTGGAATGTATCTTATTAAACACGGATACAAAGTTGCTGTACTTACAGTTGATCCAAGCAGCACAGTAACTAAGGGAAGTATTCTTGGTGATAAAACACGAATGGAAAATTTATCAAAAGAGAAAAATTGTTTCATACGTCCATCTCCCTCAGGCGGTAATCTTGGCGGAGTAACAAGGAAAAGTCGAGAGACAATTACAATCTGTGAAGCTGCAGGATTTGATATCATTCTTATTGAAACAGTTGGAGTTGGGCAAAGCGAAGTTACTGTTCGCTCTATGGTTGATTTCTTTCTGCTTGTTTTGATTGCCGGTGCGGGAGATGAATTACAGGGTATAAAGCGCGGCATAATGGAACTAACCGATGCAATTCTAATCAACAAAGCTGATGGCGATAATGAAAAGAAAGCTAACATTGCCAAATCAGATTATAACAATGCTCTTCATTATCTGCAGCCTGCAACAATAGGCTGGAGTTCTCAAGCCTTCACTGGATCGGCATTAACCGGGAAAGGTATACCTGAGCTTTGGGATGTTATTAAGCATTTTGAAAAAACTATTAAACAATCCGGTGTATTTGAACAGAGAAGAAAAGAGCAATTAATTGAATGGGTGTTTAGAATGGTGGAAGATACTTTACACGATGAGTTTTATAATAATGAAAAAGTACAAAAAGAAATTAAATCAATTAAGCAGGAAATTATCAAAGATCAGATTACGCCAACACTGGCTGCGGAAAAATTGTTATCGACCTTTAAAGCAAAATAGCAATTAGTATTAAAGAACTCCTACAGAATAATTAAACTTACTCTAAAATTCATCCATCCCGTCATCTGTTGCCGGTTTTTTGTTTTTATCTTTGTTTCCATTACCCGGACTTAATCTGTAGGAAATACCAAGATAAGCTACACGCGATTCCATTTTTCTGTATGCTGTGGAAGTGAAATTGAATCCGTTTGTTTCAGAATCCATTTTTCTTGTATTAAAAATATCACTTACTCTAAAAGTTAGTGAAAGCTGCCCATCCATAAAATCCTTCTTAGCGGCAAAATCCGCAGTAAATACTTGTTTAATACTGCCCTGCGCAGTTACAATCGGCGAATTGTAATTCGCATTAAACTGAAAGTTGAAATCTTTTGATAGAAATATCATAGTTGAAAGTTTTGCTATCCAACTGTTATCTTTTCTAACTTGCTGCTGCTCTTCAAATCGTGAATAGAAATATGATACACTTCCGTTTAATCTAAACCACTCAAACAGCGGGTGGGCTGCTGTTAATTCCACACCATAAGATGAACTATTTGCAATATTAGCCCAGGTATTATTTGTTACACCGTCTTCGCGTAAGAAAGTAAGATTAGTGATTGCATCTTGTGTAAGCTTATAAAAGATTGAGGATGTAATTGAACTTTTTCCAAAGAACTTTGAGTATCCAAGATCAATAGAATTAACAAACTCAGGATTCAAAGCAGGATTACCAAATCTAATATTTAGAGAATCTGATCTATCAACGTATGGGTTAAGTTGTCTGTTATTTGGTCGTTCAACTCTTCTGCTATAACTAAGCTGAACTTCCTGATCATTCGGCAATACCTGAACTAAATGTATTGTGGGATATAAGGCAAAATAATTTTTGTTAAAAGAAATTGGGGTAATAGATTCGTTACCATCAACATTTGCTTGCTCTGCGCGCAAACCAAGCTGATACTGAAATTTATCTATGGTGTTAGAATAAATTCCATAGACAGCATATATCTGTTCTTTATAATTAAAATCAGTTTTGCTAAATGGATTATCTATCCAGCTTGATGAAACAGCATCATAATTCTGATAATCATTTCTTGAGTTTAAATCTTTTAGACTAACCTTAAAGCCGGTTTCTATTCTTCCAAATCCTTCGATTGGATTTATATAGTTTGATTGAAAAGTGTATTGTTTATTTGAGTTATCAGATAACCCGCGTTCCAATGCTTCATTAATCGGATTGAGATTGAGATCGAAATTTGTTTGAGTGATACTTTCATTTCTGTCCATTGCAAAATCACCAATAATAGCATCGGCAGTTAATTCTTGTCCTTTAGTTTTAAAGGTTCTGCGATAACTTAAAGTATAATTACTTCCACCCATATTTCTATCAGCAATACTGGAGCGTTCAAAATAATTAGTTAATTCACTTAAAGAATCAAGGTTGGAGTTTTTAACTTCTCCGTCGCTATCTGCTCCAAATTTCCTATACCTGTAAGAAAAAGTAAAAGTGTTAAAATCATCGTAAAGATAATCTAACCCACCATTAACATTGTTTGAGTTAAATTTATTGAGACCATTATTTTCTTGGTTCAAAAACGAAGTCGAGTTATTAATATAATTTGTTCTTAAAGAATTACCCCAGTTGTCATTATTCATTATACGCGAATCAAATGAAGCAAAGAAATTAAAATAAGGCGTTCTATAGTTTAAGTTTATTGATCCGTTGTATTTATCACCTGTACCGGCAGTTAAACTTACAGCTCCGTTTAAGCCCCCATCAATTCTTTTCTTTAGAATGATATTTAAAATTCCAGAGGAACCATCGGGATCGTACCTTGCTGATGGATTGGTAACCAACTCAATAGATTCTATAGAACTTGCAGGGATGCTGTTTAAGATATCGCTGTTACTCGCACCAACTAATGCACTTGGCTTGCCATCAATTAAGATTATAATGTTTTGATTTCCTCTGAAGCTAACATTACCATCAAGATCAACTGTTATTGATGGTATATTACCAACAACATCAACAGCCGAACCACCAGTGGTAGTAAGATCTTTTTCTACATTGATAACTTTTTTATCAAGATTATTAATCAACATCTCCTTCTGTCCGGTAACAAGGACATTTCCAAGTTCAATTGATTGTTCATCAATAAATATTTTTCCAAGATCTACTTCTAATGATTTTGGATTAACACGAATACTATCAATATACTTTGTAGCATACCCTATAAATGATACTTTAACGTAGTACATTCCGAATGGTAGATTTTCCAGAGTAAACTTCCCTTCATTATCAGAGATCGTTCCGTTAACCATTGTTGAATCTTTAGTTAAAAATAGAACAACATTTCCATATTCAATTATTTGATTGGTTTGCGCATCAAACAAATATCCTGAAATTTTTCCGGCAGGTGGATTACTGCCTGGATAATTTTTTTTCTCGGGATTCTGAGCTGATATATATGAAGATAATATTATCGCAGCAGATATAACTGTAATTGATCTAAGACTCATAAATAAACTATTCTTTTTTATTGTTACTGTGTAAACGTTAAAATTAGACAAAAAATTCCAATTGACGGTTTAATTGCCTTTATGATAAAATATTAAAAGCACCTGCAATTAGAGTAGGTGCTTATCAAATGGATTCAAATAAAAGATGTGCTATGAACTCAGTTTTAGCCAGCCAAAAACCTCTGACCATTTTGGTTTTTTACCAGTAAGTAAAATTCCTATTCGATAAATTTTTCCTGCTAACTTAAATATTCCTATCAGCACTACAATATTAATGACGCAGGAAAGCAGTATCTGCCACAAGGGAACTTCAACTAATATCATTCTTGCGGGCATTACAATTAATGACGCAAAAGGAAATAAAGATGCAATTACTGTTAGTGAGCTTTGTGCATTTGATTCCATACCAAGTGCAATAAAAAATGGAATCATAATCAGCATTAATAAAGGCCAAACACCAGATTGTGCATCCTGAGGATTATCGAATATGGCTCCCACTGTGGCGTAAAGTGCAACATAAGTTATTAGTGCGATTGAATAGTTAAAAAGAAAATAAAGTATAAAGCCCAGGCTCATTTGCGGCATAAATTCCGGAGGAATAAAAAACCAGCTTGTGGATATCAGAAGTACAATTGGACTTAACCAAATTGCCATTTGAATAACTTCTACGATAACGGTTCCCAATATTTTTCCTGCCATTAGTTCTGTACTGCTTGCAGATGAAAGAAGCACCTCTACTATTTTGTTGCTTTTCTCTTCCACTACAGCATTCATAGTCATTGATCCGGAAAATATTAGAGCCATATATAGAAGAAATGAAAATAGTACCATGGCAATCCTGTTTCCAAACCCTTCTTGTGCAACCTTTTCATCAGATGAAACTCTAAAACCACTTATCTCCACATCTTTTCTTGCAAAGTTTATTTGATCCGGAGTTAATTGTTTTGCTGAAAAATAAATTTCAACCAGAGCTTTATTTATTGATGGTTTAATTTTATAAAATAAGGATGAGTTATTTGGATTGGATGAGTAATACTCAACACCTTTTGATTGCAATGATGTTGAGGGGATAAATATCACACCTGTAATTCTATGAGCAATTATATCAGGTTTTACTTCATTCAGTTTAGAATCAAAATCTGATAATTCAGATCTTTCAAATCTTGCAGATAAATCACCTGATTTAAATGATGATGTTCGAAATATCTCGTTCTGCACACTATCTAATATCTCATCTGAATCAGAGACAATTATCAAATCTGATCTTTCCTCGCCTGCCATTGATTGAATAAAATACTGAATCGAAAATATACCAATCATAAACAGCGGTACAAGTAAAGTCATAAGTATAAATGACTTGCTGAAAAGTTTCATCTTCAGTTCACGCTTAATTATTGCAAGTGTTCGTCTGTTAAACATTTACAGCCTCCTTTCCTGCAAGTAAAACAAAAATTTCATGCAGAGAGATTTCATCCACATTAAATTTCTTAATCAAAATGTTATTTGCCATAAGTAACTTTAATAATTCCTGATCTGAGTTTTCATTTTTCAATTTAATTCCTGTCGCATTTCCAAAGTCTTCAATGCTTTCTATAATAGGATGATTGTTAAGAAAAAAAATATTGCCCTGATAATTTAAGCTGACATTTTTGCTGGCATATTTTTCCTTAATTTCTGAAAGTTTACCATTAAGAATGATCTTTCCCTTATCAATCATTGCAATAGAATCACACATCTTCTCTGCAAATTCCATAAGATGTGTTGAAAAGATTACAACTTTACCTTTGTTTTTCATTTCAAGAATTATTTCTTTAAGTAGATTTGTATTGATAGGATCAAGTCCTGAAAATGGTTCATCAAAAATTAAAAAATCGGGATCGTGAAGTACTGTGCTAATAAATTGTACTTTCTGCTGATTACCTTTAGAAAGATCTTCAACCTTAGAATTTTTTCTATCCGCTAAATCAAATCGTTCTAAATATTGCAGTGCCAATTTATTTATTTCAATTCCCTTCTTACCTTTTAGTTCAGCAAGAAATAGAAGCATATCAATAACTTTCATTTTTTTATAAAGCCCGCGCTCTTCCGGCAAATAGCCAACAGAATCTTTGAAGTCCTGCGCAATCTTTGCACCTTTAAACAATACTTCACCCTCATCGGGAAAATAAATATTTAGCATCATTCTTATGGTGGTAGTTTTTCCGGCGCCGTTTCTTCCAATCAATCCAAAGACAGAGCCTTCTGAAACTGAGAATGAGACGCTATCAACAGCGGTTATTCCGCTAAAACGTTTTGTAAGATTTTTAACTTCAAGTACATTCATACTAAACTCTTTATTAATTCTCGGCAAAATTAAGAAATTCAAGTTAAGCATAGAATACCGCTTATGTAATAATTTTCTGGATCATATAAAAAAAGCCCGAACATTTCTGAACGGGCCTAACCAACAACAATATTAATATTTATCAGAATACTTAATTATTAATTTTTATTTCAACTCTCCTGTTAAAAGCACGATTAATATCTGTACTATTTTCTTTTACAGGTTTATCCTCGCCAAACCAATTTTTAGAAATTCTACTTGATTCAATTCCGTTTGATATAAGATAGTTATAAACTGTATTAACTCTGTTTTCCGAAAGTTTTTGGTTGTATTGATTGCTCCCTTTATCATCTGTATGGCCTGAAATCATTATATCCATCGCAGGGTTTTGCTTTAATGTTTCAACCGCACGTTCCAGTATTGGATAAGATTCTATATTAAGCTCATATTTATCAAACGCAAAATTTACCCCAAACAAATAAGGATCATTAGAATTTATTATAACTGTATCAATAAATTTTTTCTCAATAATCTTTTCAATGGTAACGGTATCTCTTACAAGTACTTCTCTATATCCCTCAGGACACTTAACACATTTGTCAGAAATCTCACCTTTACTAAAATACCAGACTACACCTAAATCAATAGTTGCATAAGTATCTGCATTACCTCCGAATAGACCCTTAGAATTCTCGTTTAATCTTTCATTACCATCTATTTTATTATTTGATGCAGTTCGATAAACTGCTTCGGTCTTTAGCGCAAAATTTTCATTAAATCCCCATTCTATGCCTGCCCCAAGATTTACTTGGTAACCGAAAAAAGAATCATTCATATCCGGATTAAACGAGTTATCGTTTGAAAAGTTTGTTACACCCATTCCAAACACAAAATAAGGGGAGACCAACTCACATGGTAAAAATTTATATAATGCATCTAAGTTTAATGCATATTGATTAATGTTGTGGGTCTGGGGAGACCCTCCTTCAGCCAAGTAATAGTTAGATGTCATATAAACATAGTTAAATAATCCTCTTAAACTAACTTGTTCATTAAAGTATCTTTCGACTGAAAAGTAAGCACCATAGTTTTCATCTCCTGAAAATCCGGTTCCTGTAACACTAAAAAATCTGGGATAAACTGCACCAGCACCAGCACCCCATTTTGTCTCGAATGCTTGAGAAAATAAAATGGAATTAAATAAAACAACCGATAACACTGCGAATTTTTTAGACATCTCTCTCCTTTGTTTTTATATGATCTACTCATAGCTAAGTTTGTGCCAGTAATAACGCATATTTGCTAATATATGGAGAGCTATTTTTTTTTTAATTTGTTTCATTATGAAATTTTTTTCTAATAAATAAAAATTATGAACAAATAATTTTACTTAAAATCATTGTTAACACTCAAAGTCTTTTCTTATCTTTGTATAAGAGTTTGATACAATATTGAATTTATATCAACTAACAAATTGAAACTCCGTATAACCAAAAAAGAATTAATGAAGAATCGCTTTAAAATATTTTTTGCTTTTTTAATAATATCCTTTACCCCTATATGGAATTCTTACTCACAAGTTATTTCAACAGATAATGATTTCCTTTTACAAAATTTTATATTGTCTATTGATGGTGGAGTATCTTATGGCTTTACAGATTATAAAGGCAGCTCAATTGGACCATCACTTAGAGGCTCATTAGAATATTATCCTGTTATTATTCAAGATGCAAGATTAGGATTCAAAGCGGTTTTAGGTGGCTTAACTCTAAATTTTGATGATTCACGAAACTCAATTTCAAGTAATGATGGACCTCGTGATATTCCTAAAGAGGTTAAAACAGATGCTATTCAATTGGGTGCCGGATTAAGTTTTGGTTATGCATTTGGCAAAATTCTTATTCCATCAATTACTGTTGGGGCTACTTATCTTTCCTTCAGCCCTAAAAATTCCGAAGGTAATATTCTCCCGTTCAATGCTCAAGAAATATATAATAAAGGTATTGTTTCGTTCACTTTAGAAGGAGAATTAAAAATCAAAGTAAGTGAAAAGTTGAGTGTGAATGCTTTAGTAAGCTATTACCCAACCTCAACCGATTACCTTGAAGATGTTTCGGCTGCTACAAATACTGATACTTATTTAACTGGAATGATTGGACTTTCATACGCATTGAGTGGTAGTCCGGATGCAGACGATGACGGCATAACAGACAGTTACGATCAATGTCCTGGTACTCCAGTAGGTGTAAAAGTTGATGAGTTTGGATGTCCGCTAGATTCCGACAACGATGGTGTTCCAGATTATCTTGACAAGTGCATTAACACTTCTTTGGGAGTGGCTGTCGATTCACTTGGTTGTCCTATCGATGGTGATAAAGATGGTATACCTGATCATCTCGATCGTTGTCCTAACACACCTGTTGGTATTGAAGTTGATGAATTGGGCTGCCCTCCGGATTCAGATAAGGATGGCGTGCCAGATTATCTTGACAAATGCAGCAATACTTCTGCAGGAATTGCTGTTGATTCAGTTGGCTGCCCAATCGACACTGATAAAGATGGTGTTCCAGATTATCTTGACAAATGTCCAGGTACACCTTTAAATACAAAAGTTGACTCAATAGGATGTCCTTTAGAACCGGTCGAAACTTTTTATCAATTTAATCTCAGGGGAGAAGATACATTTAATAATGGTTCTTCAAATCTCAAAGAAACTGCAAAACTTATTCTTAATGAAATAGCATTCTATATGCAGAACCAAGTTAACAGCAAATGGAGAATTGAAGGCCACATGGATAGTCAAGGTGCTGCATATTCTATTAAAAAACTTTCCTATGATAGAGCAAAAGCCGTATTTGATTATCTGGTTTCTCAAGGTGTTGCTTCAGATCAGTTAGAAATCTACGGGCTCGGTGATTCATTCCCGATAGGTAATAACAATACTGCGGAGGGTCGGAATGCAAACAGAAGAATTATGATTATCAGGCAGGACTAATAAATTTATCAGGATTCACTTATTCTATTTTTTGAACGGGCAGCTTTACCAAAACCTATAAAAGTACCTGTAGTTTTTACCATTCTATCAAAAGAAACTTCATTTTTCACTCATTTTTATAAGCATTCAGGGGGAACGAAAATTGATAATTACTCTCGAGATTATAATTTCTAACAAATTACTGAAGTGTTAAAATGAGAGATTCAGCTTTAATTATATCCAGAAGTGAATGGAAAAAATCAGAATCATCTGTTAAAAGGAATTCTGATTTGGGAAATGATAATAAGGGTATGGTAAAAGTACGTTTGGGGTTTATTTACTTCGTCGTTCTTGTCTCATCTTTAATTGTACTCTTCACACGATAAAACAAAAATCAAATTAAATTTTCTTAATAACTTTAGCAGGAACTCCGGCAACAATTGTATTGGCGGGTACATCTTTAGTTACAACTGCACCAGCACCAACTATCGCATTTTCACCAACTGTAACACCACATAATATTGTAGAGGATGAACCAACTGAAGCACCATTCTTTATGAAGGTTTCAACAACTTTCCAATCAGCTTCTGTCTGCATTGATCCATCAGCATTTGCAGATCGAGGATACTTATCATTTATAAATGTAACATTGTGGCCTATAAAAACGTTATCACCAATATGCACCCCTTCGCAAATAAAGGTGTGGGAAGATATTTTGGTGTTCTTACCTATTGAGGCATTTTTTTGTATCTCTACAAATGTTCCGACTTTTGAATTATCCCCTATTGAGCAACCATAAAGATTTACAAAATCAAAAATCTTTACATCTTTACCAAGTTTTACATTATTAATATTTTTCTTTTCCAAAATTGCTTTCGTGATATTAGTTGAATAATTAGAAGTGTACTAATTCCTGTATTTCAACAATTCTTCCCATGCCTTTTAATGATTTATCACTTGCCTCTAACAATTTTACTATCTCCAATCCATCATAACCGTTAGTTAATGGCTGCCTGTTCTCTTTAATTGCATCCAAACATTCCCTAGCTCCCAAAGCTAATGCTTCAGTCTGGTTAACCTTTGGGGAAAACATATCGCCTATTCTATACTGTACCAATGCCTCGTGTATACCTTCAGGAGATTTAATATCGATACCGCTATCATATACCTTTATCTTCTCAAAGTTTTCCATATCGTCATAAACAAGCATCTTCTTTGTACCGCCAACTATCATTCTTCTAATCTTAACGGGTGAAACCCAGTTAACATGAAAATGAGCAAAACAATTATCTTCAAAGTAAATACTTATATGAGCTATATTTTCTTTGCCATTGAAATTTGCAATACCGTTAGCAGAGATAGCCTTGGCTTTTTTGCCCATAATGAACTGCATAATTGAAAGGTCGTGCGGGGCAAGATCCCAAATGACATTAACATCTTTTTGGAATAATCCTAGATTGATTCTCTCAGAATCAAAATATAAGATATTTCCAAGCTCACCTTTATCAACAAGCTCTTTCATTTTAAGAACAGCACCATTATAAATAAAAGTGTGGTCAACAAATATTTTTAGATTTCTAATCTCGGCAATTTCAACAAGTTCTTCAGCTTCTGCAACACTAGCTGTAAAAGGTTTTTCTACCCAAATGTGTTTATTATTTTCTAATGCTTTTTTTGCGATGGGATAATGAGTAGCTACAGGTGTGGCAATCACTACCAAATCGCAATCGCCTGTCAAAACATCTTCACAATTACTAGAAACAATAACACTCGGAAATTTTTGTTTAATTACTTTTAATCTGTCTTCTCTCATATCACAGGCAATCACATTTTCTACGTCAGGCTGCGATAAGAAATTTCTCACTAGATTTGGCCCCCAATATCCTAAACCGATTACTGCAACTTTCATTTTATCCTTTTGTATAAATTTTTAATAATAAAAATTATTTTGCCCCGCGTGAAAAAAGCATAACAGGTATGGTCTGAAATATCAATTGAATATCAAGCCAGGGTGACATATTATTGATATAGTATAGATCCAGAACTACGCTTTCTTGAAATGTTACTACACTTCTTCCCCACACTTGCCATACACCTGTACAGCCAGGAATTACACTTACTCTTCTTTTCTGCCATTCGTCGTAGTTTTCATATTCATAAGGTAAACAAGGGCGAGGTCCAACAAGACTCATATCACCTTTAATAACATTAAATAACTGAGGTAATTCATCCAAAGAAGTTTTTCTGATAATATTGCCAATCCAGGTTACTCTGCTTTCATTTATTACTTTGGTATCGCCCGCACCATTATCAGAACCATTTTTCATAAACTCAATCATCATTTTTTTTCTGTCTTCGTCTTCACCATTTAGCTGCTTCATTGATCTGAACTTATAGAAACTAAACTCTTTACCATCTTTACCAATTCTAGCTTGTTTAAAGAAAATCGGACCTGGTGAAGATAACTTTACAAGCACTGCGATTAAGGCAAAAAGCGGTGACAATACTAAAATCCCAAAAAGAGCAACTGCAACATCTGAAATACGCTTTAATCCAAGTGTAAAATTATCATTGTACTGTGGAGCTACATCTATTACCGGTATATCAATGTACTTTTCTGTTTTTAATCTTTGATTTACCACATTCAATAAATTAGATGTCATTCGGATTGGCACTTTTAACTCTTTGCAATAATCTAGTACATCAAAAAATCTTTCATATGATTCGTTATCAATAGCAATTATAAGTTCATCAACAATCCGAGTTTTAATTATTTCTTGAAGGTCTTCATAATTACCTAAAACTTTTTTACCCGCAACCACAAAATCCCCGGTATGTCTTTCTTCATCAACAAAACCAAGAATATTAAGACCTAATGGATTTTCATACAATAATTTCGTGGCAAGTAGCTTACCAGATTTACCATTACCAACAATTATAACATTTCTTTTAAAACTTGTTTGGCTTAGCTCAACAAAAACCCATTTTAATAACTCGACTCTTATTAGAAAGAGAAGCCCAATTGATACTAGAAAGAAGAAGACAAAGAGTAATCTGGAATCAAGTATCATACTTGAATCAAGTATAAATGACAACAATACAATTTGTAAAGAGCTGTAGTAAATGGCTTTCAAGATATGTGTAAAATGAGTTGATCTGTTTAAAATAATATCAATTCTATACAATCCGTTGTACTGGAAGATTAAAAGAATTGCAAGTGATATAGTGAAAATCAGTAAAAGAATCCCAGGTATTTCAGCATAAAACTCAAAGAAATTAACTGAAGTATTATTTCTGAGAATAAAAATTGAGACCAGGAATGAGAATAATAGAATTGCGAAATCTGCAAATCCGAAAAAGTATTTATATCTGTAATGTTTTTTCATTGGTATTTTAGAAATAGTTAAGCTTTTCGCAATAAACCATAATTATGCCATTAGCTAAATCCTTAATTCTTAAGAGTTTTGCTACATTTAGTTGATAATTAAATTTCAAAATGAGATTGTGCTTAAAAGAATTGAAATATGAGACAAATTTAGAATTGATAATAAGATTGATATAGAACTAAGAACCCGAAAAGTTCTGCTCTCCGGGTTAATAAATCTGATTCGTAATATTTCAAATTTGTAATTCCTAATTCTTAAAGAATTCCTTAACCTTTCCAATAACATAAATAATTTGCTCATCCGTCATCTCTGGAAACATTGGCAGCGATAATCCTGTTTCAGCAATTTTTTCACTATTTGGGAAATCACCTTTCTTATATCCTAAACTCTTAAAGCACTCTTGCAAATGCAATGGAATTGGATAATGAAGACCAACATTTACTCCCTGCTGAGTCAAATATTCTTTCAATCTATCTCTGAGTTTATTACTTGCTTCAAGGCTTCCATCATTAAGCTGAATTACATACAAATGATAAACGTGTTTTGCATAAGACATTTCTTTTGGTGTAATAACTTTAGATACATCTTTTAATCCGACATTGTACTTTGCGGCAACTGCTCTTCTGGCATCTGTCCATTTGCTTAAGTGCTTAAGTTTAACACCAAGAACAGCTCCTTGAATGCCCTCCATTCTGTAGTTATGACCATAAGATTCATGATAATATTTTTGGGACTGACCGTGTTCCCGAAGCTTCTTAACTTTATTAAAAAGTTCTTCATCATTGGTTGTTACCGCACCACCTTCGCCGTAAGCCCCAAGATTTTTTCCGGGATAATAACTAAATGATGCTGCAGCAGTTAATCCGCCAATCGGCTTACCTTTGTATTCTGCAAGATGAGCTTGAGCAGCATCTTCAACTAAGATTAAATTATGTTTCTTAGCAATTTCTTTTAATGGATCTAGATCAGCGCTTTGCCCATAAAGATGAACCGCTACAATAGCCTTGGTTTTGCTAGTTATTGCCACCTCAACTTTTGCAGGATCGATATTATAACTTTCTGGATGGCAGTCAACAAAAACTGGAGTAGCACCACATAGCGTTGCACCCCAGGCTGTAGCTATAAATGTATTAGCTGGAATTATTACCTCATCACCTGCACCTATACCCAATCCCCATAGTACTAAATGATTTGCATCTGTACCTGAACTTGTACCAAGACAATATTTTACCTGTTGAGCAGTGGCAAAATCCTTTTCAAAATTCTGAACTGAAGCACCTAAAATGTATGCGGTATTATCCAAAACATTTTGAATTGCTGAATCAACTTCCGATTTTACTGAATTATAATTTGCTTTAAGATCCAAAAAAGGGATATTCATTTTTTCTCCATTAATTTATTTTAACTAGTAAAAAGATTTTTATTGTTATAATTTACAGATACGGTCTATACCCTCAAAGATTTTTTCTTTTTCGATTTATTTATTAAATCCTTGTCACGGATTATTTAGTGACAACCGAGTAAAGACACTAAATGT
>JBGAWM010000032.1:0-33188 GCA_044227615.1 Ignavibacteriaceae bacterium
ACAGCATCTGATTTGGTTAATGATAATATAATAATTAAGGATTTTAAATTATATCAAAATTATCCAAATCCATTTAACCCTACCACTACAATAAAGTTTACATTACCTGAAGCCGGAAATGTTAAACTTACACTTTTTAATATTTTAGGTCAGGAAGTAAAAACACTTGTTAACGGATTTAAGGAATCAGGTGTTCACACAGTAGATTTTAATGCAAGTGAACTTAACAGCGGAATTTATATATACAAAATAGAATCCGGTTCTTTTGTTCAAACAAGAAAGATGACTTTGCTAAAGTAACCTAACCAAATTTAGTTAATACAATCCCCTTCTAATTCCAGGAGGGGATTTTTAGTTTATAGTGTATAATTATTTTTATTGTTTAGCTAATACTTTTTTTGTAATGTTCTTTACGAAAAAACTTAATCCGGTTAAATTATCTGACAGTGATACTTATATGAATTTGAAAATTACTTTTTACATTTTTCTACTAATTCTACTGTGTTCGTTCGCTATTCTAAATGCTCAGCCTATAGCAAGGTTTGCAGTAATTGGTGATTTTGGCGATGATAATCAAGCAGAAGCAGATGTGGCAGCTCTGGTTAATTCCTGGGGTGTGGATTTTATTGTTAGTGTTGGAGATAATTTTTACGGAGCAACTGATGGCAATTATGTAGATTCATGGCAGGCACTTGATAATGAAACCGGTAAATACTATCATAACTGGATAAAACCATATTTAGGTTCTTACGGGCCCGGCAGCCTTGATATTAATAGATTTTTCCCGGCACTTGGTAATCACGATTGGTATCATTTGGACAGCAGTAAAATTTATGAAGATTATTTTGATCTTACTCCTTACAACACTACTTCCGGTAATGAACGGTATTATGATTTTGTCTGGGGCAACATTCATTTCTTTATGCTTTCAACCTACGGAAACGGTCTGACTGAATATACCTTTCCAAGACATAATAACTATGGAGAGCCGGATGGAGTGGTTCAAAATTCCATTCAGGCTCAATGGCTTCAGCAAGCAATGCAGAATGCAGATCCCTCACATTGGAAAATTGTAATTACTCATCATCCGCCCTATTCTTCAAGCAGTCAACACGGATCAGAACCGGCTGTACGTTGGCCTTTTAAGGATTGGGGTGCTGATCTGGTTTTATGCGGTCACGATCACACTTATGAAAGATTAAGCTCAAACCAATTAACTTATATTGTAAATGGATTAGGCGGTGAAAGCATTTATCCATTCGGATCTCCCGTGCCAGAAAGTCAATTTAGATATAATGATGATTTCGGCGCTATGCTTTTTGAAGTTTATACGGATAGTATAAACTTTAAATTTATAACAAGAACAGGGTTATCGATTGATAATTTTTCACTTAAAAGAACAGCATCTGATTTGGTTAATGATAATATAATAATTAAGGATTTTAAATTATATCAAAATTATCCAAATCCATTTAATCCAAGTACTAAAATTAGTTGGTACTCCCCAGTAAGTAATTGGCAAACATTAAGGATATATGATATTCTAGGAAATGAAGTTACTACATTAGTTGATGAATATAAAAATGCTGGAAGCTATGAAATTGATTTCAACGTAGGGCGGGACTCTAGCCCTGCCCTTGTTAGTGGAATTTACTTTTATCGTCTTCAAGCTGGAGATTATTTTGCGACAAAGAAGATGATATATTTAAAATGACCTTGCTTTAATAATTTTAGAATAAAGAAAGGGTGGTAGACCATTTTTGATAAAGAGAAAAAGGTTAAATATAGAAATTAACTTGAAGCACTTTATAAAAAATCGTGAAAGTTTCTTCAAATTAGATTCTTCTAAATTGCTCCGCTTCGGATGGTTAGGTGTTTAATGTAATATGACTTAGTAATTAGTTAAATGCTGCCCAAGTGCTAGACTAATTAATATTAAATCACAATTATATTTCGAAATCACTCCTTGATCATTAAATGATTGACTGGAGCGAGACAGATTAAGCAGTCAATTTTTTATTTATGCTATTAAATTTGTTCTGCATTAGTTTATAGATGTACAAGGAAAATAATATCCATATAACCGCTAACGACCAGCCGCCTATTATATCATCCACGCTGTGCCTGTTCAGAAATATTCTGCTTAAACTGTTTATCAGTACTAAAAATATCATAAAATAACCAACAAAGTTTCGATATGCTTTGCTTCTTCCCTTTTTAGTAATTTCCCAGTAGAAGAGAAATGACATGATAACCGATAAAAAGGCATGACCACTTGGGAAAAGAATACCTTTTATGATACTCGCGTGTAAGAATTTTACTGAATTAATATCCTGATACAAGAATTTAAAGACTAGTAAAAGAAAAAACGCTCCAATCAAAGCAAATGAAAACCAGGCTAAATCGAAATAGTTTCTAGTGATTAAATAATGAATAATAAAAAAGACACCGAACAGAATAAAAGATTCACGCCCAAAAATAGCTGAAATATTAACATTAGTATTATAAAACCAAATTGGTCCAAACGCTGTGCCTTTACTTTCAGTATATCCAAGATTAGAGTGCAGAAAAGAATATATTGATTCAGTTACACCATCGAACATCCCGAAAGCAGATAATATGAATCCTACTAAGAAGATAATAAAGATGAAAATCTCCTTATTGATTAATGACATGAGCTTCATTTTTTTATTTTTAGTTATTATAAGTTCTTCTATAAAAGTGCTTAATACTGGGTTTGATCTCACTAAATAAGAAAGTAATTGTTTTATTTAAGATTATAAAACTAATCTTCTAAATCAATTAAGCCATAAATATTTTTGAGAGATGGCTTAACTGGTTAAAGTTAGTAATTTTTTACCTGCTTTTGAGCTACTAAATATGATTTTGAAACAATATAACAATAGGTTTTTGTCTAAATATGATACTAATTCTTCAAATGTGCATCTAAAAAACAATCTTTTCTTGAATTATTCTAATTATTGCTTGGTATAAGGATTGCAATACTGGCTCTTTTTAATTAGCAAAAAAATTTGAGATAAACGAATTTGAATTCGACTTCTCAAACTAATTAGCTTAATATTTAATTTGTAAACTTATCAATGTTAATTTTTTATAGAAAATAATTAGTTGTTTTTTAAATTCAATTTCATTCTCATCTTTAATTAATAAAATGAAAAATAAATTAGGAATAATCATATATGGTATTATAACCTTATTATTATTTTGGTTTTTATTAATGTCAAATAAATAATATATCGATTGACTATTTAACGACACTGGAGTTTAACTGAACATCAATAATAATAATGCATCTGCAATTTTGTTAATTCATTGTCCCGATAGAAAAGGGCTTGTACTTTCGGTGACAGAATTTATCCACGCCAATGAAGGCAATATCATATATCTGGATCAGCATGTCGATCATCAAAAAAAAATATTTTTTATGAGGATTGAATGGGATCTTAGCGGATTTCTTATCCCCCGCGCAAAGATCGGAGAATATTTTCAGGTTCTTATTGCAAAAAAATTTAACATGACCTGGCAATTACATTTTTCAGATGCTGTACCAAAGATGGCTGTTTTTGTTTCAAAACTTCCTCACTGTTTATATGATATTATTTCTCGCTGGCAATCAGCTGAATGGAATGTCGAGATCCCTCTGATTATTAGCAACCATAACGATCTAAAACCTATAGCTGAAAAATTCGGAATTGAATATTATTACATTCCTAAAGATGAAAAAAATAAAATAAAACAGGAGCTACGGGAATTAAAACTGCTTAAGGAACATAATGTAGATTTTATTGTACTTGCCCGGTATATGCAAATTTTATCAAAAAATTTTATTTCAAAATACGAAAGCAGGATAATTAATATTCACCATTCTTTTCTCCCTGCTTTCCCAGGCGCAAAACCGTACCATTCAGCATACGAAAGAGGAGTTAAGATCATTGGCTCAACAAGCCACTACGTTACTTCTGATCTTGATGCTGGACCAATTATAAAACAAGATGTTACTAGTGTTTCTCATGCTGATTCTGTGCAGGATCTTATTAGAAAAGGCAGAGATTTAGAAAAGCTTGTTTTATCCCGTGCTATCTGGAAACATCTAGAAAGAAAAATATTAGTTTATGATAATCGTACAACTATTTTCACTTGATATTTGCATAATAAATCATAAATAGCATTATTTTTTTAGTTAGCTATTTCACTACTCAGAATAAAGTATTTTGTTTTAGTAAAGTTCATTCTTCTATAATTGTCTGATCTCATTCTGAATCCGTTCTGACTGCGTTCTAGATAAGTAAATCTTGGCTTTCACTAGGCTTTATCTTCTGTATATTTCAGGTGTAACTCTAATTAATTTTTCAATTATGGTAAAAGTTAAAAGTACTCTGTTTAATTATATAAGCGGTAAATCGGGTAATACAGTATTTAGACTAATGAATGGTAAAACCTTTTATTCCATTCGTCCTGATTCCTATAACATCAGCCAATCGGCAAAAGCAAAAGAATCTCGCAATAACTTTGCTTTAGCTGTTAAGTTCACAAAGGAAGTAAATAAACATCCTGCTCTAAAATTAGCTTGGAAAAGGGCTAAACTAAAAGGTACAACTTCTTATCACAGGATCATCAAACATAATATTAAGTTTATAAAAGAGAACAGGCTATCTGTCTTCAATATTATTGCACCTCAAGGAGAATATTTCCCTCTTAAGTCTTATGTTATTTCTGACAATTCCATCATTCTTGATCTAAAAACCGACGCTACTTTTCAATCACCCCTTTTTCAATTTCCATTTTCTTTGTTTACCGTTGTCTACCTTTTTGAACCTAAAAGGAAATCATACGAGGATAATTTAGTCTTAAGTTTTTCAACTGATTTCTCAGAAGTATTAAGCAAAGATTCAAATTATATTGACTTAAGAATTCCCAAAAATATTCTTTCTTACTTTTCAAGATACAAAAAGTGTATTATTTATTTTTCAGGGGTTTTTCAAAATCCAAATTCAAGTAAAGTAATATGGACATCGACTTTTGTAGTTGAATTTGTCCCTCTTAAAGAGTGAAAAGGTTTCTTATTTGGTTATAAGTATTACTTATTTCTGAAAATGAATTTGCAATTTTTAATTATCACTTACGATTAAGAACTCTGATGAAACACCACTTCCCCATCATCTTTACTAACACACAAGAAAATTGTGCTGCCACTAGAACAGCTTAAATATTGTATTGGTACTTGCGAGTAACTTATGTACCAGCAGTTGGGGGGCAGTTTAGATAGTTTTTTATTATCAGATAATTGATCTGAAATTCTCATCCCCCGAAGTTCAATATCAGGCACGATACTTTTGGCTATGCTGAAAGCTTGTTGCTTTGTTATCAAAATATTTATTAGGGGGTTATTTGAATTAATTGTTTCTCTACAAAGATGCAAAATTGAAAAGTCCGTTCAAATAGTTTTAATTAATATTCAGTCACGGTATGGACCGTGACTACAATGAAGATGAATAGGAGTTAACTTGATCGATGAATCAAACAAATGTATTAGAAGTTTACTGCAATTGGAATTTGATTTCTTTGTGCGTAAATCAATTTCAACCGGTTTTGCTGCTCAAGTACAAATGCTGGAATGGAATTTAGATTTTCATTCGGATAAGCCGTTCCTTCAGAAATTTTTAAGATATACTCAATTCCATTTTCAAGATTCTCTTTGAATATTTCTAGATATTTAATTTCTGCTTCGCTGGTACCAATTGTTTTGACAAGATTTTCAAAATAGTTTACGTACAGTTCTATTTCCTGGCAGAACATATGCGGTCTATCGGCGGAAACTAACGATTCCCCTCTTCCGTAAATATGGTCTATCATTTCCTGCAGTGAATATTGCCTGTTGAACCATACAATATTTGGTCCGGGACAAATTGATTGCGGTGATTTTGTTTTGGGAGATATTCCAAGTTTAATCAAAGCACCATTAGCAAGGTGATCACACAAACAGACTTTTACATACCAAGATTCTTTTAGCTCATCCTTTTCAGACTCAGGAATTTGCATTGATGTTATTTCATCAAATTTGTTTTTCTGAAACTGACGTGATGCTGTACAGATTGGTTTATCAGTATACTGTTTGTCTGAAATTAAAAATCCTTTTGGACAAGGTGAGCCAGGTTTACCCATTTCTGCGCGGTCTTTTGTCCAGTTTTCTGATCCTGTATTTCTAAGATTATTAAATGGTACTCCTAGCGGAGATGCACTGCTTAAATAAAGATCTTCTTTCCTTGCATTCATTAAAAGATTTAAAGTGTCATCATCAACACAGGTTGCTTCCGGAACCAATAAAAAAGGACTGCCCCACCCTGTTGAATCACATTCAAAATCTTCAATCATCCTTTGAGCTTCACCGCTTGTTCCAATTCCGCCTTGAACAGTAAGTAAAGGTTCACAAGTAAAATCGGACTCATTAAAATCCCAATTTTGTTTTTCATAATATGATTTTATTAACGGTATAAATTCTTTTGCAAGTGTTGATCTTTTTTCTTTGAACTCTTTGAGAATGCTTGGCAGTAAATATCCCTGTGAAGCAAATGCATGACCGCCGCAGTTTAATCCAGATTCAATTCTAAATTCACTTACTTCAAGTCCTTTTGTTGCTAAAAATTTCCCCTGTATCATAGCAGATCTAAAATCACTTACTTTGATTATAATCTTTTTCTTAATCCTTCCATTTGTATCACGATAAAAATCTTTGAACTGTGCAAGGTATCCTAAAAGCGTTCTGTTAAATCCTGCAGAAAAAACTATTGAGGAGTTAAGAGTACTTTCAGCATAACCTCGTAATGCGGCTTTTGCATCGCTGAATTCATCACTTAAAATGCTTCCGTCTTTTGCATAATTAGTTCTATCAACCTTTGACATAATATTAACATCTATAGAACCGGCACGCATTAAGTTTGTAAGCTCTTTAGCAGCATTTTCTTTTTCTGTTTCATCTTTAATCGTAAGATAATATTTGTATTTCTGTTTTAATGAACTGTCATCAGGAAGAAGTTCAAAGTATTTTGTTTTTTCATTTCCTAATGAAAATGGCAGATGTTTCAGTTCATTTAGTCTAAGAGCAACTATTTTATCCACTAAGTTTAGATAATTAGTTATCCGTTTTGATCTCGCATAAAGATCATTCTTAGAAACTTCATCAACAGGAAAAGAATATTTATGAGCATAGTGCCTGCAGATTTTTTCAATAAGAATATCATCAACTATGGACATTACTGAAGAGATCCCAAGATGTGCAACGCGTATCGGGGAGTCTATCGAGTGACCGGTTCCCATTACAGGGATATGAAATTTATGATAACCGTTTTCCATTAAATTCTCTTTCCTATCAAAACTTGCCACAAATATTTCTAACCTTTATTTTCAACGAAATTGTAATTAAAGACGGTATAAACTAAATAATTAATGAGGGATAAAAAGAGAGAAAGTTGGGGTTTTACAATTCTTTTACAATCGATTATTATGAATACAGAATGATTAAAGCACTATAATAAAATTTTGTTGCTTTGGGTAATGCAGTGTAAGTAACAGGTACGCAGAGGATTTGTCTAAGGGTTGAGAGAGCGAATAGCCCAGTTATAGATAGATAAATATTTCTAAATATAAAAAATAACACATTTTAGAGATACAAAATTTTGTAACCTTAGTGAGCCTATTCAAACCAGGAAACGATTTCAAATCCACCAGTTCCCGGGAAGAATGGTGGGGAAGCAATCATAAATCTTTCATCATATTTATAACGTTTAGCAAACCCGTGATTTATTGCAGAACCGCTAAAAGTACCAACAGCCGCACGAGTTTTTTGAATTATTCCGCCAAGCAAATTAATATTACCGCTTATTGGTCTTGTACTATAATCCTGTGCTCCAAATCCACCTTTTTCGCTGTAGACAGAAGCATGAATATCTATGCTTGAATTGTTTGCAGTATTTTTTGTAATCCATACACTATTTTCTGCGCAAATACCCAGCATGTCCGTAGAGTTTGGATATAACCGTGGATCTTTGTTATAAACAATATTATCATCCAACCAAACAGAACCCTTTCCAGTAGATGTAGTTGTGCTATTACATCCTATGGTATATTGACCTTTAACAGTTCCCTTCAATCTAACAACAGCGTTCTTTGCAAAGATCATCCCATTTGATGCAGCATCCGGTAAATAGACAGTTGTATATGGAGCGCTGTAAGAAAATTTGTATTTGAGTGAGTCATTTACAAAAAACAGATGTACAGTATCTTGTCCAGTAAATTTTAATCCTCCTGCATCGGCGGCAGTTTCCATCTCATCCACAGCAGTAGTTGGTAATGGAAGATTTATACCGGTTTCATATCCGCCTAAAAATTTTGGTTTATCCGTCTTTTGATTTTTATAATATATAAGTGATTTTAAACTGGATGCTTTTCCATAAAAAGTAGGATGATTAGCAGCTCTTAAATAATCTTGAGTATGAATCGGGCCCCAAACTGTATCACTGGCATTCCACCAAATTGTTCCTCCTTCGCTTACAGAGTAATAGGCAAACTTTGAAAACTTACTTGGAGATAGAGTTACTGTTACAGTGCTGGTTAAGCCATGATATGTTCCTGTGGAAACAATTTGTCTAATATTTTTATATGCATCAACAATCTGAACTTCAACATTTAATTTGCCTCCTGAAAAGTTTTCATCGGAATATCCATCATCCCAGGTTGGATCAACAAAAATCTGGTTTGAAGCAAGATTAGCACCGCTAACAGCTATGTTATGGGCTATCATTTCAGTGTAGTAGCTAACCATATTTCCTACCGCATCAGTCGATATACGTCCGAAATTTTTTATTGCAACCATAAATAGAAGTGTAAAACCGATTATTACAAGGAATGTTGCTTTGCCTGCCATGCTAAACCTATCTGTTTTTTAAATTTCTGGAAACCATTCTTATTTGTCGCCAAAATGCTTTGGAAAATTTCTGATCATAAGCGTCTGTATTTTCAACCGTCAAATTTATTTCGATTGAAGTAACTCCACCATTTACACCAATTGGGGGCGTAAGTGTATCACCAAGTGCGTCAAAATAAACCAATTTAAATTGAGTGATACCAAGATTTGCACTTCTGTGCTGTTCGCCGTTCAGTACCCGATATAGCATTCTATCTCTCGGATTTGCTGTGCTTGTCAGTTCCGAAGTTGGACCTAAGTAGTAGTGAATAGAATCTACATCACCATCGTTATCAATATCTGTATAAAATTTTATTTCAGAAGTATCTGCATACAACAGAGCTTTGGTTGGATCAGGAATTAAATTCCAGTTTTTACAATAACCAATTTTTCTAAAATCATATTCAATTATTTGTGCAGATGTTGCAAGATTTTGCTGGATAGTTAGTTCCCCGCTGTGGTTATAAGTTCTTTCAGTTATGGTGTCACTTAATCTATAAGCGATCGTCATCATTACACCGCCTATTATTACAGAACCAAGTATATCAAGTAAGGTGGTAAATCCCATAATGTTTCCTTATCTAAAATGCCAGTAACTATAAATGGTAGACATTCTGATTGTATCTCTCATAGATTCGCTTGTTACTACTACATCCATCTTTTTATGCCAGGTTCTATATCCCACTTTTACTTCCGGATTTGAAGGATTGACGTAGTAGACATCACAGTTCAAATCGTATTCAGCAGCAGGCAAGTAGTCATAATGATAATGGTATCCATCATAGTCATCAAAATCATTAAATGTTTGACTTGAATCTGCAATTTCACCGGTACCTGGACCAAGCGGGTAATTTGTTAATAGGCTGCAAGCAGCAACTTCATTTGAAACAGTATTGGCATCAAATGCTTTTTTACTTGCCTCTTCAATAAGCGAGGTTCCTAATGATACCGCAAGAATCCCAAGCTTAGAATCCATCATAACTGTATCATTAGCAAGAATAAAATTATTCATCTTAAGGACGGTTAATGAAAGTATTAATAATGCCCCTATACTAAAAAGTGATTGACCTGTATTCATGATATTCTTGATTAATTGTGGTGTCCCATAATCAACTATCGTACAAATATATTTCTCTTTATGAAACAGCAATTATTGCGTTTTTTTTGTTTTTTTAGAAAAAATTTAAGTACGCAGATAAAGTTTACATACAAACGGAATTTTTTACCTACAGATTTTAGGGGAAGGATAGAATTTCAAAGACAAAATTAACGCAAATATCGTCGATTTATTCTAATGATTAACTAAGCACAAATGGCTAAGAACAAGTAGAATTTTTTATACAATGTCACTAAAGTAATAATTAATGAGTTTTAATAGAGTTCCACATCAATTTTCTTTACGGAAAATTTTATTCATATGGAACTTTAAAGATAATCTGACCGACAATAAATGCAGTTTAATTTTTCTTTATTTCTTTTGAGAACAGATTTATTTCTATAATTTGGACCTTAGTAACAGAGATTTATTAATTCAAAAATTTAATTCGATTATGAAACATAAGATATTTACTCTATACACATTAGGATTTTTACTTTTTCTTACTTTATTAATAAATGCTCAGCCGTATCCTGACCAGCATTATATTCTTAAAATAGATTCTATTTACTTTAACATAGAGACAAATGAAGGAATAAAACTTAATGATGATGGAAAATGTATTATGCTGCAGGATGGCGTTACGGATGGTTACGTAATTCTTAAGCCTCAATTTTCTCAGTATTTATTTAATCATGGTTTACCCTCATGGAATGGAACGGCACCGGATAGCAGCAGTTCGTTCAAAATACAAATGCGTTTTCCTTACGGATCAGGCTGGTCTACCTGGTTAACTGCTGGTTTCTGGAAGAATAATATCTGGTCATCATACGGCTCTACATCCTATGGCGGAGGATATATTGATTACGATTACGTAAAGTTAAACTCGTACAAAAATTCCTGGCAGTTTAAAGTAATTATGACAAGAACTTCTGCGGAACTTCCCTCCCCTACTCTGCACAGTTTAAGTTTTTTCGTCAGTGATAATCAGACAACTAATTTAATAGATATGACTGCGATCGTGAATGATAATCCTGCAGCTATTTTTATTCCAACTACATTCGTTTATCAATATGGTGTTGATCCAGTAATTGGACCGGACATTTGCTCACCATCCACTGTTTCTATGATTTTAAAGAGTTACAATATTGATGTTGATCCATATCAATTTGCTGTGGATACCCGCGACCCTTATTATGATATGTTTGGCATATGGCCTCGCGTTGTACAAAATGCGTCCGAGTATGGTTTGGATGGCGCAGTTACACGTTATCGTACCTGGAGTGAAGCAAGAGAAGTACTTGCAAACGGAGGACGTATTGCAATGTCAGTTGGTCAGCCTCTTTATACTGGTCACTTATTTATGCTTGCTGGATTTACTGCAGATGGAAGACCAATTGTCCATGATCCCGCAAAATCCGATGGCTATTCTTATGTTTATAACAAAACAAGTATATCTCAATCATGGTTTAATAAAGGTGGAGTGGCGTATACTTTTTATCCAGCCGGTTCTTATCCTACATCAGTTGAAAATACTTTAGAACAATTTGTGGCTGATGATTTTGTTCTATATCAAAACTATCCAAATCCGTTTAATCCGGGCACTACAATTTCTTTTTCAATTCCAAGAGCAGGACAAACAAAAATTTCTGTATATGATATGCTTGGTAGAGAAGTTGCAGTATTGGTAAATGATTATCTTGAATCAGGAATTCATTCAATATCATTCGATGGTAAAAATTTATCCAGCGGAGTTTATGTCTATAGGATTGAATCAGGAAGTTTTGTTAAGGCTAAGCAGATGATTTTGCTGAAATAAATTTTAAATGCTTTGCAGACACATTACTTATTTACCTTATAGAAAAAAGCCTCAGAAAAATTCTGAGGCTTTTTGTTTAAGAACTTTTTTATGAACAATGATCAGACCTACTTCATCAGCATCATCTTATTAGTTTGAGTAAAGTTGCCTGCAGTCATTTTGTAAATGTACATTCCGCTTGCAAGATTACTTCCATCAAAATCTACTGAGTAAGATCCTGCTGAAACATTATCATTAACCAATTCCATTACCATTTCACCTGTAACCGAATAAACAGAAATGGTCACCTTAGAATCAAATGGAACGCTGTAACTAATCTTAGTAGCAGGGTTGAATGGGTTTGGATAGTTCTGTGATAAATTGAATGTCGATGGAGTAGTTACATCGACTTCAATAATATTTGAATATGAGTAGCTGCCATCCAAATCGATTTGTTTCAGTCTGTAATTATGCAAACCTACTGCAACTTGCTTGTCTGTAAATGTATATGTTTGTTCCTGAGTAGTTGTACCTGCCCCGGAGATGAATCCGATTGTTGCGAATTCACCATTAGCACCTCTTTCAACCTCAAAGCCACTGTTATTTATTTCAGATGCAGTTTTCCAGGTTAGAACTACATCACCTTGAACAAGTGAAGCATTAAATGCAACTAATTCAACGGGGATTGGAAGAGAAGCTTCATCAGCGCCTTTATATGGAGCGGTTGTGCTTCTGATATCGCCGTCTATATCGGTTGTGATGCCAGCAATTGGATCTCCCACTAAATCAATATCTCCGTTGGATGATCCCGTTAAGTGTAAATCAGTTGAAGATACAAAATTGACCGACTTACTTATTGAGTTGAGGTCTTGAGATGCTGCTTGCCAGGCTGCTAAATCAGCGTATAATATGCCCTGATAATTAACAAGATTCTGATTGGAGAAAAGAACATTATAATCAGAAGTTAGTACTGAGGTAACAGGAACCAAACCGATAGCTGAAGATCCAGCATTACCAGAATGATTGTTTATGATAATATTATTTTTAAGATCAATGTTAACTGGACCAGTTCCATTTGTATGATTTCCTATTGCATGGCTCGTAAGTGTTGAGGCATTATTATTAATTACTATAGTATTAAAATAAACTTTAAGGTTGCCCATAGTTTGTGCTGAACGCATTCCTATTCCATATGTACTGCCTGTTTCATCTGAGGCGCCTACATTAATCATGTTATTAACAATACTTATAATATCAGTTGCCCCATTTCCATTTCCAGCAAAAGCAATACCCATAACATATGTGCCTGCAACATTAGATTTCTCCAGCATGTTTATAATATTATCATGGATAAGTAGGCTTCCAAAATGACCAGTGATATAAATTCCGTGTGCATAATTATTAGTATTTACTGCAGTTGTAGGTAAAACATTAATTGTGTTGCCAATTATCTCACTATTTTCAAGATAAATAGTAGCAACGCCGCGGGTACCACAGTATATCTCGTTGTTAACAAAACTAAATTGATTAGCAACACTGCCGCCGCCCCAAGGAGCGAGACCATCACGTCTAACAGGTCTTTCCGCTGTTCCAATCTGGCAGTTTTCAACCTTTAGATTCATCACACCGCCAAGATCATTAACCACCAGACCATATCTAAAATTAGTCTGTCCTGCAAAAATGTTTTTGATCATCAAGTTTTTTAAGGTAACACTATCTGCGGCAGCATTATTCAATGAAAATGGAACATCAACCACTGGAGCTAATTGCTCTGTAGTTACTGTAAGATTACGACTGTCTGTCCCATTATTACTTCCATCAAAGGTAATATAACCGCTGTTAAATCCAATCATAAATGGTCCATTACCAACTGAAGCACTTGCACTAACAATTAATGTAACATCTCTGCCTGGAGCAGGTTTAATAACTACATTATTAATCGTTGATAAGTCCGCATTAATAGTAAAGGAATTTTCCCTTAATGTGTCTGCATCTAAGATGAAGTTTACCGTACCTGTAACCACGCCGCTATTTAATGCTGCAATAGCATCGTTGAGAGTTGCAAAACCTTGAGGATTTGCGCCTTGCGGAATGTAATAATCACCAGCTAATGGAGTTCTTAAATCCACCTGATAAGCACCGAAACCATTATTGGCACTTAGTACATAAACATTAAATAAAAAACTGCTTACTTGTTGAATAGACACATCACCAAGACCACCCGCAGAAGTTAATCCAAGTACTGAAGTTGATGCAAAAAGTGTAGCGGAAGTAGGTACTCCGCCAGGTATTTTAATAATCTTAGCATTATTCACCGTAGACAAAAGATCATTTGCTACAACATATTCATTCCCTGTAAAATTAGACATAAATCTTAAAGCACTACCGCTTGTACCTAAAACGGCACTTGGGATTGTACCAATTAATAACCCAGTATTGTCATACTTAGAAGCATTATTTCCATGCGAATTCCAATAAAAACTTTCATCAAAAAGAGGACCAATTGCTGCACTGGATGCTGTTACAGGCGCTCCAATATCAACCGTAGATGAAGTAAATGTTATTCCATTATCCGTGGTAGTAAATTTATGTACTAACCCTGAACCAGCATTTGCATCAGCAGCCCAGATAACTATGGAATTATCAGCGGTTGAACCAGTAACTGTAAACTTATCACCAAGTCTTTCGGCAGCAGCGTTATAAGATATTACTGCGACAGGTGCCGCAGATAGGGAATCATATCTATATACTTTAAATGCATCTGCTGAGGCATTTGTCGTCATATTAGAAACAAATATTTTGCCGTCATTTGAAACCTCAACATCATTTACTATAGCCACACCACCAACTATCCCTGTATTGTCAAGTTGTCCGAGTGAATCACCAGTAAGAGCATTATAATACATGATTTGTTTGCCACCTATGCTAGCACTTCTTGAAACAACAAAAAACAGATTATTGCCGCCTACAAAACCATATGAAATACCGCGAGTTAAACCGCCTGCATCCCACACTGGTTTGGTTCCAGCCGTTGCAGATTTCTCCCACAATGTTGTTACCTGCGAATATCCAAGACTCGCGATACAAACAAGCGCAAGAATTGTAAATATTATTTTTTTCATGATATCCTCACAGTTTATTATTAATTGATAGAAATGAATTAATTGAAAGATTCATTGATTGAATAGTCTTTGCTTTTATCGAAATAGCTTGATTA
Source organism: Ignavibacteriaceae bacterium (assembly GCA_044227615.1). GTDB lineage: Bacteria > Bacteroidota > Ignavibacteria > Ignavibacteriales > Ignavibacteriaceae > IGN3. The sequence goes on from JBGAWM010000032.1 coordinate 15,092, forward strand.
AATATCTATGTGTAAACTTAAATAATATTATTTACAATTTCAGTAATACCTTCAAAGAATATTTATCGAAACTCTGAATAATAAATTATTGCTATTCGTTAACAGATATAAAATAAATTTTAAACTTATATCTACTAGTTAGGTGAAAAAGATAATAATACAGATCTTTGAATTATAGAGATTGAAATTACGGGGTGTGTATGTTTGCAATGTACTTTATGCTGCAGGTGGAAAAAAGATAAAAAGACTATTGATAATAATTACTACGGATTATTTTAAGAACTACAAGTATTGACAAATTTTTGAATTTTATATTCTTTATGATTGATAAGTCTTTAGCAGTATCCTCCCTCTCAAGTTTTTTTGTTTACACAAGATCCCTGACGTATGGGTATCAGGTGCTTTTAATGATATAGATATTATAAGACTTTTAATTTAATGGCCAATCAAAGATTGATAAATTGAAAGTGGTGAGTTTCCAATCCCGCACTACCTGCCCCCCTTATAGGAAAGCCTACCCACCGGTGACCATGCTTTACAGGATTTTATTGGCTGCCAGGATAAATGATTTATTGCTTCTTATAAATTTTATTTCTATTATATAACAAACGTTTATTTCTCTTACTTACTGATAGGTAAACCAATGAAAGAATTTGTAGAATTTCTCGTAAAGCAACTTGTTGATAATCCCGATAAGGTCATTATCGAAGAAAATACCCCTAATGAAAACACAATTGAAATAAACATCAAAGTTGATAAAGATGATATTGGAAAAGTTATTGGTAAGCATGGTAATAACATTAATGCTATGAGAATACTAGTAACTGCAGTTGGAGCTAAAGGTAAACAACGAGCTACGTTACAAGTTGTAGAATAAATTAAAAAAACTTCGTTTAGTCTAAGAGATACTGGATCTTAATTAACCGTTTCTATTTAATAATCATCTATAAGGAGAAGCATTTATGCCAAAACAAGTAACACCATATTTTTCCAAGAGCGGAGAAGTATATCACATTTATGGAGTTTGCGCTTCCGGAAGTATTATTGCCAAAAAGAATAGAGTTGCTGGCAAAGGCAATAAAAAACTTTGCAAAGCTTGCGTTGATATTAGAGCGGGAAAAAGACCCCGTTAATTGTTTAAAGTTCTTATTATAAAAAGACCCCGACTTAATATTGTTGGGGTTTTTTTATTAGTTGTCTATTCTTTCCAATCGATTAATATTTTTTGGATTTCTTGTAGAGCCTGCATATAGAATACTCTCCTTATAATGAGTTCATTAATTTATTATCCTTTTAAGGAAAAAATAAAAATTAATCATTAACGATAAACACAAAAAAAATAATCCTTCAAATAATTTTTTCATTTCAACTGCGGTAAAAAACAAACTTGATGTTGAGAGAGGTTAATTCTGTGTGGATTTGTTAATATTCATTATGCCGTTACAGTATAAAATCAGATCAAGAAAAAAATTATTTATTTAAATTTTACACCTATCGAAGGAACTTTACAACTTACTGCTGTGTTTAACTCTTATAACTAAATTATAAGGAGTTCTAAAATGAAAAAAATCTTTCTTTCTCTACTACTTTTCACAGGCTTTATTACAGCCTCCGCACAAACAGCTCGATTACAAGTTATTCACAATGCCGCAGATCCTGCTGCAAATCAGGTGGATGTTTATTTAAATGGTTCATTGGCACTTGATAATTTTGAGTTTAGGACTGCCACTCCATTTATAGATGTTCCGGCTAATGTTTTAATCAACATTGGCATTGCACCTCCAAACAGCGTATCAGCTGATGATACAATTAAAAATTTTCAGGTTACCTTCAGACCAAATAAGAGATATATTGCTGTTGCTAATGGTGTTCTAGATCCATCGCAATTCGCAGCTAATCCTGATAATAAATCAATTGGATTTACTATCTTTTCAAAAGATGGTATTAGAGAGCAAGGCACTTCAAATCAACAAGTTGATTTTGTAACAGTTCATGGCGCGACAGATGCACCAACTGTTGATGTTTGGGCTAGAAATGTTTCTAATTCGCAAAATTCAAATCATACCAATGCTAGCTTATCAATTTCAGAAGAAGAAATTGAACCTGAGGGTTCTAATTTCTGGGGAAGAAGAAAAGTAATTAATAATCTAACCTATTCAGAAATTTATGGTTATAGAAAACTTCGCCCAGCACAATATGTACTTGAAGTTACTCCGGGCAATAACGGAAATATCGTTGTTGCTTCTTTCAATGCAAACTTAACCGGACTTGGCGGTGGTGCTGCAGTAGTATTTGCTTCAGGTTTCTTAGATCCAACTGCTAACCAGAATGGTGCTGCATTTGGATTATTTGCTGCATTGCCAAACGGTACTGTAGTTGAATTCCCTGCTATACTTCCAACAGCAAGATTACAAGTTATTCATAATGCTGCTGATCCTTTAGCTAATGAAGTTGATGTTTATGTAAATGGAGATTTATTGCTTGATAACTTTGCTTTCAGAACTGCTACTCCATTTGTAACTGTTCCTGCTGGTGTAACATTAAACATTGGTGTTGCTCCTTCAACTAGTACTTCTGCTAATGATACGATTAAAAATATTCCTGTAGTTTTAGAAAATGGAAAAACTTATGTTGCAGTTGCTAATGGTGTTGTTGGATCAGGTTTCTCACCTAATCCTGACGGCAGAAGTATTGCTTTTACACTTTTTGCAAAAGATGGTATTAAGGAATCAGGAATGTATAACAGCAAAGTAGATTTTGTGGTTCTGCACGGCTCAACTGATGCACCTGCTGTTGATGTAATTGCAAGAAATGTAGGCAAATTGGTAGATGATGCTGCTTATGGTGATTTTACTGATTACTTAAGAGTTCCTGCTTCATCTTATTTACTTGATATAACTCCTGCTAACGATAACAATATGATAGTTGCAACTTTTGAAGCAAACTTAACCGGACTTGGTGGTGGTGCTGCAGTAGTATTTGCTTCAGGTTTCTTAGATCCGACTTCAAACCAGAATGGTGCCGCATTTGGATTGTTCGCTGCATTGCCAAACGGTACTGTTGTTGAATTCCCTTCTTACATTGCACCAACTACCGCAAGATTGCAGATAATTCACAATGCTGCTGATCCAATTGCAAACGAAGTTGATATTTATGTTAACGGAAATTTATTACTTGATAACTTTGGTTTTAGAACAGCTACTCCATATGTTGATGTACCTGCAGGCGTACTGCTGAATATTGGTGTTGCTCCGGGAACAAGCACATCTGTAAGTGACACAATAAAAAACTTTGCCGTATCCTTTGAAGGCGGCAAGACTTATGTAGCTATGGCTAATGGTGTTGTAAATACGAGTGATTTTGCTTCAAATCCAAACGGAAGAGATATTGCATTTACATTATTTGCAAAATCAGATGCACGTGAGCAGGCTAATTACAATAATAAAGTAGATTTATTTGCAGTTCATGGATCTACCGATGCTCCTGCCGTAAACATTCGTGCTTTATTTGATTTAAGTCTTTCAAACATTGCTTATGGTGATATCAGCAATTATGTTAGTCTTCCTGCCAGCCGAAACTGGGTGATTATTTATACAACAAATCCATTTCAGTTAGTTGGAGTTTACAATGCCGACCTAAGAACATTAGGTGGAAGTTCTGCAGTTGTATTTGCTTCAGGATTCTTAAATCCTTCAGCTAATCAAAATGGTGAAACATTTGGAGTTTTTGTAGCTCTGGCTAACGGAGCAGTTGTACAACTTCCTAAAATACTTGGTAAAGAAGCTGATGATTATATGAATAAAATTCTTGGTGAATATGGTGAGATCGTTGAAGTTAAAGAATATAACTTAGATCAGAATTACCCAAATCCTTTTAACCCAAGTACAAGAATTGCATTCAGCATTCCAAATAATGCTAACGTAACACTTAAAGTATATGATATTCTTGGAACTGAAGTTGCAGAACTGATTTCGAACGAACAAAAAGCTGCTGGCAGATATGAAGTAAACTTTGATGCTTCAAGGTTAGCAAGCGGAACTTATATTTATAAGCTTCAGGCTGGAGATTTTGTTCAAACAAAAAAAATGATTCTTCTCAAATAAACATAAGAAATATATTTATTAAAAAACCCTGATGCTTTTTCATCAGGGTTTTTTATTTATTAAGCAATACTTGAGAATTAACAAATATTATTTTCTTGACTTAATGAAAAATTAATTGCATATATATCCGTATAAATTTTAACTACTCCGGAAGGGCTAAACATTAGAGCCATTTTATTGTTAAGTCCTGAGATGACATCCCGATAACTCTCCCGAAGCAGAAATGTTGATAAACATTTTTAATTCATTGGAGGACAGTTATGAAAACTTTTTTACAGATTTTGCTTTTCTTTTTGCTGGTAACGCAAATTTGTTTTGGACAGTCATATCAGCAAAGTAATGAATCAAGAAAAAATATTATGCAGACCCACGATCTAAATCTAAAATCTATTCCTGAGAAATCATTTTATAAACAGAAAACAGACTGGCAATACATAATTGACACTACTTGGGGACCGGGATTACCCCTTGATCAAAAACGACACATTTTTAACACATTTACAGCAGCTTTGAACAACAATTTTGATGGATTTCAATCTTTGGGGTTAACGATAGAGAGTTGGGATTCACTCAAAAGCTATTATTTTAATAAAATTGATTCATCAACAAGCAGAGGAAAATTTTGTGCAATAATGCAAAGTTTGTGCTCAAAGCTTAGAGACTGTCATACCTATTGTGATGATATTGAAGTATATAATACTTTATTAAATCCAGGTGTGCCATTTTTTGTAACAAGTGGTATACCAAATGTCTCACATTTCGGAGCAGTCACTACTGTTCTTTCAGACAGTACTGTTCTAATTTTAAGGGTTGCTGATAATCATCCATTAAATCTAAAACCAGGAGATATTATTCTTGGATATGAGGGAGTCCCCTGGAAGCAAATAGTATCAGAACTAATTGACGCTGAATTACCAAATAGCGATTGGTGGGGCGGGTATATTGGGACATACACAGATCATCTATTAGTCGGAGCCGGGATGAACTGGCATCTATTTAATACTATTGATATTCTAAAATATGAAACAGGCGATACCGCGCACTTATCGTTAGCACCATTAGTTAATTATTTAGCCCCAGATATGTTAAATAATGAACAATTATCTATCCCTAACATACCATTTCCTGATTATTTCAGTGGCGAAGTAGTTACTTATGGACTTCTGGAAAATACTAATATTGGTTATATCTATATGCTCTCTGACGATCCACAACTCCAAGCGAACGCACAATTTGAAGCGGCAGCACTTGCATTAAGAAACACCGATGCTTTAATAATTGATTTACGTTGGAATGAAGGTGGTTCAGCACATTTGTATAATGCTTTTAATTATTGGGCTAATGAAACATTTTATACTATTGAATCTGTGAATAGGTGCAATAGTTCAAATTTTAATTTGTGTGTTTATGGTGATAAAGAAACATTTAAGATTACTGGTAATCCAGCGACACGATATGAAAATCCGATAGCAATATTGTTAGGTCCAAATTGTAAGAGCGATGGGGAAATGAACGCATATAGATTTAAATATCTGTTTAATGTTAAGACATTTGGCAAACCTACTTGGGGCAGTCTTGGGGCACCATCCGATATTAGCTCAGCCGGGTGGTATATGAGTTATTCTTTTCTCGATAAATATAATATCAATAATCCAAATGTTTATTTGAATAGGAAAGAATATCCAATAGATTTTCCGGTATGGCACAACCGTAACGATGTTGCTGCAGGTAAAGATGCTATCGTTGAAAAAGCATTGGAGTGGATAAATAATTTGGTGTATCCTCATAATGTCAGATTAGATAAAAATTATTATCCTTTAGCAGGGGACACATTAAATATTTTTACTTCTGTTGAAAATCCAAACACGGACCAGTTATCAGCACGTGGTTATATATATAATCTTAGCAATGTTCTGATTGATTCTGTAGATTTACTACAGCAAACATTTAGTACCAAGGGAGAAAATTGGGATGGTAGTTTATCTTCACCACAAATAGAAGATTTTTTCAAAGTATCTGTAAAAGTATTTGATCAAACGACATCAGAAGAGTTTACTTTACCAAATGCAGCAAGATTTACAACTGTTCCTTTGATAATTGACAGTTTAGAATGTGATTCAATTTCTAATTTTAAGTATTCAATTAAACCATTCATTAAAAATGCTGGAACAGATAAATCAATAACAAATATAACTCTAAGGCTTTTATGTAGTGATGCTTGGGCCACTGCTATTTTTCCTGAGATTCGAACCTGTCCAAATCTCTTACCTGGTCAGACAGTTGGGATAACACAACCCTTTGCGATTACTTATGATCCGGCAACATTTCCGGGATATTTTAATTTGAAATTTGAGATAATGAGTAATAGTTGGACGTATTGGACATATACGCTAATATTTTATGTTCCAAATTGGAATGGAATAGAAGATGAACTTAATCCATTACCAAAAGAGTTTACTTTGGAGCAAAATTATCCTAATCCGCTAAATCCCTCAACAACAATTAAATATTCAATTCCAACATCTTCGCAAGTAACACTAAAAATATTTAATACACTTGGACAAGAGATAGAAACTTTAGTAAACGAAGAAAAACCCTTAGGCACTTATGAGTTAAACTGGAATGCAGCAAACCTGCCAAGCGGAGTTTATTTCTATCAGCTAAAGGCCGGTCCGTTTGTTGAGACGAAGAAGATGATCATCCTTAAATAGAAAGGATGAAATTTAAGGGCGGAAATCCTCCGCCCTTAATAATCTTTAATAATTAATCTACTATTGAACATTAAGCATAACACTTGAACCATTTCTCATAGCTGTGTGCAGAACTTTTCCATCTTGCTCAACTGTTCCAAGATCAAATTGTGATACATCTACAACAATCTTATCAGCACCAAACTCTGAAATTAAATTTTGAATCTGTTCTGCAGTAAATGTAAACTGTCCTGGATTATTTTCTAATATTTCCACTATAGCTCGTCCTGGATGCGGACCTGGAAAAGGAGGATGCCCTTGATTGTGGTTTCCTTTTAAACCCCCGCCCTGTGGAGGATTAAAATGTGCCATCACACGTAAAGCTATTTTCCCTTCAGCATTTCCCCCATTCCATGTAATTGTAAGATCCTGTGTGGGATCAATTACATCTTGATGATTATGGCTTGTTATATTAATTAACGAAGCAGGTGATAATAAAGTTATAGTTGATGCAGGAAAATTTTCAGATCCGGAAATATTAAAAGTATACTCTGTACTTGGTAAGTATTCCAGCAAAATATCTGATCCGCCGAAAGGTTTATTGAATAAGGAATAAGCTATGCCTCTTCTCTGATGAAATATTTTGTGCATTTCAATTTGATTTTGTGCATACTGGATAATTATTGTACCCATATCTAAACCAATACGCGGAAAATTTTGGGTTTCAGTATTCCTATCACCGAAAGCAACTGCAAATGCCATCCCCTTTACTGTTGAATCATCATTAAACGGTCTGAATATTTCATTCCAGCCAATAGAGAAAACTCCATCGCCTGCGGGCAATGGCATACCGCCATTTTTTAACAATGCAATATCACTTTCAATAGTTTCAAATTTTAATAATTCCATTGCCTCAGCATCTGGTCCATCCGGTGAGTTTAAATCAGACTTGCACCCGGCGATTGCTAAAACCAGGAATAAAAAGAGTACGATTTTGAATTGATTAAGATTCATATTTTCTCCTGAATATTATGAGTAAAACTAATGAATATTTATTTAGAATTCTTAAATACGTCTATTGGACAAAAAAATGTTAAGGATGGTTTAATGTGTTTTGGATAAATTTTATTGCATTATCAAGGCTATTCAGTGTTTCCCAACAATTATGAAATAATAATTATCATCGAAATCAGAACGGAAATTCTTCTTTATAATCAATTTTTTGATCAAGCTTTTCGGTTGGTTTTTTTTCAGCAATTTGATGTACAAGATTTCCATCGACGTAAATGGCTTTGTATGGTCTGGTAGGACATGCATATTCGCACGCACCGCATCCAACACAGAATTTATTTGTTACTTCCGGAATTTTTAGGTTGCCTTTATAGTCCACCATCATAACTGCTTTTGTTGGACAGTGCTCAGAGCAAGCTCCACAAGCTGTGTTTTCTGTTTCTACAATACAATTCTCTTTTACAAATATTGCTTTTCCGATTTGAATATTTTTTTTCTGGCTGCCCGTTAAAGGAAGTATTGCTGAAGTTGGACATACTTCGCTGCATGCAACACAATCATAGTTGCAAAAACTTGTTTTGTAATCCATAAATGGTTGGAAGATGTTAAATATCCCAAACTCCGTAAATGAAGGCTGCAGAACTTTTGTGGGACAAGCAGTTATACATAAATGACAAGCTGTACAATTATTATTAAAGTGATCAATTGTTTTTGATCCCGGCGGCGATACGGAAGAATTTTTTTTCTCCGCTATTTTACTTTGTTTTTTAGGAATGATTTTAATCTGCGATAAAGCACTTGATGTTAATCCGATAAAAAACATTGAAGTTCTGGATATAAATTTTCTTCTTGAATCATCTGACCCGGATTGAATATTGTTAATTGATATTAACTGGTAATTTATAGAATCACTCGGACACACATCCAAGCAATTATAGCAAGCCACACAGCGGCTAAAATCAATTTCCTTCGTCGATTTTTCGATACATTCGGCTTTACATACACGCGCGCAAACTCCGCATCCTTCGCAGCTGGCTTTATCAATTTTAAGTTTAAAGATTGTGAACTTAGCAACCAAACCAAGTAGTGTTCCAACCGGACAGATAGTATTACAATATAATCGTCCCCGTTTATACGAGAGATAAAGAATTATTGTTAAGAACATCAGGGGAAACAAAGCGGCGATAAAGTAGAATGCTTTGATTTCAATCGGATAAATAAGATAGATGTTAAATTTCTCAAGAGTAAATGCTGCCAAATTATTCAAGTGCATCAATATCGGATTAAATAATTGAGCAAAAATTCTTCCGGTGTTGCTGTAAGGATCCAGAAGGTTTACTAATAACAGGTTACCAAATAATAATGAAACTAAAACTACACCAAGGACGCCATACCGCAGCCAAAAATATTCTTTTGTGTAAGTAAATTTTTTCTTTCTATTAAACTTTTTAGCAGTGTAAGATGAAATATCTTGCATAGTTCCTAGCGGACAGATACTTGAACAATATACCCTTCCGAATAATAATGTTAGAACAAGAACAATTATAAATCCTATAGAAGTTGGTATAAGAAGATTTGCAAATTTTATTGTTGATGGAATAAACTGTAAAAAAGTTACTCTGCTTATAAAACTTGCCGGAAGAATATTAGTTATATCAAGAAAAACAATTGCAATTAATAACAGAAATAGTATCGATACAACTATTCTTATTTTTCTTAGGTGTGAAAGCTTCAATACGTTACATTATTTTTCTATAGATAGAAAGCTTATCCAAATTCATGGTGCCGAGTTTCATCTCGTGCGCAATTTTTATATGATCAATTTTTTCAGGATCAACACCAAACAACTTTGCAGCAGCAGCATCTGCAGCAACAATGTCTGTTGAGATGATCTGCGATTTCATTGTAACTACATCATCTTTAGAAACTCCACGCGGTCCATTTTTTTTCATCACATAATACGCATCAACAACTGTTAGATCAGGTTTGCGGAATGAAGTAAAATCTGCGATACATTGATGAAGATTATTAGAATGCCAATAGCCGCGATCCCAAACATTTCCCATTAAATTTTTCATCCCGATTGTAACATCTGCAGAAGAATGATGTTTTAATATCGGGACATTAATAAATACATCTGAATTAAGAATTAATTCATGAACTTTAGCTTTAATTAATTTCTTGCCTTGCTTAATTGTAACTTCCTGATAATAACTTTCACTTGCACCGGATACTATTTTTCCCTTTGCATCTTTAACAGCTCTCTCAATTCCGCTGTTAGAATAAGACTTATTCCAATTATCGCAGGTATGATCAAACACGTAAACATCTTTGGCACCAGCATCAAAACAATGTTTAATAATCCTGTTTACCAAAATCGGATTTGTATTACCCGCTCTTTCCGGAGAAACATCCCATCCAATATTTGGTTTTACCACCACCGTCTGCCCTTTTTTTACAAACCTGGTCATTCCGCCTAATGCTTTAATTGCATCATCAAACATTGCATCGGGCTCACCGCCTTTGATAGCTGCTAAATCATAATCACTTGTAAATGGTAAAATTGTTGATGGGAATAATTGGGAGTAACTGCCAACTGAAAGTCCGGCTCCCGCAACTAAGCCGGCTTTAATTGATTTGGAGATGAAGTCACGTCTTCTCATAACAACTCTCGGTAATTGATGTTAAAAATAACTTGTGTAAAAATAATAAATTTAATTTATAATGTATAGGTGATATTTTATTCTTTGAGCTTGGAGAGTTTTACTTTATTTTTGCTTCAGTAATTATTCATAGAGGTAGATAAATGGAAAAAGCATTAAGTATTATTGATTTCAAATCGAATATAAAAACTTATTTGATTGATTTCTCTTTAATTCTTTTAATTTATTTCTTACCCGCAATCTCTCATTTGTTTGCCTTTCCTATTTATTATCTCGATCCAATGAGAATTGCTTTGGTAGTTGCGCTTGTTCATACTTCAAAAAGAAATGCATACATAATTGCATTAACATTGCCACTCTTTTCATTTTTAATTTCATCTCATCCTCAAATACTAAAATCATTTCTTCTAAGTGCAGAGCTGGTTATTAATCTTAGTCTGTTTTTCTTATTAAAAGATAAACTTAAAAATGTTTTTACTTCACTATTTCTAAGTATAGTAATCAGTAAAATGATTTATTATTTGCTAAAGTTTGTTCTAATTTATTTTGCTTTATTGAATGATAAATTGTTTTCAACTCCAATTTATTTTCAAATCGGTATGGCGGTTATTTTAAGTACTTATTTTTATATGATAAATAGATCTTCAACAAAATAGCTATTAGTGTTTGACTTTTTTGCTCACACAATAAAGTTGTTCTGTTATTTATCTCTGTGAACTCATTCAGTATCAATCTTAATTAGTTAAGTACTGCAATGTATTTATACATCATCCAGAAGTGTGAAATACTGCCGGCTAAAACAAACAGATGAAATATTTCGTGAAAACCTAAGATGCCTGGAAAAGGATCCGGTTTTTTAAGAGCATAAATAACTGCCCCGATAGTATAAAATAAACCTCCCGCTAACAACGATAATATGGCGCCGGTCTGCAAAGCATTTATCAAAGGGAAAATTGCACCAACAGCTAACCAGCCCATTAATACATAAATAGCGGTTGATAACCACCTTGGTGCATTCATCCAGAAAATCTTAATTAGTATTCCAACTATCGCAACACTCCATCTTGCTGCTAATAAAACCCATCCAATCGTTTCGCGCAATGCAACTATGCATACAGGAGTGTAGGTCGCAGCGATGTATATAAATATCATTATATGATCTGCTTTTCTCAATTTCATCGTACCGGCTGCAGAAAGTTTTAACCAATGGTAAAGAGTGCTTGTTGTGTAAAGTAAAATCATCCCAATACCAAAAATTAGAAATGAAATAAGATGATAAGGTTTATACGGAATTAGAGACAGGCTAATAAGCTTTACAGTTCCAATAATTGCAAGTATGATACCAATAAAATGAGTTAACCCATTCATTGGTTCTCTTAAATTTTTAATCAGTTCCATTTTATTAATCAATTTGTGATAAGATTTGAACTTAGGAAAATTTATTAATTTGATTTGACATTTTATGAGTGAAACGAACAATACAAAGTGCCTTCAACTGCATATCTTTTGCACTTAGAACCTGATTTAGTTTTTGCCTGACACTTTTTCTTTTTCTTAACGGTCGAAGTCTCCAAATTATTTTCAGGTTGAGCTTTGCTTGTAAAATCGCTTATCATATTTTCTGCGTTCTTTGTTTTTTCTAATTCTTCTTTGCTCAAATTCAACTGATGCAGTACTGACTCATACTCGTTTTTTACAACACTTAATTTTTCATACAACGGTGTGTTTTTATTAATCTCGTTTTTTATTTTAATTAATTCACCGTTTATTTTGTTAAAAGTCTCCTCCTCAAATTTTATATCCTGCTTAAGCAACTCATAACTTCTTTTCAAATCACCTATGCTCTCCTCTAATAAAAACAGTTCAGCATTTTTCTTTACCAGATTATCAGTAACAAGTTTAATTTCATCCATCAAATTGGAGACTTCTGCACGCATGCCGCGCAAAATATCATTCAGGTGGTTGTACTCATCCTGTCGTTCTCTTAGTTTTCTTTCATAATCTGAGAGATCAACATCTGGTTCGGAATTATTCTTAGATTTGTTATTAAAAAGGCTCATTAAAATTCAATTAATACTTACGACCGCGTGATAATTAAGATGCAAGTTCTTATTTCGTTATCCTTTAAAAGCTTGCAGCTAAAAATAATAAAATAGTGGCTTAGAATTAATGCATCAGCTGAAGATTATAATTATGATTCTTAAAATAATATTTGGTGAAAACTCTAATCAATAAGAACTATCTGTTTGGATACAAAATCAGGTAACTAATTGCTTATGGGAGGACTGTTCAGTAATTAACAAACTGCAGTAATTTTATAATTGATAACTACTTTTCTATAAAATCATAAAGCCCCAGAATTTTCTGAGGCTTTATAGAGCTCTGTATGTTTCAATCAATAAAAATTATTTTTACACTAATATTGTTTTAGAATTCTAGCTGAGCAGTAAAACATAGCCTAAATATATTAGTCTAGATTTAATTTTATGTATTAGAAATTAAATCTTAACTAAAATTTTTATTATAGTTCTCCTCTTTCAGCTGCTGCTTTAAGATCTTCATTAGCAAATATTGCAATCTCAACTCTTCTATTATGTTTTTTTCCGGTTTCTGTTGTATTTGATTCAAGCGGCTCATTCTCACCTAATCCGACTGTTGAAACTCTTGAGGATTTAATTCCCTGCAACAAGGTGTAATCAGAAACAGCTTTAGCTCTTTGCTCAGATAATGTCTGATTATATCCATCCGAGCCATCAGAATCAGTATGCCCTGCTATCAGAATATTTGAATCAGGATATTTTTTTAGAATATCAGCAAGCTTATAGATATTTGTTTTTGCATTTGGCTGCAGATTATAAGAATCGAATGCAAATAGGATTCCGGAATCGAAAGTAAGTTTTATACCTTCTCCGATTCTTTCTACATCTGCGCCTTCAATTTCCTCTGCCATTTCCTCTGCTTGCTTATCCATATGATTACCAATTAAAACTCCTGCAGTACCGCCAACGGCTGCACCAATAATTGCTCCCATTGCAGTATTACCTAACTGATTACCAATAACTCCACCAACTACGCCGCCACTAACTCCGCCAATTACTCCGCCTTTAACTGTATTACTTGCACCGCAGCCATATATAAGAACAAATACGGCTAATGATGATAGTAAGAACATCACTTTTATCTTTTTCATTTTATTTCTCCAAACACTATTTATAACACTTTACTTATTCTTTCTTATTGAAAGAAATATCTTATACCAAGACCCGCATCAATTCCAAATCCACTTTCTGGAGTAATCTGAAATACCGGCACTAACTCCAAAAACACATCAATAGGGGTATTGTGTGGAAACCATGCAATACCAAAAACACCTCTTATACCAAAAGAATTATCATAACCGCCGCCTGAGTTATATCTTCCACCGATTCCGTAATAAAGCGGAAATTTTTCTGTCGAGCTTATCGCATTGAATGAATGCCATAGATAATCCATATGAAAATGGACACGCCCTTCTTCATTATAATCACCTTTGTATTTAATTCGATCGCCTCCCAAGCCTAAACCAAGACCAAAATCAAAAGCGTTTATTTTTGAAGTCCACAATTTTGCACTCAAACCAGTTGGTTCACCAAGAACAATTCCCAGCCCAAATCCATGGTCTTGCGCTTTTGTTGGTTTTATTAGGATCATCATAAATCCTAAAACCATAACGAACATAAAATATTTTTTCATAATCACTTTCCTTTATTTAAAAATTATCTAATACTTAAATTGATTGTACCCAAATCAATATTTTGTTGTGCAACAACAGCAACATTGGTAATTGTTGTATCGTTATAAGCAGGATTTGCAGAGAATACTTCTACTCTGTAAGTCCGCTGTGTTAGTGCCATTAACTTAAATGAACCTAATAATGGTTCTGCAATTGTAACAGATGTGTCTGAGCCGCTTATTGCATAAACATATCCCGCGGCACTAAGTGGATTTATCCTCCCTGAAATAGTTCCTGAAATTATCATCGGCATAACTTTAATAACCGGTTTCAATTTGTACTGTCCATTTCCAGTAAGTACTATTGAATGTTCCGCATCAAAATCAAGTAGTAGTTCGTATATAAGACCATCTTCTATCACAAAAGCATGATTTAGTTTTACTCCGGTTTGTTCACCACTTGGAATGTCTAGAGGATAGGTAATTCCATCGACGACTATATTGCTTCCAGTTCCGATGATTAATCTTATTTGTGAATACGATCCTGCATCAAGATAATTATTTCCAAGAATAACACTTGCGCCATTTCTAAGTCTTAATAAATCGTAAGTTGCAGTATTGTTGTTAATTACAAACCAGCCGTTTGTTGAATCATTATTTGCTTTATGTACTTCAACTCTTGTAACAACTATGTTTATCTCATCATATCCTGCAGGTGAATCAACCATTGTTATCTTTAGCTGCCCCTGTCCCGTTTCAGGTGAGGTTGAGTCTGAACAGCGAAAAACGAATAAGGCTAATACTGAAAAACTTAAGAATACAGCTAATTGTAAAAATTTTCCTTGTATGTGTCTCATTAAAAATATTCCTTAAAAAATCAATTAAAATAAATCTAACTTTTTTGCGTTAAGATTGTGTTTAGGGTTTCTGAAAATTCACCCTATTAGAACACATAGTAAACTAAGTTAACTTTTATGAGCAATCAATCAGGCGAAGGGATGAAAAAAGGCTTAATCCTATTGGTTGAAAATGATGAGATTATGTTGTTTTTAATGCTTTGCCCAGATCGTTAGAGAAATGAAACCTAAGAGAAAAATAACGTTAAGTGCATTAGAAATTGGAACACTTTACTCTGGAGAATATTTAAAATTAAAAGGGTGTCCCGAAAGACACCCTTAAATCAAGTTAAGATCAAATTACTTTATTCGTTTGAATTCAATTCTTCTATTCAGTCTCTTGTTATCAGCCGTATCATTTGCAACTCTAGGACTTTCTTCGCCATAACCAACTGCCGTTATTCTATCAGCTAGGATTCCTTTTGAAAGCAGCCATCCTCTGACAGAATCAGCTCTGCGCTGTGAAAGTTTTTGATTTGAACTATTGCTGCCAACATTATCTGTATGACCGCTTATTTCTACAAAAATTTCCGGATAAGTTTGCAAAGTTTTTAGAGCTTTAGATAAAACTACCTCAGATTCAGGAGTTATATCTGATTTATTTGTAGCAAAGGTAATTCCTTCAAGTACAATTGGCACACCGATCTTAACTATATCATCTGAAGGATCAAGTGGATCTGTACCGCGTTTTACCTCAACGCCATCCGCAATTGTTCCGCCATCTGTATCTATTTTTAGCGGATTGGTTTTATGTGTCATAACTTCTGCATAGTCTGTTAACTCATCACCGTCTGTATCTGCTTTTAGAGGATCGGTCTTATAGTTCATAACTTCATCACCATCAGTTAATCCTTCGCCGTCTGTATCTGCTTTTAAAGGATTAGTTTTATACTTAAGAACTTCATCACCATCATTTAACTTATCACCATCGGTATCAGCTTTTAAAGGATCGGTTTTGTATTGAGTAACTTCTACACCATCTTTTAAACCATCATTATCTGTATCTGCCATTAGCGGATTAGTTTTGTTAACTTTTACTTCTGCATAATCGTTTAATCCATCTAAATCACTGTCAGTTTGTAAAGGATTAGTTTTAAAGGTAAGATATTCTTCGCCATCATTTAAGCCATCACCATCTGAATCAGGATTTTTTGGATCGGTGCCGATTTCTTTTTCCAGACATTTACCAAGTCCATCCATATCTTTATCAGATTCACAGTTTTCGCCTGTAAAGGTTAGACCTAATGACGCGTTTAAGTATGAATCCCAAAGATCTTGTTCAGCAGCCGTTCGATAACCATCTAAATCATAAGTTGAAGACATTGCTCCGCCCAATCCAAAATCTAAAAGTACCCTTTCGCTAAGCGCAACTTCAATACCGATACCTGCAGGAACAATTGCAACCCAGCCGTCTGGTTCAGTAGCAATTCCACCACCATTTTCTGGCTTAGTATCCACAGTATAGTGCATAATTCCGCCGCCAATATAAAAGTATGGATTCCATCCTTTAAGATCAAAAGGACTCATTCTGAATCTTAGTGCAATTGGAATGATTGTCGATTCGTATTCACCATTTGTAACATTTGGATCATTAAAATAAGCCAGACCAGCATATTTGCCGTAGCCGGCATTGATTGACATTTCTAATGCGTTATTCAATTCGACAGCAAAAAATCCTTCAGCAAGATATGAAGTCTTGAACCAATCAAAAGAAGTATTATCATTTCCACTGAATCCAAGATTTGCAAATTCGTTTTCGGGAAATAGTATGCTTCCACGAACACCGAATTTGGTTCCCCAATCTTTAAATTGTGCATAGTTTGGTTGACTCATTGCAACCAATCCAAGCAATATGAGCAAGTATATTAATTTTTTCATTTTTTCCTCTATTATGTGATTAAGTTATGTATATAAACAATTAACTATATTTTTTAGCACTTTATGCCTTAACGACCTTTGTTGCTATAAAATTCTTTTATCAATTACTGGTATAATTTATTTTAAGTTTAGTAGTGTTACAATCGGGCAAGAGGATGATAAAAGACTTAATCCTATTGGATGATAACATACGATTCGCTTATTAGCTATTTACTAAACTTAAAAAATCTGTCTTACTCAAAATCCAACAACATCCCCTACACCACTTCTTAGAGCAAACCACAGAAATTGAAAAAAATAATCTCCCGGTTCTCTTGCATAATTTATTTCACCAATTTTCAAGGCAGCTTTTTCATCCGGCAAATTAGTTTTGCGGATAATAAACATATTAGCAACGTAATTCGAGATATGATTTAAAACTCCGGTACTAATAGCACCCGTGTTTTTATTGAAGTTTGCGATTTTCAGATCCGCATATGCCACTCTTAAATTGCCGCTAGCTTTGCCCGAATTGACATTAATATTATATGCTGCTGATTGAATTACACCAGAACTTATATGCTTATTTTCAACAGGCTCAAGAAATATATTGAGATCGGCCACATCCATTTTACCAACTGTGCCAGAGTAATGTAAAGAAAATTCATTCGATGTAAGAGGAATTGCCATAAACACTTTCATTGCGGTTGAATTCATAAAAAGTCCATCTCCGTGAATAATTGTAGTTTCAGGTTGTGCTGTGTGATTTGCAATTCCACTTACTGAAATATTGAACTTATTGAATGTAATTACTCCTGGAGCAGCATTAATATCAAATCTTTCAGAATATTTTAACTGACCATTAATGATTTCCAAACTATCTATCTTAATTATTTCCTTAATGGAAGAAAGAATTTCATTCGGCATTTTGGGAGGAGATAAATTATCTTCGCCAGGTTTATCTTTGTTCAAAAGAATATCAGCATACACATCTTGAAACTTAATTTTTCTCGCACTATATGTGCCTCTCGTCAGCAATGACATAAATTCAAGACCGGTTATTTTAATTTGAGAAATATCAAGGTGAAACCTGGTTTGCCTAAAAGAACTTTTCGCAAAGATTTGTTCATCATCAATTAAATAATGGAACTTAACTGATGCAGTTG
>JBGAWM010000033.1:0-31775 GCA_044227615.1 Ignavibacteriaceae bacterium
AAAATTGGAAAAAGCAGGATTTTACGGAACAGTATAAGTTGAAATAAATGGACAAAAGAGAATTTCAAAAGGTTACGGTTATGCTAATAAAGAAAGCCTGCTAAAAAATTCTCTTGTCACAATTTTTGACATTGGTTCTATAACTAAACAATTTACTGCGGATGCAATAGTAAAGTTAGAACTGCAAGGTAAAGCCAGCCTTCTTTTGTCCAAAGATAAGTAATGTCACCTGTCCAAATTTTGTTTTCTGATCTCTTCTTCTTCCGGTTTCATTCTTCCTTTTCCTGGAAATCATTCTGTTAATCCGAGAGATAATCTTTTTTCCATTTGTGAAATGAAGACTCATTTATTCCCAGATCCTTTGATACTTGTGTCACACTCACCCCCGATTCAATTATCATTTTAATTGCAGATAATTTGAACTCTTTATTAGAAGCTGTTATTATAGTTTTAGTAACAATGACATATTTTATTCTCTCATTTATGAACTAATTGAATTCTATTCTTTATTTTGAATTGTAATTTTGAAAAGTATTGTTATACTTTTCGAATCGAATATATTTTAATAGAATTATACTGCCTTCATTAGTCCCATTGGGAGGTATTGAGTTCATAGATTAGTAAATTTCAATTTAAGATAAATAAAAATAGACTGATCATTTAATGAATATCTTTAATGTTCACTCACAAGTTATCGATGAATACTCGAAGTACATCTCGAGTTTTCTTGAGATTTCAGATCAACGAATTCGAGAAACGGTTGATGAATATTTTACTTCAAGAAAACTCTGGCCGCAACCGCTAATCCAATTTAACCCTTGCTTTGAACTTTCAGAATCTATTGATGATTTATGTAATAGAAAAGTATTGCATCCTGAATTAAAAATTGTATTTAAAGGATATAGATTATATAAGCACCAAATAGAAGCTCTTGAACTGGGAAGCAAAGAAAAGAATTTTATTGTCACATCCGGAACAGGTTCAGGGAAATCATTAACATTCATAGGATCGATATTTAATTATCTATTTGCCAATCCCACTAGGAAAAAAGGCATTACTGCTCTGATTGTATATCCAATGAATGCGTTAATAAATTCCCAATATCTTGAGGTTGATAAGTATAAGCAGAAATATGAGCAAGAGACTGGCAGAACATTTCCCATTTCTTTTAGACAATATACTGGGCAGGAATCAAAGATAGAGAAAGAGCAAACACTTAAAGAGCTCCCGGACATTCTTCTAACAAATTATATGATGCTTGAGTTGATCATGACTAGGCTTGCAGAAACTGATCTTAGAAGTTCTATTTCTGAAAATTTAAGATTTTTAGTCTTTGATGAGTTACATACCTATAGAGGCAGACAGGGCTCGGATGTTTCGATGTTAATCAGGAGAATCAATTCAAAATGCAAAAACAAGATTGTTGCTATCGGAACGTCAGCGACTATGATATCGGGTAAAACCAATATTGAACAGAAACAGAAAGTTGTTGAAGTCGCGGAAAAAATTTTCGGTCAAGAGTTCCAGGTTGAACAGATAATTAATGAAAAATTAGTGCGTTCTCTTAACAAAGGAAAATCAAGTCTTGTCAAGTCAGAATTAGTTCTTGAATTAGAACAAGGATTTGATGAAGAGTTAAATAAAGAAAAACTGATAAATACGAATTTTGCATGTTGGTTAGAAAATGAAATTGCCTTAGACTTGATTGATGGAGAGTTAGTAAGAAAAAAAGCCTTGATGCTTAATGAGATAGCTGTTCTACTAAGTGAATATTGTGGAATCGATTTATCACTTTGTGAAAAAAGGATTCGTGAGTTCCTTATCCTTGTAAATGAAGTGAATAAAAATGAAGGCAAGTCAGAATCAGCGATCCTTCCATTTAAAGTTCATCAATTTATTTCCCAAACGGGAACAGTTTATGTAACACTTGAATCAATTGATGAAAGACAAATTACTCTAGATCCTGCCGGAAAAATTATAGGATCAACTGGTGATAAAATTCCACTATACCCTATAGTATTTAGTCGAACCTCCGGTGTTGATTTTATTTGTGTGAGAAAAGAGATCAGTAAAAAGTTTCTGGTTCCAAGAGAGTTTAATCAAAGAATTGCTGATGAAGATGAAGATGATGTTCAGATTGGTTATTTAATTTTTGATCAAGAAGAACCAATTTGGAATGACGAACAATTAATAAATCTACCAGACACTTGGCTAAAAGTAAAATCCAATGGCGAAGTAGAATTAAAAAAAGACCACAAGAATAAAATTCCTCAAAGAATATCGTTCAATGAATTTGGTTCCTATTCGGATAATGAAAATGAGTTTCCAATAAAAGGCTGGTTTATGTCAGCTCCAATTCTATTCGATCCAACATCAGGAACCTTTTACGATAGGAAAACTGCTGAAGGAACAAAGCTAACTAAGCTTGGAACTGAAGGTAGAAGTACAGCAACTACAATCCTTGCGTTCTCAACCATCAAAGCCTTAAATGATGAGTACCAGAAATATGATGAACAAAAATTACTAAGCTTTACTGATAATAGACAAGATGCTGCACTTCAAGCAGGACATTTTAATGATTTCTATCGCGTCGGTAAACTTAGATCAGCAATATTTCAGGCATTAGAGAAAAGTACAGACAAATCACTTGATCATTCTATAATTACCCAAAAAGTCTTTGAAGCACTAAATCTAAAACAAGAACAATACGCTAACAATCCTTCTCCATTACCATTTCAGGCTGAGGAAAATGAGAATGCATTAAAGCATTATTTGACATATAGAATACTTTATGATTTGAAGCGGGGTTGGCGCGTTACTCTTCCAAATTTAGAGCAATGTGGATTACTTAAAATTGATTATAAATTTCTTAAAGAGACCTGTGAGGTTGAAGATTTTTGGAAAGAAGTTCCTCTAGTAAACAAGATGACCCTTGATGAAAGAGTAGATTTCTTTATTCAAGTTTTGGATTACTTTAGGAAAAATTATGCAATATCACATAGTATGCTTGATATTAACGAGATCGCTCGTATATCAAAAATTATAAAAGAGGAAATTAAAACTGATTGGGGATTAGATAAGAATGATCAAATAGACCTTCCTTATTATATGAGAGTTGAAGCTTTAACAAACAATTATCAAAGAATATATACCGCAAGTATCGGAGGACAGAGTTATTTTGGGAAATTTCTGAAAGCTGAAGCTAAGAAAAAAGATGAAGTCTTCGATAAATCTAAGTATTCTGATTTTGTACATCTACTTCTTGATAAACTATCTCAGGCAAAGTATATATCCACCAAAGAAGTGAATCAGGGACAATCAAAAATAAAATTGTATCAACTTGAGGTGAAATCAATACTCTGGAAACAAGGTGATGGACAGACTATAATCCCGGATAAAGTAAGACTTCAGACATATAAAGATTACAAACCAAAAATAAATAAATACTTTAGAGACTTTTATAAACAGAATTTTTCATCACTAAAGCTAATTGAAGCTCGTGAGCATACTGCACAGATTAAAAGTGACGAGAGGAAAGTTAGAGAACAATCATTCAGAGATGGTGACATAAGTTTGCTTTCATGTTCACCAACGATGGAATTAGGAATTGATATTGCGACTTTAAATGTAGTTCATTTACGAAATGTTCCTCCAAGTCCTTCGAACTATGCTCAACGAAGTGGTAGAGCAGGTAGAAGTGGTCAAGCTGCATTAGTGTTAACTTTCTGCTCCAATTATTCGCCTCATGATAAGCACTATTTTAAGAAACCTTCCGATATGGTATCTGGAGTAGTCAGTCCGTCTAGAATAGATTTATTAAATGAAGAATTGATCATAACTCATTTAAATGCAATTTATCTTTCAGAAGCCGGAATCAAGCCTCTGGATGATTCCATAGGTGATTTGTTAGATATTGATGATATTCAAAATTTAAAGCTATCAAGTAGAATTATTGATAGTATTACTTTTCATGATGAAAGAAAAAACCTTGTTCGTATTTACTTCAATGCAGTTATTTACCAGATAGAAGACGAACTAAAAAAGACTTATTGGTACAATGACGAATGGATTAGAAAACAAATTGATGATGTTCCTAAGAATTTTGACCTTGCTATCAATCGCTGGAGAGAATTATTTAGAGCGGCTCTTCGACAAAGATCACGAGCACAAGAGATTATTAACAATCCGATCTATGGAAATAATACTGATGAGAAACGAAGAGCATATGCAGAAGAAAAACAAGCGAACAAACAAATTGATTTATTAATGAATCGTGATTCAGAGTCGAATAAAAACTTCTCTGAATTTTATCCATACCGATACTTAGCCGCTGAAGGTTTCTTACCCGGATATAATTTTACACGACTTCCAATTCGTGCTTACATACCAAAAGGTGAAGACGGCGAATTTTTATCACGACCTAGATTTCTTGCACTCAGAGAATTTGGGCCAGGAAATATTATTTATCACGATGGCAGCCGATACAAGATTAACCAGACAATACAGCATGAAATGGAAAGCAAAATTGAAAAAATGAAAGTAAGTCTGGGAACCGGATATGCATTAACCGGAGAAGATTATAATCTTGAATACTGTCCGTTCTCAAAAGTACATCTAAAGACAGATAAAGAAAGAGAAATTTATACAGATATTCTGCCACTAACAGAAAGTAGAAGTTATCAGATTGATAGAATTTCCTGTGAAGAAGAGGAAAGGCAATCAATGGGATATGACATTAAAACATTTTTTACAATCGAAGGAATTAAAGTAAGAGTAGAGACGGTTATAGTTAAAGATGGGAATGATTCACTGCTAAAAGTCAGATACATTCCTGCAGCGACACTTATTAAACTGAATGAAAAATGGAGAACAAGGAAAGAACCAGGATTTTTAATAAATATTAAAACTGGTTTCTGGAAGACAGAAAAAGATCTGGATAATGATAATAACATTGCGAATATCAAAAGAGTAAGGTTGTTTACAAAGGATACAGCAGATGCTATTTACATTCATCCATTAAAAGCTTTGTCTTTTAAAGAGGGATACGAATACGATTCTATAATTACTCTTCAGTTTGCACTGAAGAGAGCCATTGAAAATATATATCAGATTGAACCAAATGAAATCGGTGTTGAAATTATGGGATCAATTGAATGGCCGAATATAATGATTTATGAAGCAGCACAAGGAAGTTTAGGAGTGCTGTCTCAATTGGTGAAAGACAAGGAAGAATTTAAGAATGTAATCAAAGAAGCTTACTCAATCTGTTACTTTGAAAATGGTGAAGATAAAAATCCAAAAGCCGGGCCAGCTACCTATGAAGATTTATTGAGTTATTATAATCAAAGATATCATCAGAATATTGATAGATACTTAATTAAAGATCAGTTAGAGCGTTTACTGATTTGTGATATGGAAGCCAGAGGCACAAATACTTTTGAAAATTATGAAGAGCAATACAATTTTTTGTTAGAACGAATCGATCCGAATTCGAGTACTGAAAAGACATTCTTAAAATTTTTATTCGATGGAGGATTCAAACTTCCAGACGAAGCACAATTTAATCCATTAGACCTATATGTAAGGCCTGACTTTTTCTATAAAAATGAAATGGCTTGCATATTTTGTGATGGTACTCCACACGATGATAAATCCGTAAAAGAAGATGATAAGAAAAAAAGAGAAGTATTAAGAAATAAAGGATACGATGTTATAGAATATTACTATAAAGATTCGCTCGAAGATTTGGTAAAACGACGAAGCGATATATTTAAAAAAGTAAAATAAACTATGCCTAGAAAGTTTCAACCAGGATCATTAGTCACACTCAGAAATCGCAAATGGGTTGTAATGCCTTCTGCTGAGGAGGATTTACTGATGATAAAACCTTTAGGTGGAACAGAAGATGAAACAACAGGCATTTATTTACCATTACGGTTTCCGGAGGAAGAACCAGTAACAGCACACTTTCCTAATCCGGATATTACGGATATAGAAAATTTTTCCTCAGCTAAAATTTTATACAATGCTGCACGACTATCTTTCAGAGATGTTGCTGGTCCCTTCAGGAGTATCGGAAAACTATCATTCAGACCAAAATCTTATCAAATTGTTCCACTGATTATGTCTTTACGACAGGATATTATCAGACTGCTGATTGCAGATGATGTTGGTGTAGGTAAAACTATTGAAGCAATGATGATTGTTCGGGAATTGTTGGACAGGGGAGAGATAAAGAGATTTGCAGTTATTTGTTTACCTCATCTATGTGAACAATGGCAACAGGAAATAAAAGATAAGTTTTCTTTGGATGCCGTTATCGTTCGATCAAGTACAGCAGCACAACTGGATAGAAAAATCCGCAGCGATGAAAGTATATTTAAATCATATCCATTCCAGGTGATCTCAATAGATTTTATAAAAACAGGTAAACACAGAAGTATATTTTTATCAGATTGTCCTGAATTTGTAATTGTAGATGAAGCACATACCTGTACACGTCCATCAGGTGCGAGCATTAAAGATCAACAGCGATATTATTTGGTTCATGACATAGCAAAAAAAGATAATCAACATTTACTTTTATTAACTGCAACACCGCATAGTGGCAAACAAAATCAGTTTCAATCTTTATTAGGATTGCTAAATCCTGAATTTGCCACACTTGATATTGTTGCTGCAGATTATAATAAACGAAAAGAAGTTGCTAAAAATATTATTATAAGAAGACGCATTGATGTTGAGCAATTTTATGAGAACACAATATTTCCTCAAAGAGATCAAGGTGAGATAGCTTACGAATTATCACCAGAATACAACCAGGTATTTAAGGATCTATTGAGCTTTGCGAGGGGAATAGACATCTCAGATCAGAAAATAAGTGCACGGAAGAAATTTAAATATTTTGCAATACTTTCATTGTTCAGAGGTGTTATGTCGAGTCCTTTAGCTGGAATTGAAATGCTGACAAAGAAAGCAAAGAAACTTTCTGATGAAGAAACTTTACAAGAAGAAATTCTAAATAATCCGGTCGCAGATTCTGATGAATCCGATTCTGATGCAGTTCCCACAAATATTCTTGATAAAATTGAATTGAAAACTTCTGAATCAAATTTATTAAAAGGTATCGCAGAGAGACTCGAAAAGATTAAAGATAACAAAGCAGAAAAAGCTTTGGAAGTTTTAAAGAAGTGGTTGAAAGATGGATTTAATCCAATAGTTTTTTGCAGATTCATCCCGACTGCGAAATACTTAGGAGAATTTCTTAAAAATAAACTGCCTTCCAATATTGATTTACTTGTAATAACAGGTGAAATGGTTGATGAGGAAAGAAGACAAAAGATTGATGAGTTTAGTGAATCAAAAAATAGAAAAATATTAGTTGCTACTGATTGTTTGAGCGAGGGAATAAATCTCCAGAAACATTTTAACGCTGTATTGCATTATGATCTGGTTTGGAATCCAAATAAACTTGAGCAGAGAGAAGGAAGAGTTGATAGATTTGGACAAACTGCCCCAGAAGTTAAAACATATATGCTTTGGGGAAAGGATAATCCAATTGACTCTGTTGTGTTAAATGTACTTCTGCTTAAAGCAAAGGAAATTAGAAAGCAAACAGGAATCTCAGTCCCATTTCCTGAAGATAGCCAGAGTATTCTTGATAGCTTGATCAATGCTGTTATTCTTAGTCCTAATGCAGTTAAAGTTGATAATCAGTTAAGTCTTGATTTAGACATAGAAGAAATTGTTGATAAATCAGATGAAGTGACAAAAGCTTATCAAAATGCTGCTGAAAGAGATAAACTTGCAAGAAGCGTTTTTGCTCAGCATACAATTAAAGTTGATGAAATAGAAGTCGATTTAAAACAAACAGATGAAGCAATCGGAAATCCTAAAGCAGTTAAAGATTTTGTATTTGATGTTGTAACAAACTTAAGAGCGCAGATTAAACAGTATAAAGCTGGTTTCGTGTTATATACTACTAATCTACCTGCTGTTTTCAAGCCAATATTTAATTATAAAGATGAAATATTTATAAGCTTCGATTCTCCTACGCCTGATGGATTTCATTATATAGGGAGAAATCATCCATTTGTTGAACAACTTTGCCAATACGTACTTAATAATTCGCTTGGTAAGAATGGTGATAAGAGAGTGGCCTCAAGAGCTTCCGTAATTATCACTGATAAAGTTGAGGTTAAAACGACCATACTTCAAATGAGAGTAAGGAACATTATTTCAGATAAACAATCGGGTAATGAATTGGTTGCTGAGGAAGTAATTATCTGGGGTTATAAAGGTAATGCAGTTGACAAGTTGTTTGTTACAAATGAAGATGCAAAGAGACTTTTAGAAGAAGCTTATCCCAAAGCAGATATTCCTAAACAAAGACAGGAAGATGTTCTCAAAAGAGAACTTGAGATACTTCCAGCTTTAGAAAATTCGTTTAAGTTTATCGTAGAAGAAAGATCAAACCAATTAATAAAGGCACACGAAAGATTTAGAAAATTGTTAGGCGGAAGTCGTTATAAAATAGTTGAACCGGTTTTACCACCGGATATTTTAGGTATTTATGTTTTATTACCATTGGTTAAATAAATGGCTAAACGAAAAACATTTATAGAATCAGAAAATTTAGAATTAAAAACTTCCCTTTCGGAAAAAGAAGAGATTCTCGAAAGTATTTCCGCCTTCTCAAATAAAAAGGGAGGCAGAATACTGGTTGGAATTGATCCATCTGGAAAAGTAATCGGTGTCACTGTCGGCAAAAATACAATTGAAAATCTTGCTGGGGATATAAAGCTACATACCGATCCCAAAGTATTCCCAAATATTACAATTCAAAGAATAGAAGCAAAGGATGTAATTGAAATCAGTATTCCGGAATATCCAATCAAACCCGTGTTTATTAAGGACAAAGTTTTTATCCGAGTTGGTAAATCAAACCAGAAAGCTTCTGCAGAAAAGATCAGGTTATTTATCAACGATCAAAGAATAAGAAATTGGGATAGTGAAATATCCGCAGCAAAGTTAGCAGAATTGTCTGTCAATAAGATTAAATCTTTTGTAAAGAGATATGAAGAGGAACGTGATGTCGTTCTTGACGGTTCAAAATCAACAGAATCTATCCTCAACAAATTAAAACTACTTAAAGGCAAGAAACCAACAAATGCATCATTACTGCTTTTTGCAAAAGAGCCACAATTCCATTTTTTAAATTCAAAAATCCGTTGTGCGAGATTTAAAGGTGCGGAAGCAATTGATTTTCTCGATATGCAGGATATTGAAGGGACGATCATTGACCAGGTTCCCGAAATATTGTCTTTTATCCGTAAACATCTGAATATTTCTGCATCAATCAAAGGGAAACCAGAACGTGAGGATATCTGGGAAATACCAAGAGAAGCCTTGCGTGAAGCTGTAATAAATGCTATTTGCCACCGTGATTATGAAAGCCCTGCAAATGTTCAGATAAGAATATTTGATGACCGTCTTGAAATTTGGAATCCCGGATTACTACCCCCTGATATTGCCATTAAAGATCTTAAGAAAGAACATTCTTCAATTCCACGCAATCATTTGATTGCCGACTGCTTCTATAAGATAAAGTATATTGAACAATGGGGAACAGGGACTAACCGTATTGTAAGACTTTGCAAGGAAGCCGGGATTAAAGAACCTGAGTTCAAAGAAGCAACAGGAAGTTTTATTATCAGTTTTCCGAGAGTCTATACGGAAATTATTTTGCCAGAAATAAAATTAACCAAAACACAAAGAAGTATTTTGGAATACTTATCCAAAGTTGAAACTGCCTCCACAGCTCAAATAGCAGAACAAATAGAAACTGTCCCAAGTACTATTCAAAGAGCCGTTAAGAAACTTGAAGAGTTTATTGAATGGACTGGAAAATCAGCCACTGATCCAGTTGGAAAATACAAACTAAGAAAATCAGTTTCTGATAAAGAAAAAATGCGGGAGTAGATGCGGGAGTAAACGCGGGAGTAATGCAGGAGTAAATGTCGAAGCATGTCGAAGTAAGATGCAAGAGTGATGAAGACCAAAAATATTTGAAAATTTAACTGGTGCATCTTTTATGCACGACCTATGCCTGAATAATGCATTAGTAAATGTCGTAGCACTGTCGTAGTATGACGCAGTAGTGACGCAGTAGTGACGGAGTAAATGCGGGAGTAAGCGCTGTAGTTGTTGCGGGAGTAAACGACGATGATGCTGGTGAAGTTGTTGATGCTGGTGTTGGAGTAATTGCAGTAATTGTTGTTGAAGTTGATGGAACTTAAGAAGTAATAAATATTATAGATCAAATTTATTTTGTAAAACAAATTCTCTAATGAAAACCACAGCAATAAAAGTTGAAGGACAAATTATCTCACCGGAGATTTTTGATCGACTTGATTCTTCTGATATGAAAGGACAGAATCCTGTTGACTTTGGCTTTGAGAAAAATGAAAAGGTTAAAGATCGCATTGCACTTGCATGGGCTGATGCTAAAGATCAATGGAGCATTTATAAAAGAAGAATTGAAACAATTCCCGAAGATGAATCCGGAACTTCTGAAACAAGAAGATTATGGATCCTTCCACTTTTAGAAAATTTAGGTTATGATCTATCTCTTGGCAGAGCTGAAATTATTAATGAAGATTCTTTTGCGATTAGCCATAGAGCAAACAGTCTTGATAGTTTCCCTGTCCACGTTGTTGGATTCAATGACAGTCTCGATAGAAAAAGAGAAACAGGTGGCCCAAGATTATCCCCTCATGCTTTAGTACAAGAATATATAAACCGAGCCGACCATTTATATGGAATAGTTTCAAATGGATTCCAACTAAGACTGCTTCGAGATTCCGGTAAACTAATAAGGTTAACTTACCTTGAGTTCGATCTCTTCCGAATGCTTGAAGATGATCTCTATGCTGAATTCTCAATTATGTATCGCATCATTCATTCATCTCGAATGCCTGCGAAGATGGATGAGAGCGAATCAAGTCTTATTGAACAATATCACCAGGATTCGCTTGAGGCTGGTGCACGAATCAGAGGTGCACTAAGTGAAGCTGTTGAAAAATCAATAATCTCAATTGGTAATGGCTTTTTAAAACATCCTGCAAATGAAGAGTTAAGAAAAAAATTAAATGACGGTACACTTACCGCGTATGAGTTTTATCATTACCTGTTAAGATTTATCTACAGAGTTCTGTTCTTAATGGTGATTGAAGAAAGAGATATTATATATCCTGATGAGATAGATGAAAAAACAAGACGATTAAAAAATATATTTTATAATTTTTACAGCATTAGCAGGATTAGAAAACTTGCAGAAAAGTTTTTCTTGTTTGATGAAAAGCTTGAAGATATCTGGATAGCACTGCGCAATACTTTTAGAATATTTGGTAATGAACGACTTGCTCAAAAGCTAAATATCTATCCGCTAGATGGTGAATTGTTTGACTATGATTCACTTGGAATTCTCGACTCCTCCAATCTTGACAACCATACATTACTTGAATGTATTAAAAACTTAAGCATCTTTGAAAACAAGGAAACCAAAAGCCTTATTCGTGTAAACTATGCTGCTTTGAATGTAGAAGAGTTTGGTTCGGTCTATGAAGGATTGCTTGAAAAAGCTCCGCAGGTTAATACTGATGGAAGTGAATTCCGTTTTACTTTTATAAAAGGATCAGAACGCTCATCTTCCGGTTCTCACTACACTCCTGAAGAATTAGTCCAGCCATTAATCAGACACTCACTCGATTATGTAATTGAGGATAAAATAAAAGCTGTCATTGCGATCCCGACGAGTCGGGAGAAGCAATCCGCCGAACAAATTAGAGATGCAAAAGTAAATGCACTATTAAGTATCAAAGTCTGCGATGTAGCCTGCGGAAGCGGACACATCCTTTTATCAGCAGCGCGTAAAATTGCAATAGAACTTGCAAGAGTACGAACAGGTGAAGATCAGCCATCTCCGGAACCTTACAGACAAGCAATACGCGATGTAATCAACCAATGTATTTATGGAGTAGATAAAAATCCACTTGCTGTGGAATTGTGTAAAGTTGCTCTTTGGCTTGAAGCACACAATCCCGGAATGCCACTTAACTTTTTAGACCATAAAATTAAGTGCGGTGATTCTATTGTTGGTCTTGCACGTATTGATGAACTGCAAAACGGAATTGCTACTGAGGCGTTTAATACTATGCCTGATGATGATAAAACTATTGCCGCTAGTTTTAGAAAGCAGAACAAAAGTGAACGAGAAAATAGAAAGCAATTAAAGCTAACCGATACTGAAGAAATTATTAGCAATCTCAATTCACTTTCTGTAAAGTTTAAGAATTTTAATTTACTGCCCGATACAACCGTTGATGAAGTTAAAAAGAAACGACAGGAATATGATGTATTAAAAGGCAGTGATTGGATGAGACTAAAAGAACTTGCAGATATACAGGTAGCACAATTCTTTATTGATAAAGCAAATACCAGCAAAGAGTTTTTAACTACCGATGCAGAATACTTTAGAATATTTGCGGGACAAAAAAAAGAAGTTAACATTCGCAAAATATCCACAGCAATGGCAGTAGCAGTTGAGAAAAGATTCTTCCATTGGTTTCTAGAATTTCCTGAAGTAATGCAGGGAGGTGGTTTTGATTGTATTCTTGGTAATCCACCATTTTTAGGAGGACTTAGAATCTCAAGTAATTTTGGTGATGATTATCTTAATTGGTTAAAAACCTATTATTATCCTGCAGGAGGAACATGTGATTTCGTTGCATATTTCTTCCGAAGAAATTATGCAATAATAAAACATCAGGCATTCATAAGCCTCATTTCTACAAATACAATTGCACAAGGCGATACACGTGAGGGAGCTCTTCAGCCAATATTTGATAATAATGGAAAGATTAATTTTGCTATTAAGTCAATGAAATGGCCGGGACAGGCCAATTTAGAGGTATCATTATTGACTATTAGTAAAAGTAGAGCAGTTGAGAAAAAAATTTTGAATGGATTAAAAGTAGAGAACATAAATAGTTTTTTAGGTGATACATTGGATATTGGATTGCCATTCAATCTTCTCCAGAATCGCAAGCGATGTTTTGTTGGATCTACTGTATTAGGCAAAGGCTTTATCCTAACTCAAGATGAATATAAATTGCTATTAAAAAAAGATGAAAACAATGAAGCTGTTTTGTTTCCCTATATTATTGGTGATGACCTAAATAGTGATCCACAGCAGATTCCATCAAGATTTATTATCAATTTTTTTGATTGGGAAATTGAAACAGCAATGGGTTTTGCAGATTGTTTCGATATTGTTGAAAAAAAAGTAAAGCCTGAAAGAAATAAAGTAAATCGCGAAACTAGAAGAAAGTATTACTGGCGATATGGAGATAGAGCCGTCAATCTTTACAATGGAATTCGGGAAGCAACGTATGTTTTAGGAGTATCGCGAGTAACGCGCTATTTAAATTTTAGTTTTTTACCAAAGAATTATGTTTACGATGTTGGGACTAATGTCATTTTTATAAAAGTAATCTCTGAGTTTGTTGTTTTACAATCTACTTTACATGAATTCTGGTCAAGAAAATTTGGCTCATCGTTAAGATTTGATCTTAGGTATACAAATACTGATTGCTTCGAAACTTTTCCATTTCCAATAAACCTCACAAAAGAAACCGAAGCTGAACTTGAAAAAATTGGAGAAGAATACCACGAGTTCCGCCGTCAGCTTATGCTGGATATGCAGCTTGGTTTAACAAAAACATATAACCTTTTTCATAATGCAGAATGTAGAATTGATAATGTAGAATTAGCAAAAAACATAAGAGAGTTCAAAAGTGCTAAACTGCAAATACCAATTGAAGAAGCAATCCAAAGAATAGAAAAACTAAGAGCACTCCACAAACAAATGGATGAGGCAGTCCTAAAAGCCTACGGCTGGACAGACATAAACCTCGCCCACAACTTTTATGAAGTTGACTACTTACCAGAAAACGATAGAAAGCGTTACACCATCTCCCCAGAAGCCCGCAAGGAAATACTAAAGAGATTATTAGAACTCAATCACAAAATCCACGCAGAAGAAGTCGCTGAAGGTTTGTGGGAAAAAGGGAAGGGGAAGAAGAAAATAAAAACAGCAACCGCTGATGAAAAACAAGGAGGGTTGTTTGGGCAAAACGAATCAGAGTAAATTAACACCCCAAGAGGAACTCATTGGAAAACATCCAGATAAAAAAAACTTATTTGGAGTTTGGTTTGACTGTGAAGATTTACCTTGTTCAAAAGGTTATAAGCACCGAAAACTTGTAGAATCTAAAGGGGGACGAAAAAATATCATCGATCCTCTAGCAAGTTTGCTGATTACTCATCATAAAAGTGAAGAAAGTATCAGATTAATTAGGGATGCAATACTTGCCAAAAGTGGATTAGCTACAAAAGCAAAGAAAAAAAAGTTTTTACCAGCAAATTATTTAACTCGTAAAGGAAATCTTACAGAGATTATATTAACAGAATATCTCGTTGGCACTTCCGGATATTCTTTACTTGCTTATCGTTTAAGATATAATAACAATATTGATCAATCCCTAAAAGGAGATGATGTTTTATTATTTGATTTAACTAATAAAAAAAAGATAAGAACAATCTTAGGTGAAGCCAAATTTAGATTAACACCATCAAAGACAGCCATTCAGGATATAATAAATTCAATGAACAAGGATAAGCTTCCATTATCATTGGAATTCGTAATTGAAAAACTTTCTTTAGATGGTAAAAATGATTTGGCTCAACTATTAACTGAACTATCACTAGATGAAATTGGATTAAAAAATCGTTTAACTTACGCAGGTTTATTATTCAGTAATAGTAAAGCCCACAATGAAATAAGCAAATACTCTTCAGAGAATGATGATTTTGTATTCCTGAGCATTGGATTTGATGATGCAGAAGATTTTATTTTAGAAATATATAAAGCAGCTAAAAACAAAATTATAAAAAGAATAAAATGAATTTAGATTTTGCTCAAAATTTATTGCTTAGATTGCAAAAAGATGAAGAGATTCAAAATTACATTGCTCAAGCTAATGCTCGGTATATTTTATTTAATGTAAAAGAACCAATCTCCAATTTTCCTAACTATACTTCTTTCCTAGATCAAAGACTTAATCAAATTGCAATCAAATATCTATCAGTCGGATGTTCATTTGCTGAAAATGAACAATTTATTTCTTCTATTCAACCTTTAGAAACAGCTGCCAAAATTATTGAATATGCTCATAGACCTCAGCAAAACAGGCGACTAGTTAGTACATATTACTTATTAGTTTCTTCATTATCCTACTATGCTTCAGGTCATTATTCCAAGTCATTTATCATTATAAATGAAATCGAAACAAGCAGCTTAATTGCTAATATGATTTCTGGATTTTTGAAAAAAGATTATGCTAATTTAATTATAATACTGAATTCTGTTCTCTTGAATGACGAATATACTGATGAAAAATTATCAACTGAAAAAAGTGTTATTGACAAAGAAAAGAAGATATTTATTTTATTATATGCAAAATGTTTTGCTAATATAATTGAGTTTATTTTTTCGGGTGATATTAAATGGCTCACGGGTGCAAGAGAACGAATTCAAGATATAATTGCTTTATCTTTGGCGGAAAATGATGTTGCTACTTGGTGGTCTGCACGTCTTTTCAGAATAATCATTGATGGTTTTCTGCAGAATTCAACATGGAAGATATTAAGCCCATTGATAGGACAATACAATGGTGAATTAGCAAATAGATATATTCTAAATCTTGCTTTTAATAAACCGCATATTGTTGAATTATTTATTTCTCAAAAAGAAGCCATTGATAAAGTCTTGAATTCAGATTCTAAAGGCGCAGTAATTAGTTTACCTACAAGTAGCGGAAAAACTAGAATAGCCGAAATAATAATAACAGAATTATTTGCTAAGGAACCTGGTGCAAAAGTTTTGTACATCGCTCCTTTCCGTTCTTTAGCATTTGAGATTGAAGAGTCCTTCGAAAAATCTTTTGCCCCATTAGGTTTTATTCCTACCCATTTATATGGGGGAAGTCAATTCAGTAAACTTGATGAGACTTTGATATCTGAATCCTCAATAATTATTGCTACACCAGAAAAATCAAAAGCAATAATAAGAGCTAATCCTGAATTAGCTAAATCGTTTAAGCTTGTTATCATAGACGAGGGACATTTACTAGGTGCAAATGATAGATATCTTCTAAGTGAATTGTTAATTGAAGAACTTAAAATGCATCTTAAAAAGAATGATGGAAAAATATTTCTACTATCAGCTGTGTTGCCAAATGTTGAAGATATCTCAAGATGGATTACCAATGAACCTAATCAGTATGTTATTTCGAAGTGGCGACCATCTAACCAAAGATTTGGTTATCTGGAATGGACCGGCAGTGCTGTCCATTTAAGATGGAGAGGGAAACCTGAATCGTTTAATAATAATTTTGTTAAACAATATGAAATTCAAAGACCCAGATCTGTCTTAAAGTTTCCTGGTGAGAAAAAAGAAGCCGTTGCTGCTACTGCTGTAAGATTAATGGATTTAGGAACAATATTAATTTTTGTTGGACAGACTACAAGAGTGTTACCACAAGCTAGAGCGGTTATAACTGCAATGAGAAATGAGGTAACACTTATGAATTGGGAAAATGAACAAGATTGGAAACAATTTATATTATGTTGCAAAGAGGCACTTGGAAAAGAATCAGAAGTATTTAAGTTTGCTCAGTATGGAATATTATGCCATTCAAGCAAGATTCCGTCAGAAGTTCGAATTTCTATGGAGAGATTAATAAGATTTGGAAAACCAAGAATTATTATTTCAACCAATACATTAGGACAAGGTGTTAATTTGGGAATTAATACTGTGATTTTTGCGAATCTTTATCTAAATCATAATGAACCAATTGGATTAAGAGATTTTTGGAATATTGCTGGTAGAGCTGGAAGAGCATTCATAGACACTGAAGGGAAAATACTTTTTGCATTGGATAGAAATGATGAAAGAACTTATAAGAGAGAAAAAAGATTTGTCGATTCATACTTAGATCAATCAAACCTTGAAAATTCACAGAGTGGTTTACTAATACTAATAAAAATAATCAAGAATATTGCCAACAAAAATAATGTGGATTTTGAATTGCTACTTCAACTAATAGCAGAGAATAATTGGGAAGATATAAGTAATGAAATAAGCGAAGAGGATGTTAATAATATAGAGGGATTATTGGATTTGTTAGATGATAGTATTTTGAACTTAGATATTGAGTATGATTCCGCATATTTAATTGAAGAGCATTTTAAAGAATCTCTAGCATTTATTCAGGCAGAAAGAGAAAGTGTAATTTCTCAGGAAGATGTTTTAAACTTCTTAAAAGCTCGCAACGAAGGAATTAAGTTAATGTTGGGAGATGAAGAAAACAAAACCGCTTATATAAAAGGTGGTATCCCTCTCAGAGCTTGTTCAAGACTTTTTGAATTAGTAGAACCTGTTACTTCCTTAATTGAGGAATATAATTCATCTGATAAAAGTGTTCAGGATTTAATTGTTCTATTGGAAAACATTGAGTCACTAGCCATAACTGTTCCAACTTTTGAAAATATTAAAGAGAAACATTCAGATTTAATTAATGCATTAAGATTATCCTGGATTTCAGCTATTCCATTAAAAAAAATAATAGAGATTGATAAAAAAAACGCATCATTTGTTTGTTCCCATTACTTTGGTTATAAAATACCTTTTCTTTTAAATGCTTTAGCTAAAAGAATGAAAGATGAGATGCTGGAAGATGAATCTAATTTTATAAGTGAATTAGCAGTTTTGTGTGAATTAGGTCTTCCCAATATGTTAGCTGCTAAGATATTTTTAGCTGGAGTAAGATCTAGGGTTTCAGCGCTTGAATTAAGTAAAATTATTAATGACGAATCAGTCTCTCTTTCTATAAAGCAACTCAATACTGCCTTAATTAAATTAAAAAATAGAATAAAAAGTAGGATTTCAGAAAACACATATGATTGGTTAAATCTTATAGAAATTAGAAATGGAAAAGTGAAGTTAACTTTCAATACTATATCAAACTTTACATTTAAAGATAATACTCATCCAGAAGAAACACTTAATGTTCGCAGTTTTTGTGAACAACTTTATCTATGTTCTCCTGATTATGAGTTTAAGATAGAAGCTACAAAAAATGATCTCAATCTTATTGAGGCGGCAGACTTGTTGGATATTAATTTTATTTATGATGAGGTGATTAAAGCTTATAAAGTAAATGTTCGTAATCCTAAATTAAAGAAATGAATAAGGTGCTTAATCTGTTTTATTTACAGAATTAAGTTTTTCATATGAAAATATATAATGAATATGATAGATTGATTTTTATTTTTATTGATCAGTAGACTAAATTCTTTATACTTAAGAAGGCTATAATTAAATTGCGTTTAGGCAGTAATGGATAAGTATGAGTATAATACTTTTATTATTGGTGCTGGTTTCTCAGTACCAGCTGGGCTTCCTTTGGGCAATGATTTAATGAAGTTAGTTATTGAAGAAGCCAAAAAAATTCCCATTGGTAAGGGTCAGAAGGAAACTTTATTTGATACTATTATAAATCCGGACATAGAGGATTATATATGGTATAAAGAACTCTGTGGACTTAAAATAAATGATGTTGATTGTATAAATATGGAAGATTTTATATCCTATTTAGACCTAGAACATTATTTGGGCCTGTTGGGAAAAAACAATTGGAGTAAAGAAGGTAATAGAAGTCAAATTCTGATCAGAAATCTAATTTCAAAAATTATTTATGATAGACAATTAAAAGTTCGGGGTCAAACAATAAAACTTTACGATGACTTTGTTAAAAAATTAAAGCCATATGATTTAATCTTAACATTTAATTATGACACAATTATTGAAACATATTTGGAACGAAACAAAATACCTTTTAGATATCATTGGAGTATATATAAAGATATTGATGCAAAGGGTGAAGTAACATTAAATTCGGATGACGAAGCAATAATTCTGCTCAAGGTGCATGGCTCGATTGATTGGTTTTCCCGAGATGGTTTTGATCGTAGTTTAGAATATGTCACGAGACAAGGTCATCCAGAATATGCTTTTCATACTGTATTTAAAAATCCTCATATATATTTACCAACACCTATCATTAAAGGAAAAATTCATCCTAAAGATCCAATGAAGAATATCTTTAGATGCAATTACATGGAGAGGTACTTTAAGGATTATGAACCAGTAAAGGAATCACCTTTAATCATTAGTCCATCCTCAAATAAATTGTTATATATGCAACAACTTCGGGAATTGTGGGATGGTTTTTATGGAACTGCAATGTTTTCTAAAAATTTCACAATTATTGGTTTTTCTTTACCTCAGCATGACGAATATATAAGACTACCTCTATATAGAGCCATTTACAATTTTCAATACTCTGAGACTAATCCTGGATATGAAAGAAATAAATTAAAAGTTATTGACTTCAAAAAAACCACTGGGGACCAGAATGCATTTAAGTCTAACTATTCCATTTTAGATGAAAGCAAAACAGATTTTTATTTTGAAGGATTTGAGGAAAATATAGTTCGAAAATTATTGGAAAATATTTGAGATCACCTGGAAATGAAAATGTATATACCAACATCACTTCATAAAATGATTCTATCTCATACAATATTTATATTGAATAGAGAAAAAGCAGAAATCGGATTAGGGTCAGGCATCTTAATTGAATATAAAGATACACCTTATGTTATAACCGCCTATCATAATTTAACGGGGGCCAGAAATGAAAACATATTTATTCATTTAGGAATAGATGACTTTAAATATTCTCTTAAAAAAGAAGAAATATTTAATTACCCAGAATTAGATGTGGCATTAATCAAGCTGAATAAATTTGAGGTGGATACCTTTAGAGGAATCCACATACATCCATTTAAATTTGAAAAACGTGATATTGTTGATATTCCAAGACAGAATCTTAAATGTGCGATTAGTGGGTTTCCTGAGGCTATGATTAAACTTGAAGAAAATAAAATAAAAGCGGAATCTTATTTTATAACAACTAAGCCATTAATTCAAAATGAGTGGCCGCAATCAATTCTTGATGAAGGAAAAACAACTGAATCATTTGTGTTATTAAGATATGGTTCAAAGTCAAATTCAAAATTTATTGATCAGAATAAAAATGCATTGGATGAATTAATCCAACCAGAAGGCTTAAGTGGGAGTGCGATTTGGGTTTATGACTCTTTAACAGAAAATGATGAGTACCCTAAGTATGGTTTGGTAGGGATTCAAACCGGAATATATAGAAGTTATGATTTATTGATTGGCAGTTTGATTGATCCAATATTTAAGAAAGCATATGGTTAAAGAATAATGCTTATTACATTAAATGAAATAAAAAATATTAGCGAAGAAAAGATTAATTCCTTAAAAGAGAATCAAGTTGCTGAGGATAAGCATCTAGAATATAAGTTAACTTTACCCAGTGAAAAGTATGATGATAAAAAGGAGTTTTTAGCTGACGTGTCATCATTTGCTAATGCAGATGGTGGTGTAATCTTTTATGGGATTAAGGCTAAAGATGGGATACTAGAAGATATTCCTGGATTAGATATTGATAATCTGGATGCTGAGATTTTACGTTTAGAAAATTTATTGAGGACTTCTATTGAACCTAGAATCATTGGAACATATTTTCATCCTTTCAAGTTATCAAATGGTAAGACTCTGATTGTTGCTCATGTTCCCAAAAGCTTTAATCCTCCACACGTAGTAAATTATCAAGGACATTGGAAATTCTACTCGAGAAATTCTGCTGGCAAATACCCACTTGATGTTTCGGAATTAAAATCAATTATTAGTCTTTCAACGACTGTTCAAGAAAGGATTAGAAATTTCCGTTTAGAAAGAATCAGTCGAATTAAAAATCGGGATTTACAAATTCCAATTTCTGACGAACCCAAATTCATTTATCACTTAGTGCCTTTGTCGGCTTTTGCAACAGATACTTCAATTGATTTAGCAAAATTTGAAAACTCCGATCTTAAGTATAAAGTTTTTTACGAATTAAAAAAAATATATAACTATGAAGGCATATTTATTCACAATTCTGATGGAACTTATCCAGCTGATTGGTATATGCAAATCTTTAGGAGTGGAACTATAGAAATTTTAAATTCGAGGGTAAATCCACTTAGCACAAAAATTCTTGATTACTACAGTTTTGAAAAAGACTTAATTGACTCAGTTAATAACAATAAAATCGTTTTTGATTTTTTCGGTGTGAATTACCCGATGATAATTTTTCATACTGTTTTAGATATAAAAGATTTTAGAATTACTCCTAAACTTGGGTTTCGAGACATTGGTAAACATCAGTTCGATCAAAGTGATTTTTTATTACCAGAGATTTTACTTACTGAGGATCAATTCGATATTTTACCTTTGGCATTAAAACCTCTTTTTGATCCTATATGGAACGCTGCTGGTTATCCTCAATCTCCTAACTTTAATACAAAAGGAGAATGGACGGTAAAAGGATGAAAATAATAGTAACTGATTTTACTCAAAATTCTAAAAAGACTTTAAAGGTTATTTTAGAAAAAATGAATGATGCCCAGTCTGAGTTTATGTTTGAGTATCGGGGAAGTCAAAGTGAAGATAGAAAGCAAATTAAAGAAGTAATTGAATGGGATTTGGGATTCAAATTGTTAGAGAAGTATAAATCTGACATAAGTAATGATAATGTAATTGGAATATTTAGTTTGCCACTCGAAAACAACTGGTTTAGTGTGACGAGATATGAAGAAAAAGCAAGTTTAATTACAACTAGCGATTGGGAATTTATTTCGCATCTTAATCTCGAATCATTTCTCACAATGGAAATTACTGAGAATTTATTAGAGCAATTAGTTCATCATACGGACTATAGTTTTGCCCATGATCCTCCGATTGGCTGTATTCACGATATGTGTAGTTGGAAGACAGATATAAATCTTAAGATCCTTACTGCATACATTTGCCCTACATGCTCTGAAATGCTGAAGAATAATTTATCAAGAGAAAATTTAGAAGCAGTATTTAAACTGATTGATTTAGCTCGCAATTACGCAT
This sequence comes from Ignavibacteriaceae bacterium, assembly GCA_044227615.1. Classification (GTDB taxonomy): domain Bacteria; phylum Bacteroidota; class Ignavibacteria; order Ignavibacteriales; family Ignavibacteriaceae; genus IGN3. Next base: position 22,217 of record JBGAWM010000033.1, read on the forward strand.
TTAACAGAATCTCCACTACTTCAGAACCAAACGAACAGGAAATAATGTTTCCTGTTTCAATTTATATTAGAAAACTTAAAAACGAACCCGACATAAGAGAAAAATTCAGTCTGTTGTTGGACCTTTTTGATGTTACTGTGAGGGTATCTACAATAATTTTATCAGCTAGATTAAAAGAAATCATTCCAGATTATATAAGTGTAATTGAAAAGAAACTTCCTGCTCTTGGTGATTGGGTTGAGGGTTTAAATGAAGCGAGAGTAAAACTAGAGAGTATACAGGACCCCTTTTTCCCCAAATACTATTCTTCAATAAAAAAGGTACATTCTCTTATTAACCAAACAGAATTGGTGAAGCTGAGAAATGATACTAAAGGTCACGCTTACACTTTGCCTCCTTATCAGTTACAAAAGTATTTCCAGGAGTACTACCCTATTGTGATTGAAATAATAAAAACTCTACATAAGTTTTTAACTCAGAAATTATTAATGGTAGATCATTGTACATTTGATAGAGGAATAGATTCACTTAAGCTAATTGCATCAGAAGCAAACGGGGATAACCCGGTTTTCGCAAAAAAAGAACACCTAATAAATAAATCTATACCAAGATCGGAGATGCTAAATAGCAAGAATGAAATGATAATGTTCAACGATGATAAAACAAGTTTTATCTCCTTGTTCCCATATCTGATTTATACTATCTGTCCAACTTGCGGTCAACCAAGAAACTTGATCATTGATTCAGAAAATAAATATTTAGATCTATGGATTGGGCACAGAGTCATGATTAAAGATCTAAATTCTATCGAGTGTTAAATAAAAAAGGTATGATTATGGAAACACAACTAAACAAAATTCTATGGATTACTATTAAATCCGTCCTTCGTAAAGACATTCAATCGCGTAAGATTAAGAATCCCAAAATCAGACTTGGAGCAATTGAAAGCATAGAAGAATTAATTAGTTCGCCCTTAAAAACCGTATAAGACATTTAGATAAAATAAATTAAAGTGTAAAAGACTAAGAAATAAATGCAAGAATTAATAAATTTGCATAACAAACCTTGCAAATTTTTATGATAAAAAAGACAGAAAAAAAATCACAGATCAGCTTGTTCTTCTCCTTAAAGGATACCCTAGATCAGAAACCTCCGTTATTCATATTGGAAGATAAAATCAGCTGCCAGCAATTTGAAGAGGCATTCACACCACTTTATTGTTCAGATAATGGACGCCCTGCATTGCCGATTCGGCTGATGGTTGGGCTGTTGATATTAAAACATCTGCGTAATATTTCAGATGAAAGTGTAGTAGAACAATACTTGGAAAAGGTTTACTACCAATATCTATGTGGACAGACAGAGTTTGTTGCAAAGGTTCCCTGTGAAGCAAGTGAACTGGTTTATTTCCGAAATCGAATTGGCGAGGAGGAGGTGGAGTTAATACTAAAAGAAAGTATTAGGATAAACGGGGATGACAGATTTGATCACGATGTAAGTATAGGTACAACAGTTCAAGAGAAAAACATCACCTTCCCGACAGATAATAAATTACACAGAAAGATCATTGAAAAATGTAAGGCAATATCGGAGAAAGAAGATTTACCGGTACGACAGAGCTACAGCAGAACACTAAAGAAACTTTCTGTAGATCAGAGATTTCGGAATCATCCAAAGAATCACGGTAAAGCACGTAAAGCAGACAGAAAAGTAAAAACAATAGCCGGAAGATTAGTAAGAGAATTAGAGCGTAATTTAGAGCCCAATTCAAAGTATCAATCAGAATTAGAGTTGTTTAAGAAAGTGTTAAATCAGAAGAAAGATGATAAGCATAAAGTATATTCATTACACGATCCAGAAGTAGAATGTATCTCGAAGGGTAAAAAAGCAAAGAAGTATGAGTTTGGCAATAAAGTATCAATCATAACAACACAAAGGACGGGGGTAATAGTAGGAGCAATGAGTTTTAGGAATCCGTATGATGGGCACACACTACAGCCAGCAATAGATCAAGCAGAAAAGTTACTTGAAAGAAACAGCATAAAAACAGCCACAGTGGACAGAGGATACAGAGGGGTGAGTAAAATAAATGAAGTAGTAATTCAAAGTCCGAAACCATTTGACAATAAAACGCAGACAAAGTACAAACAGAATAAATTAAAGAAGCAATTCGGCAGAAGAGCAGCAATAGAGCCAATGATAGGACATCTGAAATCAGATCACAGAATGAAACGAAACTTTTATAAAGGAATAACTGGTGATGTAATAAATGTGATGTTATCAGCAGCAGCATTTAACTTCAAAAGAATGATGAGAAAATGGAGATCATCTTTTGGGCTCTTTTTTTATCGCTATTTTATTTCGCCGATTATTTCTTTTCTCAATCAAGTTATTTCCTCCCAAAAAGAAATTTGGGTTTTTAAGGACTGACTATGTATGTAATATGTATGTAGATAAAAAAAACCTCTCATAAATCATTAATTTATAAGAGGTTATCATTTTTCTTAGTAGCGGGGGCAGGACTTGAACCTACAACCTTCGGGTTATGAGCCCGACGAGCTACCAATTGCTCCACCCCGCGATTTAATTTCAATTTTTTGAGTCCGTTATCAAGCTATTCGTATTGTGGAACTCCATCGCGATTTAACTTTTATTTTCAAATTTCGTGTGCAAATATAGCAATTACGGCTTGCTAATCCAAATTAGCCGTCTATGTTGTTAAAGCTTGAAGCTACGCCATCTATTGCCTGCGAACGCACATGAATTTCGTTAAGTTTTTGAATTAAGCTAAGTATTACTTTTCTTTTCTCTTCAACAAGCTCATTGATATAGGAACTAACATCGGGCATATTACATTCCTCAACTACACTTTCGTAAAACCTTGCCATAGAAGTTTCGCGACGAAGTGCTTCATTTAAAGTTGCACAAGTATTTTTACAAGCATGCTGGCATTTGATTTCTAATTCTGCCATTTTTATCCTCATTGTTTTTATGCTGGAATGTTTTCAATTGATTTTGCTATTTCTTCGCCGCGAGATAGAGCCTGCTCGTTTAAAGGAATCATATTATGTCTGCGGGGAGGGAGAGCTTTTTTAAGTGCTTCTACAATTGTTTCGATTTTTAATATCGGTCTCCTTTGGAGAAATGCTCCTGCAAGTACCATGTTAGCAACTTGTTTTGCATTCAATTTATCAGCCTCTTCATTGCCGGAGATGCAGATGATTTCAATATCTGTTCTTGTTGGAGGATTTATGATTGTAGATTGTTCATAAATTAATAATCCCCCGGGTTTAACTGCATTTTCGAATTTTTCAAGAGAGGGTTGATTTAGTAAAATCGCTGTATCAAATTTTGAAACCAAAGGTGAACTGATTGTTGAGTTGGAAACAATTACAATACAGTTTGCCGTTCCACCTCGCATTTCGGGACCGTAAGAGGGCATCCAGCTAACTTCTTTGCCCTCTATCATTCCGGCGTAGGCAATCAGTTTCCCCATTGAAAGGACGCCCTGTCCGCCAAAACCTGCAATAATTATTTCATGTTCTTTTGTCATATTTAAATTCCTTATCTAAAGCTGCGAATTAATTTTGAGGAACTTTTAAGTCACCAAGCGGATATGCCGGGATCATTTTCTCTTCAAGATATTTAATTGTTTCAACAGGTGTCATCTTCCAACCGGAAGGGCAATTTGAAACTACTTCAACAAAGCAAGTTCCTTTTTTCTGTTTTTGATATTCAAATGATTTTATTAAAGCCTTCTTAAGTTTTCTTACTGTGTTTGGATTATAAACAGCCTGCCTTGTTACATAATAAGCGCCGGGAAGTAAGCAGAGTAAATCAGCAATCTTAATAGGGTTGCCAACCTGTGCTGCATCTCTTCCGTAGGGGGAGGTGGAAGTCACCTGCCCGATTAAACTTGTTGGTGCCATTTGACCGCCGGTCATTCCGTAAATTCCATTGTTGATGAAGACCATCAAAATATTTTCGCCGCGATTAACTGTGTGAATTGTTTCTGCAGTGCCGATTGCAGCAAGGTCGCCATCGCCTTGATAGGAGAACACATATTTTTCGGGGAGCACTCTTTTAATCCCCGTTGCAACAGCACTTGCTCTTCCGTGAGCAGCTTCCTGCATATCAACATTCATATAATGATAAGCAAAAACAGAACAGCCAACCGGGGCTACGCCAATTGTTTCTTCTTGTATTCCTAATTCTTCAACAACCTCCATTAAAATTTTGTGAACCACACTGTGTCCACAACCGGGGCAATAATGAAAAGGAACATCTGTAAGAGTATCGGGCCTGCAATAAACTTGCTCGAGATCTGTATCTGCTTCGGGATCTAAATACAATTTTTCATTCATATCAATCTCCTAATCCTGCATTACGTTATGTTTTGTATAGTGAACTTCAACTTCCTGAAGAATATCTTCAGGGGAGGGTATCATTCCTCCCATTCTTCCTTTGAAATAAACAGGAACTTTACCTTCCACAGAAAGGCGCACATCTTCTACCATTTGACCGGCATTCAATTCAACTGTTAAGATAAATTGAACTTGTTCGGCTAATTCTGAAATTCTTTGATAAGGATATGGATATAAAGTAATTGGTCTGAGTAACCCTATTTTAATTCCTTTTTCCCTGCCTAGATCAACCGTCTTTTGGCAGATGCGAGCCGAAAGTCCAAAGGCAACAAGAAGAATTTCAGCATCTTCTGTTTTTATTTCCTCGTATCTGACTTCACACTGCATTGCTTTATATTTTTCCTGCAATTGAAGATTAATTTTTTCCATTTCTTCAGGTTGAATAAATAAAGAGGTAATAATATTATGATCTCTATCTTTAGTCTTACCCGTAGTTGCCCAGGGGGTGGGAGATTTTGGCAGTGAGCCTTCTTCCGGAAGAATAACTTTTTCCATCATTTGACCGAGCGCACCATCTGATAAAATCATTGCGGGGTTTCGGTATTTTTCCGCAAGTCGAAAAGCATCGAACACAAAATCCGCCATTTCCTGAACAGAAGCGGGAGCTAAAACAATAAGGTGATAATCCCCATGACCACCTCCCTTTGTGGCCTGAAAATAATCACCTTGAGAAGGTTGTATCGTGCCCAATCCGGGTCCACCGCGTACAACATTTACTATCAGGCATGGAAGTTGAGCTGATGCTATGTATGAAATTCCTTCCTGCATTAAACTTATTCCGGGTGACGATGAGGAGGTCATTACTCTTGCGCCTGCACCAGCAGCTCCATAAACCATATTTATTGAAGCAATTTCGCTTTCTGCCTGAAGTACTAATCCGTGGCGTTTCGGAATTTCTCTTTCGAGATATTCCAACACTTCTGATTGAGGTGTAATTGGATATCCGAAATAAGCATCAAGATTGGCGCATATCGCTGCTTCGGCAAGTGCTTCGTTGCCTTTCATTAAACGGGCTTCACCGGTTTTTTTTTCCTTCATTTCCATAAAAATCCTTTTCAGTTTTTTTTACTGATAAAATTATTTTGCCTGAACTTTTTTTACAGGTTTAGGCTGCCGATAAACTGTTATTGCTGCTTCGGGGCATACGAGTGCGCAATTTGTGCAGCCGGTACAGACATCGTAAATCAATTCGACGTAACGATAACCTTTTTCATTAAAATTTGGTGAGAGAGCTAGTGCATCCTGCGGACATGCAACCATGCAAAGCTCGCAGCCTTTACAAACTTTGCCATCTATTTTTACTGCTCCTTTTATCATTTTATTTTGCTTTCATTTATAGGATAAAATCTCTTGCAGTATTTTTACCAACATATATGCCAGTAGGTCTTTGTTTGTTTATTGCATTAAAAAGAAAGATTTAAATGGAGAATTTTCATAAATAAGAAATTATACGGGTGTCTAATTCTTAAAAGAGAGAAAAAAATATCAACTTAAATGAAGGTTTTTATATTGACAGCATTTGATATTTATTAACTTATACTTTAGATCGGATTTGCGGCATAGTTACGGGTAAGCAGTGAGTTGCTTGGCAGGACTGAGCAATGCGGAAACAGATATATTAAAAAAGGTTTTAATATTTCACTACGTCTTTATATTCGCTGCTGTTTTTTCCAAACTGCGAGGCAAGTGATGATTTGACTTTCTGTATACGCTCTTTAAGCTGATTGTATTTTTCTCTTCTTGAAGTTCTTGCATCTTCAAGCAAGAAATATTTTTCTGCTGCCTCGCTTTTCTTTAATTCTACTTCAGACAGGAATAAAGAAAAGCTTGCAATTGATAAGTTTATATTGCCCGGGGTATAAGCTGGAATAGTTTTAATAATCTCAAGCACTTCTTTGCAGTATCCAAGTATAGCTCCGAGACTTCTTTCGCTTTAAGAAATATTTTTGTTTCCCCCACCCACTTGTTTTTTCTTCTTAACATAATTAACCCCCCGTATTTTCTGAACTATCTTTTGAACTTTCTTAAAGTCATTCGACTTTTTGCCTTCATCAAGTGAAGCAATATAATCCCTGATTTGTGAACAGCGCATGCGAAGTCCGTTATTTCCATAGTACATTTCATATCTTTCGGCACGAACATTCTGAAGATTTGACAGGCGCTCATAAACAGTGCTGTTTTCAATTTCGATGATGTCTAAAAGTGCCTCTGTATTTATTGCCAGCAAATCAGGGTTTCCGGGTGTATAACCAGAAAATGATTGAAGATATGCAGTTAAACCTCTACCTTTGCTGTATTTTACCCAAATGTATATTCTTAGGTTTTACTCATAATAATAGTACGATCTAATATCAATTAATAGCGATATAGTCTAATTTATTTCTAACATTAATACAATTTATAATAATGCTGTCATTTTGTCCTGAAAGTTTTAGGGATCAAAATCTAATAAAAGACGCTGAATGGCAATTTCATCACCAAAGAAAAGCAATTTTTCAGACGATTCTATAAAGCCTGCTTTTAGACATTATGGGTTAATTATTCCCTCCCAGAATAACCGGCAGACCTTCCTTTCCCGAACCAATAATAATGATTTTGGAATTGGGGGAGTTGGCAATTTTTTCAGTTGCTTCGATACCTTTCCATTTCAATAATTGATCGCTGAGACCTTGCGCTACAATATTCTGAAAGTCGGAGATTCCCCTCGCTTCGATTCTTTTTCTTTCAGCTTCTTGCTTTTCTCTTGTAAGAATGAATTCCATGCGCTGGCTTTCCTGTTCGGCTTTTAATTTCTCTTCAATAGATGCAGTCAAACCGGCAGGTAGATTTATCTGTCTTAAGGGGGTGGAGAGCACAACAACCTCTGCAAGCTCCTTAATCGTGGAGAGTTTTGCTTTTATTTCGTCTTCAAGTTTTTCTCGCTCGGCAGTGTATAAGGCTTTAGCTTCATACTTGGTGGTTACACCGCGAACAACCGAACGGAAGTTAGGTGTGATTAATTTTTGGACATATTCATCGTAGTCCCCGGCAGTTTTATAAATCTCGTTTACTTTTTCCATACTTAAACGAAAAATCATACTGATTTCAAGTTCAATGGGCAGTCCTTCCTTTGAAGGGACATTCATAACTTCTTTAAGTTCCTGTTTACGCGTGTCGAACTTTACAACATTTGCCATAGGGTTAACTAAATTGACCCCCGGCTTTAGAGTGTTATCACTAACTGAACCCCAAAAATCAATTACCCCAGCGTGACCGGCGGGAATGATTGTCCAGCATTGCATCAACGCAATCAGCGCCGCAACAAGAAATCCAATAAATGCAAAAGTTGATTCCGATTTGTTGAATCTTTTTTTAGCATTGAAGTAAACTACAAGCGCCACAACGGCGGCTAAGATAGCAATTATAAATAACATTTTACTTCCTCTCTTTTTCTATTTTATGATTAAAAATAATGACGGGTGAAATATAATTAAAAGACAGATTGAAGTTAGTGGAAAAAGTAAGACTAATAAAAAGAGGCTGCAGATAGAGTTCAGGTTTAGGTTCAAGTTCAAGTTCAAGTTCAGGTTCAAGATGTTTTTGGAATTGAAATCTGCCAAGCCGCACTTTGGCTGCAGCCTCTTCTAAGTAATTATAAGAACAATTTATTTTACTTTTTATATTCCTTCAGGTAGCCTCTGAACTCAACTCTGTGACTTTCCTCCATCCCTAACAGGTTAACACAAATATCCTGAGTAACATAATCAACACCATCGCAAAGTTTAATCAATTTATTGTACTGAAGGACTGCCCCATCCTCAGCTTTGATTACTCCTTCGATTATAGAAACAACATCGGTGGTGTCTTTTTTAGTTTGGAGCAATTTTTGAGATGGTTTAAAATCCATTGAACCGGGAACTAAACCGCCAAGCTGTTTAATTCTTTTAGCCAGCATTTGTGCGTGTGTGATTTCCTCCATCACATCTACAGCGAGAGATTTTTTTATTTCTTCTGCACGCACTCCGTCAAGATTAACTGAATTAGAGATATAGTTAATTACAGTTTCGATCTCCATCCAATAACTTTTGATGAGATTCTCAATTATTTCTTTCTGAGAAGCCATGATATTATCCTTTCATTTAAGTGATTATTTTTTTTATCAGCTTTGGTGCTGATGTTTTCTTTTTTGATAAAACAATTGCGTTGAAGATTTTATCTTCCGCAATTCTCAAAGAATCCTTTTTATTTGAAAATAACTCTGCAACAGTATCCCCCTCTTTTATTTCTGTTCCTATTTTAGAATAGAAGATAATTCCCGCCGAAGGATCAATAACATCCTCTTTGGTTTTTCTGCCTGCGCCAAGTTCGAGTGCTGCCATTCCCAATTCATAATTATTTATCGAATCTACAAAACCATTTTCCAAAGAGATTAATCTTTTATGATATTTAGCATTCGGATATTTCTCCGGATGCATAATGCATGAAGTATCCCCGCCCTGAAGTTTAACAATCTTCAAAAACTTTTGGAATGCTTCTTCAGAATTTATTACTTCTGAAGCAATTACTTTTCCCGCATTAATTGAATTCGCTTTTCCACCGAGATAAATCATTGCACCAGCCAGGCTCAAACTTAAGTCGTACAAATCATTTTTTAATTCACCTTTCAACACTTTTATTGATTCACAAACTTCCAGCCAATTGCCAATGTAATTTCCAAGCGGCTGATTCATATCTGTGATAAAAGCGATTACATTTTTATTAAATACTTTTGCTGTTTCGATCAAAGATAAAGCAAGCTGCTCAGCATCCTTTTGACTTTTCATAAATGCTCCGCTGCCTGTTTTAACATCAAGCACAAGCCCATCAATTCCTTCTGCTAATTTTTTACTCATAATACTTGCAGTGATTAACGGAATAGATTCAACCGTTGCAGTGACGTCGCGAAGTGCATAAATCATTTTATCAGCAGGAGCTATATCAGAAGTTTGACCAATCAACACGGCACCGCATTTTTTAAGAACGTTTTTATATTCATTAATTGATAGATCAGTATTAAAGCCGGGAATAGATTCAAGTTTGTCAAGTGTTCCGCCGGTATGCCCAAGTCCCCTCCCGGAAATCATCGGTACATTTATTCCGGCAGCAGCAGCTATGGG
>JBGAWM010000034.1:0-31640 GCA_044227615.1 Ignavibacteriaceae bacterium
TTACTCGTCACCGGATATGGGTGTAAACACAATTGAAAACAATTATAAATGCGGAGTTTATTCGAGTATTGGTTCATTTCCTAATCTTGTTCAGCAATTGGCAAATCCTCAATGCTGGTATCCGATCGGTGGTTGTAATGTTATAAGAAACAACGGTACATTCACTTATTTACCACCATCAACACCAGAAATACAACCAGATGGAGCAGAAATATTTTTGAATTCTGGTGACGTTTTGCTCAGCTATGGATACAATGAAATCAGTGACGATAGAACAGGTATTCCAACTTATCTTACTATACCATTGATCAAAGGGACAAGAAGCAGAGAAGGTTCAAGAGAATTTTTTGTTGATCATAACTATTGGGGTACTGTTGGTCCTTCACCATCAAGATTCGGAACACTCGAAGCAGATTATGATCCAACCGCAGATTATTGTCCATTGCCTGAAGCACCGTGTACAGGTTCTGAGTTAATTATCCAAACAACTGATGGTCAGATTATTGATACTTTAGATTCAAGAGAAAGAGAATCAACTGAAATCAGCGCGCTTGAAGAAAACTATGCTATAGCTGATAAACTCTTTTACAGCGGTGAAATTGAAGAATCTAAAACATATTATATGTTAATTGTTCAAGGAAATTACACGAATGAAGAAAAGCTGTATGCTTATAATAAACTATATGAGATAGGTAAATTACTAAAGGAACAGCAAGCGTACTTTACGGAATTACAGAATGCTTTTAACTCGATCATTCAAACAGAAACCGACACACTATTATTAAAAGCTTTCAATCAAAGATCAATACTTTGCGATGTAAGTAAAGAAGAATATCTAACAGCAATATCAAAGTTTGATAACATCATTCAACAAAACCCAAACAGCGAAGAAGCTGTCTATGCAGAAATAGACATTCTCACAACAGCATTAAATTTAGATACAACAAACGCACAGCTTGGTAAAATTGCTGGTGGTAAATTTCTTGTTAAAGGCACATCGGATTATTTAACAAAGCTAAATGATATTCTTCAAACAAAATTCGGAATAAACTCAGAAGAAAAAGAACAGATAATTCCAAAGGAATATTCATTGTATCAAAATTATCCAAATCCTTTTAACCCGGTAACTACAATTAAGTTTGATTTACCAAATGATGGATTAGTGCAATTAGAAATATTCGATATTATTGGCAGAAGAATCACAACACTTGTAGAAGAATACCGAACTGCCGGAAGTTATAAACAGGTATTCAACGCATCATCACTTGCAAGCGGCGTGTATGTTTACAAATTACAAGCTGGTGATTTTATTAGCTCTAAGAAGATGTTATTAATAAAATAGCCATAAAAGTAGTTGGAATAAATAAGTATCTGAAATAGAGCAAGAAAAACTTGCTCTATTAATTTTAAAGTCTCATTGCAGTATTATATGCCCTAATTTATCCCGTTTGGTCTTTAGATATTTTTCATTGTTTTTGTTGGGAAGAATTTCGATAGGAACACGTTCAATTATTTCAAGTCCATAACCATTTAAACCAATAACTTTTTTAGGATTATTTGTAAGCAGATTAATTTTTTTTATTCCAAGATTAAGTAAAATCTGGGCACCAATTCCATAATCTCGTAAATCTGCTTTAAAGCCTAGATCTTCATTAGCTTCAACAGTATCTCTGCCTTCGTCCTGCAGACTATAAGCTTTTATTTTATTTTCCAATCCAATGCCTCTTCCCTCTTGGCGCATATAAACCAAAGCACCGGAACCATTCTGCTCAATCAAATCAAGGGCACGATTTAACTGATCGTGGCAATCGCATCTTAATGAATGAAACACGTCACCGGTTAAACATTCTGAGTGCATACGAACAAGAAAAGGTTTATCAGGATCAGGTGTTCCTTTAATGAGAGCAACCTGCTTTTTTTTATCCAAAAGATTTTTGTATAGATGAAGTCTGAACTTTCCGTGATTTGTTGGAAAATCTATATCAGATAATTTTTCAATAAGATTTTCATGTTTAATTCTGTGTTTAATTAATTCCTGAACAGTTACAATTTTAAGATTAAACTTCTTCGCTATCTCCATCAGTTCAGGAACACGAGCCATCTCACCATTCTCTTTTAATATCTCACACAATACTCCGGCAGGATTTAAATTAGCCAGCTTGCATAAATCAACAGCAGCTTCTGTATGCCCAGCACGTCGTAAAACACCTTCTTCAAAAGCGCGTAGGGGAAAAATGTGTCCGGGTTTTGCAAAATCACTTCCGGTGGATTTGGGATCGATAAGTTTTTTAATTGTGTATGCACGATCAGCAGCAGATATTCCTGTTGTAGTTCCTTCAATTGCATCAATTGTAACTGTAAACTGAGTACCATGTAAAGCGGAGTTTGATTCAACCATCAATGGAAGATTAAGTTCATCTAATCTTTTGCCATTTAAGGCAACGCACAGCATTCCTCTGCCGTGCGTTACCATAAAGTTTACAATATCAGGAGTAACATATTCGGCGGCACAAATAAAGTCGCCTTCATTTTCACGGTCTTCATCATCAACAACGATAATAACTTTACCGTTTTTTATTTCATCGATGGCTTCTTCGACACTGCAAAACATAGATTTATCTTTAAGATTTATTTTATTACACTACCAATTCCGGAACGTTCAATTTTAATTTTAACATTTGGAGCAATTTCAATCAGAACAGTTTTTTCTTCAATACCTACTATAGTTGCATGAACTCCGCCTGAAGTGACAATCTTATCACCTTTTTCAATATTAGAAAGAAGTTTTTCTCTCTCTTTTGCTCGTTTTTGCTGTGGTCTGATTATCATAAAATAAAAGATTGCGAAGATTGCACCAAACATTATTAAAGTGCTTATTAAACTTCCTCCGCCGCCTTCACCGCCTTGGGGTGCCATTGCTATTAGTATATCCAATTTATTTCTCCTTTAGTTTTTAATTTAGTTCTTTGTTGATATTTCATTTACAGTTTTATTTTTCCAATCAAGAAAATCGCCATCAATAATATGTTTTCGAGCCTGTGTTACCAGCTCAAGGTAAAAGTACAAATTGTGAATTGATGCAAGTTCAAGTGCCAGTATCTCTTCTGCAATAAATAAATGCCTTAAGTACGCCCGAGTATAATTTCTACAAGTACAACAATTACAATTATCATCAAGCGGAGTAAAATCATCTTTGTACTTTGCATTACGCATCGAAAGAGTTCCATTCCAGGTGAATAAATTAGAATTACGCGCATTTCGTGTCGGCATAACACAATCAAACATATCCACACCGCGTGCAATTGATTCCAAAATATTTTCAGGTCTTCCAACACCCATTAAATATCTTGGTCTATCATCAGGCATAAAATCAGTTGTAAAATCAACAAGATCATACATTTGTTCCATCGGTTCACCAACTGCAAGTCCGCCGATTGCGTAACTGTCAAAATCAAGTTTCATCAAATCATTAGCTGATTTTTCTCTCAGATCTTTATAGATACTTCCCTGAATTATTCCAAACTGAAATTGTTCGTGTCCGTAAAGCGGATCTGATTTTACAAATGCTTCTTTATTTAATACTGCCCAGTTACTTGTAAGCTGAACAGAATTTTTTGCATAATCATAATCACACGGATAAGGAGCACATTCATCAAGCACCATCATAATATCTGAACCAATACTTCTCTGAATTCCGATAACTTTTTCAGGAGTAAAAAAATGTTTTGATCCATCTAAGTGTGATCTAAACTCAACTCCATCAGGTTTTAGTTTTCTTAAATCTGTTAAACTAAAAACCTGGTATCCGCCGCTGTCAGTTAAAATTGGTTTATGCCAATTCATAAATTTGTGAAGTCCGCCTGCTGCTTCAAGAGTTTCTGTTCCGGGTCTTAAATAAAGATGATAAGTATTTGAAAGAACAATCTGAGCTTTTATTTCATCGGCAAGGTAAGCTTGATTTACAGCTTTAACAGTGCCCTGCGTTCCAACAGGCATAAAAATCGGTGTTTCAACTTTACCATGATTGGTTTCAAACCATCCCGCACGTGCTTTACAATTTGTGTCTTTTGAATCAATATTAAGTTTTAGCAATACGCCTTTTACTCTAAATTTTGTGTGGCAAATTTAACCTAAAATAATGTTTATCCCAATTAAGATATGATTAGAATTAAGAGAGAAATTTGCTTCTTTCTTCAGGAGTTGGAATTCTGCAAGCATCTTTTTTACCAAAAATTTTATAACGATTTCTCGCCGCTGAATCATAGATAAAATCAGTAAACGTTCTTGGTAAGAATCTTAGTGGAGCAAAATATTTTGGCCAGCCGCTTAACTGTTTTGCAATTTGAAACGCAGCAGACGATTTTTTATAAACATTGTTTTGGGAGATCAAAATAAATGAATCAAAATCTTCTTTTGGTAGATTGAATCTATCAAGAAGTTCTCTTCCCTTTTCCGATTGAAGTGCCGCGAACTTGAAATGATTTTGTTCATCGTGATCGATGATAAAATTAACCCAGTAATTGCAGAAATTACAAATACCATCAAACAAAATAATCTTAGTATCTTCGCTACTCGGAGGGTTCATTACATTTAAAAGTAAGTTTAACCAAATCTATTCTAACTTGATCAGCTCGAATAATTAAAAAGACATAATTATCAATATTGATAACTTCATTTGGTTTGGGAATGTGACCAATATTATCGATAATAAATCCCGCAATAGTTTCGTAATCACCAACGGGAATATTTAATTTATATTTTTCGTTTATAAAATCTATTTCAACTTTACCGCTTATGATGTATGAATCTTTAGATATTTTTCTACAGATAACTTCTTCAACATCATATTCATCATTTATATCGCCAAATAGTTCTTCAATTATATCTTCCATAGTGACGATACCAGCGGTGCCTCCAAATTCATCAACTACTACAGCGATCGAATCATTATTGGTTAGAAACTCATTTAGTATTTCTAAACTTTTTTTTGTTTCGGGATAAAACTGAGTCTCACGAATTATATCTTTTATTTGTTCAGGCCTACTAAATAAATCCTTTGCAAGAATAAAACCTTTTATGTTATCAAGATCATCTTCATAAACTATTAATTTAGAGTAACCCGATTCAATGAAAAGATCAACGGCATTTGATACTGAATCGTTGATGGATATTCCTGTGATATCCGTCCTTGGGCGCATTGCTTCATAAACTTTTTGCTCACTAAAATCAAATACTTTTGATATGAATGAACTTTCCTCATTCTTTACATTACCTAAAGACTGAACTTCATCGACAAGTATTTTCATATCATCCTTATCAAAAAGATGAGCAATATTTTCAGCAGAGCCTTTTTTACGATCGGTAAGCAGTTTGGAAAGACGAGTGGTAAGTTGAATAAATGGGAATAAAATTATCGAAAAGATCCTAAGCGGAATAGATACAAATATTATCAAAGAATCAGCACCTTCTCTTGCGATGTACTTCGGAATTAATTCGCCAAATATCAATGTAATTATAGTAACAAAGAATAGAATCCTGTAATCGCTCCACCCAAATTCATTTGCTAAAACCACAGTAGCAATCGAAGCAAAGGCAATGTTTACTATATTATTCCCGATCAGAATAGTAGAATAAAAACTTTGAGGTCGTTTTACAAAATAGTAAGCTGATTGAGCTGCAATATTTTTTCTCCTTGCTCTTACTTCAATTTTCAATTTATTGCAGACAATAAACGCCATTTCGGTGCTCGAAAAGTAGGCACTGAAGAAAAGTAAAACTATTAATATTATAAAATCCTGAACCATCAATAAGCTCTTGTTAAAACAATATCATTAACATTTTTTTCAAAAAGATCACCATTCAATTCAAATATAAGTTTAACGTCCAGCTTCTCTGTCGTTTGAATTCGTTCGTTTAATTTTAAACCGCCTCTAATATTAAACCTATTTCTTAAAGCTTGAATATTCTGCCCGATTTGTAATTCACAATTAATATTCTCTGATTTAATCTCATAAATAAGTTCAGATTCAGAATATACTTTTATGGTTGTGAGTTTTGACTTTAAAATAAAATCGTTCATACTTTCATATTCACCGGTTAGATGAAAAGATCCGGGTCCGCCAGGCATTAAATTAAGCCAGGCTTCAACACCAACAATATCTACTTGCTCAGCATAATCACTTAATTGGCTCTGTGATGTGGAACAGGAGATGAGTATCAAATTATAAATTATAATTAATAAAAAACTTTTTAATAGATCCATAATAAGTCAAAATATTTTATAAACGATTAACACTGTAGTTGCAGTATATAGTATAACAGTCATAATCATAGGCAAATCAGTTAACATTATATTCGTAGTATTTTCACCCTTTTGATTCAGATACTCCAGATACATAAATCTAAAAATTCCAAACACTACAAATGGAGTTGTATAGATTAAATTTTCCGTACCAAATATTGAAACTGTTCTTTGGGAAACAGTATAGAGAGCATAGCAAATTATTACTCCCGCTGCGGCAACAGTAGCCATTTGATTTGTAAAAGTAAGTGAGTACTCGGATAAAACTTTTCTGGTTGGAGTAATTTCTGAATCCGTAATTTGCTCTAGTTCAGAGTGTCTTTTCATTATGCCAAGAAATAAAGATATGAACATTGTAGTTAAAATTAACCAGCTGGAAACAGGGACTGCAATAATTGCTGCACCGCCCAAAACACGAATTGTAAATCCTGCGGCAATACTAAAAACATCTAAAATAACAACGTGCTTAAAGTACATTGAATATAAAATATTTAGGACAACAAAACTTAAAAGAAAGTAATTGAACTCAATTGGTGAAAACAATGAAAGAACACTTAAGAGAAGAAAAATAATTATTGAAGTTATCCAGGCAGATTGTTTTGATATTTTTCGGGATGGCAGCGGTCTAAATTTTTTTTGCAGATGAACTGCATCAGCATCTACATCAATGATATCGTTTATGATATAAATAAAACTAGATGCGAGACAAAATATTAGGAACGCCTTAAGTGAAGTAATAAAATATTCGGCTTCAAAAAGATGAAGTGAAAACATAAGTGGAACAAAAACAAAAAGATTTTTTATCCACTGAGGTACACGCAATAATTGAAAATAATTTTTAATCATCAGAAAACTGCTGTTTCTTCGTATGTTCCAAATACTTCTTTTAACTCTCCAATCATTTCCCCGAGTGTAACGTAATTCTGGGATGCTTTTAAAAACTCTGGCATAAGATTTCTGCCGTCAACAGCAGCAGATTTTATAGCAGTTAAGCTTTCTTCAACTGCTTTTTGATTTCTGTTTTGTCTTAATTCACCCAATCTCTTTACCTGCTGCTTTTGTACCTCGGGTGAAACTGTAAGAATTGGAATATCAACTTTTTCATTTTCCTCAACAAACTCATTAACACCAACAATAAACTTTTCTTTCCGTTCAACTTCCTTTTGGTAGCGATAAGCTGCATCAGCAATTTCTTTTTGGAAGTAACCGGTTTCAATAGCCGCAACTACCCCGCCAAGTGAGTCTATCTGATCGAATATTGCATTCGCTTCCTTTTCCATCTTATCAGTCAGAGCTTCAACAAAATAGCTCCCACCAAGAGGATCGACAGAATTTATAACTCCGGTTTCATATGCAATTAACTGTTGAGTTCTTAATGCAATCTTTACAGCCTTCTCACTTGGAAGTGCAAGCGTTTCATCCATGGAATTTGTGTGAAGTGACTGCGTTCCGCCAAGCACCCCTGCAAGAGCCTGAAATGCTGTACGAACAATATTATTCTCAGGTTGCTGAGCTGTTAGTGTACATCCTGCTGTTTGGGTATGAAATCTTAACCACCACGAACGCGGATTTTTAGCACCATATTTTTCTCTCATGCGCTTTGCATAAATTTTTCTTGCTGCTCTAAACTTGGCAATCTCTTCAAAAAAATCTAAATGCGAATTAAAGAAGAAAGAAATTCGAGGAGCAAATTCATCAACATCCATACCTCGTTCAATACAGGCTTCTATGTATGCAAATCCATCTGCAAGAGTATACGCAAGTTCCTGTGCCGATGTTGAGCCCGCTTCACGAATATGATAGCCGCTAACTGAAACCGGGTTCCATTGCGGAACTTCATTTTTACAGTACTCAATCATATCAACAATAATCCGCATAGAAGGAGTTGGCGGATAAATAAATTCTTTTTGTGCGATGTATTCTTTTAGAATATCATTTTGCAGTGTACCTCGCAAATTTTTGAAATCAACTCCCTGCTTTTGAGCAACTGCAAGATAAAATGCAAAGATCATTGCAGCGGGTGAATTTATCGTCATTGATGTGGAAACTTTATCTAACGGTATCTTATCGAAAAGAATTTCCATATCCTGAAGAGAAGATATTGCAACACCGCAAATTCCAACTTCACCGTCACTGATTGGAGCATCGGCATCCCAGCCCATTAACGTGGGAAGATCGAACGCAACTGATAAGCCGGTTTGACCATGATTTAATAAATAATGGAATCTTTCATTTGTATCTTCAGGTGAACCAAAGCCGGCAAACTGCCGCATCGTCCAAATTTTACCGCGATAACCGTTTGGATGAACTCCGCGAGTGTAAGGATACTCACCTGGAAAACCAATTTCACTTAAGTAATTAATATTCTCAATATCATCCGGTCCATAAAGAACATTTATATCTTGCCCGCTCACAGTAGTAAATTTCATTCCAGTTGATTTAGCGGATTTAGCTTTTTCATCATATCCTTTTCTTTGCTTTAGATATTCTAAATCGGACATAAGCTTCCTTTAATTATTTAATAAAAATTGAACACATTAAAAATTTACGTTCTCCCAAACCTTCTATCAAATTCATCTAAAGAAATTTTTATCACAATTGGTCTGCCGTGGGGACAAACATAAGGCATTGATGTAGCAAATAATTGATCGATCAACAATCTCATTTCTTTTTCTGAAAGCTTATCACCAGCCTTAATAGCAGCTTTACAGGAATAAGATTTTGCCACATTATCTTTTTCCTCTAACTGCTTTTCTGTTTGATTGTTTACATACTCTGAAATAAACTCACGTAAAATTTTTTCCTCAGATCCTTTTTTTACATCGTCAGGAACACCTTCAATTATCACATAACTTTTAGGTAAGTATTTTAATTTAAATCCAAGTTTTGTGATTATCACATCAAGCTCTTTTAATATTTCATAACTTGCAACATCAAACTGTATCTTAATCGGGAAAAGAAGCTGCTGAATAAATGGCATATTTGCGTCCAGACGTGCTAAAACTTTTTCATACAGTATTCTTTCGTGTGCCACATGCTGATCAATTATCATCAGTCCGCTTTTAATCTGAGATAAAATATATTTGTTATGAAGCTGGATTAAAAATGATGTTTCAATTTCTGTTGATGCTGAATGTTCAATCTGTTTATCATATTTATTTTCATTTAAATCATTTTTTGAACTTGTCATTGAATCAGGTGATATATTTTTAGTTAAAGAACTAAAAACAAGATCAATATCTTCATCAGTTACAGCAGTGCGTTCACGTTTTTCTCTACTTCTAAAATCAGGTCTATCAGAAAAATCATTTTGCTTAACTGTGTTAAACGGATTAAATGAGAGTTTTTCTCCCTGCGAAGTCGCATTTTCAAATGACATAGTTGGAACCAAATCATGACTGCCAATGCTTTTCCGAACAACGGACAAAACAAAATTGTAAATATCTTTTTCATCATCAAACTTTACTTCAAGCTTTGATGGATGGATATTAACATCCACTTTCTTAGGATCTAAAGTCACGAATAAAATGAAAAAAGGATAATCACCTTTTTCCAAAATATTTTCAAACGCAGTAAATACAGCGTGATTAATATTTTTATTGATAACAAATCTTTTATTTAGAAATAAATATTGCTCACCCCTGCTTTTCCTAAATATAGAAGGCTTACCGATATAGCCTTTTATTGAAAGATAGTCAGTCTCCTGATTGACAGGAATTAGTGCTTCAAGCATATTATCAGCAAAAACTTGTTCGATTCTTTCCTCAAGAGTACCTCGAGTGTAATCAAAAACCAGATTATCAGAATTGTAAAATTTAAATTCTATTTCCGGATGAGCGAGAGCAATTCTATTAAATGTATCGATAATGTGTTTTAATTCTGTGCTATCGGATTTTAAGAATTTTCTTCTTGCGGGGATGTTATAAAAAATATTCTTTACAGCAACACAAGTTCCCTTTGGCGCGGATATTTTTTCTGTTGTAATTTCATTTTCACTTTCAACTTTCAACAGTGTACCGATATCAGAATCTCGTGTTTCAGTTTTTATTTCAAGCTGACAAACCGAAGCGATTGAGCTTAAAGCTTCTCCGCGAAAGCCAAGTGTCTTAATTGACTCCAGATCTTCCATCGATGAGATTTTACTTGTTGCGTGCTTGTGAATACAGAGTATTGCTTCTTCTTCAGTCATTCCAGTACCGTCATCACAAACCTGTATCAGCGATTTACCTGCCTGCTTAACGATCAATTCTACTGATAATGCATTTGCATCAACAGCATTTTCTAAAAGTTCTTTCACAACGGATTCAGGACGTTGGACTACTTCTCCAGCAGCAATTTTACTTGCAAGATTATCAGGTAATATTTTAATTCGTGATGCCATTAATTCTTTCTAACATATCTAAATATTTCAAACAACTCGTGATCATTTATTTTTTCAATATTCCAATCATCATTATTTATTTTAGGAAATTTAACTTCACCTTCAGCTTCAAACTTCATAAATGTGATAATCATTTCATCAACAAATAAAATTGCCTGCCTATAAATCTCACCGCCTCCGATTATAAATATCTTTTCAGGCTTTAGTGTTTTACAATACTTTATTGCTTCATCAATTGAAGATTTAATTATAACATCGTCGTAAATAGTTTTATAAGAAGTGTTTTTACTTACAACAATATTCAATCTGCCTTTTAAAGGCTTGCCAAGTGTTTCAAAAGTTTTTCTTCCCATAATTATTGGGAAACCAAGAGTGGTGTTTTTAAAATGCTGGAACTCCTCTTTAACGTGCCAGGACATTTCTCCCTTAGCTTTACCAATTACGCCGTTTCTGGCAATCGCGACGATAATGCTGATAATCAAACCGCAACCTCAAATTTTATTTTGTCATGATATTTGTAATCAATCAATTCAAAATCTTCAAATGTTAATTCATCTATGGATTTTTTAGCGATTTTAAGTTTTGGTAAGGGCAAAGGCTCTCGTAATAACTGAAATTTTAATCCTTCAAGATGATCAAACTTTTCCAGCTCAGAGCCTTTTGCTGCGTGATAAATATGTGCATCCACAATTGTGTGAGCAAAAGAACCAAGTTGCAAATTTGTTTCCTGTGCAATTATCTGAGTCAGCATCGAGTACGCAGCAAGATTAAAAGGGATTCCCAATGCAATATCCCCTGAACGCTGAGTTAAATGACAATTTAATTTTCCATCATTAACATTGAAAGTAAAAGTGTAATGACACGGCGGCAGCTTGCTAATTACAGCATTAGCCGGATGCCAGGCAGAGATGACTAATCTTCTTGAATTTGGATTATTTTTTATTTCATTTATCACCCAGCCAACCTGATCAAATGTTAGCGAACCATTTTCTTCTCTGCGAACAAATGGATTGTTTTCATTTACAAAAACTTCTCCATCCAAAATAGCATTAGTTTCAGGAACCGGATATCTTCGCCAAAATCTGCCATAAGCAGTTTGCAATCTTCCGTCTGCATCTGCCCATGCATCCCAAATTTTTGTGTGCTGTCTTAAATTTCTGATATGATTTTCACCAGAGAGATACCAAAGAACTTCTTTTAGTAAAGATTTCCACTCGACTTTTTTTGTTGTTAAAAGCGGAAATCCCTTCTGCAAATCAACCTTATAAAATGCACCAAAGTACGAGATTGTGTCAATTCCGGTACGGGATTTTTTATGTGTTCCTTCATTAATTACTAGTTTAACCAGATCAAGGTATTGCTTCATTAAAACGCTCTGTAATTTTTTAGAATTGTTAATAATTTTCGTGTGAATTTACTAAAAAAAGATGAAGGGATAAAAGCCTATTTATTGAGGTGATTGAGGACAATTTGTACCGCTTTAGCTATGCCTGCTTTATATTTTTTGATTGATTCTTCCTTTGAATCAAAAAAATCTATCAAATTAATTAAAGATACATTTTTAGGCAGATGAATACCTTCCATAAGATTGGTCGATCCATTAATTAAAAATATCGGAATGTTCTTTTCAGCAAACATTTTTAAAATAATTCCGGCACCTTTACCTTCAAAAGATTGATAATCAAAATTACCTTCACCTGTTATAACGGCATCAATTTCATTTATAATTAAATCATATAAAAGATCTTTAGTAATAAAGTCTTCAGCATAAATAATTTCAGCATTTAAAAAGATATTTAATCCTGATGCTAAACCTCCGCCGGCTCCATTCAATTTTTGCGGAATAGTAAAATTTTTATTTGCAGTAACAATATCTAAAATATTTTTAATCCCACCTTTAATTATTTTGAGATCAATTTCTGCTGCACCTTTTTGTTTGCCGTAAATCTCAATTGCTCCCGGTTCCCCAATCAATTCAGTATTTACATCTACAATACATTTTAAGTTAAACGGAAAATCAGGTTTTACAAATTGAATTGATGAAACCAAATTAAAATATTTTGGAAAAGGTGTTATTTGATTTTGCATACTATCCATTAGACTCAAACCTAGTTGTGTGCAGGCGCCAATTCCAAAATCAATTGTGGCAGTTCCACCGATTCCAATTATCAAGTTTTTAATTTTTATCTTGGAGTTATTTACTTCCATCGTTAGTTTCTTAATAATCTTTCCGATAAGTGCTGAATTAAGCAATAATGGTTTTCGATTTTTCTCTTCAATACATTTTAAACCTATAACTGCAGCGGATTCCAGATATGCTGTATCAGTTTTGTTATCAATCAATATTTTGTAAATCTTTTTTTGATTGAACTCATCAGAAACTACAATTTTAGTTTCATTAACATCATAAATATTTTTAATCACAGATAAAAAACCATCCCCGCCATCTGAAAGCGGTCTGGAAATTACTTTTAGGGAATTGATTTCGGACAGTGATTCACAAATTATTTTTGATATTTCAACAGAGTCTGCACATTCTTTATAACTATTTGGTGCAACTAAGATTTTCATTAGCCAGCTAAATTTTTCAGAAAAGAATTAACTTTTTCAACTATAAACTCAGCTCTCAATCCGCCCTCTTTAGAGTAATCACATTTTTTAGGATCGATCGGACATTGAGTATTGCAATAATTTTGTTCAGGTACGATTATTTCTGATTTATTTCCGAGTGGTCCCCAAAGTTTGGGTGAGCAAGCCGTAAGCGGACAGAAGAAAGAAAATGTTGGAACTTTTAATGCAGCACAAATGTGCATTGGTCCAGTACTGTTTGATATTAATAAATCTAATGAAGCGAGATTTATTATTGAATCTCGTAGAGTATTTCCCTTGTTTGGATAAAGAACGCCATCAATGTTATCAAGATCAGGTAAAACATTGTTATCCATTACTGCAATTTTATAATTTATATTTTTTTTCAACGTCAATATCAGCTTTTTGTATTCATCTTGATTTAGGTTTGGAGCAGAATTGCCGGAAGAAATATTTATTCCAATTAGTTTCTGATTGTCTTCGATAAGCTTATTTTTAATTGAATTAGCTTTTGTTTTTTCAATTTCAGTTAAATGAATTTCTGGTAAAGTGCTCCGGACATTAATCCCAGCTTTCCTAATCATATCTGCACAATATTCTGCTTCGTGCCTAAGAGGGTTATACTTTTTTCTATCAACATATTTTGTAAAAGTTAAAAACTGATAAAGTTTATGCCCAACACCAATTCTATATTTTATTCCGGACATAAACAGAACATAATTCAATTTTTCATTCGGTAAAAGCATAAATGCATGTGAGAATTTGTACTGCTTTATTTCCCTTACTAATTTCATAAAACTTTTTTCGGTTTTATTTAAGTTATCATAAGTGATGATTGCATCAACAAAAGGGTTATTTAGATAAATATCTTTTGTATAGTTTTTAACTAAAACTGCTACAAAACTATTAGGATATTTTATTTTAATTTCGCGGGGAAGCGGAGTTGAAAGAACCACATCACCAATTCTATCAATTCTGGAAATAAGAAATCTTAACTGCTTCATACAATTATGATTTTCTATTCTTTTTGATTTCCAAAATCTTAAGCTGAACCTGAAGTTTCGTCATCATATGCATATATGAGATAATGACTCCGTAAATCCCATCTAAAAATCCATTACGGATTATTAGGTGATGAAAAAAATAAAAAGGCGGACTAATTAATAATGTAAAAATGTTAACTGATTTTTTGTCAACTTTTTCATTCGCCTCGAGAGTTGAGTAGTTATTTATCTTTGCAAAGGCATCTTTAAGATTAGTATACGAGTAATGCAAGAAAGTATTATTAAGTTTTGCAATACTGCCATTTACAATAAATCTTTCATGTACTATTCGTTCAGATAACTTAGCATTAGCTTTCTTAAACAATCTTAACTGTAAATCATTTCCCCATCCGCTGCCACGAATCAATTTACCAAGGAAATAATTATCTCTTTTAATCAAGTATCCATCGTGTTGCTTTAAATCCATATTAAGAATTTCATTGGCAAGTTCTTCTGAAACTCGTTCATCAGCATCCAGACTTAAAACCCAATCATTTTTTGCTAATGATATTGCATAAGTTTTTTGTGCAGCATAACCTTGCCACTTCTGAACAATTACTTTGTTAGTGAATTCTTTAGCAAATTTAACTGTATTATCTGTACTTTCGGAATCAACAACAATTATTTCATCTGCCCATTTTACACTATTTAGACAATCTTTAATATTATTTTCCTCATTGCCTGTAATAATGACCACAGATATTTTATTTTGTGTGTGCATAAATTTTGATTTATTCAATTGTTGTTTCAAATTTAATAAAATAAAGAGTAAAAGTATTTGAATAAGAAACGAATTTGTCTTGTTACCTCCGGTCATCCTCCTTTTGATGAGAGAATATTCTGGAAATTTGCAAAGTCACTAATCGAGGCTGGATATTCTGTTTCAATTATCTGCTCCACAGAGAAATTAAATATGGTTGTGGATGGGATTATTATGACAGGATTCGATGGCTCTTCATATCCTAAAAAGAAAAAGATAGAAATATTTTACGATCTTATTAATCAATTTAATCCTGATTTAATTATTTGCTCAGAAATATTGCCGGTATTTGCAGCTTTGAAGTTCAGGAAGATTAATGAATTCACTAAGATTATCCTGGATATAACTGAATGGGTGCCTGAGAATGTTGCTTTTAAGTTTAATGGAATAAATCGCTGGGTAAAATATTTTCAACTTCTTTTACCCTACATCTACATTTTACAAAAAGTTGATCATTTAATAATTGGTGAAGTAACGAAAAAGAAGCGATACGATTTTATTGTTGGTTCAAAGCCAAAAACAATTATTGGATATTACCCGATACTTAAATATTTCAATTATAAAAAACCTAATTTATCAGAATCGGAAATAACTTTAGGTTATGCTGGAGTATTAACGTTTGAACGTGGAATTGTTAATCTTTTAAAAGCATCAGTTTCAATCGCAAATAAATTTCCGGAAAGAAAATTAAAACTTTTATTGTTTGGAAGATTTACATTTAAAAATGAAGAAGTTGAATTCAAACAAAATATATCGTCTATAAAAAATCTGGAAATTGAATTTGCTGATTGGACTGATTACGATAAAATGAGTTCAGTAATTGAAAGGATGGACGTTTGTTTTGATCTACGTGTAAGAAATTTTATATATAGTAATTCTCTTCCAATAAAAATATTTGAATACATGGCTTGCGGAAAACCATTTATCTATTCGGATATAAACCCGATAAGAAATGAAATTGATTATGAAAGGTTCGGGATCTTAGTCAATCCTGATGATCAAACTGAAATCATTAAAGCTATGGAGACATATTTAAATAAACCTGAAATAGCAATTCAGCATTCGGTAAACGCAAGAAAATTAATTGAAGATGGTAAAAACTGGGAAAGTGAATCAAAGAAGTTGATTGATCTGATTAACAAACTTTTAGTTTAAATAATCCCCTTCTCTCTATAAAGCTTCATTAGGTTTTCATTCACACTTTCAAAGCTGTGATATTTTTTAACCCAATCAATTCCCTTTTGCCCATTTTCAATTCTGTAATTTTCATTATCAATCAACTCAATTAATGATTTATACAAATCATTAAAATTGTTTGCAATGATAAAAGGATTTTCAGGCAGCCATTCCTCATAATCTTTTAGCATATTTGTAATCGTTGGGATGCCCATAGCAAGGGTTTCAAGTCCTGCTTTGCCGTAACCGGTTCCGCCCATTGTTCCTCCAACCTGATCAATAGAAATATCGCATTCACTTTTAATCTGAAGCAACTCTGCACGATCAACATTTTCCATCAATAAAAATTCAATCTTTCGTTCTTTTT
The DNA here is from genome assembly GCA_044227615.1 of Ignavibacteriaceae bacterium. Classification (GTDB taxonomy): domain Bacteria; phylum Bacteroidota; class Ignavibacteria; order Ignavibacteriales; family Ignavibacteriaceae; genus IGN3. Next base: position 16,618 of record JBGAWM010000034.1, read on the forward strand.
TTACTTTCTCAATTACAGAAATAATTAATTCCGTTCCTTTGTACCTTCTGTTGGTTGGTGAGTGTACAATTTTTATTGCTTCAACAGTTCTTTCTTTTTTTGCAGGCAGTTCAGAAACATCATAAGGATAAAATAAATACTTCAAATCATTTTTAAGTGCAAGATGATCGAATTCACTTGTAAGATTGAGATCAGATATTTCATCAAGTTCTTTTATCAAACCGCGAATCCGCAAATCACTACCGTAATAACAGCAAACTATTTTCTTGCCCTGTTTTTTCCACTTTAAAGCCTGCCTGGAATCACGATAAAAATCTAATCCGCCATCGTAATGGACAATATCAAATTCATTTAATGAAAAATCTGAAATTGCTTTTTCAATTTTAGTCTGGATAAGAAAATCATAAATCCCGTAATATGATTTTTCAAATAGATTTTTTGCTTCAAAATAATGAGCAGTTTGGTTATTACTTTTTTCAAGATATTGAATTTTTTTCTTGCGAAGAATTTTTGCTAGACTTTGATTTGGCAAAGGAAGGTTTAAACAAATATCCTCAGGAAAAACTCTTTCATTTTTGTGAAGAGTTACTATGCGTGAAAAATCCCCGCAAGTTTTGTGCATCTTATAAAAATCATAAGGCACACCCGCAAAATTAAGCGGAGCGATGTGAAGAATCTTGAGCATTAAATATCTTTGAAAAAAGTATCCCTAAAAATTCCACGTGCACCAAAATTTTCTTTGAATCTTGCCAAACCCCAATTCGGTTCCATTATCACCGTAAAGATCCCAAAATCTAAGAACTTAAATCCTTCTGCCTGGTATCGTTTCATTATCTCATAGAACAATAAATTAACCGGTCGATATTCCTGGAATGCTTCATCGTGACTTATGTAAAATGCAAGCACCACGTTTTTATTAACTGAAAAGTTACAGACGCCCGCAAGCATTTCATTATTTAAGAAGGCACCCCACAACCTTATTTTAGAAGGAAATAAATTTTTAACTCTTTTAAGTTCCTCTAATGTGTGTGCAGGATTTACACCGTGCCTTAATTTTAAATTCTTTTTTAAGATTTCGTAATATTCATCAAATCTTTCTGTCTCAACAATTTCAACTCCTTTTTTAAGCGCTTTCTTGGTTGCTGTTCTCGCTTCTGCACGATAGGTGTTTAAAAGTTGATCAGGTTCAAAATCTAACTGAACAACGCTTGAAACTTCCCTTTTTAGATATTGAAAACCATTACGAACTAAAGCAAAATCAAGATAGTTGGAATATTTTGTCTGATAAATTATCGGTGCTAAGGTAAGCTGAATGCGATCTGCTTTTATTGATTTTGCATGTTCTAACATAATATCAACAAGATCGTGAGCTTCTTTAAAATTTAATTCGCTGTTGTAAACAAATCCGCCGTAAGAGGCACCTGGGTGAGATGCAAGTATTCTCTTCCCATCCCGTTCAATTAATGCTGCAGTAAAAATGGAATGAAGTTTTCCATCCTTTGTAACATAAATGGATTTATCATTGAATTTATCTTTTGCATGATATGAAAGGAATTTACGTTTACTGAATATTGTACCGTTATCTGAGTCATCAACAAACGCATCCCACTGTTCTGCATTTATTTTTTTTCCATCGAATTGAAAATATTCTAACATAATTCTACTTTTTTTGTGATTTTAATTTATGTTTTAAAAATAAGGTTATGAGATTAGATTTGAAACTAATAAAGAGAAGCCAGGATAACCGATCTAATTCCATTATTACTCATCAACACCAAAAAGTTTTTTAAACTCTTCAACATTATTTATTGATTTGATAATACTTTCTTCATCAACCGAATTACTTGTTTTATTTAACAATGATGAAAACTTCTCGCTGGTAATTACGGCAGTAGAACAAACTTTAGCAAATTGTGCAAGATTTGAATCTGAAGTAACAACGGTAATGTTTCTTGGTGACTTTGATATAGATATCTGCTTCTTAATTTTTTCATCAGCCGTTAGATTTTCAGAATAAACTATTTTCATCTTTGATGAATTTAATCTATCGGAAGGGTGTCCATCTAAATGCAAAGTAACATTAGCTTTCTTCTGACTAAAGTAACGGTCCAAAAGAAAAACTAATTTTTCACGTGACGCTTGCTTATCTTTTTTTTGAAGATTCATCAAAGAAGATATTTTTCCAATAAGATTATTCCCATCAATTATATAACTAAGCATTATCTTCCCTCATAAAATTGATCACGCTTTGTGATTTTCAAATCCTGTAACTGCGGGGCTTTAACTCGTATTTCAAAATTGTAACCGCGGTAAGTTCCGATGGGATTCCATGTAAAATTCATCACCCAGCAATGAAGATCGCGCGAGATCCTAACTTGAGGAGCAGCAAACTCCTTTTGCTGAAGATCATAACTGCCGGTTACAGAGAATTTCCATTTGGGTGTAAGATTAAAATTCAAACTGCCGCTAATGCTTGATGTTATATTTTCATTGGATGGAACAGGGCGCGATAAATTGAAATAGTAATTAAGTGAAACATCCCAGGGGATAGAAAAATCAGCATCCTTGTTACTATATAAACCTTGATAAATACTTCTTTCAGATGCCTGTAAATATTGATCCTGCTGGACTGTTGTTCTGCCATCAGAATCTGATGAAGTTATTTTATCACCTGATAGTGAGAGAGAAACCGAAAAATTTGTATTCGTTAGTCTTAACAATCCACCGCCGTTGCTTATTAAATATCTGTCAACTCTTGCATTCCCTTCATAATCATAAGGAGAAAAAGTCGAGCTGCCTGAAAAACTAAATAGGCTTCCTATTTGAGTACGATAGCTCAAGTTTAAATCAGAAAATTTGAAAGTCTCCGCAGCAAAGTTATATCCCACAGAGGCAGTAAGATTTAATAATTGAAATTTATTTTCTTTTGATGTTGTGTCTGTTGGATCAGCATTTGTTTTCATATCAAACACGTTCCCTAAAGAAAAATTTAAACTTTGTTGTTCCTGATTTGATGGCCTGCCAAATATTTCTCTTTCATATTTATTATACTCAACTGGGTTACCAGCGGAATCAATGTAAGAATCATAATATCCCCACGTTGATGTTGAAAAATCTGGAGCATAATTATAACTGATTGATGGGCTAACTGTATGCCTGATAGCATTGATTCCAAATGAACCGATATTAAACATTCCATAAAACTTTGTAGAAGCCGAAACACCGGTTGAAAAAGTTCTTACGGCACTCAATCCCTGAACATCATCCGTCTGAACAAAATAATCACCTGAATCATCAACTGCTGAATACTTGGTTACATACTTATTGTACCAGCTTTCGTTGTAGCGAAAATTTGGAGATATACTGAAGTAACCAAGCTTTGGTGACAAAGATGCATTGATGTTATGCTGAATACCGCCTCTGGTCTTTAAATCGCCATCGATTTTATTTCTATTATTCTGTAATTGACCCGAATAACTGTAGCCAAAACTTTCATACCATTCCTGTGCACCAATGTTATCTCTAAAGGGATAACTTTGGGCAAGAGAGAAAGTCAAGTTCGGCAGAACTTCAGAAATATCATTTGTTTCAAAATTTTGATTACGTGAATAACTTAATGATAAACTGTTGCCTGATTCTTCCCACTGTTTAAAATATGTTGCATTAGATACCGCATCATTCCTTAAAATTTCATTAAGGTCATTTAAATCACGTCTGATATTTGTACCTGAGATAAATTCTAACTTTGCATCAAAGCGTGAAGTTGGTGTTATTGATTGATTATGATTCCATGCAATGCGCCATTCTGTATTTTCTACTCTGTTTGCATCAGTTTCTTCCCCTTGAATAAAACTGCCGTAGCTACCTTCAATATTTCCCGAATAGTTATATTTTTTAGAATATCGAAATCTCGTATCAAACTTGTAACTGCCGCGAGTGTAGTAGTCGCCAGTAAGATTTAAATCAACATAATCATTAATTGCCCAAAAATAACCGAAGCCATTAAAGTAAGTTCCGTAAGTAGCATCATTGCCAAACGTTGGTGGAATTATCCCCGAGCGTCTTCCTGATTCAATTGGAAATACGGCAAATGGTAATGGAATGGGTAATGGTACGCCGCCAAAATTAATAAATATCCAATCAGCAACAAGCTGATCCTTATGAATAACCTTCATCTTATTGGCAGTAAAATGATAATGCGGACATTCTTCATTATCGCAAGTAGTAAAAATTCCACCTTCAATAAAATAAGTTTCCGAATCAACTTTTTTAATTTTAGTACCGCTGTATTTTGAACCTTCCTGTTCGGTTTTTGCAAGCGATATTAATCCCTGCCCTGATTTAAAGTTATATTTCATAGACTGCCCGGCATAAACTTCAGTGCCTTCCTTTAAGATTGGAGTACCATCGAACTTGCCGGGTAATGAATCAGAAGGAACACCAACTGCATCAATATTGTTTGATTCAAAATCAATAAAAATGTTTGAACTTTTAATTTCTGTGGTTTTATAATTGATATTCCCCTCACCATAAATCTTCATCTTTTTATTTTTTACCAGAAAGATTAATGAATCTTTAGCTGATGCAAAAACAGTGGTATCAACATCATAAGTTTTGCCTTTTAGTTTTGCATTGAAAAGTGAATCAACAGGGCTCTCAATTTTTTCGGATGAAATAAAAAGTGAATCTATAACCTTGCCGACCGGAGCTTTTAAAATGGAAAGTGAATCCTTTTGCTGGGAGAAAGTACTTCCCTGCAAAAGGTAAAAACTAAACGAAAAGAGAAAAATGATTTTGCAATAACTCTTCATTACTAATAATAAGTAAATGCGATAATGAATTTATTGTCACTTCGATCAAACGGAGAAATCTGTGAAATAAATTGTTCAGGATTTCTCATCGCCTGTGTTCGGATTCGAAATGACTCTTTATCGATATTCGGATAAATCATAGACCTCAATTGCAACTCGTTAAAACTTTTTAAGTTTGATAAGTATTAATTGTTATAAAACACCAATGATGAAGCACCTTTTATTCCAGCTTCATTTTGTAATTTAGCCGGGATTACAAGAACTCTTTGACGCAAAGGTAAAAGAACCCGCTCAGAGATTGTTTTACGTGTAGAATCAAATAATGGTTTGCCAAATCCAGCAACACCCCCGCCAATAATAAATGTACTTATATCCAGTAAATTACTTAAAGATGCAAGAGCGGTGCCAAGCTGTTTACCCATTCTTTCAACTACGAATTCAGCATAAGCATCTTTTTTTTCTAGTGCTGCCTGTATAATTCTTGGAGATACTTTTGTTAAATCGTTTTCAATTAATTGCCAGACTTTCGAATCTGGATAATCTTTAAGCTCATTTCTAATCTGTTCTTTTAGATAAGAATTACCCGCATATGCTTCTATGCAGCCTGTAGAACCGCAATTACATTTGGGACCATTTATATCAATTGATATATGTCCTATTTCACCAGCGGCGCCGAACTCGCCGCGAAATATTTTTTTATTAAAAACAATGCCTCCGCCAACACCTGTCCCCAAAGTTACCATCACAAAAGAATCTAATTTCTTTCCTGAACCAAATATCAATTCGCCTATCGCTGCAGCATTTGCATCATTTTCAAGATGGACTTTATAACCAGACTTTTCTTTAATGATTGGACCGAGCTTAACATTTTTCCATCCGGGAAGATTTGGAGCATTTTCAACAATCCCTTTTTTAATTGATACAACACCCGGACATCCGATTCCAATTCCTTGAATCTTTAATTTATTTTTTGCTAAAGTTAACTCAACGCCTTTTATGATATTAGCAATGACATTTTTTGGTCCACAGTCAGCTTCGGTTTTTATCGAAATACTTTTTACAAGTTTGCCTTTATCTGATACAATTCCGATCTTGATATTAGTACCTCCTAAATCAACACCGACAGCATATTTTTCTGTTTTAGCCATAAAGCATTCCTAAAAAATTATTTAGAAAACTGAGTATCTACTAATTTTAATTCGCCGGGATAAGTTATATTGCCAAATGGAGAACTAACAGTTGGAGTTGCAAACAAAGTTATTTTTGATGATGAACCCTGACTACCGCCAAGTGCTAATGCAAGATTAATAATACTTTCGTAACCTCTATCCTTAAAGAATTTAATAAGATCAAGATTAATTCTGATAGGAATTGTAGTTACATCACCGGTGCCGGGTATTGCAACCGGTTGATCAATATCTCCGGAAATAGTTTCCTTATCATCAAGAAATAATCTCCATTTAAAATTTTGCAATGTAGCATCAGATTTTTTGTACCCGCCTGTACCGTCATTTGGATTTTTGGCATCAACATTCAGAACAAAAGATGCCGGCAGAGATCCTTGCGCAAATGCAGATGATAAACTCAGCAAATCCATTGGATTAAAATCACTAAGTTTTGATTTGTTAGAAATAGAAACTCCATTAATCTGAAATCCATCAACTGCTCCCACTTTAAACTGCAGTCTGGAAAGATTTGTAAACGATTCGTAAACACTGCACTGAATACCAGAAATTACAAATGAAAGTAAAACTGCTGATAAAAATATTTTTCTCATTAAAATACCACCTTTGCTTGTTCTATTTTTTGAATAATAATTTCTGCTACCTTTAATGCACGTAATCCGTCTTCACCCGAAACGATAATTTTTTTGTCTTTCAGTACAGAATCTACAAAAAGCTGTAATTCATAGTTTAGAGCATTTACTTCTTTGGACTCGGGCTGTTCATAAATTAGTCGTTTCTTTCTCTCGCCGACTCCTATCTCACCAAAAGAGATCGAGTTTGGCTGCGCAGGCTCATCAAGAGGCTGTAAACGATAAACCTCCGAAACACCTGTAACAAAATCCAAAGAAATATAATGATCTTTTTGAAATAACCGCATCTTGCGCATTTTCTTTTGCGATATTCTGCTGGCAGTTACATTAGCAACAGCACCATTCTCAAATTGTATCCTCGCATTTGCAATATCGATATGATCTGAAACCACAGCAACACCGCTTGCATCAACTTGCTTTACATTGCTCTTAATAAAACTTAATATGATATCGATATCGTGAATCATTAAATCCAGTACAACTGCAACATCTGTACCGCGCGGATTAAATTGTGCAAGTCTATCGGATTGAATGAACATTGGATCTGAAATATAAGATTCAAGTGAAAGTAAACCGGGATTAAATCTTTCTATGTGCCCCACCTGAAATTTTAGATTCTTTTCTTTGGCGATTTTTACTAACTCTTCACCCTGTTCAATAGTTGCGGTAATTGGCTTCTCTACAAAAACGTGAACATTTTTTTCAAAACAAACCTTTGCAACTTCATAATGAGCACTCGTTGTAGCCGCTATAGAAACAGCATTTACATTAGCGAGCAGTTCTTCTATAGTGTCGAAATGCTTTACTCCAAATTCATTCGCAGCTAATTTTGCCTGCTCGGGATTTGAATCAAACACTCCGATAAAATTACAATTATTAATTTGGCTGAACATTTTTGAATGTAGTTTGCCAAGATGCCCGACCCCAATTACCCCGATTGAAAGATTTTCCATAATTTTTATCTCGTTTGAATTTTTGAATAACCGATTATACGATCGTAACCGCCATATTCCTGATCACGATACCATAGAAAAATATTATAATCATTAGTAGTTTGCCAATCGTTTCCTTCAAGTATAAACCAGTCCTGATTAGTAACATCAGAATAATCTCCGTTTACAACGACGTACTGGTAATCATAAACTCCTCTTTTAAGCTGTACAGCCAATTCAAAATGATCACCATTAAAATTCATTTTATAATTATCTGATAACTTCCAATCATTAAAAGCACCAGCAAGATAAACATCACCATAAACTTCCTCAGGCGGTTTTACCTGAAAAGTTACATTCATATAAGTTGAGTAAATATCTTTTGGAGGGGCTAAAGTAAAACCACCATTATTATCACCTCTGCTCATAAGTAAAAATCTGCTGTATTCCATTCCATCAAATTGTGCCTTAACATTTTTTGAATTGTAGATATTAATATCAGTTAGATTTGTCTGTCGATATTCATTGCCTGGAAAAACATCTTTAGCAATAAACCTAACTTTTGATCCGCCATCCCATTCAAAAACTCTGTTTTGATCAGTTGAATTCCGAAGCACCTTTATGGAATAATCTACCAAATGATTTTGGATGATCTCAAGCTCATCAACAAAAAATGGGAAGTAATCATCTTTAGGCATTGCATCCACAATAACCCAGTTGCTGTGACCAAGCTGCAGCGGAAAATATGTTTTATCTTCTAAGGTTTCTTTCTTTACATCCACTTTAAGCGGTACATCAGCTTTCACTACAAAAAATCTTCCTTCTGCAAATATCAAGTCATAATTCTGTGAATCAACAATGTAATATTTCCACTTACCAGAAAATGGAAATGAAACATAACCATCTTTATCCGGAAAAGTATTTGTGTAGTGATATCTTGCATCTTCAACAGTTGTCGGCAGATAAAAAGAATTGAGTGTGTACGCGGTGTTTTGTCCCTGGTTCGATAGAAAAATATTATCCGTTGGATTCCAGTCCCTATCACAAAATTTAAAAATGATGTGAAGGTTCGGTAAGTATTCCGCCTGAACGTCAAAATCAATTATTAATAAATCTCTAGGAGATGACAAAACCGGAATTGAATTAGCGTCTTTGCTGGTATATGTTTTAAGACTTTTTATAACTACTTCCTGCGGAAAAATTATCGATGCCTGAACTAAGAACAACAAAATAAGAAGTTTTTTCAAAGTATTTCCCAAAAATATTGTCACACTTAGCTTGTCGAAGTGTGATTAGGTTATTAATTGTCAGGCTTCGACAAGCTCAGCTTGACACTATACTATATAAATCAAGATTCAAAAGTGATTATTTATTACACTACAAATATATGCCTTAAAAATGAGGTTAAACAGAGTTGTTTGTGGAAATAAAAATCCCCAACCAGGTTATATTTTGGCTGGGGATAATTGATGCCGGGTCAAGCCCGGAATGATAAAACTATTTAATTCTAAAGATTCTTTATCTCATTAACCAATTTAGTCATTGCATCTTTTGAATCTCCAAAATACATAAGTGCATTCGGATAGAAGAACAATTCATTATCAATACCTGCATAGCCAGCATTCATAGAGCGCTTGTTTATGATAACTGTTTTTGCATAATCAACATTAAGAATCGGCATCCCAAAAATAGGACTGTTCTGATCGTGGCGTGCAGCAGGATTAACAACATCGTTTGCACCAATTACGATAACAACATCTGTGTTGTTAAAATCATCATTAATGTCTTCCATAGCAAAAAGTTTATCGTAAGGAACCTGTGCTTCTGCAAGCAATACGTTCATATGACCAGGCATTCTTCCTGCAACAGGATGAATTGCAAACCTAACCTTGATTCCTTTTTTCTCAAGAATATTCATAAGATCGCGAACTGCGTGCTGTGCCTGTCCAACTGCCATTCCATAACCGGGTACGATGATTACACTACCAACAGAATCCAACAACATTGCAAGTTCTTCGGAATCAATCGATTTAACATCACCTTTATTTGAGGTTGTTGAGGAAGTTGAAGTAGCCGATCCTGCATTTGCCCAGCCGCCAAGAACAACATTCATTAATGAGCGATTCATCGCTTTGCACATAATGTTCGTCAGAATAATTCCTGAGGCGCCTACAAGTGCTCCCGCAATAATCAATTCATTATTTCCTAGAACAAATCCGGTTGTTGATCCAGCCATTCCTGAATAAGAGTTTAATAAAGAAATTGCTACCGGCATGTCAGCACCACCAATCGGTAACACTAACAAAACACCAAGTACAAGAGAAATAATTGTTATTAAAATTACCAAACTCATTAATGAAGGATAAATAACTACATATGCACCCGCGGCAAAAACGAACAAAACTAGAAAAGCATTAATCGGATGCTGCAAAGGATACTTCACAACTTTACCCGTAACCAAACCTTGTAGTTTTCCAAACGCTATCATGGATCCTGTGAAAGTGACACCACCAATAAGTAAGCTAAGTATAATTGCAATTCCCTGATCAATTGGAAGATTAAATGGTAATCCAGTATCGACAGGATAATTTGGATTTTTCTTAAAGTATTCCGAAAGTGCAACTAATGTTGATGCACCGCCGCCAAATCCATTAAGCATTCCAACCATTTGAGGCATTCCCGTCATAGGGGTTTTGTATGCCATAAACAATCCGGCAATAGATCCAATCAATGCCCCAATAATTATCCATTCATATGTTAATACCTGCTGATCAAATAGTGTAGCTACGATTGCAAGGAACATTCCTATTGCAGCATACAAATTCCCTTTTCTCGCGGTCTTTGGTGAACCAAGATATTTAATGCCAAGAATGAAGAGGATTGACGAAATTAAGTAAGTGATTTCTATAGTTATTTTCATTTTTTAACTCACTTCTTTTTAAACATTTTTAACATGCGATCGGTAACAAGAAATCCGCCAATCACATTAATCATAGCAAAAGCAACCGCAATTAAACCAAGAATTGTACTAATTGTAAATTGTTCCAATCCAGCGCTTAATATTGCCCCAACTATCGTAATACCCGAAATTGCATTTGAGCCTGACATAAGCGGCGTATGCAAAGTTGGCGGCACTTTTGTGATGAGTTCAAAACCCACAAAAATTGCAAGTGCAAATACATACACATGCATTAAAAACATATATTCTTCCATAATGTACCTTTATAATTTTCTTAAAATTTTTATTTGATAAGATCTTTAACTCTTTGATTTATTACTTCACCATTTTGAGTGATTAAAGATCCCTTAACAATTTCATCATTAAGATTTAATGTTACTTTACCTTCTTTACCAATATGCTGTATAAGACTAAGTATGTTTTTCGAATACATTTCGCTTGAATGTGTTGGAACTAAAGAAGGAAGATTTGATTCACCAATAATAGTAACACCATATTTTTTAACAGTTTTACCGCGTTCACTTATTTCACAATTTCCGCCAAACTCAGTTGCCATATCAAGGATAACACTGCCGGGTCTCATATTTTTTACCATCTCTTCAGATACAAGTATTGGGGCTTTTCTTCCGGGGACGAGTGCGGTTGTGATAACAATATCAGCCTCAGTAACGTGTTTGAAGATTGTTTCCTTCTGCTTTTGTAAAAATTCAGCTGAAGCTTCTTTGGCATATCCGCCTGCATCCTGCATATCTTCTGCGCCTTCAACTTCAATAAATCTGCCGCCAAGACTTTGAACTTCTTCTTTTACTGCGGTTCTGATATCAGAAACCTCAACAACTGCTCCCAATCTTTTGGCTGTACCGAGTGCCTGCAATCCTGCAACACCGGCACCCATAATTACAACTTTAGCAGGAGAAATTGTTCCCGCAGCAGTCATCATCAACGGAAAGATTTTACCAAGCTCATTAGCACTCATTAAAACACTTTTGTAACCTGCAATGTTTGCCTGAGAACTTAGAACATCCATTTTTTGTGCAAGAGTTGTTCTTGGAATCATATCCATAGAAATTAAATCGATTCCTTTTTCTGCACATTTTTTTGCGATATCTGAATAATGAAGAACATAAACGAAAGAAACTAAAATCGTTCCCTTCTTCATCAAATCAATTTCATGCTTTCCTGCTGTTGGATGATCGATGGGGCGCTGAACTTTAAAAACTAAATCAGCATTTGCATAAAGATCAGCAAGATTATCAATAATTTTTGCGCCTGCCTTCTGATACTGATCATTTGTAAAACCAGCGTTAAGTCCTGCATCCTTTTCGATGTGAACTTCAAAACCGGCTTTAATTAATTTTGGAACAACATCGGGCACGCACGCAACACGATTTTCACCGGACATTATTTCTTTTGGAACTGAAATTATCACAGAATTATCTCCTCTGTTGATAGTTTAAAAATTTTGAGTACAAAACTAAGGATGATTGAAGGCTTATACAATAAAATTATTATAAAACCGTTGTAACAATTTTTACTACAAAGTCATTTTATACCGTTAATTAAAGACTCAATTTAATGTTTGACATTAGCAACTGATAATTCTAATTTTGAATAGTTCTTCTGATGATTGGTTTTGCTTTAATATCTAAAAGGACTGATATGAAAACCTTGATAATATTTCTTCTTCTATTGCCCGAAATAATTTTCTCACAATCCCAATACAGGTTCTTTTTAAATAATATAAATATGCCGATTGATAATCGCGGAGTACTTGGTGATGTTAATATTCCAGACCCTGATCCGAATATTGCTGGCTCAGGCGGCAAATTAGATAACATAATATTCTTATTCTCCGGTGGTTTTTTATGTCTGGTTTTAATGGAGATTCGCTTTGGTCTAATGGTGTTTCAAGTGCGTCCTTAGTTGAAGATTATCTACCAGGACTAGTCGGTAGTTCACCAACTGATCCCAAAAACAAAATTTATGTAGTTGATAAAAATGATGTCCCATTTAGTCAATCGTGGCTAGATTGGAAAGATGCTACTGATTATTTATTTGCTGGATTTTATGACGGCGATGGTGATGCTGTTTATAATCCGGTGGATAAAAATGGAAACGGGCAATGGGATCTTGATGAAGACAAACCTGATATACTTGGTGATAGAACTGCCTGGTGTGTTTATAACGATGGAGTACCAGCATCTCAAAGGAAATTCAATGATGTGAATCCTCTAGGTATTGAAATTCGGCAGACAGTATTCGCATATGATAATCTCAACCCAACTTATCCTGAATTAAAAAACACAATATTTATTAGATATCAAATAAAAAACACAGGACTTATTGCAAATGTTTTAGACTCAGTGATTTTTAGTGTTTGGTCTGATCATGATATTGGAGATGCAGCAGATGATTTAATTGGCTCTGATACACTTATAAATTCAGTATTTGGATTTAATGATAGTGATGATATGGAATTTGGTGTAAACCCACCAAGCTTATTCCTAACTTACCTTCAACTCCCAACAACATATATACCAAATGAAACTTTTATAGATAATAATGGAAATAGTTTATATGATGATGGAATAGATACTCCATTAGATACTGCTTATTATTATCGTGGGCCTGATTTAGGGATCAAAGAGTTTCCTGGTGCAAAAAACATTGAAATGGCAACAGCATCGGGATATATGAATTCTGATCCGATTACAGGAGATGCTCAAAATAAAAATGAACTAAGAAATTATTTAATGGCTAAATTGAGATCGGGTGAAATCTTAAACCCCTGTAATTGGGTTTATACAAGCATATTTGGAAATGTAAATTGTTCAGAGATAAATCCATTATACTGGGTATCAGGTAATCCAACAACACCATTTGGTTGGTTATGGACCACTACTGGAGATATGAGAATGATGGGTAATACTGCAAAATTCACACTAATAATGAATGAGTCTGTAGAAATTATTGTTGCTTACACTTCTTCAAGGGGGATGGATGCATTAAATTCGGTTACCTCTACAAGAAATAAAGTTAATTATGCAATTGGACATTATACCACTAACTTTAGTCAGGTCCCGGTTACAGTTGAAGAAGTAAACTCAACCATTATCGCTGAATTTATTCTTTCCCAAAACTATCCCAACCCATTTAATCCAAGTACAAAAATTAGTTGGCAGTCGCCAGTCAGTGGTCATCAAACTTTAAAAGTTTATGATGTTCTTGGAAATGAAGTTGCAAATCTTGTTAATGAATATAAACCTGAAGGAAGTTATGAAGTTGATTTTAATGCCTCTTCCCTTTCAAGCGGAATTTATTTTTATAAACTGCAGGCAGGTTCATTCATTCAAACTAAGAAAATGATAGTTTTAAAATAATTTTGTTACACCTATCACTCATATAAACAAGCCATCATAATTTTTGATGGCTTTTATTTTTTATTTGCTAAGTTTCGCCTGCCAATTATTAAAAAGATTTTATGGATAAACCGAACGTTCGCGCTTACTTAGCCTGGATTGCAATCTGCATTATCTGGGGAACAACTTATTTGTTCATCCGAATAGGAGTTGCCACAATTCCGCCTGTATTGTTTGCAGGATTTCGCTGGGTAATTGCTGGAATAATTCTACTCACAATTCTAAGAATAAGCGGCAAACAGTTTCCTAAAAAGGAAGATCTAATTCACATTGCAATAATCGGTATCGCATTGCTTGGATTTGGAAACGGACTTGTTGTTGTTGGTGAACAATATATTGAAAGCGGATTGGCGGCATTGCTAATCACAACTGTCCCCTTTTGGATGGTTGGAGTTGAATCACTTCTCCCAAAAGGTCCAAAACTAAATTGGATGGTTATATCAGGTTTGATAATCGGCAGTCTTGGTGTTGGATTAATTTTTGGCGGTGATTTAAAATATATTTTTGAAACAAAATATTTAATCGGAGTATTAAGCATTCTTGGGGCAGTTGTATCGTGGTCACTGGGATCTGTTTATTCAAAGTATAAAAAAGTAAGTGCACATCCGCTTATGAGTGCTTCTATACAAATGCTTATCGTTGGCTCGCTTCAAATTATTCTCGGTTCTGCCCTTGGTGAATTCGCAGGATTACATTTTACTCAGCCTGGAGTAATATCACTTGCTTACCTAATTGTAATGGGATCAATATTTGGATACGGCTCATATATTTATGCAATTGAACATCTGCCGCTTTCACTTGTTTCTACTTATGCTTATGTAAATCCAATTATTGCTTTAGTTCTTGGCTGGATATTTTTAAATGAACAGTTAAATATTTTTATTTTGCTTGCATCGATTGTGATAATTGCAGGAGTTGTTCTTGTTAAGATTGGAAGTAATAAGAGAACTCTGCTAAAAAGATTTTAAAACAGATCACGAGACGAGTTCGGGATGACAATCCCTATAAAACTTGTTCGTGTGTTAAACAATGCAGAGTTCCAAGTCCCCACACTAAATCAACAGCGTGAATTCCGATAACCGGTCT